>WYBL01000055.1 GCA_011526565.1 Acidobacteriota bacterium | reverse complement strand
GTCGCCATCCTCGAGGTGGTGCGCGGCAACCTGGCCGAGCGCATCCACTTCCTGAAGCCGCGCGACTACTCGATCGGTCGCGCCCGCGCCAACGACCTGTCGCTGGTCGAGCCGTCGATCTCCAAGGCCCACGCCCGCATCGCGTGGGAGAACGGCGTCTTCAGCATCGAGGACCTGGGCAGCCTGCACGGGGTCTACGTGAACGCGGTCAAGGTCCAGAAGATCGAGCTGGCGCCCGGCGCCCTGGTCCAGATGGGCAATGTCACGCTCAAGTTCTCGCCGCTGGGCTCGGACACCACCCAGACCGACCAGATCGCCGAGTTCCCCTGGATCGAGCAGCAGCAACTGCTGCTGTCGCTGGTCCAGACCCTCAACTCGACGCTGGTGCTCTCGCAGGTGCTGGAGCAGGTCCTCGACGCCGTCATGCGCATCACTCGCGCCGAGCGCGGCTTCCTGCTGCTGGCCGAGAACGCCGAGGGCGAGCCGACGGCCTTCCCCACCGTGGCCGGCCTGTGCGTGCGGCTGGGCCGGCGGCGCGACGGCGGCGCGATCCCGCCCGAGGGCCAGGGGCTGTCGACGTCGGTGGTCAAGCGCGCCATCGAGAGCGGCGAGACGGTGGCCACCGGGAACGCGGTGGCCGACCCCTCGATCGGCACGGCGCAGAGCGTGATCCTGATGGACCTGCGCACGATCGTCTGCATCCCGCTGCGCTCGCCGCGCGCGGAGGTCGACGGCAACGGCGGCTACCCGCGGGCGCTGGGCGCCATCTACGTGGACAACCACGAGACCTCCGCGGCGTTCCGGCCCGACTCGCTGCGGGCGGCCGAGGCGCTGGCCCGCCACGCGGCGCTGGCGATCGAGAACGCCCAGCTCTTCGAGCGCGAGCAGCACACGATCGAGGAACTGAGGCTGGCCCAGAAGCAGCTCCTGCAGTCCGAGAAGCTGGCCACGATCGGCCAGATGGCCGCGGGCATCGCCCACGAACTCAACACCCCGCTCACCTACATCATGGGGAACCTCGAGCTGCTGCAGGCGCAGGGCCTGCCGGAACCGCAGGCCGAGATGCTGAAGTCGATCGGGCGTGGCGCCGAGCGGATCAAGGGGCTCGCCCGCTCGCTGCTCGGGTTCAGCCGGCCCGCGAACGAGGAACCCCAGGAGTTCGCTCCCAACGAGGTCGTCGAGCACAGCCTGGAGTTGTGCCACTACCAGGTGCTGAAGGGCGGCGTGAAGCTGGAGACGCAGCTCGCCCCCGACCTGCCGCGGGTTCGCGGCGCCGCCAACCAGCTCGAAATGGCGATCATCAACCTCGCCGTCAACGCGATCCACGCGATGGCGCCCGGCGGCACGTTGACGGTGAGCACGTCCCGAGTCGGCGACGAGGTCGAGATCGCGGTCGCCGACACCGGCAGCGGCATCCCCGAGGCGATCCAGGCCAACATCTTCGAGCCGTTCTTCACGACCAAGGCGGAAGGCCACGGCACCGGTCTCGGGCTGTCGACGGTGCTGATGGTCGTGGAGCAGCACCGCGGCCGGATCGACTTCACGACCGCCCCGGGCCGCGGCACGACCTTCCGCATCCGCATCCCCGCGGCCTAGGAGGCGTGTGGCCTCGGGCCACACCGGCGTGGTGACGAGTCCACTCCGACCGCGCCGCCACGGCCGCAGCCCGGCGCCAGTGCCCGGTTTTTCGGGCCCGGACGCGCCCTGTCGCGATGGCACGCGGCCTGCAAACGAGCCCGCGTGGAGGTGGCGCGGATGAAGCCGATGGCAGCGGCGGCCCTGGTGGCCGCGATGGTCGGACACGCCGGAGTCGGCGGCGAACAACTCTCTTCGCTGCTGCTCGCAGCCGGCGCCGCCGTAGCCCTCTCCCTCGCCCGGCGTCTGCCTCCGGAGGCCGGCGGCAGGGGCGGACGCTAGTCGGAGACGAGCAGCTCGCCGCGCTCGCGGCCCGCCGCGGCGGTCGCGTGAAGGCAGCAGTAGTAGGGAAAGCGCCCTGCCCGGGCGGGCACCAGGTCGACGCGGGTCTTGCGCCCGGGCACCACCCGCCGTTCGATGCGCAGTTCGTCCAGGGCGAAGCAGTGCTCGGCGCCGTCTCCGGAACCGACATCCAGGCGCAGCAGGTCCCCACGCCGCACCCTGAGCGCCGCCGGCTCGATTCCGGACGCGGCGATCGTCAGTTCGCGTGCCACGTCCGCCGCGGTTTCCGATGTTGCGGGCGCGCCCCCGACGACGACGGCGGCCAGCCCCAGGAGCAACGCTCCGAGGACAGGCCGCCGGGTGGACGCCGGGACTCTCACCGGGACCAGCCAGGCGGGCGGGTCCGGTGGGCCATGATCAGTGGCGACGCGGGCCGCGATCGCGGTCGCGACCGCCGCCGCGCCCGTGGCCGCCGCCGCGGTGCTCGCGGCCGCCGTGGCCACCGTGGCTGCGCTCGCGGCCGGGGCCACCGTCGCCCTCCGGCTCCGGCACGAAGCCCTCCGGCACCGGCAGCAGCACCTTGCGCGAGAGGCGGATCTTGCCGGACGGGTCGATCGACACCACCTTGACCAGGATCTCCTCGCCCTCCTTGACCTCGGAGCGCGGGTCCTGGATGCGGTGGTGCGCCATCTCGGAGACGTGGAGCAGGCCGTCGGTGCCGGGCAGGATCTGGACGAAGGCGCCGAACTCGACCACGCGGACCACCTTGCCGAGGTAGGTCTTGTTGAGTTCGGGGACCGCGGTCAGTTCCTCGATGATCTGCATCGCCTTGCGGCCGGCCGACTCGTCGACCGAGGCGATGTTCACGCGGCCGTCGTCCTCGATGTCGATCTTGCAGCCCGTCCGCTCCGTGATCGAGCGGATCATCTTGCCGCCGGGCCCGATGATGTCGCGGATCTTGTCGACCGGCACGCGGATGGTGATGATGCGCGGCGCGTAGGCGCTGATGTCCGGGCGCGGCGCGGCCAGCGCCTCGGCCATCCGGTCGAGGATGTGGATGCGGCCCTGGTGGGCCTGCTCCAGCGCCCTGGCCATGATCTCGGCGGTGATGCCCGAGACCTTGATGTCCATCTGCAGCGCCGTGATGCCGTTGCGGGTGCCGGCGACCTTGAAGTCCATGTCGCCGTAGTGGTCCTCTTCGCCCGCGATGTCGGACAGCACGGCCCAGCGGTCGCCCTCGAGCACGAGGCCCATCGCCACGCCGGCGACGGGGTTCTTCAGCGGGACGCCCGCGTCCATCAGCGCGAGGGTGCCGCCGCAGATGCTCGCCATCGACGACGAGCCGTTCGACTCCAGGATGTCCGACACGATGCGGATCGTGTAGGGGAACGCCTCCTCGTCGGGCAGCATGTCGCGCAGCGCGCGCTCGGCGAGCGCGCCGTGGCCGATCTCGCGGCGGCCGGGACCGCGCAGGAACTTGACCTCGCCGACGGAGAACGGCGGGAAGTTGTAGTGCAGCATGAAGCGCTTGCGGTACTCGCTCTCCTGCACCGTGTCGATGATCTGCGAGTCCTCGGAGGTGCCGAGCGTCGCCGTCACCAGCGCCTGCGTCTCGCCGCGGGTGAACACCGCCGAGCCGTGCACGCGCGGCAGCACGGAGACCTCGGAGTGGATCGCGCGGATCTCGTCGTGGCGGCGGCCGTCGAGGCGGCGGCCGGCGAGCACTTCTTCACGCAGCACCTTCTCGCGCAGGCCGTCGTAGACGGCGCCGAGGATCGCCTTCCTGTCGGCCTGCTCCTCGGTCAGCGACGCGGCGTAGGCCTCCTTGACGGCCTTCACCTTCGCGTACATCTCGAGCTTGCCCTTGGTGCGCAGGGCCGCGATCAGCGGCTCGCGCAGCGCGCCCTCGATCTCCTGCACGAGGTCAGCCGGCAGCTCCTTCTTGACGTGCGGCCGCTTCGGCTTGCCGCACGCCTCGCGCAACTGCTTCTGCAGGCCGACGATCTGCTTGATCGCGGCGTGGCCGGCCTGCAGCGCCCGGACCATGTCGGCCTCGGACAGCTCCTGCGCGGACGACTCGACCATCACGATCGCCTCTTCCGTGCCCGCGACGAGCAGGTTGAGGCGGCTCCGGGTCTTGAACTCGGCGTTGGTCGGGTTGATGTGGCAGGCGTCGTCCCAGAAACCCACGCGGACCGCCGCCACCGGCGTGTCGAACGGGATGTCCGAGATGCACAGCGCCGTGGACGCGCCGGTGATCGCCAGGTGGTCGCCGTCGTTCTCGAGGTCGGCCGACAGCAGCAGCGCGACGACCTGCGTCTCGCAGGCGTAGCCCTCGGGGAACAGCGGCCGCAGCGGGCGGTCGATCATCCGCGAGGTCAGCACTTCCTTCTCCGTCGGCCGGCCCTCGCGCTTGAAGAACCCGCCCGGGATCTTGCCGGAGGCGTAGTTGTTCTCGCGGTAGTCGACCGTGAGGGGCAGGAAGTCGAAGCCGACGCGCGGCTCGCGCTGCGCGCACGCCGTGGCCAGGACGACCGTGTCGCCGAGGCGCACCAGCACCGCGCCGTCGGCCTGCTTGGCGAGGCGACCCGTCTCGATGGACAGGGTCCCGCGACCGAGGGGAATCTCGACCTTGTGCATTGTCTTCTCTCTCTCCGCTTCCGCTGGCGTCCGGGCCGCCTGGCGCGCGGGGTTGCGCGCCGGGGTCAGTCGGCCGGGGCCTCTCGGACGAGGCCCGCCGGGTGTTTCCTCGAACGGACCAGGGGCGCTACTTGCGCAGGCCGAGCTTGTCGATCAGCACGCGGTAGCGCGCGGCGTCCTTGCCCTTCAGGTAGTCCAGCAGCCGCCGCCGCTGGCCGACCAGCATCATCAGCCCGCGCCGCGAGTGATGATCCTTGTCGTGCGCCTTCAGGTGCTCGGTCAGGGAGACGATGCGCTCGCTCAGCAGGGCGACCTGGACTTCCGGGGACCCGGTGTCCTTGCCGTGAGTGCGATTGCTCTCGATGATCTGCGTCTTGCCGTCCTTGCTGAGACTCACCCGCTCTTCCTCCAACAGTCCTCTCGATTCACAAGCGGGCATCGTAGCATAGGCCCCGGTCGCGGCCAAGCTCCGTGGCCCTTGTCCTGCAAGAGGTTCCGCCCCGTTGGATGCCCTGAGCACGCCCGTCGTCCTGACCCTGCTGCGGTTCTGCGCCTTCGCCACGCTCGCCGTGCTGGGGCCGGGGGCCGGCCTGCAGCGGGCCCTGGGCCGGCCCGCGCACGTGGCGCTGGCGATTCCGCTCGGCACGGCGTGGGCGGCGCTCTGGGCCTGGCTGGAGGTGGCCTCCGGGCTGCCCGGCCTGTTCCCCGCGGGGACGCTGCTGGGCCTGGCGCCGCTGGTCGCACGTGGCCTGGGGCGCCTCGAGGGCGAGGAGTCCTGGCGCGGCCCGGCGCCCGCGCTCGCGGCGATGCTGGCCCTGCTGGCCGTGTCCCAGTTCGGCTGGAACCGGCTGACTCCGGACGGGCGCTTCGTGCTCGACCCGCTCGTGCCGTACGACGCGGCCTTCCACGCGGGGCTGACCCTGGAACTGGCCGCGGGCTATCCCCCGCAGGTGCCGGGCGTCTCCGGCCTGCCGCTCGGCTACCACCTCGGCCCCGACCTCGTGCGTTACGCGGCCTGGCGCTGGGCGGGCGTACACCCCTTCGACGCCCAGACCCGCTTCGACGTCGTGCTGTGGGGGCTGGGCCTGATCCTCGCCCTGCGGGCCGCGGCGCGCGCACTCGGGGCAGGACCCGCGACCGTCGCACTGGCCGGCCTCGTGCCGCTGCTGGGCGACTTCTCGTGGGTCTTCGCCGGTGACCCGCAGGCGCACTGGTGGACCGACCTGCTGCGCGGCAACCTGCTGGTCTCGCTGGCCCACTCGAATCCGGTGATCCCCGGCCTCGGCCTGGCGCTCGGCGCGCTGACCCTGGCCGCCCGCCCCGCGCCCACCAGGGCGGACACGGCGCTCTCCGTTGCCTGCGCCGCCGCCACCCCGTTCTTCAAGGTCTTCCTCGGCGCCCAGCTCGCCGCCGGCCTCGCCTTCGCCGCGCTGTTCGCCCGCGGAGCCTCGAGGCGCGCCGTGGCGGCCCCCGCGCTGGCCGCGGCCCTCGGCACGGCGGCCCTCGCCGGCGGCACGGGAGGCGACACGGTCGCCGTGGTGCTCGCGCCGTTCGACCTCGTCGAGGTGACGCGCCGGCAGCTCGGCCTGGACCCCGCGACCGGCGCCGGGTTCGCCGCCTTCGCCCTGGCCTGGCTCGTCCTGTCGCTCGGCCTGCGCGTGTTCGGACTGGCCCCCGCCTGCGCCGCCCTGCTGCGCGGCGACGTCGCGGCGCGCGCGCTGGCGCCGATGGCGCTGGGCGGCTGGCCGCTGGCGCTGATGATCCGCGTCTCCGCCCCGGAGGTGCTGAGCGGCCAGCCCGTGATCAACGACGCCGCCTACTTCGTCGAGCAGTCGGGTCCGCTGCTGTGGCTGTTCGCGCTCGCGGGCCTGGAACGCGCGCTCGGCTCCCGGCTGCGCCGCCCGCTCGTGCTGCTGGCGCTGGCGGCGCTGACGCTGCCCTCGACCGCGCAGTTCGCCTACAAGAAGCGCGTCGCCGAGGTCGAGCGGCTGCCCGCCGAGACGGTCGAGCTGACCCGCGCCCTCGAGCGCGCGAGCCGCCCGGGCGAGGTGGTGCTGCAGCGCCCGGGGGGGCGCTACCCGCCCGCGCCCGTGGTGCTGATCGGCCGCCGCGTCACCTACGAGCGCTTCACGCCCTACCTGACCCAGTTCGCGCCGCGACCGGTGCTCGAGGCCCGCCACGCGCGGGTGCACCGCTTCTTCCGCACCCGCGAAGTGGAAGAGGCCGAGGCCATCGCGCGCGAGCTGGGTGCGCGGTTCGTGGCCCTCAACGGCCCCGATCGCCTGCGCTTCGAGCCGCCGGCGCACTGGCACCTGCTGCACGAGGCGCCGGGAGCCCGCCTCTACCAGGTCGCGGAGTAGGTCAGGCGGCCACGACCACCTCGGGGTGGGCGTGGTCGCCGCGGACGCGGGCCAGGGCCACCAGGTCGCCGGCCGGGTCGAGCACGCGCACCCAGTCGCCGCCGACGGGCGCGGCGAGCCGCAGCTCGTGCCCATGCCGCACGCGACCGAGGACCGGCTCCGCGACCGCGACGGCGGGCAGGTGGCCGACGGCCGTGGCCATCGGCACCAGCGCGGCCCGCGCGCTGGCCGCGTCGAGCCGGTCAGCCGCGAGCGCGCGACCCAGGTCGAGCGGCCCGCTGCGGGTGCGGCGCAGTTCCTCGAGGTGGGCCCCGCAGCCGAGCGCCGCGCCCAGGTCGCGGGCGATCGCCCTCACGTAGGTGCCGGGCGAGCAGCGGACGCGGAGGCGGGCGCGACAGCCGTCGAGCGCCAGCAGCTCGAGCACGTCGATCCGCACCGGCACGGGGGGCAGCTCGGGAGCCTTGCCCGCGCGGGCCAGCTCGTGCATCCGGCGGCCGTCGACGTGCTTCGCGGAGAAGGCGGGCGGTCGCTGCAGGACGTCGCCCGTCAGCGCCGCCAGCGCCGCGGCCAGCGCCGCGGCCTCCGGGACCACCTCCCGCGGCGGACCCAGCGGCACGCCGGTCGCGTCGTCCGTGTCGGTGCCGAAGCCGAAGCGGGCGACGGCCTCGTACTCCTTGTCGCCGTCGAGGAAGCGGGCGAGCCGCGTCGCCCGTCCCACGCACACGCCGAGCAGGCCGGTCGCGAACGGGTCGAGGGTACCCGTGTGGCCGACGCGGCGGGTGCCGAGGGCGCGGCGCACGCGGTCGACCAGGTCGTGCGAGGTGGGGCCCTTCGGCTTGTCGAGGATCAGCAGGCCGTCGACGGCTGCATCGCCCTCGCTAGCGCGGCTCTTCCCCATCGCCCGGCTCCGGCTCGGCATCCGCAGCCTTCGCGTCGGCCTGCTTCACCTCGTCGAGCAGAGCGGCGACGCGGTCGGAGGCGTCGAGGCCCTTGTCGTACGAGAAGTGGACGATCGGGGTGACGCGGGCGCGCAGGTGCTTGCCGAGCTCGCGGCGCACGAAGCCCGCGGAGTGCTCGAGCGCCTTCAGCGTCTTCTGCCGCTCCGCGGCGTCGCCGATGACGCCGACGAAGATGCGGGCGTGGCCGAGGTCGGCCGCCAGGTCGACGCGGGTCACGGTCACGAACCCGATCCGCGGGTCCTTGAGGCGGCCGATGATGCGCGAGACCTCCTCGCGGATTTCCTCCGCCATGCGCTGGACGCGAAAGCCCACGTTGTCCTCCGGCTCCTACAGCAGCTCGACGTCGGCGCCCAGCACCTGCAGCTCGTGGGTCTCGTCCGCCATCCGCCCGGCCGCCTCGAGGGTGGCCTCGAGGTGGCCGCGGTCGGTGTTGACCGAAACCACGGCGACCTGCGCCCGCTGCCACAGGTCGCGCTCGCCGACCTCGGCGACGGCGACGTTGAGCTTGTTGCGCAGGCGCGCCTCCAGCGAGCGCAGCACCTGGCGCTTGTCCTTGAGCGACTGCGCCCCCGGGAAGTGCAGGTCGAGCGTCAGCAGGCCGACGACCACGCTAGGCGAGCGTCTCCTTGACCTTCTCCGTCGTGAAGAACTCGATCTCGTCGCCCGGCTTCAGGTCGTTGTAGCCGGCGATGCCGATGCCGCACTCGTTGCCGGCGCGGACCTCGGCGGCGTCGTCCTTGAACCGCTTGAGCGAGGCGACCTTGCCGGTGTGGATCACGACGTTGTCGCGCAGCAGCCGCACGTGGGCGGTGCGCACGACCTTGCCGTCGCTGACCCGGCAGCCGGCGATGGTGCCGACCTTGGAGATGCGGAACGTCTCGAGCACCTCGGCCGCGCCGAGCCGCACCTCGCGGATCGTCGGCTCGAGCATGCCCTCGAGCGCCTTGCGCATGTCCTCGACGGCATCGTAGATCACGGTGTACAGCCGCAGCTCGACCTCGTCGCGGTCGGCGGCCTCGACGGCCTTCTTCTCCGGCCGCACGTTGAAGCCGATCACGACGGCGTCCGACGCGGCGGCCAGCAGCACGTCGCTCTCGGTGATGGCGCCGGCGCCGGAGCGGATGATCCGCAGCTTGATCTTCTCCTGCGGGATCTTCATGAGCTGGTCGCAGACGGCCTCGACCGAGCCCTGCACGTCGGCCTTGACGACCAGCGGCAGTTCCTTGATCTGGCCCTCGGCGATCTTGCGGCCGAGGTCCTCGAGGCGGATCCGCGAGCTGGCGGCCATGGTCTTCTCGCGCAGCTTGAGCTGGCGGAACGCGACGATCTGCTGGGCTTTGGCGGCGTCCTCGACCACCAGCAGCGGGTCGCCCGGCTCGGGCACCGCCTCGAGGCCGAGGATCTCGACCGGCGTCGCGGGACCGGCCTTCTTGAGGCGCGCGCCCTGGTCGTCCACCAGCGCCCGGACCTTGCCCTTGACGGCGCCGGCCACGACCGTGTCGCCCATCTCCAGGGTGCCGTCCTGGATCAGCACGGTGGCGACCGCGCCGCGGCCCTTGTCGAGGCGGGCCTCCAGCACGGTGCCGAGGCCGGGCTTCTTGGGGTTGCCCTTCAGCTCCTGCATGTCGGCCACCAGCAGCAGCATCTCGAGCAACTGCTCGAGGTTCTGCCGCTTCTTGGCCGAGACCTGGACGAACACCGTGGTGCCGCCCCAGTCCTCGGGCATCAGCCCCTTGTCGGAGAGCTGCTGCTTGACGCGGTCGGGCTGCGCCTCGGGCTTGTCGATCTTGTTGACGGCGACCACGATCGGCACGCCGGCCGCGCGTGCGTGGTCGATCGCCTCGACCGTCTGCGGCATCACGCCGTCGTCCGCGGCCACGACCAGCACGACGACGTCGGTGACGCGGGCGCCGCGCGCGCGCATCAGGGTGAACGCCTCGTGGCCGGGGGTGTCGAGGAAGACGACCTTGCGGTCGCCGACGTTCACGTGGTACGCGCCGATGTGCTGGGTGATGCCACCGGCCTCGCCCGCCGCCACGCTGGTCTCGCGGATCGCGTCGAGCAGCGAGGTCTTGCCGTGGTCGACGTGGCCCATCACGGTGACGACCGGCGCCCGCGGCACCAGGTCCTCGGGCCGGTCCTTCTCCTTGGCCTCGGCGATGATCTCCGCCTCGAAGGTCTCGACCTTGGCGTCGTAGCCGAACTCGCGGCAGATCTCGATCGCCAGCTTCGGGTCGAGCGTCGCGTTGACGGTGACCATCAGGCCGCGGGTCAGCAGCGCCTTCATGATGTCGCGGTTCTTGACGTCCGACATCTTCTCGGACAGCTCCTTGACCGTGACGCCCTCGGACAGCGTCAGCGGGCGGAGCGGGCCGGTGTAGGCGGCGCGGGCCTCGACCTGCGGCGGCGGCGTCGACTTGCTGCGGTCGCGCGACCGGGACGGGGCGGGCCGCTGCGGCCGCAGCGACGACGGCGGCGGCGCGCCGGGGCGGCTGGGGTACGGCGACGGACCGGCGCCCGGGCGCGACGGATAGGTGACTCTCCCGGGCGGCGTCGTCGGGTGCTGCGGGCGAGCGCCGCCGGGCCCGGCGACTCCCGTCGCGTGGGGGCTGACCGGGCGCGCGGGCGCGATCGGGCGCAGCGGCTTCGGCAGGATCGGCGCCACCGGGCGCGGCAGGGCCGGCGCCGCGGCGGCAGGAGCCGGCGGCGGCGGCGGCGGGGCCACCGGAGCCGGCGGAGCGATCGGCCGCACTGGCCCGAGCCGCGGACGGGTGGCCGGCGGCGGCGGCG
>WYBL01000054.1 GCA_011526565.1 Acidobacteriota bacterium | reverse complement strand
CGGCCGCACCGACGAAGGCCCGGGAGGCCGCGCTCCGCCGCGAGGTGGTCGCGGTCGCCAAGATGCTCCGCGCCGCGGCTGGCCGCATGGAGCGGCTCGAGGCCCGCGCCCGCGAGGCCTCCGCGCTCGACCCGCTGCCCGAGGGTGACCCGCGGGCCTGGACGTTTGCTGAGGAGGTGGTCGGGGCGAGCGAGCGCGGCTGTCTCGCCCACGTGCGCGACGCGGCCCGGGTCTACCTGGCCACGGCGAGGACCACGGATCGGGACCTCGCGCGAATGAAGGTCGAGCGGGACGCAGTCGAAGGGGTGTAGCGGGTCTGCAGTCCTACCGGGCCGGGGGCCGCACGCTCCCGGCCCTTCGTGTTTCTGGGAGGCGGGGTAACACCGCAAACCGGCCCCTGGGAGGCTGTTACCCCGTTGTTACCCCGGACCCTACCGATCCCCGTAAGTTGGTGGGCCGTGAGGGGATCGAACCCTCGACTCTCTGCTTAAAAGGCAGGTGCTCTACCACTGAGCTAACGGCCCGCGGCCGATCGTAGCATCGGCCGCGGACGCCCCGCCCGACGCGCCTCGCGCTAGGCGAACCAGGTCGCCAGTGCGCTGCGGCCGATCAGGATCGTGTCGTCGCGGTCGGGGCCCGTGGAGACGAGGCCGACCTCGGCGCCGACGATCTCGCCGAGGCGGGTGACGTAGTCCTTCGCCGCCTGCGGCAGGTCCGCGAACTCGCGCAGGCCCGCGGTCTGCGACTTCCAGCCGGGCAGCGTCTCGTAGACCGGCTCGCACTCGGCCAGCATCTCGACGTCCGCCGGCATCGCGTCGACCGTCACGCCCGCGTGGCGATAGGACGTGCAGACCCTGATCTCGTCGAGCTCGTCGAGCACGTCGAGCTTGATGATCGCCAGCGAGTCGACGCCGTTGACGCGCACCGAGTAGCGGGTGGCGACGCCGTCGAACCAGCCGCAGCGGCGCGGGCGGCGGGTGACGACGCCGTACTCGCCGCCCTTCTCGCGCACCTTCTCCTCGAGCTCCCCGCCCATCTCGGTCGGGAACGGGCCCGAGCCCACGCGGGTCGTGTAGGCCTTGGCGATGCCGAGCACGGCATCGATCCGGGTCGGCGCGAGGCCGAGGCCCACTGCCGCCCCTCCCGCGGACGCCGAGGACGACGTCACGAACGGGTAGGTGCCGTGGTCGAGGTCGAGCAGCGTCGCCTGCGCGCCCTCGCACAGCACCGAGTAGCCGCGGGCGAGCTGCGCATGCAGCACCATCGCGACGTCGACGATCCGCGAGCGGTGGCGCTCGCCGAAGGCCGCGAGGCGATCGACCAGCGCGGCCCAGTCGACGGCCGGCGCGACTCCGGCGCCGCGGCAGACCATCTCGTAGTGATCGCGGGCCAGCGCCAGCTTCTCGGGCAGCGCCGCCGGCCGCAGCAGGTCGCCGAGGCGGATCCCGCGCCGGCCCGCCTTGTCCTCGTACGCGGGCCCGATGCCGCGCCGCGTGGTGCCGATCTTGCGGCGCTCCTCCCACAGCTTCTCGAGCTCGAAGTGGTGCGGCAGGATCACGTGGGCCCGGTCCGAGACGAGCAGGTTGTCGGCCACCTCGACGCCCGCCTCGCGCAGCCCCTCGGTCTCGGTCTCGAAGGCCTCGGGCTCGACCACCATGCCCGGGCCCATCAGGCACAACACCCCCTCGTGCAGGATCCCGGACGGGATCAGCCGCAGTGCGAACTTCCTGCCGTTGGCGATCACGGTGTGGCCCGCGTTGTGGCCGCCGTTGTAGCGGGCGACGACCTGGACCCGGCCGGTCAGCAGGTCGACGATCTTGCCCTTGCCCTCGTCACCCCACTGGGTGCCCACGACCACGATGTTCGGCATGCGGTTTCCTGCTCTCTCGAGTCTCTGTCGTTCGGCGCCGGCCACGCGGCCGGCGTGCCCGGATCAGCGGCCGGAGGCCTGCGGGCGGAGGGCGACCCCGGGCGCGACGTTGCGTCGCGCCCCGTGCACGGGAATCTGGGGTGGCCTGGAGTTCATGTCAGCGAACACGGAGGATAGCCGCGCCCGAGGCCCGCCGGCAACCGCGGCCCGCGCGCGGGCGCACTCACCCCGCGTGATATTCTCCGCCCGCTCCGCCATGTCCTTCCCGACAGCCCCCGCCCCCGGTCCGGAGTCCGCCCTTCCCGCCCTCATCCTCGACGGCCTCAGCCTCGACCTGCCCGCGCTCGAGGCGATCGCGGCCGGCCACGCGCGGGTCGCGCTGGCCCCCGCCGCGCGCGAAGTCGTCGCCGCCGCCCGCGAGGTGGTCGACCGCGCCGTGCGCGAGAACCGCGTCGTCTACGGCGTCAACACCGGCTTCGGCAACTTCGCCGACGTGGTGATCCCGCAGGACCGGGTGCGCGAGCTGCAGCTCAACCTCGTGCGCAGCCACGCGGCCGGCGTCGGCGATCCGCTGCCCGAGGCCGAGACCCGGGCGCTGATGGTGCTGCGCGCCAACGTGCTGGCCCGCGGCTTCAGCGGCGTGCGGCCGGAAACGCTGGAGCGACTGCTCGACCTGATCAACCACGGGCTGCACCCGGTGGTGCCGAGCCAGGGCTCGGTCGGCGCGTCGGGCGACCTGGCCCCGCTCGCCCATCTCGCGCTCGCCCTGGTCGGCGAAGGCGAGTGCGTGCACGGCGGTCGCCGCCAGCCCGCCCGTGACGCGCTCGCGGCGCTCGGCCTCGCGCCGATCGCGCTGGAGGCCAAGGAGGGCCTGGCCCTCATCAACGGCACCCAGTTCATGACGGCGGTGGCCGGGCTCGCGCTGTGCGAGGCCTGGCGGCTGGTCGCGCTGGCGGACGTCGTCGGCGCGCTGACCCTCGACGCGCTGGAGGGCACCGACGTGGCCTTCGACCCGCGCATCCACGCGGCCCGCCCGCACCCCGGCCAGCAGGCGTCGGCCCGCAACCTCAAGCGGCTGCTCGCCGACAGCCCGCTGCGCGAGTCGCACCGCGGGTGCGGCAAGGTGCAGGACGCCTACTCGCTGCGCTGCATGCCGCAGGTCCACGGCGCCGTGCGCGACGCGCTCGCCTACGTGACGCGCACCGTCGAGATCGAGATGAACGCGGCGACCGACAACCCGATGGTGTTCGCGGCCGAAGGCGAGCTGCTCTCCGGCGGCAACTTCCACGGCGAGCCCGTGGCGATCGCCGCCGACACGATGGCGATCGCGGTCGCCGAGCTGGGCGCGCTGTCCGAGCGGCGCATGGAGCGCCTCGTCAACCCCGCGCTCTCGGGCGGCCTGCCCGCGTTCCTGACGCCCGAGGGCGGGCTGCACTCGGGCTTCATGATGGGCCACGTCACGGCCGCGGCGCTGGCCTCCGAGAACAAGTCGCTCGCCCACCCCGCGAGCGTCGACTCGATCCCGACCTCCGCGAACAAGGAGGACCACGTCTCGATGGGCCCGATCGCGGCCCGCAAGGCGGCCCAGGTCACGCGCAACGTGCGCCGCATCCTGGCCGCCGAGCTGCTGGCCGCCTGCCAGGCCCTGGAGATGCGGCGGCCGCTGCGCTCGTCGGCGCCGCTCGAGGCCGTGCACGCGCTGGTCCGCGGTGTCGCGCCGGCGTGGGATCACGACCGCTTCCTCTCCCCCGACATCGAAGCCGTGGCCGCGCTGTGCCGCACGGGTGCGCTGGTGGCCGCGGCCGAGGCCGCCTGCGGTACGCTGGAGTGAGGGTGCGATGAGCCTGCTGCCGAATCCCCGCCCGCGCTGGTTCGCCGGTGCCGTGACCCTGTCGGCCGCGGCCGCGGTCACCGCCGTGGTCTCGCTGGCGCTGGGGATCAAGGTCTGGTCGATCTGGCTCGGGCTGCTGATCGCCGCCGTGCTGCTGATCGGCCAGGCCGAGCGCCTGATGAACGCGCCCCGCGTGCCGCGCGAGCACAAGCTGCGCAAGAACCTGCGCCTGATCCGCGGCGGCAAGTCCGCCCCCTACGACCTGGCGCGCGACGAGACCACCAACAACCAAAGGTGGCTGATGTGACGACCGCGACCGCGACTCCCTCCCGCACCATCCGCGCCCCGCGCGGCACCCTGATCTCCTGCAAGTCGTGGCAGCAGGAAGCGGCGCTGCGGATGCTGATGAACAACCTGGACCCGGACGTCGCCGAGCGCCCCGCGGACCTCGTCGTCTACGGGGGCATCGGCCGCGCAGCCCGCAACTGGGAGTGCTTCGACGCCATCGTGCGCTCCTTGCGCGAGCTCGGCGACGACGAGACGCTGCTGATCCAGTCCGGCAAGCCGGTTGGCGTGTTCCGCACCCACGCGGACGCGCCGCGGGTGATCCTCAGCAACTCGATGCTGGTGCCGGCGTGGGCCAACTGGGAGCACTTCTACGAGCTCGACCGCAAGGGCCTGATGATGTACGGCCAGATGACCGCGGGCTCGTGGATCTACATCGGGTCGCAGGGCATCCTGCAGGGCACGTTCGAGACCTTCGCCGAGGCTGCCCGCCAGCACTTCGGCGGCAGCCTGAAGGGCAGGCTGGTCGTGACGGCGGGCCTCGGCGGCATGGGCGGCGCCCAGCCGCTGGCCGCCACGATGAACGAGGGCGTCTGTCTCTGCGTGGAGGTCGACCGCCATCGCATCCAGCGCCGGCTGGAGACGCGCTACCTCGACACCTCGTGCGAGTCGCTCGACGAGGCGCTGTCGCTGGCCGCCGCGGCGCAGAAGGAGGGCCGCGCGCTCTCGATCGGGCTGCTCGGCAACGCCGCCGACGTGCTGCCGGAGCTGGCGAAGCGCGGCGTGGTGCCGGACCTGGTCACCGACCAGACCAGCGCCCACGACCCGCTCAACGGCTACGTCCCGAACGGCATGAGCTACGAGGCGGCGCTCGCGCTGCGCACCTCCGACCCGGCGCACTACATGGCCGAGGCGCGCCGCAGCATGGCCGACCACGTGCGCGGGATGCTGGCGCTCAAGCAGCTCGGGTCCGTCGTCTTCGACTACGGCAACAACATCCGGGCCGAGGCGCAGAAGGCCGGCGTGGCGAACGCCTTCGACTTCCCCGGCTTCGTGCCGGCCTACATCCGCCCGCTGTTCTGCGAGGGCAAGGGCCCGTTCCGCTGGGCGGTGCTCTCGGGCGACCCCGAGGACCTGGCGGTGACGGACGCCGCGGTGCTCGAGACCTTCCCCGAGGACCAGGCGCTGCGGCGCTGGATCACGCTGGCCCGCGAGCGGGTCGCGTTCCAGGGCCTGCCGGCGCGCATCTGCTGGCTGGGCTACGGCGAGCGCGCGAAGATGGGCCTGCGCTTCAACGAGCTGGTGCGCAGCGGCAAGGTCAAGGCGCCGATCGTGATCGGCCGCGACCACCTCGATGCCGGCTCGGTCGCCTCCCCCAATCGCGAGACCGAGGCGATGAAGGACGGCTCCGACGCGGTCGCCGACTGGCCGATCCTCAACGCCCTGCTCAACGCGGTGGCCGGCGCGACCTGGGTCTCGGTCCACCACGGGGGCGGCGTCGGCATGGGCTACTCGATCCACGCCGGCATGGTCGTCGTCGCCGACGGCACGGACGCCGCGGCGCAGCGGCTGGAGCGGGTGCTGACCACCGATCCCGGCACCGGCGTGATGCGGCACGTCGACGCCGGCTACGAGCGGGCCGCGCAGGTCGCGCGCGAGCGCGGCGTGCGCATCCCCATGCTCGACCGCGGGTGATGGACGGGCCGCGGTTCCCGCGGCCGGCGCTCGCCGAGGACGTCGCGCGGCAGGCCCTCTCGGGTCCGCCGCTCCTGCTCTCGGGACCTCCGGGTGCGGGCAAGTCGACGCTGCTTCACGACCTGGCGGCCGTGCTCCGGCACGCCGGCGCCGCCGCCTGGCGGCTCGACCTGTTCTTCGCGGCCGCGTCCCCGCTGCACCTGGCCCGCGCGGGCGCTTCGTCGGCGCGGGCCGCGGGCCTCGACGATCGGACGCTCGCGCCGCTCGAGGCGGCCGTCCGCCGCGGCCGCGAGGGCGAGGTCGCGGCCGTGAAGGCGCTGGCGGCGCTGTTCGCGGAGGCCCGCGAGGTCGGCGATCGCCCGCTGCTGCTGCTGCTCGACGAACCGACGGAGCTGAGGGCCCTCGGCTTCTTCGAGGGCCTGCGCGACGTGGCCGACCTGTTCGCCGCGGCGATCGGACGGCGCGGCGGCCGGGCGGTGCTGGCGACCTCCTTCCCCACGGCCGCCGCGCGCCTGTTCGGCAGCGCCGTCGCCTGCCCGATTCCGCCGCTCGCGCCGGAAGAGGCGCGCGACGAGGCCGCGCTCCGCGGCGTCCAGGCCGAAGCGGCGATCGCGCTGGCCGCCGGGCGCCCGGCCGCGCTGCGCGCCCTGCTCGACGGGGTCGAGCCCGGCGACTCGCTCGAGTCGTCGTGGAACGCGGGCATGGCACCCGGCCAGCCGCTCGAGCGGCTGCTGCGGGCGACCTGGGAGACGCTGCTGTTGCGCAGCCGCTCCTACGCGATGGCCAAGGCGGTGCTGTGGGAGGTCGCCCGCGACGAGGGCTGCAACCTGACCGCGGTGTTCCGCCGGCTGGAGCGCTCGCCGGGCGCGGTCAAGGACTACCTCTCGGCCGCCGTGGACGTCGACGTGCTGCGCATGGACGGCAAGCGCTACTACTTCGTCGACCCCCTGTTGCGCGCGTGGGTGCGGCTCTACGGCGCGGGCGACGTGCCCGGTGCCGAGGCCCGGGCGACCGAAGCTGCGCTGCTCCTGACGCCGCCCGCACCCGAGCCGACTCCGGCGCGAAAGGTCACGAGACCAGCCCCGCCCCCGCTGCCGACCCTCGAAGCGGCGCCCGAACGGACCCGCGAGCGGCCTCGCGACACTCTGATGGAGATCGACTAGTCTCCTGTATCAGAAATTAGTGGACATTTAGTGTTCGAGCGGACGATACTGGTGCGTGAAGAAACCAGTCGGACGTCCGGTTGCCGAGATCGTGCTCACGGCCAGCGAGCGAGCAGCGCTGGAGGGCTATCGACGACGGCGTAAGACTG
>WYBL01000053.1 GCA_011526565.1 Acidobacteriota bacterium | reverse complement strand
TTCAGCGTCAAGCGGCCGGTCACGGTCTCGATGCTCACGCTGGCCGTCGTGCTGTTCGGCCTGGTGGCGTTCGACCGGCTGCCGATCAACCTGCTGCCCGAGCTGTCGTACCCCTCGCTGACCGTCGAGACGCGCTTCCCCGGCGCGGCCCCGGCCGAGGTCGAGACGCTCGTCACCCGCCGCGTCGAGGAGGCGGTCGGCATCCTGGCCGGCGTGCGCCGCATGTCCTCGCGCTCGCGCCCCGGGCTCTCGCAGGTGACGCTCGAGTTCGAGTGGGGCCGCGAGATGGCGCTGGCGTCGCTCGACGTGCGCCAGAAGCTCGACGTGATCACGCTGCCGCGCGAGACCGAGAAGCCGGTCATCCTCCGCTTCGACCCCTCGACCGACCCGATCCAGCGCCTGTACCTGACCGACACAGCCGCCGAAGGCGCGACGGCCGCGCCCGGCACTCCCGAGGCGAAGCGGGCCGAGGCCGCGCTGTTCCGGCTGCGCTACGTCGCCGAGGAGATCCTCAAGAAGGACCTGGAGTCGATCGACGGCGTGGCCGCGGTCAAGGTCAACGGCGGCCTCGAGGAGGAGATCCAGGTCCGCCTCGACGAGGGCCAGTTGACGCTGCTCGGCCTGACCGCCCAGCAGGTGAAGGACGTGCTCGCGCGCGAGAACGTCAACCTCGCCGGCGGCTCGCTCTACGAGCAGGAGGCGCGCTACCTGGTGCGCGCCAACAACGAGTTCCTGGCGCTGGGCGACATCGAGGCCACGATCGTCGCCGAGCGCGACGGCCGCCCCGTGCGGCTGCGCGACGTGGCGATCGTCGAGCGCACCCACAAGCGCCGCGAGGTGGTCACCCGCTTCGCGGGCCGCGAGGCGGTCGAGCTGGACCTCTACAAGGAAGGCGACGCCAACACCGTCAACGTGGCGCGGGCGACGCGGGCCCGGATGGAAGCCCTGAAGAAGGAGCTGCCGGCGGGCGTCGCGCTCGGCTACGGCACCGACCAGTCCCGCTTCATCGAGAGCGCGATCGACGGCGTGATGGGCAACGCGATCGCCGGCGGCGCGCTGGCCATGATCATCCTGCTCCTGTTCCTGAAGGACCTCCGCAGCACGCTGATCGTCGGCCTGTGCATCCCGGTCTCGATCGTGGCGACCTTCTTCATGATGTACCGGATGGGCGTGACGCTGAACGTGATCTCGCTCGGCGGGCTGGCGCTCGGGGTCGGCAACCTGGTCGACAACGCGATCGTCGTGCTGGAGGCGATCGTCGCCCGCCGCGAGCGCGGCGAGTCGCTGGTGCCTTCGGTGCTGCGCGGCGCTGGCGAGGTCGCGGGCGCCGTCGTGGCTTCCACGCTGACCACCGTCGCGGTGTTCCTGCCCGTCGTCTTCGTCGAGGGCTTCGCGGCCCAGCTCTTCCGCGATCAGGCCCTCACCGTGTCGTTCTCGCAGGTCGCGTCGCTGGCCGTGGCGCTGACCCTGATCCCGATGGTCTCGGCCCGCGGCGTCCGCCGGGCGCTCGCCACCGAGGCGTCGGCCCCCGCGGGAGCGCCGCTCAGCCGCCTCGGCCGGGCCCGTCAGGCCGTGCTGGTGGCGGCCCCGGGCTTCCTGCTCCGGGCCGGCCGCCGCGCGGTCGCCGCCGCGTTCCGGCTCGCCACCCGCCTGTCGGCGCCGGTGGCCCGTGCGTTCGATTCGGTGCTCGGCCGCGTGCTGGTCGGCTATCCGCGGCTGCTCGCCGCCGCCCTCGACCGGCCCCGTCGCGTGGTCGGGGTCTCCGCGGCGCTGTTCGCGCTGGCCGTGCTCGGCGCGACCCGGCTCGACGTCGACCTGATCCCGAGCTTCGCCCAGGGCGAGTTCCGCTACCTCGTGGAGCTGCCCGAGGGCACGCCGCTGCACCAGACCGACCGCGCCCTGTTCCCCGCGCAGCAGGCGCTGGCCGGCGACGAGGCGATCGAGTCGTACGCGATGCTGGCCGGCGGCGCCGCGTCGCTGAGCTCCACTGGCACCGAGGGCGAGAACGCCGGCCGCCTCGAGGTCCGCATGAAGCCGGGCGCCGGAACGGCCGCCGAGGAGCGGGTCCTGGCGCGGCTGCGCGAGGAGCTCTCGCGCATCCCCGGCGCCCGCGTCACGTTCGAGCGCCCCTCCTCCTTCTCGTTCCGCACGCCGATCGAGGTGGAGGTCTACGGCGAGGACCTGGACGCCGTGCGGGTCGCGGCCGCGAACCTGCGCGAGCGACTGGCCGCGCTGCCCGGTCTCGTCGACGTGCGCTCCTCGGCCGAGCTGGGCAGCCCCGAGCTCCACGTCCGCTTCGACCGCGACGCGCTGGCCCGGCTCGGCCTCGACCTCGGCCAGGTCGCCTCGGTCGTGCGCCAGAAGGTGCGCGGCGAGGTGGCCACCCGCATGACCCAGGGCGACCGCGAGATCGACGTGCTGGTGCGGGCGTCCGAGCGCCAGGAGGTGACGGCCGACGAGGTGGCGCGAGTGATCGTCGCCCAGCGCGAGGGCACGCCCGTGTACCTGTCCTCGGTCGCGACCGTCGAGCGCGCGGTCGGCCCCGCCGAGATCCGGCGCATCTCCCAGCGCCGCGCCGCGGTCGTCTCCGCCAACCTCACGGGGCGCAGCCTCGGCGCTGCTGCGGCCGACGTGCGCAGCGTCCTGCGCGAGGCGCCGCTGCCGCCTGCGGTCGTCGCCTCGCTGTCCGGCCAGGAGGAGGAGCGCGAGCGCTCGTTCGCCTCGCTGATGCTGGCGCTGGGCCTGGCCCTGTTCCTCGTCTACCTGGTGATGGCCGCGCAGTTCGAGTCGCTGCTGCACCCGTTCGTGGTGTTCGGGTCGGTGCCGCTGGCCGCGGTCGGCGTGGTCGCGACCCTGCTCCTGCTGCAGCAGACCGTGACCGTCGTCGTGATGATCGGCGTGGTCGTGCTCGGCGGCATCGTCGTCAACAACGCGATCGTGCTGATCGACGCCGTCAAGCAGCTCCGCGAGGAGGGCCACGCCGTGCGCGACGCGCTGCTGCTGGCCGGCCAGCGCCGGCTGCGCCCGATCCTGATGACGACCGCCACCACCGTGCTCGGCCTGATTCCGATGGCGCTGGGTCTCGGCGAAGGCGCGGAGCTTCAGGCGCCGCTCGCCATCACGGTGATCGCCGGGCTCAGCTTCTCCACGTTGCTGACACTGGTCGTGATCCCCTCGGCCTACCTGCTCCTGGATCGGAGCCCGGCGGCCGAGGCACTGGCGCAACCCGCCGGCGATGGCACCGCGGAGGGCGTCGGCGTCGCCCCCGACTCCGGCACCTCCGCGCGCGAGGCCCTCGCATGAACCTCCCCGCTCTCGCCGTCCGCCGCCCGGTCACCAGCTTCGTGCTGCTGGTGTCGATCGTCGTGATCGGCGCCCTGGGCGCGCTGCGCCTGCCGCTCGCCTACCTGCCGACGCTGGACGCCCCGTTCGTCGCCGTGGTGGTCCCCTACCCCAACTCCTCCCCGGCCGAGATCGAACGCCAGATCGCGCGCCCGCTGGAGGAGGTGTTCGCCACCCTGCCCGACGTCAAGCGGATGCGCTCGAACTCCGACGCCGACCGCTGCCAGGTCGTGCTCGAGTTCCAGTGGGGCCTCGAGCTCGACGTGATCCGGATGCTGGTGCGCGAGAAGCTGGACCAGGCGCGGGCGCAACTGCCGGCGGACGTCGCCGACGTCCAGGTCTTCTCCTTCAACACCGCCGACATCCCGATCGTCCAGGCCCGCATCTCGGCCCCCGGCGTCGACTTCTCGCAGAACTACGAACTGCTCGAGAACCGCATCGCCAACCGCATCCGCCGGCTGCCAGGCGTCGCCCGCGTCGACCTCGGCGGCGTGGAACCGCGCGAGATCTGGATCGACCTGCGGCAGGACGCTCTGCGCGCCCACCGGCTCGACCTGGAGACGCTGGTGCGGCGGCTGCAGAGCGCGAACCTGAGCCTGGCGCTCGGGCCCGTCGAAGACGGGGGACGCCGGCTCGCCGCCCGCGCCACGGGCGCCATCACCACCCTCGACGAAGTACGGGCGCTGGCGGTGAACGCGGCCGGCCTGAAGCTCGCGGACGTCGCCGAGATCCGCTACGAGGAGCCCCCGGTCGAGTTCGGCCGCCGCCTCAACCTGGCCCCCGCCATCGCGCTGGAGGTGTTCAAGGAGTCGACGGCCAACACGGTCGAGGTCGCCGAGGCCGTGATGCGCACCATCAAGGAGGACATCGGCGCCGACCCGCTGCTGCAGGGCGTGAACGTGTTCGTGTGGGAGGACCAGGCCCGCGAGATCCGGTCCGGCCTCGAGGGACTCACCGGCTCCGGCATCGAGGGCGCGTTGCTGGCCGTCGGCGTCCTGTACTTCTTCCTGCGCCGGTGGGACTCGACGCTGGTCGTCTCGGCCGCGATCCCGGTCTCGCTGCTGATGACGACCGGCGTCATGTACTTCGCCGGCGCCAACCTGAACGTGCTGTCGATGATGGGCCTGATGCTCGGCGTCGGCATGCTGGTCGACAACGCGATCGTGGTGCTGGAGTCGATCGACCGCCGCCAGCGGGCGGGCGACGCCCCCGCCGAGGCCGCGCTGCGCGGCGCCCGCGAGGTCTCGATGGCGGTGGTCTGCTCGACGCTGACCAGCGTGATCGTGTTCCTGCCGCTCGTGGTCGGCGCCAAGAACAACATCACAATCATGCTCGGCGAGATCGGCTGGACCATCTCTGTGGCGATGGCGGCCAGCCTCGCCGTGTCGCTCCTGATGATCCCGCTGCTCGGCCGCTACATGCGCCCGCGCGACGCGAAGGAACCGTTCGGACTGCGCTGGCTCGAGGCCCGCTACGAGACGGCGCTGCACTGGAGCCTGACCCACCGCAAGTCCTCGGCCGCGATCGTCGTCGTCTCGCTGGTGCTCGGCGTGCTGCCGCTGGCCGCCGGCCTCGTGGAGTCGAGCACCTTCGCCGGCTCGGTCAACCGCCGGCTGGTGATGGACTACGAGTTCGCCGACTTCACCTACCAGGCGGACGTCGAGAAGGTCGTGGCGGCGACCGAGCGCTTCCTGCTCGAGCGCAAGGACGAGTTCCGCACCCGCGACGTCTACTCGTTCTACGGCGACAACCAGGCGACCACCGCCCTGGTGCTCGCCGTCGAGGACCTGCCCGACGAGGAGATGAAGGCCCTGCGCAAGAAGATCCGCGACCAGGTGCCGCAGCACCCGGGCGTCAAGCTGCGCTTCCAGGACGACGAGGACTCGAACGGGGGCTCGGGGACGACCTTCGCGGTGCGCCTGTACGGCAACGACCCGCAGGCCCTCGAGCAGTGGGCCGAGAAGGCCGTCGCCGCGCTGTCGGGGATCGAGCACGTCGCCGACGTCACCAGTTCCTCGCGCGACGCCGCGATGGAGGTGCAGGCCCGGCTCGACCCCGACAAGGCGCGGCGACTCGGCCTCGACCCGCGGCGGATGGCGGACCTGCTGGGCTTCACGCTGGGCGGCACCCGGCTCGCCCGCATCGCCGGCCCCGAGCGCGAGATCGACGTCAACCTCGCGCTGCGCATGGCCGATCGCGAGGACCTCTCCGACCTGCGGCTGCTCCCGGCCGCGACCACGCCCGAGGGCCGCGTGGTCACGCTGGGCGAGGTGGCGAGCTTCGAGATGGTCCGCAAGCCGCGGGCGATCGACCGCGAGAACCGGACGGCGCGGGTGATGGTCAGCGGCTCGTACGACGGCAAGAGCTTCGGCAACGAGGGCCGCCCCAAGGTCAAGGAAGCGATGGACGCGCTGGGCCTGCCGCCGGGCGTTTCGTGGTCCTTCGGCCGCCGCATCGAGCAGCAGGACGAAGACGGCAAGCAGATGCTGCTCAACTTCCTGCTGGCTCTGGCCCTCGTCTACGTGATCATGGCCTCGCTGTTCGAGTCGCTGCTGCAGCCGTTCGCGATCCTGTTCTCGATCCCGTTCTCGCTGTTCGGCGTCACCTGGCTGCTGGCGGCCACCGGCACGCCCTTCAACCTGATGGCCAACATCGGCCTGCTGATCCTGGTCGGCGTGGTGGTCAACAACGGCATCGTGCTGCTCGACCGCGTCAACCACTACCGCAACGAGGGCCTCGCGCGCGAGGAGGCGATCCGCCGCGCTGGCGCCGACCGCCTGCGCCCGATCCTGATGACGGCGGCGACGACGATCCTCGGCCTGCTGCCGCTGGCGCTCGGCAACGCGGGCCTCGGCGGCTGGGCCTACTACTACCCCC
>WYBL01000006.1 GCA_011526565.1 Acidobacteriota bacterium | reverse complement strand
GGGTCTGGCGAACGCGTCATGAGAAGACCATCGGTAAGCCGTGTGTGGGAAAACCACGAGCACGGTTTGAAAGGGGGATTCAGGAACCCGGGCTCGCAAGAGCACCGCGCCTGATTTCTACCAATGCGGACTGCGCTCGCGTCGATTCCGTCGCCGCCGGGCACGCTGAGATTGGCCGCGAGGCCCGCGGACGTCGGTGCGCTCGCGCTCGCGCCCTGCCGCACGGCAGACAGGGCGCGCCTGTGACCGGCGATCTCCCGGCGCCCCAGCGGAGCCTCTTCGGACCCGCGCTCGCGTCCGTGCTCCTCTGCACGGCGGGACTGGCGGGGGGCATCGACACGAACACGGTCGGCGTCGCCAGCGCGGCCGGCGTGCTTTCGTACGGCCTGGCGCTGGCCCTCACGCGGGTCGGGGCGTCGCCGCGGCAGCGCCGTTTCGGAACGATGCTGGCGGGCGGCCTCGCTGTCGGAGGCCTGATCGCGTGCGCGCTCGCAGCTCTGGGGTGGGTCGCTCTCGGCGGCAGGTTCTCGCTCCCGATCGCAGCGGGCGCGGTGCTGTTCGGCGCCACGCAGGCCTGGCTGGCCCGGGTCGCGGCGAAGGCGGCAAGCGAACTGGAAACGAACGAGCCACTGCGCATCGCGGGCACGCTTGCGGTGGGGCTCGCCTCCCTGTTGGGGCTCCTGTTGTTGACCGTCCCGGGGATGGTGCGCACACCGCACCCCTCGAACGAGTCGAGCGCCATCGGAGACCTCCGCACGTTCGGCTCGGCCGAAGTGGCGTATCAGGCTGCGAGCGGAGGCGTGTTCGTGACGCCCTCCTGCCTGGTGCGACCTCATCCGTGCCTGACTGGCTCTCCGCAGACGACGCCGCCGTTCCTCGACGTCAGCTTCCTGCAGCCCGCGCGCCGCGGATACCGGTTCGAGTTCCATCCCGGCCGGCCGGCCACCACGGAGCAAGGCGGGCAAGGGTTCTCGAGCTTCGCCTACACGGCGACACCGGAGCCGCCGGGCACGACCGGCGTCCGCTCCTTCTGCATCGACGACACCGGCGTCCTCCGCGGGCGCGACGACGGGGCCCTCGCTTCCCCGCTGGAGGGACGGTGCTCGCCCGAGGTGCCGATCCTGCGTTAGGAGGCCGCACATGAGCTGGCTCGATTGCGCGTTCGTGCCCCGGGCTCCCGGACAGGGTCACCGGTGAAGTCCGGGCAGCGCGGCTCGCCCCTCGACGGGGCCGAAGGTCCTCGCAGCGCAGAGGAACTGGCAGCCAGCGAGCGCCGCCTGAAGGCGATGATCGAGAACAGCTCCGATGCCATTGCCCTCGTGGACGGCACGGGCCGGCTGACCTACGAGAGTCCCGCCGTCGAGAGGATCATGGGCTACCGGCCCGGGGAGCGGATCGGGCGCGACGGCTTCGGTTTCGTGCACCCCGACGATCTCGACCGCCTGCGGCAGACGCTCGCCGGCCTGGTCGCGGAGCCGCGCGGGAGGCTGCGTACCCAGTATCGCGCGCGACACAAGGACGGCCGCTGGGTGTGGATCGACGCTGTGGCAACCAACGCGGTCGACGATCCCGCAGTCGGCGCCATCGTCGTCAACTACCGCGACGTGAGCGAGCACAAGGCCGCCGAAGAGCGAGCGCTGGCGCACGCGACGAGGCTGGAGCGGGAGATCGAAGCTCGCCGCCAGGCGGAGGGGCTGCTGGAGACGGCCTTGGCCCAGTCCCCGTCGGGAATCCTGATCGCCAGCGCTCCCGACGTGACCATCACCATGGCGAACCCCGCGGCCCTGCATATCCGCGGCGGCGACTCGACCGGTCTCACCGGCATCGACGTCGACGAGCACGCGGTGCGGTGGCAGACGCTGCGACCCGACGGATCGCCTTACCCGCCTCGGCATTTGCCGCTGTCGCG
Organism: Acidobacteriota bacterium; assembly: GCA_011526565.1. Lineage (GTDB taxonomy): Bacteria > Acidobacteriota > Vicinamibacteria > Fen-336 > Fen-336 > WYBL01. Next base: position 25,633 of record WYBL01000006.1, on the reverse strand, counting down.
GGCCGTGCTCGACGGCTGTGTCACCCGCGGCGAGGAGGTCTTGATCCGCGACGAGGCGGGCGAAGACCACTGGGTCAACGTCAACGCGGCCCCGATCCGCGACGGGCAAGGCCGGGTCACCCACGGCATCGTCGTGTTCCACGACGTCACGGCCCGCAAGCGGGCCGAGGAGGCGATGCGCCGACGGGTCGCCGAGTTGGAGGCTGTGGCGAAGATCTCGTCGGCGCTCCGGACGGCCCTCACGGTGGACGAGATCCTGCCGATCCTGCTCGACGAGACGTTGTCGGCCCTGAAGTGCGAAGCCGGCATGATCCGGCTGATCGAACCGGGCAGCGAGAGCCTCCGTGCCGCCGTCTCCCGCGGCTGGTTCGCTTCGTTGCCGGACCTGCCGGTCCGGGCCGGCGAGGGCATCGGCGGCACCGTGTTCGCCTCGCGCCGGGTCCACGTCTCGCGGGAGTTCGCGCGCGACTCCATGCTGTCGCCCGAGTTCGCCGCCCGCGTCCCGCCCGGCTGGGGCGGGGTGTGCGTGCCGCTACGGGCGCCGGACGAGGTGGTGGGCGTGATGTTCGTCGCCGTCCCGCTGCCGCGCGAGCTCGGCCCCGACGAGATCAGCCTGCTGGTCTCGTTCGCCCAGATCGCCGGTACGGCCCTGCACCGACTGGGGCTGCACGAGGAGACGCAGCGCCGGCTTCAGCAGTTGCAGGCCCTGCGCGCGGTCGACCAGGCGATCACGTCGAGCCTCGACTCGCGCACCACGTTGAACCTGCTGCTGGAGCACGTGATGGGCCAGCTCCGGGTCGACGCCGCCGGCGTCCTGATGTTCAACTCCGGCTCCATCGAGCTCCAGTACGCCGCCGGCCGCGGATTCCGCGGTGACGGATATGCCCAGACCCGGCTGCGCCTGGGAGAGGGGTTTGCCGGGCGAGCGGCGCTCGAGCGGCGTTTCTTCCACAGCCTCGATTTGATGGCCCCGGGCTTCGTGCGGACGGGCCTGGTGCGGGCCGAGGGTTTCGTCGCCTACGCCGTGCTGCCGTTCCAGGCCCGCGGCCAGATGCGGGGCGTCCTCGAGGTCTTCCACCGCCGGCCGTTCGGGCCGACGGAGGAGTGGCAGGCGATCCTCGAGGCGCTGGCGGCCCAGGCAGCGATCGCCATCGACAACGCCCAGTTGTTCGAGGGCCTGCAGCGCTCCAACCTCGAGCTTTCGCTGGCCTACGACTCGACGATCGAGGGCTGGTCGCGGGCGATGGACATGCGCGACCACGAGACCGAGGGCCACTCGCTGCGCGTCACCGAGATGACGCTGCGGCTCGGGCGCGCCGTCGGCATCCCGGAGGCCGACCTCGTTCACATCCGCCGCGGGGCGCTGCTGCACGACATGGGGAAGCTCGCCATCCCCGATGCGGTGCTGCTGAAGACGGGCAACCTCACGGAAGACGACTGGCGCGTCCTGCGGCAACACCCGCAGTTCGCCTGGGACATGCTCTCTCCCATCGAGTACCTGCGGCCCGCGCTCGACATCCCCTACTGCCATCACGAGAAGTGGGACGGCACCGGCTATCCCCGCGGCCTTGCCGGCGAACAGATCCCGCCGGCCGCGCGGCTCTTCTCGGTCGTCGACGTGTGGGATGCCCTCACCCACGACCGCACCTACCGTCCGGCCTGGCCGATCGACGCGGTCCGCGCCCACATCCGGTCGCTGTCTGGCAGCCACTTCGAACCGGCGGCCGTCGATCTGTTCTTCCACGTCCTCGACGGCTGAGACCGAGGAGCACATCGCGGATGCGGGCCAGGTCGAAGCTGTCCCGTTCGACGTGAGGCACATCGACGTGAGGTCGCACGCGAGCGCCGCCAGTGACTCGACGACGACGGCTCCTGAACGCAGCACGGGACTCGGAGGTGCAAGTGAAGAGAAGCTCGAAGGCGCCCGCCGCTCACCGCAAGTTCGTCGAGCGCTTCGCGAAGCTCGGCAAGGCGTGGGAACTCGCCAGCGAAGAGGCGAAAGTCGGCCCGCTGGACCTGCAGGCGCAGCGGCTCGTCAAGCTCGCGGTCGCGATCGGGGCCCTGCGCGAGGGTGCCGTCCACTCGAGCGTGCGCAAGGCGCGCGACGTCGGCGTCAGCCTCGCCGCCATGGAGCAGGTCGTGGCCCTCGCCGCCAGCACGATCGGGCTGCCGTCTGCGGTCGCCGTCTGGACCTGGGTGCGCGACGAGGCCGCCCTGCCGGCGCCGCGATCCCGGCCGCGCCGGGGACGATAGCGGCTCGCCTTCCGCCAGGCGCCCCGGCGGGCTGCTAGGCTAGGACAGGGCCAGTTTCTCGAGAGCCGCGCGGTCGGCGAGCAGGAAGCCGTCCTTCTCCGTCAGCACGACGCCCTCCTTGCCCCAGCGGCTCATCACCCGGATGCAGGTCTCGATCGTAGTGCCGGTGAGGTCGGCGAGGTCCTGGCGGCTGAGCGGCATCGGCACGAACAGGCCCTCGGACCGCGCCACGCCCATCTTCTCGGCGAGCTTGAGTAACAGGTTGGCGATCCGGGTCTCGACCCGGCCGCTGGCCACCTCGGGGATGCGCCGGGTCAGCTCCACGATGCGCTGGGTCAGGCCCATGATGAAGCTGCGGACCAGGCTCGGGTGGCGTTCGAGCAGCGCGAAGAACGGCGCGCGCCGCACCAGCAGGCAGGTGCATGGCTCGACCGCGACTGCGGAGGCGGGATAAGGCCGGCCCTCGTAGGCGACCACCGCGCCGATCGGGTCGCCGGGGCCGAAGATCTCGAGGATCACCTCCTTGCCGGAGGCGAGCAGCTTGACGACCTTGGCCCGGCCGCTGACGAGGGTGTGCAGGTACTCCGAGGGCTCGCCCTCGTCGAACAGCGCCTCGCCCTTGTCGTAGTTACGGACCAGCGCGACCTCCGCCAGCCGGGCGCGGTCGTCCGGCGTCAGCGAGCGGTACAGCGCCGTCGCCCGGAACGCCTGCTCGATGCGGTCGTCCATCGCCGCATCATCGCAGGCGCTGGCGCTCAGGCGGGAGCGGCCTGCAGCCGGCGCCGGAACTGATAGCCGAACGCCGCGGCCATCGCCTTCAGCTTCAGCGTCGTCAGCGGGTAGCGCCGGGGCGACAGGGTGCGGCACTCCTCGGGCAGCATCACCAGGCTGACGTGGACGTTGGGCGCGCAGCCGATCGGCAGCCCGCGCTCCATGCACGCCTCGTAGAGGCGTCGGAAGACGGGCACCATCGCCTCGGTCTCCGGCGGCGCCGCGTGTTCGAGGTCGGTGCCGACCAGCGGCCGGAACACGCACACCGTCGGCACCGCGCCCACCGAGGTGATCCAGTCGATCGCGCGGATCGAGGATTCGGGCGGCTCCAGGCCGCCGATGATCTCGCCGTTGGTGACCCACGGCTCGTGGCGCGGGCCCTTGCGGGCGAGTGCCGCGCAGTAGCGGACCGCTTCCAGGTAGTAGTCGAGACCGTACTCCGCGTGCTTGCCGGGACAGATCTCCTCGAACAGCCCGCGGTCGAAGATCTCGAAGCAGAACGAGACGCGGTTGACGCCCATCTCGCGCAGCCCGTCGTAGCGGCGCAGGTCGCGGTGCGGCGGCGTCTGCACGCCGACCAGCAGCCCCAGCTCCCGCTTGATGCGCACGATGTAGGGCTCGAGGATGTCGAGGTAGGTGTCGCCGTCGTAGTGGCCGGTGTTGAAGTCGACGTAGGTGATGCCGGACTCGTCGCGGGCGCGGCGCACGACCTCCATCACCTCCGCCACCGACTTGTCGTTGGCGTCGTCGACGCCGAGGTTGAGGCCGACCGAGCAGAACTTGCAGTTGACCTTGGTCGGGGCCGTCCAGTACTCGCAGACCTTGGCCTGGTAGATGCCGAGGTAGGTGCCCTGCAGGGTGCCGATCCGGGTCATCGGCTTGCCGCTCCCGGTCTTCGCGTCGTACCAGTCGGGGCGCGGCGACAGCCGCAGCGGGCTCACGTCGCGGCCGTCGTGGCGCAGCAGGTAGCGGCCGTCCGCGCGGTGGATCGTGTACGGCGACTTCTGCGCGAACGGCTCGGACACCGGCACGTTGGTCCACAACTCGCCGGGCAGGATCAGCTCCAGGCCGCTGCCGAGGCCGGCCCGGGTCCGCATCACCTTGCGGCCGCCGTCGCCCTCGATGTAGCAGGAGTCGTCGAGCCGGGCGCCCTTGCAGTAGAGATCGAGCTTGAGCAGGGCGGGGTTCGCACGGAGCGCATCGAGCGTGATCACGGAGCGATTCCTTGGACCAGGGGCAGGGCGGCGACCGGCCGCGCGGCTGCGGGTTGGTACGCACAGAGTGGATCCTCGGCGAACGCGTCGCCGGTCTTGGCGAACGCCCGCGAGCGGGAGCCGCCGCAGACGGCGCGGAACTCGCAGCGGCCGCAGCGGCCGCCGAGCGCGTCGGCGTCGCGAAGCCCGCGGAACACGTCGTCGTGGCGGTAGGTCGCGACCAGGCGCCCGTCGCGGACGTTGCCGCGCGGCATCGGCAGGAACCCGCTCGGGCACACGTCGCCGACGTGGTCGACGAAGACGAAGCCGTTGCCGTCGTTGACAGCGCGCGGCGCGCGCAGCGGCCTGCGGCTGGCGCCGGCGCCGCGGGAGGGGTCGTGGCGGGTGGCCTGGATGCGGCGGAAGTGCGGAGCCTCGGTGGTCTTGATCCCGAACGGCACGCGGTACGAGAGCTCGTCGAGGAACTCGAGCACCTCCTCGCACTCCTGCGCGCTGATCTGCTCGAGGCCCAGTCCCCGCCCCATCGGGACCAGGAAGAACACGGCCCACAGCACCAGCGGGAAGTCCGCCACCCGCTCCGCCATCGCCCGCAGCGTCGGCAGCGTGCGACGGCTGACGGTGGTGTTGATCTGCAGCGGCAGCCCCAGCTCGGCGACGGCCTCGACGATCTTGACGGTGTTGGCGTACGAGCCTCTGACGCGGCGGAAGGCGTCGTGGGTCTCGGGGTCGGGGCCGTCGAGGCTGACCGCCACCCGCGCCAGGCCAGCGTCCTTCAGCTCCGCGAGCCGCTTCCGGGTGGGCATCGCGGTCCCGCTCGGCGTCAGCGCCACGCTGAGCCCCGCCGCCGTGCCGTAGCGCACCAGCTCCGCCAGGTCCCGGCGCCACATCGGGTCGCCCCCGGTCAGCACCAGCAGCGGCGGCGGCGTGCCGAACGAGCGGACCTGGTCGATCAGGCGGAAGCCCTCCTCGGTGGTCAGCTCGCGCGGGTCGCGGCGGGCGATGGCGTCGGCGCGGCAGTGGACGCAGGCGAGAGCGCAGGCCCGGGTCACCTCCCAGATCACCAGGAACGGCGCGCGCTCGAAGTCGACGGCCATGGCGCGAGCATTGCCTTCGCTCGCGGCCCGGCCTATGACGGCGGTCATGCTCAGGACTCGTACTGGAGCAGGCGGCGGTCGCCCTCCAGCGTGCGCTCGCGGGTCAGATCCTGGGTCACCTCGAGCGTGCCGAGATAGGTCCCCGCCTCGTCGCGCAGCGCGAAGTAACGGATGTGGACGAAGCGGCCTCGCATCTGCAGCCAGAACTCGGCGACGTTCTGGGCGCCGGACTTGAAGTCGGCCAGGATGCGCTCGACGGTGCCCACGCTGGCCGGCGGGTGGCAGTTCTGGACTTTGCGGCCGAGCACGGCCAGCGGCCGCTGGAACACGCGGCCGCCGCCGTCGCTGAAGTAGCGCACGCGGTCGTCCGCGTCGACGAAAGTGACGTCGACGGGCAGCGAGCGGAACAGGGCCTGCAACTGGGCCGGGGTCAGGCTGCCGGTCGCGAAGGCCAGCGCCTCGCCCGCGGCCGCGGGCTTCGCCTGAGCGGCGTCCGCGCCGGTCCAGCGCGCGGCGGGATCGACGAGGCAGAAGCCGAACGCCGCCGACTGCGCGGCGATCTGCGCCCACTCCTCCTCGCGGAGCTTCTGCAGCGACATCGGCAGCAGGATGTGCTCCTCCTTGAAGACCATTTCCGCGACGGCGCTCAGCGCGCGCTCGCCGACTTCCTGGCGCAGACGCGCCCAGTCCCCGGCCGAGCAGCCCTCGTCGCCCAGCGCCTCGTCCAGCGCGCGGAGCCGGTCGCGGACCTCGTCGTCCTTGGCCCACATCACCTGCGACGGCCCGGTGATGCCGCGCTGCTCGAGGAACGGGAACAACAGCTGCTCCTTGCGCTGGTAGTGCTTGTCGACGTCCATCAGCAGGCCCAGCTCGCGGCGCGCCGCGAGCCGCGCATCGCGCGCGGGCGACTCGGCGGCCGGGCCCGAAGCCAGCGCGGCCAGCGCCTCGCGCACGCGGGCGACCTGCTCGCCCAGCGCCGCGTTCTCGCGCCGGAACACGTCGACCGGGTGGCCGGCCGGGAGCGCCGCGGACTCGCGCTCGACGAGCACCTCGCGGACCGCGTGGGCGTGCAGGTCGCAGGCGCCCATGATCTCGGTGACCGGGGTGCCCTCGGCGATCAGTTCCTGCTCCATGACGGCGACGTCGGCGGCGTCGCACTGGCGCACCAGGGCGACCATGTCCTGCTGCACTATCGGCAACGGGACGCCGCGCTGCAACCCGCGGATCACGTGCTTCAGCGTCGCGACCCGTTCCCGCCCGTTGTCGATCAGCTCGCTCATTTCCCTGCTCCTCGGGGCCGAGTCTGCAGGTCGGAATGGAAACCACCTATGACGGCGGTCAGGTCCGCCACGGGTCCCCTATACTCGGGACATCCCATGCGTTCTCAGCAGCGCGGCCACCACCTCGCCCTCGCGACCACGTCGTTCGCCCTCTGTTTCGCGGGCTGGGGGCTGGTCAGCGCCTTCAGCGGCGTGTTCCGCGAGCGCTTCGTGCTGTCGGCGACGCAGACCGCGCTGCTGGTCGCGGTGCCGGTCCTGCTCGGGGCGCTGGCGCGGCTGCCGCTCGGCATGCTGGCCGATCGCTTCGGCGCCCGCTGGACGTTCACGCTGCTGATGGTGGGCGTCGCGGTTCCGGTGGCGCTGGTGCCCGCCGCGGCCAGCTTCCCCGCGCTGCTCGGGACCGCGTTCCTGCTCGGCGTCGCGGGCTCCTCCTTCGCCGTCGGCGTCAGCTACGTCTCGCGCTGGACGCCGCCGGAGCGGCAGGGCGCGGCGCTCGGCGTCTACGGGCTGGGCAACGCGGGGCAGTCAGCCGCGGTGTTCCTGGGCCCGGTCGTGGCCACGGTGATCGGCTGGGAGCGGGTGTTCCACGCGAGCGCGGCGCTGCTGGCGCTCTGGGGCGTCGCCTTCGGCCTGCTGGCGCGCGACGCGCCGGCGCGGACGGCGCCGCAGGGGCTCGCGGAAGCGGCCTGCGCCCTGCGCGAGCCGCTGGCGTGGCTGCTCTCGGCGTTCTACTTCCTGACCTTCGGCGGCTTCGTCGCCTTCTCGATCTACCTGCCGACGCTGTTGCGCGACGTGTTCTCGCTGTCGGTGACGGACGCCGGCTTCCGCACCGCCGGCTTCGTCGTGCTGGCCACGCTCGTGCGCCCGATCGGCGGCCTGCTCGCCGATCACATCGGCGGCGCCCGCGTATTGTCAGGGGTGTTCACGGGCCTCGTGCCGTTCGCGCTGCTGCTGGCCTGGGAGTCGATGATCCCGTTCACAGTCGGCGCGCTCGGCTGCGCCGCGCTGCTCGGGCTCGGCAACGGCGCCGTCTTCAAGCTGGTGCCGCAGTACTTCCCGGAGCGGACCGGGACGGTGACCGGCCTGGTGGGTGCAATGGGCGGCCTCGGCGGCTTCTTCCCGCCGCTGCTGCTCGGCCTCTTCCGCGACCGCACCGGGGAGATCTGGCCCGGCTTTGTGCTGCTGGCGGCCACTGCGGCAGTGCTGTGGGTCGCCAACCGCCAGGTGTTCGTGCCCCGCCAGGAAGGGCTGGAACGGCTGCTGCCGCCGGCGCTGCGCCACGTGCCCGAGGCGCTGCGCGCCGCTGCCGTCGCGACCCTCGCCACCGCGCTGCTTGTGGCCTCGATCGTCGTCGGCTCCCGCAACCTGCAGAACTTCGACGCGGCGCTCGTGGTCTACACCTTCGCGGTGATCTTCGCGACCTGGGGCGTCGTCTACCACTACTCGACCTGGCTGCAGCGCCCGCCCACCGGCGTCTTCTGGCGGCGCGGGTTCGAGCTGGTGCGGGAGCGCGGCTTGCTGGCCAGCGGGGTCCGGCTCGCCACGGTGGCGACGACCCATCTCGCGGGGCAGGGGTTCATCCGCCACCGGTCGCCCGCGCGCTGGGCCGCCCACCAGCTCATCTTCTGGGGCTGCGTGCTGGCCGTCGCCATCACCTTCCCGCTGGTGTTCGGCTGGGTCCACTTCCGCACGCCGGCCGACGACCTGACGGTCTACGTCACCTACGTGTTCGGCTTCCCGACGATGGCCTTCCCCGTCGACAGCCTGCTGGGGTGGACGATCATCCACGGCCTCGACTTCGCCGCGGTGATGGTGCTCGCCGGCATCTCGCTGGCCCTGTGGCGGCGCTTCCGGGACGCCGGGGCGCTGGCCCTGCAGAGCTTCGCCCAGGACTTCTTCCCGCTGTTCCTGCTCTTCGCCGTCTCGGTGACCGGGCTGGCGCTGACCGCCTCGACCGCATTCCTGAAGGGGCAGTACTTCAGCTTCCTGTCGATCCTGCACGCGGTCACGGTCGTGGCCACGCTGCTCTACCTGCCTTTCGGCAAGCTCTTCCACGTCTTCCAGCGGCCGGCCCAGCTCGGCGTCAAGCTCTACCAGGACGCGGGCGATGCCGGCCCTGGTGCCGCCTGTCGTGGTTGCGGGGAACGCTTCGCGTCGGCGATGCACGTCGGCGACCTCAAGCGCATCCTGCCGGAGCTCGGCTTCGACTACACGCTCGACGAGGCGGGCACGACCTGGCAGGAGGTGTGTCCCGCCTGCAAGCGCAAGGCGCTGGCCCGCGCCCAGCTCCGCATGAAGGAGGAGGAGACTCGTGGCTAGGCCGCCGCTGACCCTCGATCGACTCGCCGAACGCTACGGGCCGCACCTCAACACGGCGCCTCCGGGCGGCTGGGACGACGAGTCCCAGCGGCCCGCGCAGAAGCTGGTCAAGACCCACTGCTGCTTCTGCGGGCAGCAGTGCGGGATCCAGCTCAAGGTCCGCGACAACCAGGTGATCGGCTTCGAGCCGTGGGAGGACTTCCCGTTCAATCGCGGGATGTTGTGCCCCAAGGGCGTGCGCCGCTACCTCCAGGGCAACCACCCGGACCGCCTGCTGCAGCCGCTGCTGCGGGCGGACGACGGCTTCCGCGGCGCCACCTGGGACGAGTCCCTCGACTTCACGGCGCGCCGGCTGCGCGAGGTCCAGGAGAAGCACGGCAAGGACGCGGTCGCCGTCTACGGCGGGGCCTCGCTGACCTCCGAGAAGAGCTACCTGGTCGGCAAGTTCGCGCGGGTCGCGCTCGGCACCCGCCACGTCGACTACAACGGCCGCCTGTGCATGGTGTCCGCCGGCACCGCCTACAAGGCGACCTTCGGCGTCGACCGCTCGCCCAACCCGTGGAGCGACATCCCGAAGGCCCAGGTGGTGCTCGTGGCCGGCGCCAACGTCGCGGAGTGCGCGCCGATCACCACCGACTACCTGTGGCGGATGCGCGACGCCGGCGGCAAGCTGATCCTCGTCGACCCGCGGATGACGCCGATCAGCCGCAACGCCGACCTGTACCTGCCCGTGCGGCCTGGCACCGACGTGGCGCTCTTCTCGGGCCTGCTCCACGTCGTGCTGCGCGAGGGGCTGCACGACAAGGAGTTCCTCGCCGCCCACACGACCGGGTTCGACGCGGTGGCCGCGGCGGTGGAGGCGTGGGACCCGCGCCGCACCGCCGAGTTGACCGGGGTGCCGCCGGAGGCGATCGAGAAGGCCGCCCGCTGGTTCGCCGAAGCCGACCGCGCGATCGCGATGCACGCCCGCGGCATCGAGCACCACAGCAAGGGCGTCGAGAACTGCCTGGGCCTGATCAACCTGTGCCTGGCCACCGGCAACATCGGCCGCGAGGGCGCGGGCTGCATGATGATCACCGGCCAGGGCAACGGCCAGGGTGGGCGCGAGCACGGCCAGAAGTGCGACCAGCTCCCGGGCCAGCGATCGATCTCCGACCCTGCCGCGCGCGAGCACGTGGCCCGGGTCTGGAACGTGCCGGCCGCGCAGATCCCGCAGGCGGGCTACTCGGCGGTCGAGATCATGGAGGCGATCCACCGCGGCGAGATCAAGGCGCTGCTGTCGATCTGCTTCAACCCGCTGGTCAGCCTGCCCGACTCGGCCCACACCCGCGAGGCGCTCGACAAGCTGGAGTTCTTCGGCGTCGTCGACTTCTTCCTCTCCGAAACCGCCCACCACGCGGACGTGGTGCTGGCCGGCAGCCTCCAGGAAGAGGAGGAGGGCGTCGTCTGCAGCGCGGAGGGCCGCGTGATCCACATCCGCCAGGCGGTCACGCCGCCCGGCGATGCGCGCAACGACTGGTGGATCTACGTCGAGCTGGCGCGGCGGCTGGGGCAGGCGGAGCGCTTCCCGTACCGCGAGCCGCGCGAGATCTTCGACGAGCTGCGCGAGGCCTCGCGGGGCGGCCCGGCCGACTACGCGGGCATCACCTACGAGCGCATCGACCAGGAGCAGGGTCTGTTCTGGCCGTGCCCCAGCGAAGACCACCCGGGCACCCCGCGCCTGTTCGAGGGCGGCCGCTTCTTCCACGACGACGGCAAGGCCCACATGCAGGTCGCGGAGTACCGCGAGAGCGGCGACCCCTGCGACGCGGAGTTCCCGCTCTTCCTGACCACCGGCCGCGTCGTCAGCCACTACCTCTCCGGCACCCAGACCCGGCGCATCGGGCCGCTGGTCGCGCAGTACCCGGAGCCGCGCGTGGAACTGCACCCGCGCCTCGCCCTTCAACACGGCATCGCCAGCGACGACTGGGTGACGGTGACGACGCGGCGGACGGTGCTGACGGCACAGGCGCTGGTGGTGCGCACGATCCGTCCCGACACCGTGTTCGTCCCCTACCACTGGCCGGGCGACCGCAGTGCCAACCAACTGACCCACCGCACCCTCGACCCGCGCAGCAAGATCCCCGAGTTCAAGGTCTCGGCCTGTCGCATCGGGAAGGCGGCGTCCGCGCCCGCGTGGGCCGAGCAGAGCCTGCCTGCGGGGGCGTCGCAGAAGGCGGCGCGGCGGCGATGAGCGAGTACGGCTTCTTCGTCGACCCGTCGCGCTGCATCGGCTGCGAGTCGTGCGTCAACGCCTGCGCGGAGTGCGAGACCCACCGCGGCCACTCGATGATCCACCTCGACTTCCTGGACCGTCGCGAGACGATCGCCACCGTGCCGATGGTCTGCATGCACTGCGACGATCCGACCTGCGCCCAGGTCTGCCCGGCGGACGCGATCAAGAAGGGCGACGACGGCATCGTCCAGTCCGCGCTCAAGCCGCGCTGCATCGCCTGCTCCAACTGCGTGCTGGCCTGTCCCTTCGGGGTGCCGAAGGTGATGGTGAAGCAGGAGCAGATGATGAAGTGCGACATGTGCTACGACCGCACGTCGGTCGGCAAGCGCCCGATGTGCGCGACCGTCTGCCCGAGCCAGGCGCTCGCCTACCTGCCGAAGGACCTGATCCAGATCGGGCGCCGCGAGACCCCGGTCCACGGCTTCCGCTTCGGCCGCCAGACCGTGACCACCCGCGTCGCCGTGATGGCGCCGGTCGGCCGCACGGAGATCAGCCTCGACGTGGCCGACTACCTGTGGGAGCAACCCTGATGCGCGAGCCAGCCTGGCGGACGGACTTCCCGGTCGCCACCGGCGACGAACGGATGGTCACGCGGCGGCAGTTCAGCCGCTTCCTGCTGCTGACCAGCCTCGGCATGTTCGTCGGCAACCTGTGGATCCTGGTGCGCTCGCGGTTCCGGCGGTCCGCTGCGTACCCGGAGCTGCGGGTGGCGCGGGTGGCCGACGTGCCGGTGCAGGGCGTGAAGCTGTTCCACTACCCGGGACCGGACGACCCCTGCCTGCTGATCCGCACGGCCGAAGACACCTTCGTGGCCTACGGCCAGAAGTGCACGCACCTGTCGTGCGCGGTGCTGCCGAAGGTCGCGGAGGGCAAGCTGCACTGCCCCTGCCACGAGGGCTGGTTCGCGATCGACGACGGCCGAGTGCTGCAGGGCCCGCCGCCCCGGCCGCTGCCGCGGGTCGTGCTGGAGCGTCGCGGCGAAGAGCTGTTCGCGGTCCGCATTGAGGGCGCGTGAAGAGCCGGCGGCGTGACGCGATCGACGGCGCCCTGGCCCTGCTGTCCGTGCTGCTGGTCGTCCAGATGTGGCTGCTGACGGCGGCGCTCGAGGCCGACCTCGCGGGACACCACGAGGCCGCGCTGCCGGGCGCCGTGCTGTCCGGGCTGCTGTTCGCGGCCTGCGTCGCGCTCGGCCTGCTGGCCGAGCGGGTCCACGCCCGCCACGACTGAATCTGTCGGCGAGGCCCCTTGCCGGAGAACGGGACGGTCGCACGCCTGTCCTCGGCCGCGGCCTCGCTCGATCTCGCCGCCGACGACGCGCGTGCGGCAGGCCCGCGTCTGCTGACGTCGATGTTCTGGCCTGTCCCGCGAAGGCTGGATGGCGCCGCCGTCGAACCAGGTCACCCTGCCCGTCGAGAGCAGGACCACCGGAATCGGCGGTGCTGGTCGCCTCGTCCGTCCTCCCTGACCAGCGGAGTTGATCCTCCGTTGCGCTGAGGGGGCGGTCCTCAGTGTTCGAGGAACCGCAGCCGCGCGCCGCCGAGGCCGATCTCGTCGCCGCCGCGCAGCGGGTGGCGGCGCACGCGCTGCCCGTTGACGTAGCTCCCGTTGGAACTCTGCAGGTCCTCGAGGATGCAGCGGCCGTCGGCCTCGCGGATGCGACAGTGCTGGGCCGAGACGCGGCTGTCCTCGATCACGATGTCGCTGTCCGCGGCACGCCCGATCGTGGCCGGAAGTGCCAGCGTCCAGCAGCGGCCTGCTTCGCCGCCGGCGACGACTTCGAGCCGCGGCTGGACGCGGAGCAGCCGTGTCCGCGCAGGTGGCTGCTGGTCTGCGTACGGCATCAGCACGGTGCCCTCGGGCGCCCGCCGCTCGCGCGGCCGTGGTGGGTTGCGGCGGCGGCGCAGGCCGATCCCGATCGCGGCGAGCGAAGCGGCGGCGACGGCCGCGAGCGGTGCTAGCAGCGTTGCCGGCGGCCAGCCTCGCGAGACCGCCCCTGGCGCTGTGCCCGTCGTGGGTGTCACTGCGGCGATTGCCGGGACGGCGGGCGCGGCGCCGCCGGCCGGCGAGACGACCGCAGCGGGAGTCGGTGTCCCGCCCGCGCCGGTCGCCCCCGGGCCGGGGACCGGACCGCGCGCCTGCAAGCCGAAGATGCGACCGGCGATCTCGAAGCCCGACGCCTCTTCCAGTGTCGCGAAGGCGCCACCGGTGATCCGGGCGATCCGGCGCAGCGCGCTGGGCGGGTCCGAGGGGCCGACCGCGAAAACCGGGATCACAGCCGCCTGCGCCGCGGCCAGTGCGTCCTCGAGTCGCCGCGAGCTGCTGCCGTCGCGCCCCGACGCCAGCAGCACCACGGCCTTGCGACGGGCCGGCAGCTCGCGCAACGCGGCGATGGCTGCGTGCAGGGCGTCGTGCAGGGCGGGCGAACCAGTCCCGGGTTGTATCGCCGCCAGCGAGGCGTCGACGGCCGCAGCGTCGTCCGTGGGGGGCAGTGCGGCCTCCACCCGGGCGTCGAAGGCGAAGACTGCGAGCCGGCTGCCCCTTGGCAAGCCCTGGAAAAGGGCCTGCGCGAGTTCGACCCGGTCTGCCAGCCGATCGGCAGCCGTCTCCAGCGCCAGCGCCACCGCTGCCGGTGGTTCGGCCGTGCCGGCCGACGCCGGACCCGCGAGAGCAGCGCACGCGGCCAGCACGGCCAACGGCCGGGGCGGACGGCGAGGTCCACCGGGATGCGGTGCCGGGCGCAGGGGATTGGCGAACAAGCGCGGTGTTACCACGCGGCTCCCGCCGGGGTCAACGACAACCACCGGACGACGCGCGAATGTCGTTGAAGGCGAGGGCCTGCCGGCGCTAGGCTGCCCCCAGTTCAGTGTGCCAGCAACGGGAGATGGACCGGGGTGGGCCGACCAGCCTGCTTGCGGTGGCCGCGGTCACCGTCGTCCTGGCCCTCGTGTGGCCGCTGCTGGCCCAGGTATCGTGGGGTTCGCGCTCCTACGAGGAGGAGTGGCCCGAGTACATCGCCATCGTGGGCCGCCTCGACAAGGAGCGCAAGCGGCTCGAGCGCGAGAAGGTCGGGGCCCAGAAGCGGATCGACGAGTACCTGGAGTCGTTCTGGGGCTTCCAGCGCGAGGGCATCCGCGACGCAGCGCGCCGCCACGAGAGCGTGCGCATCCAGCAGCGGCTGCTCGACGCGCCGCGCGAGCGCGAGTTGCAGGCCCGCAACCTCTACGAAGACCACAAGGCGCTGCGTCCCGACGAGCGACAGGGCTTCGTGCGCGCCCGCTACTGGCCCAAGCACGTCGAGTGGCTGCAGGCGAAGGTCGCGCTGCTCGCGCGGGAGGTCGAGGCCCTCGACACCGAGCTGGTGGCGATGCAGGCCCAAACCACCACGCTGTGGAGCGCATTCCGCGAGGAGGTCGCTGAGGACGTCGCCTTCGTCATCAAGGAAGTCCTCGGCGCCTTCGTCGGCGACGTGGTCTCCTGCTTCGAGAACCTGTTCGTCGACTCGTTGGCCCGCGCCGTGGGGCAGGTGCCGGCGGGCACGCTGGACCCCGGCTTCGCCCCGGAAGCCGTGTGGGGCAGCCAGCCGCTGACGCTTGGAGGGTTCATGGAGGTCGGCCAGGCCTGCGTGGCCGGGCCCGCCCGCGACGCCATCGTCCACGGTTTCGCCGCCGCCTGGAAGAAGGAGTTCATGGACGACCTGGAGGCGACCCATCAGGTGTTGCCCGAGGTCGCTGCCCACTGGTGGGACCACCACGTAGCAGTCGAGCTGCCGAAGGATCGACCGCTGCTGCAACGGGTCCGGGAGCGGGTGCTGAGCCCGGACGCGATCGGCAACACCGTGCGCCAGCACGTCGACGAGGCCGCGATCCGGCGTCTGGCCGCCGACCAGATGCCCGATCTCGAGCGGCAGTTCGCGGGCGTCGTGGCCCGCACCAGGGACCCCGAGGCCGTGCGACGCACGATGCGCGGGATCGCCCGCAGCCGGGCCGAGGATGCGCTGTCCGAATCAGGCCGGCTGGGCCCGCTGGTGGCGGGCATCGAACTGGGCGTGAAGGTCACCGCCCAGTTGATGCAGATGTCGGCCAACAGCGAGGTGTTCCTCGAGATCGAGAACAACGAGGTCGAGCGCTATCGCCGGATCGTCGCCTGCCTGCGCGAGCGCCGCGAGCCGATCGCCGCCCCGGCCATCATCGAGAAACTGGAGCTGGACGGGCGCGCGTACGCCGCCTTCCTGGGCCAGTGCGCTCAGGTCCGCGCCGCAGCCGCGCCCACGCCCGACCCGCAGCCGACGCCCGACCGCGCCCGCCTCGACGCCCTGCTCGAGCGGCTGCGTGCACTGGCCGCTCGCGGGCGCGCCGCCGACCAGCAGGCTCGGGCCGGCTGCGCGGCGGCCGAGACCGCGCTCGCCGGTGTGCCGGCGAATCTGGCCCAGGTGGCGGCCCGCCTCGACGCGGCCGAAACCGCCGCGGTGCCGACCGGCTCACGCCGCGATCCGGGCGCGGCCCGCACCCTCGCAGACCAGGCTTACGCGGAGGCGGGGCGGGTGATCGAGGCCCGGCAACGAGCGGAGGCGGCGGAGGCCACCGCCTGCGCCGCCGCCGATCGCGCCCAGGCCGCGTCGACGGACCCGGAACGCGAGCGTTGGGTGGCCGCGGCCGCCACCGCGGCCCGCGAGGCAGGGGCCCAGGCGCAGGTGGCCGCTGCCGCCGCCGCCCGGTCGGCAGCAGTGGCCGGTCAACTCGTCACGAACCCGGCCGTGCCGCCGGTCGCGGCAGCGACGGCCGCCGAACTCGCGGCCGTGGAAAGCGCCCTGGCTGGGCTCGAGCGAGAGTTGACCGCTGCGCGTCAGGCGGCGCGCGAGGCCGCGGAGGCGAACGACGCCCTGCGGCTCGCGCGGCCGGAAGCTGCGGCCCTGCACGACGAGCATCGGGTCGGGCTCGAGCCCCACCGCGCCGAAGCGTGGGCTGGCCTGGCGTTGCGCGAGGCGGACGGGCTCTTCGGCCAGGTCCAGACGCTCGGCGACGGCCTCGGGCGCTGCGCGGCTGAACTCCCCCGCGCGATCACCGGCCATCTGGGCGCGCTCGAGGCCGCCCGCGCGCGGCTTGCGAACCTCCGGGCGCGCGCTGCCGGGCCCGAGCCCGCCGTGGCGGGCGTCGACGACGCTGCTCGCGACGCCCGCGCTTCGGCCGACACCGCGGAGATCTTCGCGGAGGCCGTGGCCGCAGTCGCCGGACGCGCCCAGGCTTGTGCCGCGCGCGGCGCCGCGGTGGCGCCGCGGCCGGCGCCCCCGGCGCCGCCGCTTTCCGACCCGCCGCCGCTCCCCGCCTCCGATCCGCAACCACCCGCGCCGGGCCCCGGTCCGGCGCCGGCTTCGGGCGGTGGGTGGACCAGCGGCGGCGTGACGACGATCGCGGGCGAGACGGCGCCGGATGCGGATCTGTCGCCGGCTCCGGCGACCGCGCCCAGCTTCGGCCGACCGGATGTGAGCGGCCTGATCGCGGGGATCCGCGCTGCCAAGGACGCCTGCAACTACCCCGGAGCGATGGGCCTCGTGGCCCAGGTCGACGCGCTCGACCCCGGCCATCCGTGGGTCGAGGCCAACCGCGCGCTGCTCCAACGCCTGGCCGCCGGCCAGGCCTCCGCCTACGCCGCACTGCAGCGCGGGCAGGCCGCGCTGCAGGCCAACGACCTCGCGGCGGCCGAGCAGGTCGCGGTACAGGCGGCCAACAATGCCCCGAGTTGCATGCGCGCCAGTGTCGAAGGGTTGGTCGGTGCAGTCGGTTCCGCTCGCGCCACGGCCGACGCCCAGAGGCGCGCCGAGCGGGCCCGGGTGGCGCAGGAGATCCTCGGCGGGCTGATCGGCATCGCCAACACGCTGAGTGGCCGTCAGGGCGGCGCGCCCGCAGTGCCGACGGGCGGAGCGGCGGCCGGCGGTTCGCCGCCGTTCGCCGATCCGTGCGCCTTCCAGTACACCTTCGCCAACAAGTACGCGCCCACTCCGACGTGCACCTGCGCCGGGTACGAGTACCGCGGCGGGCGCTGCGTCGGACAGGGCGGTGCCACGGGGCCGGGCGCGGTGGATACCCGCAGCACGGCCTGCGGCTCGACCAGCAAGTCCGGCGCCGACGCGCCCGCCTCGATCACCGTCGACATGGGCGGGCGGACGGGGACGGCGGTGTTCTCGTACAGCATGTACGACGTCAAGGACAGGATGATCGTTCGCCAGGGGGGACGGGCGCTGCTCGACACCGGCTGCGTCAGCGGGTCCGGCCGCGTCGCGTTGTCCGTCACGGCGTTCGGCGGCCCGGTCACCGTGATCGTTCAGCCCGCCTGCGAGAAGAGGGGAACCCAATGGAACTTCACGCTCGGCTGTCCGCAGTGACGCTGGCCCGCGCGGTGGGCGGAGTGCTGGCTCTGGTCGCCTGCGCGGGATGCGCGAGCGGCGCGGGGCGCCCGCGCGGCCCCGCCGTCCAGTACGCGAAGCCGGAGGACGAGCGGCTCGTCGACCCCGTGGCGCGCCCCACTCCGGTTCCCGTGCCCACGCCGGCTGCGGCACCCGACACGCTCACCGCTGTCGAGGTGCTGGCCGTGTCGGTGCAACCGCCCCGGGTCGCCCGCGGCAGCGAGGCGCGGCTCGTCGTCCACTATCGCCTCGGCGGCGCCCCCGGTTCGGCGGCGCTGACCGTGACCGAGGTGCGGATGCTGGTCAGAGGCAGCGAGACGATCCAGACCCTGAGCGATCCGCTCGAGCGGGGGCCTGGGCGTGCCTATACCTCCATGCGCCCCGTCACCGTGCCCGCGACGGCGGCCCCGGGCCTCTACTCGCTGCAAGCGCGCGTCGTCGCCGGAGCCTCCGCCGCCGAGGGTGCCGCGGTCTTCGAGGTGTACTGAGGTCTCGGCGGGCGTCCAGAAAACTGGAGCGCAAGCTCCGGGGTCTCACGGTGCGGCGGATACGTTGCGCCCTCTCGGGACTGAGAGGCGATCCCCCTCCGTTCTCGCAGACTTGAGAGTCACGGCTCGGCGCCGATCTGCGTAACCCTAGCGAAATCAATCAGATCGAGTCCCGGCTCGGAGCGGCACGCTGAGTGCTAGCGAAGTTCGTGTCTGGAGGTCACCGTGCGACACCCGAGGTTCTCGAGGCTCCTCCTGCTGGCGGCCCTGCCGCTGGTGGCGGAGGGGCAGGCCGCGCCCGATCCCGCCGCCGTCGAGTTGTTCGTCGCCAAGTGCGCCTCGTGCCACACGGTGGGCAAGGGCCCCCGGGTCGGCCCCGACCTGTCGGGCGCCGTCGACCGCCGCGGGCGGGCCTGGGTCGAGAAGTTCGTCGCGGCGCCCAGCACGATGCTCGACAGCGATCCGCAGGCCCGCGAGCTGCTGCGCCAGTTCGGCGGCGTGCGGATGCCCGATCTCGGCATCACCGTCGAGCAGGCCGCCCAGCTCGCCGACCTCGTCACCCTGTGCTCGGGCACGCCGTGCGACCTGCAGGGGCGCTTCACTCCGGTGACCCAGGCCACTGCGGATCACGTGGCGCTCGGTCGCGATCTGTTCACCGGGCGGGCGGCGCTGCAGAACGGGGCGGCCTCCTGCATCTCGTGCCACGCCGCCGCCGGCAGCGGGGCGCCGATCGCCGGTGGCAGCTTCGCCAAGGACCTGACCCACGCCTTCGCGCGGCTCGGCGACGAGGGGCTCGACGCCTCCCTGCGCGCGCCGGCCTTCCCGGTGATGGGCAAGGTGTTTGCGGCGCGTCCGCTCACGGCCGACGAGGCGTTCGCCCTGCGCGCGTTCCTCGACGCCGCCAACCGCACCACCGGCGCGACCGAGTCGGTGGCCAGCCTGCCGCTGCTGGCGCTGGTCTCGGCGCTGGTCGTGCTGTGGGTCCTGAATGCGATCTGGTCGCGGCGCCTGCGCGGCGTGCGCTCGACCCTCGTCCCCCGTCCCCGCCAGGAGAACCTCTCGTGAAGTGGATCAAGGACCTCGTCAGCCCGAAGACGCGCGCCTGGGAGGAGTTCTACCGGAACCGCTGGCAGCACGACAAGGTCGTGCGCTCGACCCACGGCGTCAACTGCACGGGCGGCTGCTCGTGGAACATCTACGTCAAGGAAGGGATCGTCACCTGGGAGATGCAGGCCTTGGACTATCCCCTGCTCGACCGCAGCCTGCCGCCCTACGAGCCGCGCGGCTGCCAGCGCGGGATCTCGTACTCCTGGTACCTGTACAGCCCGATCCGCGTGAAGTACCCCTACATGCGCGGGGCGTTGCTCGACCTGTGGCGGGAGGCGAAGCGCCAGCACGAGGACCCGGTCGCCGCCTGGGCCTCGATCCAGGAGGACCCCGAGAAGCGCAGCCGCTACCAGCGGGCGCGCGGCAAGGGCGGTTTCCGCCGCGTCAAGCTGGACGAGGCCGAGGAGCTGATCGCCGCGGCCAACGTCTACACGGTCAAGAAGTACGGCCCGGACCGCATCAACGGCTTCTCGCCGATCCCGGCGATGTCGCAGCTCAGCTACGCCGCGGGCGCCCGCTTCCTCCAACTGCTGGGCGGCGTGGCGCTGTCGTTCTACGACTGGTACTGCGACCTGCCGCCGGCCTCGCCGGAGGCGTGGGGCGAGCAGACCGACGTCGCCGAATCGGCCGACTGGTACCACGCCAAGATGATCGCGGTCATGGGCTCGAACCCGAACATGACCCGCACGCCGGACTGCCACTACATCTCCGAGTGCCGGCACAACGGCACCAAGATGGTCGTGCTGTCGCCGGACTTCTCGCAGGTCAGCAAGTACGCCGACCAGTGGATCCCGGTCCACGCCGGCCAGGACGGCGCGTTCTGGATGGCGGTCGGCCACGTGATCCTCAAGGAGCGTTACGCCGAGCGCGACACCCCGGCCTTCAGCTCCTACATGAAGCAGTACACCGACAGCCCGCTGCTGGTGGAGCTGGAGCCCACCACCCGCGGCCACCGCGCCGGCCGTCTCGCGCGCGCGGGCCGGCTCCAGCGCTACGGGGGCGAAGAGAACGGCGAGTGGAAGTTCCTCGTTCTCGACCGCAACAGCGGCGAGGCGCGGATGCCCGGCGGCTCGGTGGGCCACCGCTGGGGCGCCGAGCAGGGCAAGTGGAACCTGAAGCTCGAGGACGCCGCCAGCGGCGAGCCGCTGGATCCCGAGTTGACGCTGCTCGGGCGCCACGAGGAGACGGCGCTCGTCGAGTTCGAGCAGTACGACGCCGGCAACGTCGCGCTGCGCGCCGTGCCGGTCAAGACCCTCGAGTACGCCGACGGCACCCGGGTCCGGGTCACCACGGTGTTCGACCTGCTGATGGCCCGCTACGGCGTGGCCCGCGCCGGGCTGGAGGGCGAGTACCCGGCGAGCTACGACGACCCCGACTTCTCGTACACGCCGGCGTGGCAGGAGAAGTGGACCGGCATCGACCGCAAGACGGTGCTGTCGTTCGCCCGCGAGTGGGCCAGCACGGCGGAGACCACCGGCGGCAAGTGCTGCGTGATCATCGGCGCCGGCATCAACCACTGGTATCACAACAACCTGATGTACCGCGCGGCGATGGCGGTGCTGATGTTCACGGGCTGCGTCGGCAAGAACGGCGGCGGCCTCAACCACTACGTCGGCCAGGAGAAGCTGGCGCCGGTCGCGCCGTGGTCGACGATCGCCTTCGCCAAGGACTGGGTGCCCGCGTCGCGGCTGCAGAACGCGCCGTCGTGGCACTACGTGCACTGCGACCAGTGGCGCTACGAGGCCGAGTTCACCGAGTACCACCCCGTGCCGGGCGAGGCCTCGCTGGCCCAGGGCCACACCATCGACCTGCAGGTGAAGGCCGTCCGCAACGGCTGGCTGCCGTTCTACCCGCAGCTCGACCGCTCCAGCCTCGAGGTGGTCAAGGAGGCCCGTGCACAGGGCGCCAGCACCGAGGCCGAGATCGTCGACGCCACGGTCCAGCGGCTCGCGAAGCGCGAGATCAAGATGGCGGTCGAGGACCCCGACGCGCCGGAGAACTGGCCGCGCGTCTGGTACATCTGGCGCGGCAACGCGCTGATGTCGAGCGCCAAGGGCCACGAGTACTTCCTCAAGCACTACCTCGGCACCCACACCAACATGATCGCCAAGGAACGCGCGGAGGGCGTGGCCAAGGACGTGGTGTGGCGGGAGGCGCCCGAGGGCAAGCTCGACCTGGTCGTCGACCTCAACTTCCGGATGGACACCTCGGCCCTCTACTCGGACGTGGTGCTGCCGGCGGCCACCTGGTACGAGAAGGCCGACCTCAACTCCACCGACCTGCACTCATTCATCCACCCGCTCTCGGAGGCGGTGCCGCCGTCGTGGGAGTCGCGCTCCGACTGGGACCTGTTCCGCGGCATCGCCCGCCACACCTCTGAGCTGGCGGTGCGCCACCTGCCGGAGCCGGTCGAGGACCTGGTGATGTCGCCGCTGGCGCACGACTCGAAGGCCGAGATCGCGCAGCCCGACGTCAAGGACTGGGCGCGCGGCGAGTGCGAACCGATCCCGGGCAAGACGATGCCCTCGTTCAAGATCGTCACCCGCGACTACCGGAGACTCCACCAGCGCTACGTGGCGCTGGGACCGGGCGCGCGGGAGGGGATCGGCGCCCACGGCATCAAGATCGACGTCGCCGCCGAGTACGACGAGATGGTCGCGACGCGGCCGACGATCGAGGTCGAGGGCGTGCGGCGGCCGTCGCTGCAGGAGGCCCACCAGGCCGCGGACGCGATCCTCCACCTCGCCCCGGAGACCAACGGCGAGATCGCGTACAAGGGGTACCGCTACCTCGAGCAGAAGACCGGGGTGCCGCTCGTCGACCTGGCCGAGGGCTCGCGGGCGTCGCGGGTCACCTACAAGGACCTGCAGGCCCAGCCCCGCCGCCTGCTCAACAGCCCGTGCTGGTCGGGCCTCGTCACCGACGGCCGCTCGTACTCGGCGTTCACCACCCAGGTCGAGCGCCTGGTGCCGTGGCGCACGCTGACCGGGCGCCAGCACCTGTACCTCGACCACCCCGGCTACATCGACTTCGGCGAGCAGCTCCCGACCTACAAGCCGGTGCCGCTGCCGCCGCAGTACGGCGACCTGCGCGAGAGCATCGAGGACGGGCTGCTGCTCAACTACCTGACGCCGCACGGCAAGTGGCACATCCACTCCACCTACTACGACAACCACCGGATGCTGACGTTGTCCCGCGGCATGGAGCCGATGTGGATCAACGACATCGACGCCCAGAAGATCGGCATCCAGGACAACGACTGGATCGAGGCCCACAACGACCACGGCGTGGTCTGCACGCGGGCGGTGGTCTCGGCGCGGGTGCCGCGCGGCGTGTGCATCTACTACCACTCGCCGGAGCGCACCATCAGCATCCCGAAGTCGCCGCTGCGCGGCGGGCGCCGCGCCGGCGGCCACAACAGCCTGACCCGGGTCCGGCTCAAGCCGGTGCTGATGATGGGCGGCTACGGGCAGTTCACCTTCCACTTCAATTACTGGGGCCCCACCGGGGTCAACCGCGACACGTCCGTGCGCATCCGCAAGCTGGCACGGGCGGAGTTCTAGGAGGAACGCCATGGACGTGCGCGCGCAGGTCTCGATGGTCTTCCACCTCGACAAGTGCATCGGCTGCCACACCTGCTCGATCGCCTGCAAGAACGTGTGGACCGATCGCAAGGGCGCCGAGTACATGTGGTGGAACAACGTGGAGACGAAGCCGGGGACCGGCTATCCGTCCGCCTGGGAGGACCAGGAGAAGTACAAGGGCGGCTGGCAGAGGGTCGAAGGCGGAGTCCAGCTCCGGGCGGTCGGCAAGGTGCGGGGGGCGATGACCGTCTTCCACAACCCCAACCTGCCGACCATCGACGACTACTACGAGCCCTTCACCTACCGCTACCAGGACCTGTTCGACGCGCCGGAGGGCGCCGACCAGCCGACCGCGCGGCCGATCTCGATGGTCACCGGCGAGCCGATGGACATCGAGGCGGGCCCCAACTGGGACGACGACCTCGGCGGCTCGCCGATGTACGCGGCCAACGACCCGAACCTCGAGCAGGTCTCGGCGGCCGAGCGCGAGGCGCTCTTCGAGGTCCAGCGGCTGACCTTCTTCTACCTGCCGCGCATCTGCAACCACTGCCTCAATCCCGCCTGCGTCGCGGCCTGCCCGTCGGGCGCCCTCTACAAGCGCGGCGAGGACGGCATCGTGCTGCTCAACCAGGAGCGCTGCCGGGCGTGGCGCTTCTGCGTCACGGCCTGCCCGTACAAGAAGACCTACTTCAACTGGTCCACGGGCAAGAGCGAGAAGTGCATCCTGTGCTACCCGCGCCTGGAGACCGGGCAGGCGCCGGCCTGCTTCCACTCCTGCGTCGGCCGCATCCGCTACCTGGGCATGATCCTCTACGACGCGGACCGCATCCAGTCCGCGCTGGCCGCGGACCCCGACAAGCTGGTCGACGCCCAGCGCGGCCTGTTGCTCGACCCGAACGACCCCGAAGTGATCGCCGGGGCCCGCCGCAACGGCATCCCGGACGACGTGATCGCCAGCGCCCAGCGTTCGCCCGTGTACCGCTGGGTGGTCGAGTGGGGCCTGGCGCTGCCGCTGCACGCGGAGCACCGGACGCTGCCGATGCTGTTCTACGTCCCGCCGCTGCTGCCGGTGATGGCCAAGGTCGGCGACACCGGCTACGACACCTCGATCGACGATTTCCTCGGGACGGTCGACTCCTACCGGCTGCCGATCCAGTACATGGCCAGCCTGTTCGGAGCGGGCAACGAGGGCGTGGTGCGCTACGCGCTGCGCAAGCAGCTCGCGGTCCGCACCTACCGGCGGGCGGTCACGGCCGGCGACGTCGACATGGCCAAGGCGGACAGCCTGCTGGCGGCCGCCGACAGCAACCGGCAGCAGGCCGACGCCATCTACCACCTGACGTCGATCGCGCCCTTCGACGAGCGCTTCGTGATCCCGCCGATGCACCGGGAACAGGCGATCGAGATGATGGAGGACCCGCTGACCGCAAAGGGCTTCGAGGGCTTCGGCTTCCGCCAGCGCCCGGAGCGGGGAGCGTAGCCATGGCTCTCGACCGGTCCACCCTCGACGAACTGGCCGCCTGTCTCGAGTATCCCGAGGCCACGACCGCCGCTCGCGCCCGGCGCGCCGCCGACAGCCTCGCCAGCTTCCACCCCGAAGCGGCGGCCGCGCTGTGGAACCTCGCCGTCTACCTGGAGCGCGCCGCCTGTGGCGAGGCGGAGGAGCGCTACACGGCCCTGTTCGACGTCAATCCCGTCTGCACGCTGCACGTCGGGTACCACCTGTTCGGCGAGTCGTACGCCCGCGGCGAACTGCTCGCGGGGCTGGCCGGCGAGTTGCGCCGGGCCGACGTCTCGATGAACGGCGACCTGCCCGACTTCGTGCCGGTGCTGCTGCGGCTGCTGGGCCGGCTCGCGCCGGACGACGCCCGGATGCTGCGCGAGACGGCGCTGCTGCCGGGCCTGCGCAAGATCGCCGAGGCCCTGGCGGCCTCCAACGACCCGTGGAGCCGCCTCGCCTGCACGCTGCCCGAGGCGTTGACCGAGTCCGACGACGTGATCGAGGAGCCGCGCCTCGACTCCACGGCGGCGGCCCTCTCCCTGCGGTGAACCCGATGCTCGACATCCTGCTGTTCGGCGCATTGCCCTACGTCGCGATGGTGCTGTTCCTGGTGGTCTCGGTCCGGCGCTACCGGTACGAGCCGTTCTCGTTCTCCAGCCTGTCGTCGCAGTTCCTGGAGACGCGCCGGCTGTTCTGGGGCTCGGTGCCGTTCCACGTCGGCATCCTGGCCGTCTTCTTCGGCCACCTCGCCGGCTTCTTGTTCCCCCGCGAGCTGGTGCTCTGGAACCGGGTGCCCGTGCGGCTGCTGGTGTTCGAGGTCACCGGCCTGGCCTTCGCGTTGCTGGTCCTGTTCGGCTTGAGCGGGTTGCTGTGGCGGCGGCTGACCACGTCGCGGCTGCGGGTCAACACCTCGCCGGCCGACCTGCTGGTCCACGCCATGCTGTTCTTCCAGGTGCTGACCGGGCTCGACATCGCGCTCCGGCTGCGCTGGGGCAGCACCTGGTTCGCCGAGGCGCTCGCGCCCTACCTGCGCTCCATCTTCCTGTTCCAGCCCGACGTCGCGCGGATGGCGGAGATGCCGCTGTCCGTGAAGCTGCACGTGGTGGGCGCGTTCTTCTTCTTCGCGGCCTTCAGCTACACCCGCCTCGTCCACATCCTGGTCGCGCCGGTGCCCTACCTGTGGCGCCCGCTGCAGGTGGCGATCTGGAATCGCGCCCGGCCCCAGAACCCGGCCGCCTGACGAGCGCGGATGTCGATGCCGACGAGAACGCAGGCCTACTCCGTCCTGGCGGCGAGCACCCTCAGCTTCGGGGCGTGCTTCGCCGTCTGGGTGATGAACGGGGTGCT
>WYBL01000052.1 GCA_011526565.1 Acidobacteriota bacterium | reverse complement strand
GGTCTGCGGGTGCCACGCATCGGTCACGATCGCCAGCCGGTTCAGGGTCATCGGGTCGCCTCGACCGGCGAAGTTAGGGAGCGGCCGTGACGGGGCTGCGACGGCCGCGTGGTCACCCCGCGACGCCCGAAGGCCACGAGGATCACGTCCTGGCCGCGGACGGACTCGACGTCTCGCGACGGCCACGCGACGCCCTCTCGCCGGGCCGCGCCCGGCCGTAGGATCCGGGGGTGCAGCGGCCCTTCCCGGTCGTCGTCGGACTCAACGCGGCGATCGTCGCGGTCACGGGCGAGACGCCCCGGGTCCTGACCGTCGAACGCGCCGAGCACGCGCTGGCCACGGCGCGCGCGATGCGACGGGGCCCGGGCCGGCCCTGGCCCGCCTTGCCCTTCGGCCCGCTCGACCCCGCGGGCGATCCGACGCTCGAGCGCGGGCTGCGGGGCTGGGTGCGGCGCCAGGCGGGGCTCGAGCTCGGTTACGTCGAGCAGCTCTACACGTTCGGCGACCGCGACCGGGAGTCGCGAGGCGACGCGCGCGTGTTGTCCGTCGCCTACCTCGCCCTGGTGCGGGAGTCGGCCGTGTCCGGGGCGGGCGAGGCGCAGTGGCGCGACGTGTACTCGTTCCTGCCCTGGGAGGACGGTCGCGAGGGCGGCGCCGAGGCTCCGCTGCGAGCGATCCGCGCGCGGCTCGAGGCGTTCGTCGCTGTCGCCCCCGATGCGGCGCAACGCTCCGCCCGCCGCGAGCGGGTCGACATCTGCTTCGGCTGGCGGGGTGCCGCGCGCGACCCCGACCGCGTCCTCGAGCGCTACGAGCTGCTGTACGAAGCCGGCCTGGTCGCCGAGGCCCACCCCGGCCGCAGCGGCCCGGAGGACTTCGGCCAGCCGATGGCCGCCGATCACCGGCGCATGCTGGCGACGGCGCTGGGGCGGCTGCGAGGGAAGCTGCGCTACCGGCCAGTCGTGTTCGAGCTGCTGCCCGACACCTTCACGCTGCTGCGCCTGCAGCAGGTGGCGGAGGCGCTGGCCGGCGCCCGGCTGCACAAGCAGAACTTCCGCCGGCTGGTCGCGGCCGCCGGCCTGGTGGTCGGCACCGGCCAGCGCGAGTCCGGCACCGGCGGCCGGCCGGCCGAGCTGTTCCGCTTCCGCCGCGCGGTGCTGCGCGAGCGGCGCGCGCCCGGGGTGGCGGCGGCGCGCTGACGCCGCTTGACACCCCTTATGCTCGCCAGTAGCATTTCTGGCGAGGGCGGTTCCCCGCGGGCCGCCCTTCTTTCGGGTCGCGTAATACTCACGGAGAGCATAATGAGCTTCGAGCCTGCCGTCGCCACTCCCGCGTGGAGCCCCGAGGTGGCGCAGCGCACCGCTCCCCTGCGCGAGCGGCTGCAGCGCGTGGTGCCGGCGATCGAGTGGCCGGTGCACGCCCCCTGGCTCGACGCCATCCACGAGCTGAAGCGGCGGCGCAACGCGGTGGTGCTGGCCCACAACTACCAGACGCCGGAGATCTACCACGGCGTCGCGGACGTCGTCGGCGACTCGCTGCACCTGGCCCGCGAGGCGGCCCGGGTCGAGGCCGACGTGCTGGTGATGTGCGGCGTGCACTTCATGGCCGAGACCGCCAAGCTGCTCAACCCCGACAAGACGGTGCTGATCCCGGACCTCGAGGCCGGCTGCTCGCTCGCGGACTCGATCAACGCCGCGGACGTCGCGCTGCTGCGCGAGCGCTGGCCCGGCGTGCCGGTGGTCACCTACGTCAACTCCAGCGCGGAAGTGAAGGCCGCCTCCGACGTCTGCTGCACCTCGGCGAACGCGGTCGAGGTGGTCGAGTCGCTCGGCGTGCCGCGCGTGATCTTCCTGCCCGACGAGTACCTCGGCCGTCACGTCGCGAGCCGGACGCAGGTCGAGGTGATCCTGTGGCAAGGCCACTGCGAGGTCCACGAGCGCTTCAGCGCGGCCGACCTGCGCGGCCTGCGCGCCAGCCACCCGGGCCTGCACGTCGTCGCCCATCCCGAGTGCCCGCCCGACGTGCTGGCCGAGGCCGATTTCGTCGGCTCGACCGCGGGCATGGTCGATCACGTGCGGCGGGCGGCGCCGGCGCGGGTCGTGCTGGGCACCGAGTGCTCGATGGCCGACAACGTCGCGGTCGAGCTGCCGCAGGTCGAGTTCGTGCGCCCGTGCAACCTGTGCCCGCACATGAAGCGCATCACGCTGCCCAAGATCCACGACGCGCTGCTGCACCTGCGCCACGAGGTGAGAGTGCCGGCGCCGCTGGTCGCGCCCGCCCGCCGGGCCGTCCAGCGCATGCTGGCCGTGGGACGATGAAGCGCTTCGAAGCCGACGTCGTGGTCGTGGGCAGCGGCCTGGCCGGGCTGGCGGCCGCGCTGGAACTGGCGCCGCTGCGCGTGCACCTCGTCACCCGCGGCGTGCTCGGCGCCGACGGTGCGACGGCCTGGGCGCAGGGCGGCATCGCCGCTGCCGTCGGGCCCGGGGATTCTCCCGCAGCCCACGCGCGCGACACACTGGCGGCCGGCGACGGCTGGAGCGAGCCGCGCGCGGTCGAGGCGCTGACCGCGGCCGGGCCCGCCGCGATCGCGTGGCTGCAGGCCCGCGGAGTGGACTTCGATCGCGACGGGGCTGGCGACCTCGCGCTCGGCCGCGAGGCGGCCCACGGTCGCGCGCGCATCGTGCATGCCCGCGACCGCACCGGAGCCGAGGTCGCGCGCGCCCTCTCCGCCCGTGTGCGCGAGGTTGCCCACGTGCGCGTATTCGAGCGCGCGCGCGCGCTTCGCCTCGCCAGCGACGGCGCGGCCATCGCCGGCGTCCACACGGTCGCCCGCGGCGGCGTCCGGACCCACGTCGCGCCCTGCGTCGTGCTGGCCACCGGCGGCTGCGGCCAGCTCTTCCGCCACACGACCAACCCCGCGGAGGCCACGGGCGACGGCCTGGCGCTGGCGCTCGAGGCCGGGGTCCGGCTGCGCGACCTCGAGCTCGTGCAGTTCCATCCGACCGCGCTCGCCGCCGGCCGTGACCCGATGCCGCTGTTGTCCGAAGCGCTGCGCGGCCACGGCGCCCGGGTCGTCGATCGCGGCGGGTGCCGCTTCCTCGCGCTCGCCCACCCCGACGCCGAGCTCGCGCCCCGCGACGTGGTCGCCCGCGCCGTCGCGCGCCAGATGCGGGCGGGAGGCCAGGCGTTCCTCGATCTGAGGCCGCTCGCCCGCGAGCTCGGCGAGCGCTTCCCCGCGGCGGCAGCGGCCTGCGCCGACGCGGGCCTCGACCCGGCCCGCGACCTGGTGCCGATCGCCCCGGCGGCCCACTACCACATGGGCGGCATCGCGACGGACCTCGCGGGGCGCAGCTCGTTGCCCGGCCTGTGGGCCTGCGGCGAGGTGGCCGCGACCGGCGTCCACGGCGCCAACCGCCTGGCCAGCAACTCGCTGCTCGAAGCCGTCGTGTTCGCCCGCCGTGCCGCGGCCGACATCCGGGCCCGCGGCGGCCGCGGCGGCGACCCCGGCCTGGCCCCGGCGCGGCCCGCGCCGGCCAGCCGGCCTCAGCGCGCCGCGGTCGCGCGGCTGCGCGACGTGATGTGGGAAGAAGTGGGCCTGCTGCGCCAGGGCGATGGCCTGCGCGCCGCGCTGCGCGAGATCGACCAATCGTTGCGCGTGCTGCCCCCCGGACCGGCACGTGATCGGGCCCGGGTCTCGCGGGCGCTGGCCGCCGCGGCGCTCGATCGGGTTCACAGCCGGGGGGCGCATGTCCGCCTCGACGAGGTCGTGAAAGGATCCGTCGCATGCGCATGCTGAGTCCGCTGCTCTACGACGACGTCGTGCGCCGTGCCCTGGCGGAGGACCTGGCCACCGCCGGCGACCTCACCACCGACGCGATCGTCCCGGAGTCGATGGCAGGCCGCGCGACGTTCGTCAGCCGCGCCGCGGGGCGAGTTGCCGGGCTCGACGCGGCGCTGCACGCGCTGCGCGTCCTCGACCCGTCCCTGCAGGTCGAGGTGCTGCGCGGCGACGGCGCCGACGTCCAGCCCGGTGACGCGATTGCCCGGGTCGCGGGCCGGACCCGCGCGCTGCTGACCGGCGAGCGCACGGCGCTCAACCTGCTCTGCCGGCTGTCGGGCATCGCCACCGCCACCCGCGAGGCGGTGGCGGCCACGGCGGGCACCCGGGCCCGCGTCGCCTGCACGCGAAAGACCACGCCCGGGCTGCGCGCGCTCGAGAAGTACGCGGTGCGCGTCGGCGGCGGCGTCAACCACCGCTTCGGGCTGCACGACGCGGTGCTGATCAAGGACAACCACGTGGCGCTCGCCGGCGGCGTGGCGGCAGCGATCCGCCGGGCCCGCGCGGGCGTCGGCCACATGGTGCGGATCGAGGTCGAGGTCGACACCCTGGAGCAGCTCGACGCCGCCCTCGCCGAAGGCGCCGACGCCGTGCTGCTCGACAACATGACCCCCGACCAGTTGCGCCTGGCCGTCGCCCGCGTGGGGGGACGCGCGCTGACCGAGGCGTCCGGTGGCCTGACACCCGCGACCCTGCGCGCGGTGGCCGAGGCGGGAGTCGACCTGATCTCGCTCGGCTGGCTGACCCACAGCGCGCCGGCGCTCGACATCGGCCTCGACGCGGAGACCCCCGCCGCCGGGACGTAGCGTCCTCTCGAGCTTCGCCCGGGTCAGGGCACGGTTCGTCCTACCCTTCGCGCTGCTCGCTGTCCAGATGCGCCATCAGCGGGGTCGGGTAGCGGTCGCCGGCGGCGGCGCCCTTCGCCACCGAAGCCTCGACCCGCGCCAGGTCCTCGGCGGCCAGTCGCAACTCGAGGCCGGCGAGCGACTCCGCGAGCCGTTCTCGCTGCCGCGCGCCGACGAGCGGGACGACGTCCTCGCCGCGCGAGAGCACCCAGGCGGTGGCCAGGGCGGCCACCGTCGTGCCCCGCTCCCGGGCCAGTGTCCGCAACCCCTCGACCAGGGCGAGATTCGCCGCGAGGTTGGCGCTCCCGAACCTCGGCAGGAAGGCGCGGAAGTCGCCGGGCGCCAGGGCCCGATCCGCCGACCAGTGCCCGCTGAGCAGGCCGCGCGAGAGGATGCCGTACGCCGTGATGCCGATTCCCAACTCGCGGGTCGTCGCCAGGATCTCGTCTTCGACCCCGCGCGAGACGAGCGAGTACTCGATCTGCAGGTCGCAGACCGGGTGGACGGCGTGCGCGCGGCGGATCGTGGCGGCTCCCGCCTCGGAGAGCCCGACGTGGCGGACGTGGCCCGCCTTCACCATCTCGGCGATCGCGCCGACGGTGTCTTCGATCGGCACCGCGGGATCGACGCGCGCGAGGCGGTAGACGTCGATGTAGTCGGTTCCGAGCCGCCGCAGCGAGTAGGCCAGGAAGTTCTTGACCGCTGCCGGGCGTCCGTCGGCGCCGAGCCAGCCGCCGTCCGCGTCGCGCAGCGCGCCGAACTTCACGCTCAGCACGACCCGCTCGCGCGCCCGCCCCTGCAGCGCCTCGCGCAGCAGCAGTTCGTTGTGGCCCATGCCGTAGAAGTCGCCGGTGTCGAGCAGCGTGACGCCCGCGTCGAGGGCGGCGTGGATCGTGGCGACGCTCTCCGTCCGGTCGGCGGGACCGTAAAAGTCCGACATGCCCATGCAGCCGAGGCCCACCGCGGACACCGCAGGACCCGTCGAACCGAGCGTACGCATCTGCATCGCAGGAACCCCTCCGGAAAGTCGACACCGCTACTACAGCATGGACGCTGCGCTCGACGCAGGGGCGCCCTGCGCGTCGTCACCGAAATGTCACGCCGTGCGCACATCCTCCCTATCCCTCTGACGAAGGAGTTCGTTCGATGCGCATGGCCACCCTGTTGCTCGCGTCTGTCGGGCTCGCGGCCCCCGGGGCCTCGGCCCAGGAAGTCGTCGGGGCCGGGTCCACCGCGGCCGCCAAGCTGATCGAGCAGTGGGGCCGTCAGTTTTCCCAGGCCGGCCCCGCCATCCGCTACGAGGGGGGCGGTTCCGGCGCCGGCCTGCGGCGCCTCCGGGCAGGCGAGGCGGTGTTCGCGGTTTCGGACATCGCGCTGAGCGTTCCCGAACTGCAGGCCGGCGGCCTCGTGCAGTTTCCGGTGGCGCTGGGCGGCATCGTGCCGGTTGCGAACCTCGACGGCGAGCCGTTGCGACTGGCCGGCGACG
The DNA here is from genome assembly GCA_011526565.1 of Acidobacteriota bacterium. Lineage (GTDB taxonomy): Bacteria > Acidobacteriota > Vicinamibacteria > Fen-336 > Fen-336 > WYBL01. Next base: position 6,358 of record WYBL01000052.1, on the reverse strand, counting down.
TGCTGGCCCGCATCTTCCTCGGCCAGGTGAAATCGTGGCGCGCGCCCGAGATCGCCGCCCTGAACCCGGGCCGCACGCTGCCCGACCTGCCGGTCGTGCCCGTCGCCCGCTCGGAGGCGTCGGGCTCCACGGCCGTGTTCACGGGCTACCTGAGCCGCGTCAGCCCCGCATGGAAGGCTGCGGGCGGCGCGGGTCTCGTGGTCAAGTGGCCGGACGACACCCGAACCGTCGTGGGCAGCGACGCCATGGCCGACTTCGTGGAGCGCACGCCCGGCGCCATCGGCTACGTCGACTACTCGCGGGTGCGGGGTCGCAAGCTGCACGCCCCGCTGCTGGTCAATCGGGCCGGTCGCGCCGTGGCAGCGGCACCCTCGTCCATTCAGTCCGCGGCGGCCGCTTTTCCCTGGGCGCAGGCGCCGGCCTTCTCCGTGTTGCTGCTCGACCAGGCGGGCGAAGAGTCCTGGCCGATCACTGCTCCCGTGTTCGTTGTCATGGCGCTGGCGCCGAAGGACCCGGAGCCGATGCGCCGCGCCCTCGCCTTCTTCGAGTGGGCGATGAGCGACGGCGAAGCGGCTGCCGAGAGACTCGGCTTCGTGGCGTTGCCCGACGCCGTGGCGCTCGCCGTGCGCCATGCCTGGTCCCGTCAGTTCAAGGACGCGTCGGGCAAGCCGCTCTACACGCTGCGCTGACCGGCAACCGGCCCGGCCCGACGAAGGAGGCGGCCGTGCGCAGGGAACGATCGCGAGAGGCGCTGCGGGAAGGGCTGCGGGCGGTGACCGAGCTGCTCGACAAGCAGGAGGTGCTCGACGCCCTGGCCCACCGCCAGGAGGGGCCCAAGCGCGAGCTGCTCGAGGAACTGCAGCATCGCCAGAGCCTGGCCGCGCTGCGCCATCGCGTGCGCGACCTGCACCCGGCCGACCTCGCCTACATCGTCGAGGCGCTGCCCTCCACCCGTCGCGTGCTCGTCTTCCGCCAGCTCGACCCGCGCCGCCAGGCCGACGTGCTGCTGGAGCTGGGCGACGCGGAGCGCGGCGGCCTGATGGGGCTGCTCTCGCGCGACGAGCTGCTCGCCGCCGTGCGCGAGATGGACGCGGACGACCTGGCCTGGGTCGCCGACGCGCTGCCCGACGAACTCCGGCCCGATGTCTACGCGAGTCTCGATCACGCCAGCGCCGCGCGGCTGCTCTCCGCTCACGCCTACGCCGACGGCACGGTCGGGGCGTTGATGGAGGAACCGCCGGCGACGGTGCGCGACGACGCCACCCTGGCCGACGTGCTGGCGACGCTGCGCTCGCGCCCCGCCCTGCCCGCCCAGACGGACGCGGTGTTCGTCGTCGACGGCCGAGGCCTGTTCAAGGGCGTGTTGCGCCTCGCCGCACTGGTCCAGGGCGATCCCGCGGCGCGCGTCGGTGACGAGCTGAGCCCCGGCAGCGTCTCGTTCGACCCCGGCGACCCGGCGCGCGACGCGGCCCAGGCCTTCGAGCGCTACGACCTGGTGTCCGCCCCGGTCGTCGACGAGCGCGGCAAGCTGGTCGGCCGCATCGCCGTCGACGCGGTGCTCGACTTCCTGCGCGACAGCGCCGAGCGCGAGGCTCTCCAGCGCGCCGGTCTCGCCGGCGACGAGGACCTGTTCGCCGGGCTCGTCGAGTCCGCGCGCAACCGCTGGCCGTGGCTCGCGATCAACCTGGTCACCGCCTTCTTCGCCTCGCGGGTGATCGGCGCCTTCTCCGGGACGATCGAGCGGCTGGTGGCGCTCGCGTCGCTGATGCCGATCGTGGCCTCGGTCGGCGGCAACACCGGCAACCAGACGGTGGCGCTGATCGTGCGCGCGCTCGCGCTCGACCAGGTGCGCGAGGGGACGGTGCGCCACCTGCTCCTGAAGGAGTCGCGCATCGCGTTGCTCAACGGGGCCGTGTGGGGCGGCCTGATGGGCCTCTTCGCCCTGCTGCTCTACGGCTCGCCGGCGCTCGGCCTCGTGATGGCTGCGGCGATGACGTTGAACATGGGCGTGGCCGCCGTCGGCGGCGTCCTGGCGCCGCTGGCCCTGGCTCGCGCGGGCCGCGACCCCGCCCAGGGCTCCAGCGTGCTGCTCACCTTCGCGACGGACGCGATGGGTTTCTTCATCTTCCTGGGCCTGGCGGCGGTGTTCCTGGGCTGAACCCCGGAGCGGCTCTCAGGCGACGCCGAGCAGGACGCGGACTTCGTCTTCCGTCGGGGCGCGGCCCGCCAGGACCAGGCGGCCGTCGAGCACGACCGCGGGGGTGCGGACGACGCCGAGGTCGAAGAGGCGCTCTGGCGTCACGTCGAGCACCACCTCGCAGTTGGCGTGGGATTCTTCGACGACCTGGTGCACCGCGTGCTCTGCGGCGAGGCACCGCGGGCCCAGCGGCCCGACGATCTCGATCCGGTGCTTCTCCGCCATGGTCCGTCTCCTGGACCACCAGAAAGCAAGTGGCGTTCCAGGCGGGGGCGCAGGGCGTGCGGGTCGGGCTCCGCGTTTCAGCCGAGGTTCACGAGTTCCACCACACGCGGGCGCGGTGCCGCAGGCGGTCCCACCAGGTCGGCAGGACGACCGGGGCGCCGGGCTGGCGCAGGCTGCAGTCCGGCAGGGCGCAGGCCCGCCCGTACTCTCCGTCACCCGGGCACTCGCCGCAGGCGAAGTGACGGCAATCCCGACACCACTCGAGCACGTGGGTACCGGGCGTGAACAGGCCGTGGGGGCTTTCCGTCATGCCCGGGAATCTCCGCCCTCGCCGTGACATTCGCGTGACGAGCCTTGCGCGCAGGTCTGGCGGCCCGGCGTCGCGGGAATGTCACGCGGGGCCCTCACACTTCGCGCCGCCATGAGCACGACCATCGACCTGTTCCGGAAAGAAGAAGCGACGCACTTCGCGGCAGGGGAAGTGATCTTCCGCGAAGGCGAGATCGGCGAAGCGATGTACGCCATCCAGGAGGGCGAAGTCGAGCTCCGCATCGGCGACGCCGTGCTGGAGGTGCTGGGGCCCGGCCAGATCGTGGGCGAGATGGCACTCGTCGACCACTCGCCGCGCAGCGCCACGGCGGTCGCGCGCACGGACTGCAGGGTCGTGGTGGTGCCGGAGAAGCGCTTCCTGTTCCTCGTCCAGCAGACGCCGTTCTTCGCCCTGCAGGTGATGCGGGTGATGGCCGAGCGCCTCCGCCGCGCCTCCCGCCGCTGAACGAACCCGGCGCGGCCGACTACGCCGACATCGGGTAGCCCGGGACCAGGCCGAGTTCGAGGGCCGAAGCGCCGAAGAACTCCTCGAGGTCCTTCAGTTCTTCTTCGCTGAGCTTCGGAGCGGGGTGTCGGGCCGGCCGTACCAGGTCCGGCCGCGGACCGGGGTTGCCTTCGGCCCGCCTGCGCCACGCGCGCGCGGGGCCGCCAGGTCGGGAGTACGTCGAGCGCATCGCCATGTTGGACAGCACGTTAGGGCCCGTCCGTGACGCGGCCCCGGCCCCGCCGCGGCAATCGTGTGACGGCCGTTAACACGATGTTCACCCCGGCGTCACGGCGCCGTCATCGGCACCGCCTAGCTTGCGCACGCCTGTGGGTTCGTCCACGCCACAGCCGTCCAAGGAGGACACTTCGATGCGCAAGGGGTTCGTGCGGGGCCTGCAGGCTGCCGCGTTCCTGGTCCTGGCCGCGGCCATCGCCGCTCCCGCCTGGGCGCAGGGTCTGTTCTACGCCGAGGAAAAGAAGGACGACCGCTTCTACGTCTTCAACACCAAGAAGACGTGGGAGGCGTGGAAGGTCTCGGGCGAGATGGGCGTCGCCATCACGCGCCTGGGCGCCGGCCCCGACGGCGCGACCGTCGTCGCCGAGAACGAGACGGCGCTCGAGCTGTTCTTCTTCAAGTACGGGATCCAGGAAGCCGTGGAGCGGCCGAAGTCGCCGACCCAGCGGGTCGAGTGGCGCGACGGCAAGACGCGGATCACGACCGACAACGCCTATCTCGAGATCTCGAACCGCATCCAGGTGCGCTTCACCGAAGAGCTGCCCGACGACTCGGTCCAGCTCGCCGGGACCAGCGCGAAGGGCGACGCCAAGCCGTCGTTCCGCCTGCGCCGGGTGAAGACCAAGTTCGAGGGCTGGGCCTTCGGCAAGAGCTGGATCAGCTACGAGCTGCAGGCCAACTGGCCGGCGGTGAGCGGCAGCAACGCCGGAGCCATTCTCGAGGACGCCAACATCTCGATCGACCTGACCAAGGGCAAGGGTCGCTTCCGCGTGATCGCGGGCCAGTTCAAGGTGCCCTTCGGCCACCAGGAGATGACCTCCTCCGGCAGCCAGAGCTTCGTCGACCGCGCCGAGGTCTCGAACCAGTACGCGCGCGGCCGCGACACCGGCGTCGCCGTCTTCGGCAACCTGAACAACAAGATCGAGTACCGCGTCGGCGTCTTCAACGGCAACGGCCTGACCCGCTCGGCCAACGACAACGGCAACCTGCAGATGAACGCGCGCGTGATGTGGCAGCCCTCGGGCAAGGTCAACCTCACGCAGCGGGCCTGGATCTCGGGCGCCATGTACGGCGAGGCGGACTTCGACTCGACGGACAGCCCGATCTTCGCGGTGGCCGCCAACTTCGAGAAGAACGACTTCCACGGCGCCACCACCGGCAACGACCTGAAGGACACGATCTTCGGCTTCGACGCGATCTTCAAGTACAAGCGCTTCTACGCGACCGGCGAGTACTACGTGCGCGAACGCACCCCGGAGTCCGGCGCCAAGTTCAACTCGGACGGCTTCTTCGCCCAGGCCTCGTACCTGCTCGACAAGGCCAAGAAGTGGGAACTCGCGGCCCGCATCGGCCAGTACGACCCGACCGACGCGGTCGACGACAACCTGCGCAAGGAGATCCGCGGCGCGCTCAGCTACTACTACGCGAAGCACGCGCTCAAGCTGCAGGCCGACTTCGGCCAGCTCGAGAACGAGGCCGCGAACTCCGGCAAGGGCACCAAGAACAAGGAGCTGCGGCTCCAAGCCCAGATCATCTTCTAGTTAACACCGAATTAACACGGTCATAACAGCCTGTTCTCACGGGGTTGCTAGCGTGAGCCCCGTGAGACAGGCGAATCGTGGAGGACACGTGCAGATGAATCGCGTGACGGCGTTCGGCGCGGCCCTGGCCCTGGTGGCGGGCGCGGCGCAGGCCCAGCAGATCCAGGTCGACCCGGCGATCCCGTCGTACCAGCGCACCAGCGGCGTGTCGGGCAACATCAACAGCATCGGCTCCGACACCATGAACAACATGATGACGCTGTGGGCCGAGGCGTTCCGCAAGATGTACCCGAACGTCCGCGTCCAGGTCGAGGGCAAGGGCAGCTCGACGGCGCCGCCGGCGCTGATCGCGGGCACCGCCCAGTTCGGCCCGATGTCGCGCACGATGCGCGCCACCGAGATCGACCAGTTCGAGCAGAAGTACGGCTACAAGCCGACCCAGCTCCGCACCAGCTACGACGCGCTGGCGGTCTACGTCAACAAGGACAACCCGATCGAGCAGATGACCATGGCCCAGGTCGACGCGGTGTTCGGCAAGAGCCGCCGCCGGGGCTTCAAGGGCAACGTCACGACCTGGGGCCAGCTCGGCCTGACCGGCGACTGGGCCAATCGACCGATCTCGCTCTACGGCCGCAACTCGGCGTCGGGCACCTACGGCTTCTTCAAGGAGCACACGCTCAAGAACGGCGACTACAAGGACACCGTGAAGGAGCAGCCGGGCTCCGCCTCCGTCGTTCAGGGCGTGACCGAGGACCGCTTCGGGATCGGCTACTCGGGCATCGGCTACCGCACCTCCGGCGTCAAGCTGGTGGCGCTCGCCGAGGCCGAAGGCGGCGCGTTCTCGAACGGCTCGTACGAGGACGTCAAGAGCGGCAAGTACCCGCTCAACCGCTTCCTGTACATCTACGTGAACCGCGCTCCCGGCAAGCCGCTCGACCCGCTGGTCAAGGAGTTCGCGAAGTTCATGTTCTCGAAGGAAGGCCAGGAGGTCGTCGTCAAGGACGGCTACCTGCCGCTGCCCGCGTCGATCTGCAAGGAGGAGCTGGCGAAGCTGGAGTAGTCGACTGCTCCTCCCGCGGGCCGGGGCCTCCTCGAGAAGACCGCCCCGGCCCGCGCCTTTCGACCCCCGAACCGGAAGACCCGAAGGACAGCGAAGCGGCGAACCCGAATGGCCAGCAACACCCTCACCGTCCGCGAGCTGATCGCCGCCCAGGGCGATCGCATCAAGCGGGTCAAGCGTCTCGACCGCTTCGCCGTCTTCTTCATCACGCTCGGCGGCATCGGCATCGTCGCCAGCGTGCTCGGCATCCTGCTGTTCATCCTGGCCGAGGCCTGGCCGCTGTT
>WYBL01000051.1 GCA_011526565.1 Acidobacteriota bacterium | reverse complement strand
GGAACGCTTCGGCGGGCGTCGCGCCGTGGAGGCCTCGGTGGGGCCGGAAGTACGTGTAGTGGGCGAGGGCGGGGGCGAGCCTGCGTTCCAGGTCTTCGAGGGTCAGGAAGAGGGGGAGGCGCAGGTCCGCGATGTTCTTGAGGGTTCGCCAGAACGACTCGAGGCGGGCCGTTCCGGCGACGTAGCCCTTGCGCCGGAAGCGCTGGACGACGGCGGCGCGCTGGAGGGCGTTCCGGAACGCACCCTTGAACTCCGGTCCGAGGTCGGTGATCAGGTACCTCGGCTTCCCGAACCTCGCGGCGGCCTTCAGGAACAGAGCCTTCATGTCCGCTGAATCCGGCCGGTGCTCGAACGTGCCGATCAATAGGGGGACGCGCGAGAAGGCGTCGAAGATGGCCGCCATGTGGAACGTTCCTCCGAGGAAGGCGCGGACCTCCGAGCAGTCGGCCATCCAGACGTGATGGACGAACGAGGCCTTGACCGGACGCTGGGACGGAGGCGGCTCTGCTGGAGGGACTGGTTCGGGTCGCAGCGGTTCCCGCAGAATCCGCCCGACCGTTCGAGCCGAGATCTTCCAGCCCGCTCGAACCAGGGTCATGGCGAGGACGTCGTCAGAGCCGAAGCCGAGGCGCTTCAGCGTCTGGATGAAGCTGCGGACCGCGTCCTTCATGCGCACGACCGGCGGGGTCGGCTTGACGGTGGAGCCGATGGTGGTGGCTCCGGGCCGAACCTGGGCCTCCCAGTTGCCGACGGTGTTGGGGCAGACGAGGAACGTGGTCGCGGCCTCGGCTCGGGTCCAGCCCAGGAGGCGCTTCAGTTCGAGAATCCGGAAGCGCTGGGCGGGCGAGTAGTAGGGCCGCCGGCCTTCCGGGATCTTGCCGAGCCGCGCGCGAAGCAGCTCGACGATGTCCCACGCGAGGCGGGCCTTGAGTTCAGCCTCCTCCAGTCGGGCGCTGAGAGCGCACAGCGGATCGTCCTGGGCGCGGGCGTCGCGCAGGTGGCGACCGGTGGCGTGCCCGAGCAGGTCATGGGCGGACAGGAGCGCCTGGAGGGCGACTCGGCTCGCGGCGTCGCGGAGGCTTCGGAGGCGTGACGGGTCGACGGGAGCGCAGGCCTGCATCGGGCCCTCGACCCTACCCGAGCTGGCCCCGCCGTGATGGCCCCAAGTCACGAAATGCGGTCTGGCGCTCGGTGGCTGGAACGTGTACAACGCTGTCGGGAGCTAGGCGCATGACCGAGGGCAACAAGGCGGACTCGCAAGGTCGATCTGACCAGTCCGCGACCCGCGAGGCGGTGGGCAGTGGCCCGGGACCGGCCACGATCGGTTCGACGGGGGTTCGGGTCGACGAGGTCGTGGCGGCGTGGCTCGCGCGGCCCGCGATCGAGTTCGTTCGCGAGGCGTTCCCGGTTCTTTCGCCCGAGCAGGTGGTCGCCGCACTGGTGCACTACCAGGAGCACTGGGATCAACTCGATCCAGAGACGGGAGCCGAGGCACGGGAGCGCCGGCGAGCCGAAGCGACTGCGGAGAAGCGGGCGGTCGACGTGTGCCGCGGCGATCCGGCAGTCGCGGCCGCGGTGACGATCACGAAGCGGCCCGGCGTGTGTGGCGGACGTGCGTGCATCGACGACACGCGGATCCGGGTGATGGACCTGGTTGAACTCCAGCGCGAGGCAAAGCGGCCCGACGAAATGCAGGACGCCTTCGCGGTGAGCCTGACCATGGCCCAGGTGCATCTCGGACTGCAGTACGCGGCCCGACACCCTGCCGAAATCGAGGCGGACCTCGCGTCGCACGAGCTCGCCGTGGAAGAGAGCCTCCGCCATCGCGCGGCGTTCTTTGCCGAGCGCGGAAGGCGTGACCCGGACGTGGCCTCATGACGCCGGTCAGCGGGGCACGCATCGTCAGTCGGCCCGACGTGAGAGGTGGGCGACCCTGCATCGCGGGGCGGAGGATCGCGGTCGTGGACATCGCGTTCCTCTCGGACGCCGGGGAGGATGTCGCCGGCATCATCGACGCCTACCCGGCTCTCACGGAGGCGGACGTCGAGGCGGCGCTGGCCTACCGCCACGCTCACAGGGCGGAGATCGACGCCGAGCTGGCGGAGGACGAGGGCTGGGAGGAGGAGACCGAGCGGCTGCGAGAGGCGTTTCTGGCCACTCGGGGGCTTGGAGGTCGAACCAAGTGAAAGACCCAGGCTGGCGCGAGAGGCACCCACTGATCGTCAAGGAGCCCGGCTATTGTTTCGGCAAGGCGGCGTTCGGGAGCAGCCGTGTCCGCGTGAACAACGTCATCTGCTGCGCCCGTCAGGGGCACACGAAAGCCCAGATCCTGGAGGAGGATTACCCCGACCTGACCGAAGCTCAGGTGGAGGCGGCTTTCGCCTACTACAGGGAGTTCCCCCGCGAGATCGACGCTGAACTGGCGCGCGACGAGTGCAGCGAACTGATCTTCGCGGCGAGCAAGGTCGAAACGCTGCGGTTCCTGGCGGCGCGGGCTGCTGCCGCCGGCTCCGGCGACTCGCCGGACCTGGATCGCTGCGACGAGCCGTACTCGTGACCGAGGGACGTCTGGAGAATTGGCGATCTCTGAACGCGCGGACCTGAGGCCGATTCACCGGAAGGTACGATGAGCACGATGGCAAGCGACGAACTCTGGCCCACGCTGCTCCGGTTCCACCGGGAGATCATCGCGCCCGAGTTTCGCGAGATCCGGGGCGATATCTCGGGGGTGCAAAGTCGGCTCGACGACATCGACGGGCACCTCGACGCCATCTACCACCGCTTCGATAGGCTCGAGACGGAGTACCAGATGCTCGTGCTCGGGCTCAAGCGCGTCGAGGAGAAGATCGAAGCGGTCGAGGGGCGTCTGTCGGGCGTCGAGGGCCAGGTCGGCAAGGTCGCAGTCCAGCTCGACCGAGTCGAAGGCCGGCTTTCCGGCGTCGAAGCCCGGCTCGAAGGAGTCGACGGTCGGCTGGAGAGCGTCGAAGGCGAACTGGCGTTGCTGCGGGCAGAGCGAGCCCAGATCCTGGGGCGGATGGCGCAGGTCGAGGGGCAAATGCGGGCCCTGGGTCCCCGGCGGCGTTAGCGAAGGATCGGCGCTCGCCCGGCCGGCGGCGGCCACTTCAGTCCCATCGCCGCAAGCGATTCGCGGAGAGGCGAAGCTACCCCTCGCGTTCCTTCTTCAGCAGCGCGTCCAGGCCGCGGCTGATCTTCTGGCAGCGTTCGGCGGCGTCGCTTTCCAGGAGTTTCTGGCGGGCCGTGGCCGTGATGGGGAGGTGCTGGCAGGCGAGGTTGACCCAGGCCATGGGTTCCTTCGAGCGGCGCTGGGCGTCGAGGAACTTGCGCAGGTCGGCGTGGGCGTGCATGTAGCGGGCGAGGGCTTCGACCGCGGAGCCCCACTCGTCGCCGGGGTCGCCTTCTTCGACCTCCTCGACCTCGGCGACGAGGACGTCGAGGCCGAGCATGTCGTGGATGCGGGCGCGACTGCCGCCGTCGAGCTCGATCTTGCGGTCGATGTCGCTCTGCACCTCGTGGCCGACGACCTCGGCGATGGTCCCGAAGCCGTGGAGGCCGACCGCGCTGGGGTTGTGGTTCAGCGGGTCCTTCTGGGCGACCGCGATCAGGCGGTTGCCGCAGCGGCGGGCGAGCTCGAGGGCGCGCACGACCGCGGGACGGGTGATGGCGACCGTCAGCGAGGCCTCGGGGAACAGGCACACGTCGCGCAGCGGGAGGACAGGCAGCAGCAGGTGGCTCATGGCGTCGTCGTCGTCCGCCCCTTGGAATGAAGAGGTTCGGTGGATGGTACTACGCGCCGCGCAGGGCGCGTTGCCACTTGGCCGCGAGCACCGCGGCCGCGCTGCGCCGGCCTCGGCCGGGCAGGCAGAACAACCAGTCCTCGCCGACCCGGGCGATGGCCAGCGGGTCGCCGCCCGGGAGCGTGATGGGCACGCCGGGGACCTTGCCGCAGAACGCGGTGCGATAGCCGGCCGCGCGGGCCGCCGCCACCGCGGCCGGCGACGACGCGTGCCACGGGTAGCAGAGGTGGACGACCGCTCGGCCGGTGCGCTCCTCCAGCACCCGGCGCGACTCGCGCAGCTCGCGGTCGATCGCCGCCGCGGCCTCCTCCGCCGTCTCCCAGCGGCCGGGGACCGGGCCCTCGGGCAGCACGCCGCGCAGGCGGGCGCGCCAGTCGCGGCGGCCGAAGAAAGCGGTCCCGCCCTCTCGCTCGACGAGTTCGCGGCAGAGGTCGCCGAAGCCGGGCTCCTCCACGAAGCGGGCGGCGTCCGAGAGGCGCGGGGCCGAGCGCAGCAGCGGAGTGCCGAGGCCGGCCTCGTGCGCCAGCAGGTCGCCGTCGCGCCCGGAGATCCAGGGCACGTCCATCGCGGCGTACCCGTGGCGGCGCTCGGGGGTGAGGAAGTCGACGACCTCGGGCGCGACCGCGACGCGGGCGTGGAACATGGAGTGGCTCTCGAAGTCGTAGACGCCGTCGCGGACGAGGGCCTCGACCTCGGCCCAGGTCAGGAACCCCTCGGGCCCGCGCTCGCGGGCGAGCAGGTCGGCCTCGGTCGCGCCGCCGTCGCGCACGTCCCAGAGCGTCGGACCGAGCCCGCCGTCGCGGGTGCGGCCGGGCACAAGGAACACGACGCCGCGCATGCCGAACTGCTTCAGCAAAGGGGCGCCGACGCTCCACAGTGTCGCCCGGCCGTCGTCGAACGTCAGCACCACCGCCTTCTCGGGCGGGGGCACCGCGCCGACCAGGACGCGGAAGTACTCGTCCGCGCCGAGCGTGACGTAGCCGTTGTCCTTGAGGTGGCGGAGCTGGGCCTCGAACAGCCGCGGCTCCAGCGAGTGGAACACGAACACCGGCACGTGGCCCTTCGGCAGCGGGCCGCCGGTGACGAAATCGGGGTAGCGGCCGAGCAGCAGGTCGCGCGGGGTCTCGATCGCCTTCGCGAAGAAGCTCACGCCGCGCGCTCCCGCTCGGCGAGCACCTCGTCGTAGATCGCCTCGAGCTGGCGCACGCACTCGGCGATGTCGAACTGGCGCGACGCCGCGAGGGCCGCGTCCGACAGCGAGCGGCGCAGGCCCGCGTCGGCGAGGGCGCGGACGAGCGCGTCGCCCAGCGCCGGCGGGTCCGACGGCGGCACCAGCAGGCCGGTGGCGCCGTCGCGCAGCACCTCGGCGCAGCCGTCGACCGCGGTGGACACGATCGTGCGGCCGGCGGCCATCGCCTCGAACAGCGCCAGCGGCGTGCCTTCGTAGGTCGAGGAGATGCAGAACACGTCGAGCGCGGAGAGCAGTTCCGGCACGTCCGTGCGGTGGCCGGCGAACACCACCGCGCCCGCGATGCCGAGCCGCGCGGCCTGCTCGCGCAGCGCCTCCATCTGGTCGCCGTCGCCGACGATCAGCGCACGGGCGGCGGGGAAGCGGGCGAACACCGGCGGCAGCGCGTCGAGCAGCGTGCGGTGGCTCTTCTGCAGCGACAGCCGCGAGATGGTCCCGATCACCAGCGTCTCGTCGTCGAAGCCGAACGAGCGGCGCAGCGCCCGCGACTCGTCGGCCGGGCGCGGCGCGAACTCGGCGAGCGGCGCGCCGTTCCACACGAGCCTCACGCGGCCCTCGGGCACGAAGCGCTCGCGGACCAGGAAGTCGCGGGTGGAGCCGGAGACGGCGACCGCGCGGTCCGTGAGGCCTGCGAGCAGGCGGTCGGCGACCGCCTGGTAGCCGGGCATCTTCGGGTCGGCGAAGTGCTCGTGGAGCACGAGCCCGGCGCCGAGCGCCTTCGCCGCCAGGCGGCCGAAGTCCGCCGCCGCGTAGCCGTGGACGTGCAGCACGCGCGCGCCGCGCTCGCGGCCGATCCGCACGAGGTCGGTCAGGATCCGCGGGTCGAACTTCGAGCGCGACAGGTGGGTGACTTCGACGCCGGCCTCGCGCAGCTTGTCCGAGGCGGGCTCGGGGGCCTTGAGGCCGACCAGCGAGACGTCGAAGCGGGTGCTATCGAAGCGGGGGAACCACCACGCGAACAGCCGCGAGACCCCGTGGATGCTGGAGCCCGCCACGCCGAACTTGTCGCAGACGTGGAGGACGGGGACCGGCCTCACTCGCCGTCCCCGCCCGCGGACCCGCGCACGGCCCACATCGCGGCCCCGGAGAGGGACAGCACGACGGTGAGTCCGGCGCCGACCAGGCTGAAGGCCAGCGCGCTGTCCCGGCTGAGGCCGATCTGCCCGAAGTAGACGATGAACAGGCTCTCGCGCACGCCCCAGCCGTTGAAGGAGATCGGCACGGTCTGCACCAGGAAGCACAGCGGGATGATCACGAACGCGGCGCCCAGCGGCAGGTCGATCGCCAGCGAGTGGGCGACGAAGAAGAAGTAGAAGACCGCGGCGGCCTGCAGCACCAGGCTGGCGCAGAACGCGACCCACACCGAGACCAGCCGCTCGCGGTAGACCTGCACCGCCGCCTGGACCGTCTCGAAGCGCTGGCGCACCCAGTCGTGCTGGCCGAGGCCCGACGCCGCGACCAGCCGGCGGGCGGTGCCCACGCGGAAGAAGAGGAACGCCGCGATCGCGAAGCCGACCCCGAGCGCGGCGAGCGCCGGGGCCGCGCCCGGCAGGTCGCGGACCTCCGGCGGCGCCAGCAGCCACGCGCTCAGCGCCAGCACGTACAACGCGAGCAGGCCGAGCACGCGGTCGATGGCGACGATCGCGAGCGAGGCCGTCGTGGAGCCCGTCAGCCGCGAGCCGTCGCGGACCCGGATCACGTCGCCGCCGACGTTGCTCGGCAGGAAATTGTTGAAGAAGGTCGCGATCAGGTAGGAGGCGGTGAGCCGCCGCAGCGGCGCCGGGTAGCCCTGGGCGGCCAGCAGCACCCGCCAGCGCCAGGTCGCGAGACCCATCATCCCGACGTAGAAGATCACCGCGACGCCCAGCAGCAGCAGGTCCCCGGTGCGCACGCGGCGGAGCAGCGCCGCCAGGTCGGTCGTCGAGAAGAGATAGGCGAGCAGCGCCGCCGAGACCAGCAGCTTGACCGCCATCAGCACGTGCTTCGTCACTTGAGTCGCAGGATCTCGATGGCGTCGATGTCGGCGCCTTCGCTGTC
>WYBL01000050.1 GCA_011526565.1 Acidobacteriota bacterium | reverse complement strand
GCTCGGCCAGGTCGGGGCGGTCGAGCGGCAGCTCGACCTTCTCGAACAGGTTCCTGAGCCGGATGTCGATCGGCTTGTTGATGACCAGCCCGAGCGCGCCGCGCTCGCTGTGCTCGCACAGGTAGACGACAGTGCCGGCGAAATTCTCGTCGACCATGCCGGGCATGGCGATCAGGAACTGGTTGGTCAGGTTGATCGGGCCGTCGGCCATGGGGGCATTCTAGGAGAGCGCGCGCACCGCGGGGCAGCGCGCGCCGAAAGACTGGCGCCGGCCCGGGACCCCGGTGGGCGCGAATCGGCGGCACACTCACGGCCCATGCACACCCCGCCCGAGCCGACGCTGGACGCCGCGCTGGTCTGGCTGCGACGCGACCTGCGCGTCGACGACCATGCGGCGCTGTGGCATGCGCTGCGCGCGGCGCGCCGCGTCTGGTGCGGCTTCGTCTTCGACCGCGCGATCCTCGACCCGCTGCCGCGCGCCGACCGCCGCGTCGAGTTCATCCGCGACAGCCTGGTCGGCGTCGACGCCGAGCTGCGAGCGCTGGCGGCGTCGCACGGGGTCGAGGGCGCGGGGCTGATCGTGCGCCACGGGCAGGCGGTCGACGAGATCGTCGCGCTGGCACGGTCGCTCGGCGTGCAGGCGGTCTACGCCAGCCACGACGACGACCCGCAGGCGCTGGCACGCGACGCGCGTGCACGCGGTGCGTTGGCCGACGCCGGCATCGTGCTGCACACGTGCAAGGACCACGTGATCTTCGAGCGCGACGAGGTCTTGACGGCCTCGGGCGCGTCGTTCTCGGTCTTCACGCCCTACCGCAACGCCTGGCTGCGCAAGCTCGAGCCGTCGCACCTGGAGCCGTATCCCGTCGCCCGCCACGCCGGCGCGCTGGCACCGCGGCCGGCCGGCGAACACGGTGTGCCGGTGCTGTCCGAGCTCGGATTCGAGCCGACCAACCTGCACCAGCTCAGGCTGCCCAGCGGCCCGGCGGGGGCGCAGGAACTGCTCGACGACTTCCTCGACCGCATCGACCGCTACCACGAGGCGCGCGACTTCCCCGCCGTCAAGGGGCCGAGCTACCTGGGGCCGCACCTGCGATTCGGCACCATCTCGGTGCGCCGGCTCGTTCGCGAAGCGCAGCAGCGTGCCGCGGCCGGGTCGCGCGGCGCCGAGGCCTGGCTGGCCGAGCTGGTCTGGCGCGAGTTCTACCACCAGGTCCTGCACCATCACCCGCATGTCGTCGGCCACGCCTTCAGGCCCGCCCACGACCGCATCCGCTGGGAGCACGGGCGCAAGGCCGACGAGCAGTTCGCCGCCTGGTGCGAGGGCCGCACCGGCTACCCGCTGGTCGACGCGGCGATGCACCAGATCACGCAGACCGGCTACATGCACAACCGGCTGCGCATGGTCGTGGCGAGCTTCCTGACCAAGGACCTGGGGATCGACTGGCGGCGCGGCGAGGCCTGGTTCGCCGAGCGGCTCAACGACTACGAGCTGGCGTCGAACAACGGCGGCTGGCAGTGGGCGGCGTCGACCGGCTGCGACGCCCAGCCGTGGTTTCGCATCTTCAACCCGGTCACGCAGAGCCGGCGCTTCGACCCCGAAGGCCGCTTCGTCCGCCGCTACCTGCCGCAGCTCGCCGGGCTGCCGGACAAGCTCGTCCACGCACCGTGGCTGGCGCGGCCGGCCGATCTGGAGGCAGCCGGAGTGGCACTGGGTCGGGACTATCCGCAGCCGATCGTCGACCATGCCGCGGCGCGCGAGCGGACGCTGGCGCGCTACGCGGAGGTCAAGATGCCTGCACCTCGCTGATGCGCGGACCGGCCAGGCGCCGGCCCCGACCGCTCAGTGGACCCGCCATGCGTAGCGCTTGCTGGACTACCCTGCGCGCTGCGCGCTCCGGGATGAGCGATCGGGAGCGGCCCGACGCGCCCATGCAGCGGCTCGCCGCCAGACCGACAATCGGCGCATGATGCAACCGCCCGGTCGCACGCGGATCCGCGACGCCGCCCGCCCGCTCGGCATCGCGCTGCTGACCCTGGTCGTCTACACGGTGGTCGGCCTGCTCGCGGTTCAGCTCGCGGTCCCGCCGAGCTACTCGAGCGCCGTCTATCCGGGCGCGGGGATCGCCGTGGCCGCGGCACTGGTCTGCGGGCGGCCGGCACTGCTCGGCGTCGCGCTCGGTGGCTTCGCCGTCAACTTCTCGCTGGCGGCGTTGCGCATGCCGGCCACACACGATCCCCTGGTTGTCGGGATGACCGTCGGGCTCGTCGTCGGTATCGCGGCCGCGCTCCAGGCCGCGCTCGCGGCGTGGCTCGTGCGGCGATTCGTTTCGCAGCCGCTCACCCTCACCGAGCCACGCGACCTTTGGCGCTTCGCCCTGCTCGCCGGCCCCCTGGCCTGCCTCGTCAGTGCCACGCTGGCGACGGTGCCGCTTCTGGCCACCGGGGTCGTCTCGCCGTCGCTGGCCGCATCGAGCTGGTTCACCTGGTGGACCGGCGACACGCTCGGGGTGCTCGTCGGCGCGCCGATCGCGCTGGCATTCATCGGTCGGCCTCGGAGCGAGTGGGCGCCGCGCATGCGGCTGGTCGCGCTGCCGATGGTCATCGCGCTGGTGCTGCTCGGGCTCGCGGCGCACTGGGTGATCCAGGGCCACCTGGAACGCGTGCGCACCGCATTCGAACGCGACGCCTGGGGGCTCGCCGAGAGGGTCGACGCCGAACTGCGGCGGGCCCAGGATGCCCTGCTGGGCGTGCACGGTGCTCTGGACACCCGGCCACCGCCACGGCCGTCGGAGTTCCAGCGTATCGCGACACCCTGGCTCACGCAGCAGCCCTTCATCGTCGCCATCGGATACAGCGAGCAGCTGACGCGCGCCGAGGTGCCGGCCTTCGAGGCGCGCGCCGCAGCCGAAGGGCCGGTGCCGGACTACCGTGTGTTCGACCGGGCCGACGCGCCGGCGGCGGGATCACCCCACGAAGTCGTCGCCATCCGCCATATCGAGCCGCTGGCATCGAACCGTTCGGCCCTCGGCGTCAACGCGCTGTCGATCCGGGCGGCGCGGCGCGCGATCGAGCGCGCTGCGGCGACTGGGGAGGTCGCCGCCAGCAGCGGCTTCCGGCTGACCCAGTCAGCCGGCGACGAGACCGGCATCGTCCTGTACCAGGCGCTGTACGACGGCACGCCGCGAGACGATGCGGCGCGCCGCGCCGCGCTGCGCGGCGTCGTCTTCGTCACGCTGCGGCTCGACGCGCTGGTCGGCAAATTGCTGCGTGACGCGTCGCCGTATCTGTACGGGTGCCTGCTGGACGCCGACCCTGGGGCCGAGCGGCCGCGGCTGGCGGGGCCGGTAGGCTGCGAGCAGGCGCCGTCGCGCGCGCTGGCCTTCACGCGTCAGCGCGCGATCGGCCCGCGCGTGCTGCGTTGGCGCATCGAGGCCGAGCCCGCCGAGGTCGCCGGCGTCGGCACCTCGGGGGGCTTCGCCTTTTCGGCCGTCGGGTTGGGCGCGACCGGGCTGCTCGGTGCGCTGCTGCTGCTGGTCTCTGGCCGCCAGCGCCGCATCGAAGCGGCGGTCGCCGAGCGCACCGCCGAGCTGCAGCGCACCGGACGCGCACTGCGCGAAAGCGAGGAGCAGCTGCGCAACATCGTCGACCACGTGCCGATCGGCGTCCTCGATGCCGACGCCGACGGTACGCTGCGCGGCATCAACCCGGCGATGCGCGCGATGACCGGGCTGGCCGCCGGTGCGCCGTTGCCGAGCCTGCACGAAATGGTGCCGGCGGGCGAACGCCGCAACGTCGACGCGTTGCTGGCGCGAGTGCGCGGCAGCGCGGCGGCGCCGGCGAGCGCGCGGCTGGCACTGCAGCGGCCGAAGGCAGCGCCGCTGCCGGTTCAGCTGACGATCTCCGCGCTGCCCGCTGCCGACGGGCAGGCGCAACGGCTGGTCGGCGTGATCGAGAATGTCGACGAGCGCGAGCGGCTGCGAGCGGCCGAGCGCGCGCGCGACCTGGCCGAGGCCGCCAGCCGTGCCAAGAGCGAGTTCGTCGGCCGCATGAGCCATGAGCTGCGCACGCCGCTGAATGCCATGCTCGGCTTCGCGCAGCTGCTGGCGCACGATTCGGACAGGCCGCTGGCGCCGCACCAACAGCGGTGGGCCGGCCAGATCCAGGACGCCGGCTGGCACCTGCT
>WYBL01000049.1 GCA_011526565.1 Acidobacteriota bacterium | reverse complement strand
TCGTGCGCGCTGTCCGCAGCGCCCACCGGGAACAGACCCACCCAGTCCGTCGCGTTGCCCGGACCGTTCGCCACCGTCGCCGTGATCCCCTGGCCCACGTTCGCCGCCGTCGTCGACGGCGTCACCGTCGGACCGACGTAACCGCCGCCGGACAGCGCGACCGTGCCGCCGCCGCCACCCGTCAGCGTGAGAGTGCCGTTCGCCGCGCCCGAGGCCGACGGCGCGAAGCGCACCGTCACCACCTGCTGCTGGTTCGACGCCAGCGAGTAGCTGCCGCCGCCCACCACCGAGTACGCTCCGCCCGCGCTCGCCGTCCCGCTCAGCGTCCCGTTCCCGACGTTCTTCACCGTCACCGTCAGGTCCTTCACCGAGCCCACGCTCACCGACCCGAACGACAACGATCCCGGAGCCACCGACAGCACCGGGTCCGGGGACACCGACACCACGATGGTCGAAGACGTCGCCAGCCGCTCGAAACCGTTGGCACGGAAGAAACGGAACTCGTAGTTCCCCGCCGTCGCCGGCAGCGTGAACGGCAGCGCCGCAGACGCGAGCCCCGCCGTCGGCGCCGTCTTGGTCCCGTTCAGGTACGCCCAGCGCCCTTCGTGCGCGCTGTCCGCAGCGCCCACCAGGAACAGACCCACCCAGTCCGTCGCGTTGCCCGGACCGTTCGCCACCGTCGCCGTGATCCCCTGGCCCACGTTCGCCACCGTCGTCGACGGTGTCACCGACGGGCCCTGCACGCCGTCGCCCGCGAGCGTCACGCTGGCGCCGCCGCCGCCCGTCAGCGTCAGCGTCCCCGCCGCAGGCCCGACCGCCGCCGGGGCAAAGCGCACCGTCACGGTCGCGCTCTGGTCGAGGGCCAGCGAGTAGGCGCCGCCCGAGAAGACCGAGTAGGCGCCGCCGGCCGTCGCCGTGCCCGTCAGCGTGCCGTTGCCGCGGTTGGTGACCGTGACCGTGAGCAGCTTCTGCTCGCCGACGTTGACGTTGCCGAACGACAGGCTCGGCGGCGTCACCTGGATCACCGGCGTGGGCGAGACCTGCACGGTCACCGCGGCACTCGTCGCCAGCCGCTCGAACCCGTTGTCCCGGAAGAAGCGGAACTCGTAGTTGCCCGTCGCCGCGGGCACGGCGAACGCCAGAGAGGCCCCGGTCAGGCCGCTGGCCGGCGCCGTCTTGGTCCCGTTCAGGTAGCTCCAGCGCCCCTCGTGGGCGCTGTCGAGCGCGCCGGCGGCGTAGAAGCCGACCCAGTCGAGGCGGTTGCCGGGGCCGTTGGCGACCGTCACGTTCAGGGTCGAGCCGGCCGTCACCGTCGTCGCCGCCGGCGTCAGCGTGGCCGGCTGCAGGGCCTGGCGCGCGCCGTTGATCCGGATCCGCGAGCGGGTCAGGCCGTTGCGGGAGTCGGTGATCGCGAGACCAGACGACTGCAGGACGGACAGCGCGCCGCCGACGCCGGTGCCGGGGCTGGCGTCGCGCAGCACGGCGAAGGCCCCGGCGACGTGCGGCGCCGCCATCGAGGTGCCCGAGTAGCTGGCGTACCCGCCGCCGGGCACCGAGGACGTGATCGACGAGCCCGGGGCGAGCAGCGCGACGCGGGCCGCGGAGTTGGAGAAGCTCGAGATCAGGTCCGACTTGGTGGTGGACCCGACCGCGATCGCGCTGGAGATGCAGGCCGGCGCCGAGACGGCGTCCGTGAAGCCGTCGTTGCCGGAGGCGACCACGGTGGCGATGCCCGCGGCGCGCAGGTTGTCGATCACGGCCTTGCGCGCGTCGCCGTCGCAGGTCGACGTGTAGCGGCCGCCGCCAAGGCTCATGTTGGCCGCGGCGATCGTGAAGTCGCCGCGCTTGCCGTACACGTGCTCGAGGCCGGCGATCTGGTCGCTCGTGTAGGTGAGCGCGCAGGGGCTCGGCAGCCCGAAGCTCGAGCAGGTCGGGTTCGTGAAGCGGGTGAACACCTGCACCGCCATCAGCGAGGCGCCCGACGCGATCCCGGAGAAGCTGCTGCCGCTGCCGGCCGCGATGCCGGCCACGTGGGTGCCGTGCGAGCAGTCGCTGGGCGCGTAGGAACAGGGCGCGCCGGCGCCAGAGCCGGTCTGCGTGCTGCCACCGCCCGGACAGCTCGCGTCCGAAAAGCAGGCCTCGTCCACGACCTTGCCGCTCAGGAACGGGTGGCTCGACGAGACCCCGGTGTCGAGGATCGCGACCACGGTCCCGCCGCCGTCGAAGCCGGCCGCCGCCGCCTGGTCCGCCTGCACGAGCGGCCGGCTCTGGGCGAGCGCCGGCCGGGAGAGCCCGTCCGGGACTAGCGCGCTGACCGCCCCCGAGGCGAGCAGGGCCTCCAGCCCCGCCCGATCGAGCTGCAGCGCCACGTAGGGCACCGTCTCGAAGCGCCGCACCAGCCGAGAGCCGGTGCCTCCGATCGCCGCCTCAACCGCGTCGGCCCCGGCGCGGATCGCCGCCTGCTGGGCGCCCACCACCTCCGGCGCGAGCGTCGCTTCGGGGGCCCAGGCGAGGTTCAGGCGGGCCAGCACCCGCGGCGACTCGCCGGCCTCCACGGCGCGCGTGATCCCGGGATCGACGGCCCCCGGGGCGGCCTCCTGGGCGAAGCTGGCGAGCGGCAGGACGAGGGCGGCGGCGAATCGGAGCGCGTGACGCATGATCCCGATTATCCCGCCGCCCCCGTGCCGCGCCCAACGGGGCACCGGGCAGCGCGGTCCGTTCAGCGGCGGGATGCCCCCAGGAAGCGCTCGATGCGGGTCGCGATGCGCTGGGCGGCGCGGCCGTCGCCGTAGGGACTGCGGCGCGGGAAGCGGGGCGGGCGGCGCAGCGCGGCCCGGGCCGCGCGCTCGATGCGTGCCGGCTCGGCGCCCGCCAGGCGGTTGGCCCCGCCCGCGAGCGTCTCGACCCACTCGGTCGTGTCGCGCAGGGTGACGCACGGGACGCGGAGGATGAAGGCCTCCTTCTGCAGCCCGCCCGAATCGGTCAGCACCAGCCGCGCCCCCTTCACCAGCCGCAGCATCTCGAGGTACGAAGCCGGCCGCAGCAACTGCAGCGCGCCGCGAGGGGTGAAGCCGAGCGCGTGCAGCCGATGGCGCGTGCGCGGGTGGACGGGGAACCGCACCGGCAGCGGCAGCGCGTCAAGGCAGCGCACGATCGCCAGCAGGCGCTCGGGGTCGTCGGCGTTCTCCTGGCGGTGAACGGTCGCCACGGCGTAGGTGCCGGGCGCCTCGGGCGCCCCCGCCCGCCGCGCGTGCTCGAGCACGGCGTCGAGCATCACGTCCCCGACCTTGTGCACGCCGCGGCGCACGCCCTCGGCCCGCAGGTTGGCGACGGCCTCGGGGGTCGGGCAGAAGAGCAGCGCCGAGGCGTGGTCGGTGAGCCGGCGGTTGATCTCCTCCGGCATCCGCCAGTCGTGGCTGCGCAGCCCGGCCTCCACGTGGGCGACCGGCACGTGCAGCTTGACGGCCGCCAGTGCCCCGGCCAGGGTCGAGTTGGTGTCGCCCAGCACCACCAGCAGGTCGGGGCGCTCCGCCTGGATCACGCGCTCGAGGGCCGCCAGCATCTGCCCCGTCATCGCGCCGTGGGAGCCGCCGCCGATCCCCAGGTTGTGGTCGGGCCGCGGCAGCGCCAGCTCCTCGAAGAAGGCGTCCGACATCTCCGCGTCGTAGTGCTGGCCCGTGTGCACCAGCACCTCGCGGAAGCGCTCGCGCAGCGCGCGGCACAGCGGCCCCGCCTTCACGAACTGCGGCCGCGCTCCGACCACTGTGAGCACCGTGCGCCGTTTCATCGCGCCCCCTCCAGTCCTGCGTACAGGTCGAGCAGCACCCGCTCCTGGGCGCCCCAGGTGAGCTCCGGCGCGGCCGCTGCCACGTTGCGGCGCACGCGCGCCATCTCGGCCGCGTCTTCGACGAGGGCGTCGATCGCCGCCGCAATCTCGGAAGGCCGCTCGGGGTCGAACGTGCGTCCCAGGCCGCGGCCCTCGATCACCTTGCGCAGCTCGGGGAAGCGGCTGCCGACGACCGGGACGCCCGCCACCGCGTACTCGAACAGCTTGTTGGGACTGGTCAGGTAGTTGTTGAGCCCCACCGCGCGATAGGGGATGGCGCCGACGTCGGCGCCGGCCGTGAAGGCGAGCAGGTCGGCGAGGGGCACGCCCTCCGTGAAGTGCACGCGCTCGCCGACGCCTTCGGCCCGGGCCTGGGCCTCGAGCTCCGGCCGCAGCGGGCCCCAGCCCATGAACGCGAGGTGGGCCCGGCGCGTCAGGGCGATCGCGCGCACGAGCTGGTCGAGGCCCCGCCCCGGCATGAACATGCCCTGGAACAGCACCAGCGGCACCTCCGCGCCCAGCCCCAGGCGGGCCCGGAGCGGGCTCTGCTCGCGGCCCGGCACGGGCTCGTCGACCCGCGGGCAGTTCATCACGACGACCGGGGGCGGTACGCCGTAGCGCCGCGCCAGCTCGCCGGCGATCGACTCGTTGACCGTCATCGTGCGGTCGGCCCGGCCGATCAGCAGCGACTCGAGCAGGCGGAAGCCGAGGCGCACCGGAAAGCCCAGGCGCCCGATCTCCGTGAACAGCTCGTGAGCGTCGTAGACGAGGCGTGCGCCCGCGCGGCGCGACACCAGGAAGGCGACCGGCAGCACGGGCAGGTCGTGGGCGTGGCACACGTCGGGGCCGAACACCCGGGCCGCCCGGTACGCTCCGCGCCAGTAGCGCCACAGGCCGAGCACCCAGCGCAGCGCCTGCGGCAGCCAGGCGGGGGCAGGGCCGCGGATCGGGTCCGGCGCGACACGCCGGATCGCGAAGCCCTGGAAGTCCTGCGCCGCCGGCTCGTCGGCCTCGGCGGCGCCGAGCACGAGCACCTGGCGCCCGGACCGCGCGAGGCTCGCCGCCTGCTTGACGACGCGGGTGTCGACCGTGACCGTGTTGGTCACGAACATCACGACCTTGGACAGCGGCGGCTCCTTGCGGGGGATCTTTCCGGAGAAACGCGGCGCGGCGATAAGATCGCACGCCGCTTCTTCGAGGGATCGGGCACCGAAGAACCGCGGGCTCGCGCGCCGCGCGACCAGCGCCGATCCTATCAGGACGCCCAGCAGGGAGACGACATGGCCAACAGCCGCAGCATTCCGATGGTCGATCTGAAGGCGCAGTACGCGCGCATCAAGCCGGAAGTGGACGCCGCCATGGAACGGGTCGTGTCCACCACGGCCTTCGTCAGGGGCGCCGACTGCGAGCTGTTCGAGCGCGAGTTCGCCGAGTGGTGCGGCGCACGCGCCGCCGTCGGCGTCGCCAACGGCACCGACGCCCTGACCCTCGCGCTGCGGGCCTACGGGATCGGGCCCGGCGACGAGGTGGTGACCGTCGCCAACACCTTCATCGCGACCGGGGAGGCGATCCTGCTCAACGGCGCCACGCCCGTGTTCGTCGACGTCGCGGCCGACTCGTTCACCCTGGACCCCGCGCGTCTGGAGGCGGCGATCACGCCGCGCACCAGGCTGGTGATCCCGGTCCACCTCTACGGGCACCCGTGCGACATGGACGCGATCAACGAGATCGCCTGCCGGCACGGGCTGCCCGTGCTCGAGGACGCGGCGCAGGCTCACGGCGCGGCGATCGGGAACCGGCGCGCGGGCACCCTCGGCCACGCGGCCTGTTTCTCGTTCTACCCCGGCAAGAACCTCGGCGCCTACGGCGACGCCGGGGCGGTCGTGTCGAACGACGAGGCGTTCGTGGCGAAGGTGCGCCAGGTCGCCAACCACGGCGGCGGCGCCGACAAGTACGACAACGTGGTGCTCGGAACCAACAGCCGCCTCGACACCCTCCAGGCGGCGATCCTGCGCGTCAAGCTGGCGCAGCTCGAGCTGTGGAACCGCGAGCGGGCCGAGCGCGCGGCCGCGTACGGAGCGGCGCTCGACGGGATCCCGGGCCTGACGGTGCCCCGGGTGCGACCGGGCACCACGTCTGCATGGCATCTCTACACGATCCGCGTCGCAGACCGCGACGGGCTGCACCGTCACCTGGCCGAGCGCGGCATCGCCAGCGCGATCCACTACCCGCGGCCGATCCACCTGCAGCCGGCGATGGGAGCCGCCCGCGGCTCCGTCGGCGACCTGCCCGTGTCCGAGCAGCTCTCGCACGAGGTCCTCTCGCTGCCGCTCTACCCCGAGCTGCCGATGGCCGAGCTCGAGCGGATCTGCGCCGAGGTGCGGGCGTACTGCGCCGCCGGGGTGCGGTCCTGATCCAGCGGCGCGCGCCGCGGGGCCGCTAGCGTGTGCGGGATCGCGGGCGTCGCCGGCCGCATCCCCGGCGCGCTCGCCCCGCTCTCCGCGATGAACGCCGCCCAGCGGCACCGCGGCCCGGACGACGAGGGTTACCTGCTGGCCGCCTCGGCCAGCGGGCGCTCCCAGGCCTTCTCCGGCCCCGACACCGCGGCGGGCGTCGAACTGCCGCGGCTGCCGGAGGCGATCCCGCCCGGGTTCGACGTCGGCCTGGCCCACCGGCGGCTGGCGATCCTCGACCTCTCGGCCGCCGGCCACGGGCCGATGGCGGGCGACGGCGGCGCGCTGTGGGTCACCTACAACGGCGAGATCTACAACTTCGTCGAGCTGCGCGCGGAACTGGAGGCGAAGGGCCACCGGTTCCGGACCGGCACCGACACCGAGGTGCTGCTCGCCGCCTGGCGCGAGTGGGGCGAGCAGTGCCTCGCCCGCTTCAACGGCATGTGGGGCTTCGCGCTCTACGACGCGCAGACCCGCCGCCTCATCTGCGCCCGCGACCGCTTCGGCGTCAAGCCGCTGCACTACTTCTGGGACGGCGCGCTCTTCGCGTTCGCGTCGGAGATCAAGGGCCTGCTCGCCCACCCGCTGGTGCCGCGCCGCCCGCACGAGCCGACGCTGCGCGCCTTCCTCGTCGACGGCGCGGTCGACGAGACCTCGCAGACCTTCTTCGACGGGGTCCGCAGCCTGCCGGCCGGACACTGCGCGACGCTCGACCTCGACGCGTTCCGGCTCTCGGTGCGGGCCTGGTACGCGCCGCCGCCGGACGCCGGCGCCGACGCCCTCTCCACCGCCGACTTCGCCGCCCTGTGCGAGGACGCCGTCCGGCTGCGGCTGCTGCGCTCGGACGTCGAGGTCGGCACCTGCCTCTCGGGCGGCCTCGACTCGTCGTCGATCGTGTGCCTGGCCGCCCGCCTGCGCGGCGCGGATGCCGCGGCCCACCACTCGTTCTCCGTGCTCTACACGGACCTCGGCCTGGCCGAGACCCCGCACGTCGACGCGGTGGTGGCGGCCTCCGGCGTGCTGAGCGCACGAGCCACGCCGACCTCGGCCGAGCTCGCGGCCGACCTCCCGGACCTCGCCCGCGCCCAGGACGAGCCGTTCCCGTCGACCGGCCTCTACTCGCAGTGGCGGGTGATGCGGATGGCGCGCGACGCGGGCGTGCGGGTGCTGCTCGACGGCCAGGGCGCCGACGAGGTTCTCGCCGGCTACCACTACCACTACGGGCCGTTCCTCGCCGAGATCGCGCGCCGCGAGGGGCCCGGCTGGGCGCTGGCCGAGGCCTGGCGCGCCCACCGCGCCACCTCGCGACCGCTCACCTTCTTCCTCGGGCTGCTCGCCTATCACGCGCTGCCGCTGCCCGCCGGCCTGCGCCGGCGCGCGCTGGCGCTGGGCGCCACCCACGGCCGGGTGCCGGAGAACCTGCTCGACCCCGAGTGGAGCGCACACAACGCGAGCGTCGCGGGCACGCGCCACGGGCGCTGCAGCTCGCTGCGCGAGGAGCGGCTCGGCAACGTGTTCCGCACCAGCCTGCCCGCGCTGCTGCGCTACGAGGACCGCAGCTCGATGGCCTTCTCGATCGAGGCCCGCACGCCGTTCCTCGACTACCGGCTGGTGGAGGCGGCGCTCTCGATGCCCGCGCGGCAACTGATCCAGGGCGGGCGCACCAAGGCGGTGCTGCGCGACGCGATGGCCGGGGTGATCCCGGAAGTCGTGCGCGGCCGCCGCGACAAGCTCGGCTTCGCCACCCCCGAGCAGCGCTTCCTCGCCGAGATCGGCCCGCTCGTGCGCAAGTGGATCGGGCCCGGCTCGCGGGTCGAGACGCGGCTCAACCACGCGGCGCTGGGCCAGTGGCTGGCTGGCGACGACGCCGAACTGGCCGCGCGCCCGGGCCTGTTCCGCCTCGTCTCGGCCGAGCTGTGGCTGCGGCGGGTGGCCGAGGCCTGAGCCGCCGCCCGTGCGCGTCGCGGTGATCGGCAACGGCCAGTCGGTGCACGCGATGGGCCGCGCCCGCGCCGTCGCCACGCTCGGCCACGAGGTCCGCTTCTTCACGCTGGGGCCGCTGCTGCCCTGCCCTGGCCTCGACGCGCTGACCCAGCCGCTGCCGCGCGGCCCGCTGCAGGCCGCCGCCGCGCTGCGCGGTTTCCTGGGCGGGCTGCGCCGCTTCCGGCCCGAGCTCGTGCACCTGCACTACGCCGGCGGGCGGCTGGCCTCGCTGGCGACGCTGGCGGGCGCACGGCCGCTGGTCGTCACGGTGATGGGCGGCGACGTCGACGAGAGCCAGCACCCGGGCGGGCTCACCTGGCTCGAGCGGCGCGCCACCCGCCGCGTGCTGCAGCGCGCGGACGCGCTGCTGGTCAAGTCCGAGGGCCTGCTGCGCCGCCTCGAGGGCTGGGGCGACTTCGCGGACAAGGCCCGCGTCGTGCGCTGGGGTGTGGATCCTGCCGTCTTCCGCCGCGACCCCGACGCGGCCCGCGCCCTGCGCGATCGGCTGGGGCTGGCCGCGGACGATCGCGTCGTGCTCTGCCCGCGCATCCTGGCGCCGCTCTACGCCACCCACCTCCTGGTCGAGGCCTTCGCAGGCGTCGTGGCGGCGGTGCCGCAGGCGGTGCTGCTGCTCACCGAGTACCGCGCCGACCCCGAGTACCAGGCCCGGCTCGTCGCGCTCGCGGAGGGCGCGGGCATCGCAGGCCGGCTCCACTTCGTCGGCGACGTCGAACACGCGGAGATGCCCTCGTTGCTCTCGCTGGCTGACGTGGTGGCGATGGCACCCGAGGCGGACGGCCTGCCCCAGTCGCTGCTCGAGGCGATGGCCTGCGAGACCCCGGTCGTGCTCGGCGACCTGCCGGCCTATCGCGAGGCGGTCGGCGAGCCGCCGGCGGCGCTCGTGGTGCCGCGCGAGCCCGCGGCGCTGGGCGAAGCCGTCGCCCGTCTGCTGCTGGACCCGGCGCGGGCCCGCGAGCTGGCCACCCGCGGCCGGCGCCGCCTCGACGAGATCGGCCTGCTGCCTCGCGAGCTGGACAAGGTCGACGCGGCGTACGCCGACGCCGTCGCGCGCGCCGCGCTGCGCCCGGTCGACGGTCCCGCCGAGTGGGCCGCGCGCGGGCTCGACGCGCTCTCGCTGGCCCGCCGATGACGCGCGTCGCGCTGCTCGTCAACGACCTCAACGGCACCGGCGGGGCCGAGCGCCAGGTGTTCGAGCTGGCGAGCGGCCTCGACCGCGCGCGCTTCGAACCGCTGGTCGTGCTGCTGAAGGAGCGCAACGACTACGCCGAAGCGCTGGCGCAAGCGGGGGTCGCGGTCCACGCCCTGCGGAGGCGCGGCGCGGCGGACCTCGGCTGCCTGCTGCGGCTCGCCTCCGTGCTGCGGGCGCAGCGCCCCGCACTGGTCCACTCCTTCCTGTTCCTCTCGAACCTGCACGCCGCGCTGGTCGCGCGCGCGGCCGGCGTCGGCACGGTGGTCGTCTCGCAGCGCACGTCGTA
The DNA here is from genome assembly GCA_011526565.1 of Acidobacteriota bacterium. Classification (GTDB taxonomy): domain Bacteria; phylum Acidobacteriota; class Vicinamibacteria; order Fen-336; family Fen-336; genus WYBL01. The sequence continues at coordinate 64,037 of WYBL01000049.1, read as the reverse complement.
CGAGCACAACCTGCCCGTGGCGCTTCCCGCGCTGTGGCGGCGCCTGGCGCGGGCCAGCTACCGGCGCGTCGACCGCGTGGCGTTCAACTCGCGGGCCGCGCTCGAGGAGGAAGTGGCCGCGGGCCTGCCCCGCGAGCGGGCCAGGCTGATCTTCAACGGCCTCGCCGAGGACGACGTCGACGCGCGCGCGGCTGCGCCCGCCCTGCGCCGCGAGGCCGGCGGCGGGCCGCTGGCGGTCGCCGTGGGACGGCTGGAGGCCGTCAAGGGCCACGCTCACCTGCTCGAGGCCTGGGCCGCCGCCCGCGCGGCGCTGCCCTCCGACGCCCGCCTGGTGCTGGTCGGCGACGGTGCCGAGCGCGAGCGCCTGCGGCAGCGGGTGCGCGCGCTCGACCTGGAGCGTGGCGTGACGCTCGTCGGCCCCGGCCCCGGCCGCGCATGGATCGCCGCCGCCGACCTGCTCGTGCAACCGTCGCTCGCCGAAGGACTGTCCAACGCGGTGCTGGAGGCGATGGCCGAGTCGCGCCCCGTGATCGCGACCGCGGTCGGCGGCACGCCCGACGCCGTCGTCGACGGCGAGACCGGCTGGCTGGTGCCGGCGGCGGACGCGAAGGCCCTCTCCGCCGCGCTCGTGGAGGCGCTGGCGGCGCCCGCGGAACGCGAGCGGCGCGGCCGCGCGGGCCGCGCCCGCTTCGAGGAGCGCTTCACCCGGCAAGCGATGACGCGGGCCAGCGAGCGCCTCTACGACGAGCTGCTGGCCGGGCGGCGCTCGTGAGCCCGCGGCTGCTGTTCTTCCCGCACCGCCCCTGGCCCTGCGACCACGTCGTGCTCGAGGAGGTGTTCGCGAAGCGCCTGCCCGCGCTCGGCCGGGAGGTCGACTTCGTGATGCAGCCGGCTCGGCGCGAGGACGTGCCCGCCGCGGCCGCGACCGCCGCCCCCGACCACCGCTGGCACGGCGCGGACGTGTGGCTCACGCGCCGCCGGCACTGGCGCGGTCCGCGCCGCCACGTCGAGCTGTGGCGTCAGTCGCTGGCACTCGGCCGCGCCCGGCTCGCGGGCGTCTCGATCGTGCAGGCGAGGACGGGGCTGCCCGAGGCCTGGGCCGCGCGGACCCTGGCGCGCGAGGCCGGCGTGCCCTTCGTCTACCAGTGCTCGTTCCCGACCGCGCTCGGCCGGCGCGCCGCGCTCGCCAGCGGACCGCTCGCACCGCTGGCCCCGGCCTGGCACGCGGCCGAGAGCGCGCTGCTCGACCGCGTCGTGCGCGACGCCGACCTGGTCCTCGCGATCAGCGACGAGATGGCGCGCGAGCTGCGCGCGCGCGGCGCACGCCGCGTCGAGGCCTTCCCGCTGTGCGCCGAGGTCGCCGCCGCCGGTCCGGCGCAGCCGCTGCCGCCGGAGACGGTGCTGTACTTCGGCTCGATGGACCGCAAGCGCCGGCTCGGCTTCCTGCTCGAGGCCTTCGCGCGCGTGCGCGCGAAGAGCCCGGCCGCGAGCCTGGTGATGCTGGGCGAGCCCGGCCCCGAGTTGCCCGCGCAGGTGCGGCAGATGGGGCTGGGAGACGCCGTCCGCTTTCCGGGCCGCGTGCCGCGCGAGGCGGTCCCCGCCTGGGTGCGGGGCGCCGCGCTGACCGTCGCCCCGGTGCCGCCGGAGCCGCTCTACGTGGTCGCCTCGACCACCAAGGTCGTGGAGAGCCTGGCCTGCGGGGTGCCGGTCGTGGCCAACCGCGAGATCCCCGACCACCGCGAGGTGCTCGACGAGAGCGGCGGCGGGCTGGCCCCGGAGTACGCGCCCGAGGCCTTCGCCGCCGCGATCCTCGAGCTGCTCGCGGACCCCGCGGCCGCCCGCGCGCGAGGCGCCGCGGGTCGCGACTGGATCGCGCGCCACCGCAGCGCCGACGCGCTGGCCCGGCGCGCCGTCGCGCTCTACGACGAGCTGCGCGCGGGAGCCCGCCGATGACCGCGGGCGAGCGACTGCGGGCCGAGGCGCTCGGCTTCGTCGAGCGCCTGAAGCGGGGCCCCGGCCGCTACGCGATGACGGCCGCGCTGCCGGGCTCGCCGTTCAGCGACTGCTTCGCGTTCTTCGTGCGCTGGCTGCTCGCCGACGACCTCGAACCGGCCGAGCGCGCGGCCTTCGTCGAGCGCCTGCAGGCAGCCCAGGACCCGGACACCGGGTTGTGGCGCGGCGCGGTGCGCCAGCCGGGGCTGCACGCGCTGCACGATCCCGCCTACACCGACGGCCAGCTCGCGACGTTCGCCCTCGCCGCGCTGATCGCGCTGGGCGAGCGGCCGCTCCACCGCCTCGCGGTGCTCGACCGCTGGCCCGACGCGGCCGCGCTGCGCGCTCACCTCGACGCGCTGCCGTGGCGGGCCAACCCGTGGAACAGCGGCAATCGCGCGATGCAGGCCGGCATCCTGCTCTCCGCAGACGTGCTGCTGCGCGACGACGCCTGCTCGCGCGATCGGCTCGAGGCGTGGTTCGCGTGGCACGCCGAGCGGGCCCGGCCGGCGACCGGCTTCTGGGGCGAAGGCGACTGGGCCGACGGCCACACGGGGCTCGGCGGCGCCGCCCACCAGCACGTGCTCTACGACTTCTGGAACCGCACGCCGCCGTGCGCCGACCGCGCCGCCACGCGGGCAGTCGCGCTGCAGTACCACGACGGCCGCTTCTTCCCGGTGCCGGGCGGCGGCGCCTGCGACGAGCTGGACGCGGTCACGGTGCTGCGCGCCGCGGGCGGCGCCGAGGTCGCGCCGCGGACGGCGGTCGAGCGCATGGCGCGCGGCCTGATCGACGTCGCCCTCGCCGCCCGGAACGACGACGGCGGCTTCTGCTGGGCCCGCCGCCGCTGGTTCGACCTCCCCGACGCGCTGCGCGCCGTCGCCGCCCCGCCCGAGATGGCAGGGCGGGTGTGGACGGCCCGCGCGCTGGTCAGCGCCCACCTCCTGCGCCACCGCGAGCGGCGGCGCACGGCGTGGTCCGAGGGCGAGCATGGGGTCGGCGAGAGCTCGATGTTCGACACCTGGTTCAGGCTGCTGACGCTGGCCCACGCGGCCCAGCTCGTCGACGACGAGCGGCTCGCGGGCGTCGCGTGGCGCCCGCTGCCCGCCCCCAACTGGGGCTTCTTCCGGCTCGCCCGCGGCTGAGGTTTGTGGCCCGGGCGGGGCGCATGGGCTCCCGAAGCAGCCGGACCTGACCGTAGTCGCCGCTCGTGCGACTGCGGCGGCCGTGCCAGCGGGGCACCGCACGTTGCCGGCGAACGCTGGCGCGGGACGCTGCCCGCGGCGAGCGGACTCAGGATGACCGCCGAGGCCCCCCAACTCGGGCCAGGGCCTCGGCGCTCCCTATGGGCAGCCCAAGCGCGGCCAACGGGCGCCGGCACGAGCACCGCCACCGTCGACCGCACCGTGGGCGCAGTGCCGGCGACCGCCAGGCGCGGCGAAGTCGCGAGCGGAGCCCGTGGACCGGCGCGACGTGGAGGCACGTGGCCACGGCGCGACGGAGCACGGGCGCAGGCGAGCCTCAAGGACGACGGCCGCGAAGCGGCCCACAACTGGATCGCCCCGAGGCCAGCGTGCTACCCGAGTCCCTCAAGAGCGCTTTGCTCAGGTGCACCGAGAAGCAGCCACAGAACCGGTTCGCGACGGCCCTCGAGGTCGCAGATGCGCTGAGAGAGATCTCCGGCCCGGCCCGATGAAGGGCACCTGCACCGTCACGCCTGCTGCACGCCGGTAACGGGCGGGTGCAGCAGTCGCGCCGGCGCAGCCGGATCGTGAAGGCTTCGCCCGGTCCGGTGGCGGCGACAGTCTCTCGGCTGGGGCGCGGCGCCGGGCTCAGTTGTGGAGCGGGTGCGGCTCCACCGATAACGGCGGACTCTGTAACCCATCCGCACGGACGCGCGCCGGTCACGGCTCCTCGCGCGACTCTGCGGGCTGGGTCAAGCTCCGCGCGCCGGCTTCAGGCTCCGCGGCTACGGCCGCTTCGCTCAGCTTCCACGCGCTCCGTACAGAATCCGGCGTTATCCGCTCCGCCGCACCCGCCGGTTTCAGTACGGCCCGGCGCCGCGATGGTTGGCGGTTCGGCGCGGCCACCGGCTACGCCGCGCGCATGAGCACCTCGGCCTGGCACTCGGCGTGCCCAGTTCACCGGCACGGCACGCCGACCGCCAGCCCGCTCACGCGCGCCGAACACCAGAGGAAAGAAACCGTCCCTGTATCCGCGGGCGCGGCCCGGTCACGAGCAGAGCCGCGCCCGCGGCTCGTGGTCCGGGCACCCGCGCCTCCCTCGCCGTATCCTGGCCATGGCACCACAGACCGGAGCATTGCAATGGCCCAGGACTTCGACCCTTTCCGGCGCGTCAAAGCCTTCACTGGAACAGGCACCGTCACAGCAGGCGATCGCTCCATGATCTGTCGCTTCGATGCACACCAGCGCGGCGATGGAGCGATCACCATTGCCTGCGAAGGCGACGCCGACGCTTCCCAGATCGCCAAGCTGATGGCGCCCTGGCCCTGGGACGTCGAGTTCTCTGGCACCACGTCAGACGGCCTCCTTCTGACCACCAGCGCGGCGCACGTAGTGTCCTCGACCTTCAAGGTCTTCAGCCAGGCGGGCCCTGTCCCCAAGCTCCGCATCATCGCGGGCGGGCTCGACGCTGTAGGCGAAGCCACCGCGACGACACTGCGATTCGGCCTCACGAACCTCCGCAAGATCCAGGGTAACGAGAAGTACTCCTACACCACCCCGGACGGACAAACCGGCGCACGTCTCCGCATTCGACTTCGCCTCGGCGAGTTCGATGTCGTCATCGACCATCGAGAGGACGCAGAGACCGTTCTGAAGGAGGCCGCGACCACACGCGGCGTCGGCCTGACTGCCGAGGCAACAGTTGCCGTCGAGCCGGGTCAGGTCGCATCTGCTGATCAAGCGGTGTCGACGCTCTGCGATCTCCTGACTCTCGGCCAGGGGGCGGCAGTTAACTGGATCTATCGCGACTCGCTCGATGAAGGTGGACGTGTGATCGCAACGTTCTGCGGCAACGCGATTACCAAGCCGCTGGGATCCTCGCTCGCCCTCATCTCAGACGCAGACATGTGCGCATTCGTGCAGGCCGCCTTCAACGTCTGGGAAGAGGCAGACACGCGGTGGGAGATCCGGAAAGCAGTCCTCGGCTACACCGACGGCAAGAGCCCTATTGACTACCTCGAAGCCCGCACCGTCAAGATGGTCGTCGTCTTCGAGCACCTCAAGCGGGTCTACCTTGACCGCACGAACCGCGAGTACCTGCTCCCCGACGCCCTGTTCAAGAGCAAGGTTGGCGACCTCGGCAGGATCGTCGCGAACGCATTGCAGGAGCTTTTCCCAGAGCAGCCCCCCGAAACGCTGCGTCGTCTTGCCGGCGGCTTGCAGGGGCTTCACCGAACGTCCTTCAGAGCCGCGCTGAAAGGCGTCGCCTCCGATCTACGGCTGCCTCTCGACAGCCGTGAGCTCGATGACCTCGTAGAAATCCGCAACCGCCTCGTTCACGCAATGCAGTTCAGCGAGAACGTCAAGCTCGAGAAGTTCCAGCAGTTCCTACTGCTGACGACGCTTGCCGGAAAACTCATACTGGCAGCCCTTCGGTACGAGGGCCCTTACTACGACTGGACAACGACGCCGCCCAGGCAGGCGCAGCTCACACTCCTTCCTGGGGCGCCCTCTTAGGTGGAATCACCCGGCTCGGCCTGTGGGCTCTTCACTCTCCGAAGAGCCCGCAGGTCGAGACGGGCTCCACGCGAGAGCGCCCCGCCGACGACCGCGAGCCGGGACTGCGGCGGCCGTGCCGGCGGCGCACCGCACGTTGCCGGCGACGCTGGCGCGGTCGCTGCCCGCGGCGAGCGGACTCAGAGTTGACCGCCGAGGCCTCCAGCCCGGGCCAGGGCCTCGGCGCTCCCTATGGGCAGCCCAGGCGCGGCCAACGGTCGCCGGCACGAGCACCGCCACCGTGGACCGCACAGCGGGCGCAGTGCCGGCGACCGCCAGGCGCGGCGGAGCCGCGAGCGGAGCCCGTGGGCCGGCGCGACGTAGAGCCAACGTGGCCACGGCGCGACGGAGCACGGGCGCAGGCGAGCGCAGAAACGACGAGGGCCGCGAAGCGGCCCACAACGAAGGGCCGTTCGTGGCCGCGTTGAACCACCACTACAACCGGCTGTCCGCGGCCCAGGGTTACAGAACCGATTCTGTAAAGGAGCGCCGCCAAGACGACACGGGACCGAGACTCAAGACCATGCCGCCGTTGCTCGTGACCGGCGGCGGCTACCTCGACCGCGGGACCGTCACCTCAGCCGGCGCGTCCCGAGGGCCTGCGCGCCGCGGCTGCCGACAACGCACGCGTTGTCGGGCGCAGCGACCGAAGGGAGCGGAGCGAACGGCCGCGGGCACCCGGCACGGGCGATGCCACTACAACCGACCCGTTCCTACAACCGGCCCTGCGTCGCCCGTGACGGGCGCGCTGACCCTCGGGCCGACCTGGGACGCGGACAGCTACAACCAGCACCACCACCGGCGCGGCCACGCCTCAGGACGATCGCTGGGCTGTGAGGCGAGCGCCAACGATGCGGCACTCGCTCGCAGGCCAGCGCACCGACTGGAGCCGTTGCGGCGAGCATGAACTCGACCCCGCATGCAGATCAATCACTTTCACCGCTGGCGTCGTTGTACTCCTTCAGTAGGACGCGTGCGTCATCACCACGAAGGAGAGCTTCGAACTCCTGCCGTGACTCAACAAGCAAGAACTGATAGGTGATCTCGGTTCCGTCAGTCGGCATCTCAGCCGTGATATCACACGGGATTAGTCGCCTGATGCCGCCGAAGACGCGCTCAGCCGGCCTGTTGTCGCACATCAGGGAGCCACTGTCGTCGCCAACGTAGCGTTCGATCGCAATGGCCTCTGCCCGTCCAGCTGCCTCTTCGTCGCTAGCGGCTTCGATTAGTAAGATGTTCTCCTCGGCCGCGAAGTACGGCTGTGGCCCATCTTTGAACCTCAGCCACATGACCACGTGAGCGGCGAACCACATAGCGGACTGCTACCTCCGATGCCGACTAGGGATGCAGAGATCTGCTTTCAGTGCCGTGCGGAGCCCTTTAGCCTTCTTGCTGTCACCGCCCTTCTTGGCATTCTCGAGCTCGCACTCAAGCCACTCGCAAACACAGCTGTTCGGTCCTATCCCCGGCCTCCCCGAGCAATTCTCCCGAGCCTCGTGGTTCCAGTGATTGCGTTGGTTCCCAGGCGCCGTGGCATCCCTCGGGGGGTCAACTGAGGGAGGCCAAACAGGGACCTTCGTTGGCTCCGGTGGGGTCTCAGTCGGCCCAGACGGGCCGCCAGTCTCCGGCGCCACCGGTGGAGCCGAGGGTGGGTAGAGTGCATCAGCAAGACCCTCCCCGACATCCCAGCTCATCTTGATCATTGCTGCACTACCGACGACTATCAATGCTGGCGCCAGCCAGGCCGGAGCTGTCACTGCTCCTCCAGCACCGGCTGCAGTGAAGGTCGCCGCAGCCGTTGCCGGGTCCTCGCCGGTTCGGTCGATCAGGATTGCGGGCGAGTTATTGGCGTAGCGATAGAGGTTTAACCCTCCATCGAAGCCTGCTGGGTCACCGGAGATGAAGCGCCCGAGGCTCGGATCGTAGTACCGAGCCCGCGAGTACTGGAGCCCGACGGTCGGTTCCCATTGGTGCCCGGTGAAGGCGAATCCCTCTCCGGTGTCTCCTGCGGTAAGCCGACCATAGGGGTCGTAATCACGAGTCCCGGCAGTGATGCCGCTGTCGTCGCTCTCGCTACGGGCGCTACTCAGGTGGTCGGATGCAAGGAACGTCTCTCCCTGCGACGAATCCACGCTCCCCAGGTGAAAGTCAAGACTTGGTCCTTGGAACGATCGCAGTACTCCGGAAGCAGTCCGCTGTTCGGCGACTAGGGCCCCTTCGTTGACGACTGTCCTGGTCACACCTCCCGAAGTCGCCGAATACCTCCGGCCCTCACCGTTGTACGTGAATGAGGCGAGTGTGTTCCCGCCCTGCTTCACTGCGATGAGCCGATTTTCGGCATCCCACTCGTAGGTTGTGGTGGTTCCGTTTTCGGTTCTGGAGGTCATGTTTCCGTTTGGATCGTACGTGTACGTCGCCGCCTCGCCGGAACCCGTGACCTGGTAGGTGTTCGTTCGGGTGTTGCCTGAGCCGTCAGTCGCCGTGATGACGATGTTCTGTTGGCCGGGTGTGACGGCCTTGGGGGCTACGAAAGAGCCGGCAGCCGTAGTCTGGGCCGGGACGCCTCCGACGGTCACCGAGGCGGGCTCGTTCGTCTGGCCCTGGAACAGGATCGCGCCGCCTGCAGTGGTGGCGGTGAGCTGGTTGCGAGCGTTGAAGGCCGCGGTGGTCGCCGCCTGGTCGATGGCCTCGAGCGTGCGATTGCCCGCAGGATCGTAGGCATAGCCGTAGGTCTTGAGCACGTCCTGGGTCGCGTCGTCCCTCAGGACAGCCATCGTGAGCTGGTCGGCCGCGTCGTAGCCGAAGGTGTACTCCTTGGCAGGGTTCGATTCCTGCTGCTGCCTCCACGTCAGGATACGCCCCCCAGCGTCCGTGGTGTAGTCGAAACTCGCCAGGGTGCCACCGCCCGCGGGCTTCTTGTGGTGGATCGATGCGAGCCTGCGGTCGCCCGTGTTCGGCAAGTATTCGTACTCGGAGGTCTGTCCGTTCGGGTAGGTCACGCTCGTCAGCCGGCTGGTCGCATCTGCGTACGCGAAGGAGAAGCTCCCGAGCAGATTGACCTGGGAGGTCATCCGGCCCAGGAGGTCGTAACCGTAGGTCACTTCGTTTGCGGACCCATTCACCTGGCGGGCCTTGACGCGGCCCAGCTCGTCATAGGCGTAGGTGATGGTGTCGTCCGTCAAGGGGCCATCGACCGCCTGCAGCATGCCCGCCCCCAGCGGCGCGCCCACGACCGGGTAGTAGGCGTAGGTCGTCGCGCCGGTACCGTCGACCATCCTGACGAGGCGGGGGTACACGGCGTCGTAGGTGAACGCGACGCCCGGCGTGGTGTGGGTCGCGTTGTCGTAGGCGATGCTCGCGAGGCGGTCGTCAACGGCGTAGGTATACGTCTTGATCTGCCCCTTCGCGTCGGTGACCGAGACCAGGCGCCCCGTGTCATCGTACGCATACATCCACCTAGCGCCGTCGGGCCTGATCTCGGCCGTCACTCGACCCTGGAGGTCGCGTTCCCAGCGGGTCTTGTTGCCGTTTGGATCAATCAGGGCGTCGAGGCTGCCGCAGCCGCACCACTCCTGGATCACCACGCGGCCAGCCGCGTCGCGCTGCAACACGACCCGCCGGAGCGCGTCGTACCTCGTCTCGCTCCAGCGACCGAGCCTGTCCCGCTGCCGAACCGGGTCGAGGCGGTCGTAGACCGTCTGTTCGAAAGTGCCGTCCGGATAGGTGATCTTGGTGACGCGGTCGAGTGCGTCGTACTCGTAGGAGACCGTGTACTGGTCGCTGTTCGTCACGGACGCGACACGATTGAAGTCGTCGTAGGTGTAGGTCGTCTGTCCACCCGCCGGGTCGGTCACCGTCGTCAGCCGATCCTCGGCGTCGTACGCGTAAGTCGTCGTCCTGTTCTCCGAGACTCCCGCACGCGCCGGCGTAGTGACCGAGGACAGCTGTCCGGAGGAAGTGTAGTCGTAGGTCGTCTCGCTGCCGGACGCGTCGAACGCTTTCTTTACACGGTGGGCGGTGTCGTACTCGTACCTAGCCAGCACGTCGTAGGTTTCTGGATCTGTGCCCGTCCTCTGCTTCACTTCCAACAGGTCGGTGCCTTGACCCATGGCGGGAACGGGGTCCGATGTGGTGCCCGTACCGTAGGCGTACACCGTCTTGCGCCCCAGCGGGTCGATCGAGCGAATTCGGCTGCCAACGGTGTTGTACTCGTTCTGCCAGAGCTGAGTCGACCCGTCAGCGAGCAGTCGGCCGCTCTTCGTGACGACGCTCAGGGCAGGCAGCGTGGCGGCCCCGGCTTGGCCTGCATAGTTGAAGTAGATGCGGTTCTCGAGCGGGCGCTTCACGCTCTCGAGCACGCCCCCCGTCGATGCGTCGCCGGGAGTCGTGTCTTCGTGAACCCAGTGCAGGATCTCCGCCCGGAGATAGTCGCCCGGGTGGAGGGCCATCGCACGCTTGTCCCAGAAGAACGTGTTGCGCCCGTCGTCGTAATTGTAGAAGTGGTCCATCTCGAGGGGCCTCGCCTCGCCGGATTGGCCGGGCGGCACGCCGGTGCTGGCGGTCTCCTGGCGGAATTCGAGGCGTTCCGTCCCCCCAAGAGGGTCCGTGGCCTCGAGCCACTTCTGGCGCGCGACCTGATCCGGGTTCACTTCGCCCTTCCGGAAGCGGGTGGTCCCGTAGGGCGTCTTCATCGCGGTGATGAAGCTGCCCGCGTAGGTGAACTCCGAGCGCAGGCCGATCACGTCCGTGATCGCCGCCAGCTTGCCGTTCTCGTACTCGAAGGTCGCGAAACGCCCGAACGGATCGGTGATCCTGGAGACTCGGCTTTCGTCGCCGTTGTAGGCGATCGTCGTCACCAGGCCCTGGGCGTCCTGCACCGCAACGAGGCGCGCGTTCGCGTCGTAGACGAAGGCCAACTCGTGGCCTTCGGCGTCGACTTTCCGGCTGAGAAAGACCTTGCGGTCGGGCGCCTGGCTGACGATCACCGAGTATTCCTCGTAGGCTCCGTCTGGGTGGCGCCGTTCGTAGCGGATCGGAGAGTTGCTGACCCGCACCAGCGTGGTCCGCGTCTGGACCTCGCGCGAGGAGGTCGCGGCGGTGATCCCCGTGTACTGCTCGGCTCCGCCTCCGGCCGCGTACAACTCGGCGCTCGTCGGCGCCGTCGAGCCGTCGTCCTTGACGTAGCTGATCCAGTTCGACGTCCAGTTGTGGCCGAAGTTCGTGTACGCGAACGTGTCGGGCTGGTAGACCTCGCGCTGGATGTAGTTGACGCGGAAGTCCGGCGACGGGCCGTGAGTCGCCTGGTAGCCCACGGGGCTGTCGGTGATCGCCAGGCTCACGAGCATCGCGTGGAAGGAGTACTGCGGCATGCCCTTGCTGCAGTTTCCGGACGGGCAGCCGCCACCTCCGCCGCGCCTCTCGTCACACTCCTTGCTGTGCCGCTTCTCGTCCCTGCGCGTGATGCCTCGGCCCCAGACGGTCGCCGCCTCCTCGGCCGTGGCGACAGCGTAGCCGTCAGCCAGGCTCGACTCCGGAACCAGGGCGTAACCGGAACCCTCGTCCAGGAGCGCCTTCTCGCTGACCCACAGTTCGCTGCCGAACGTGGGGTCCTCGATCCGATAGCGGTCGCCATCGCGCTCGGTGATGGCCGCGAAGTGCCCGCTCCGCCAGTGCACGACGGACGGAACCGGATAGCCGGCGCCGCCGACCCGGCGCGCTGTCCGCAGCGACAGACCGACGGCTCGCGCGAGGTCCGCCACCTGGGCGAGCGATGTGCCACGTGCCGTCGAGCGCAGGCGTGAGATGGCCGCGTTCTGCTGTTCGGTGAGGGAGCCCGTTCGGTGCAGCACGTTGTGGATGGCCAGCGGCCCGCATCGGAAGGACGAGCCCTCGTCGTTACGCATCAGCCACAGTGCTTCTCGCGCACCTGCCAGCCGCTCCTCGTTGACTCCGACCAGGTCGCGGTCGGCGGCTTCTCCGAGAAGCTCCTCGAGCCTGCCGTAGCGGCCCAGGCTGCCGCTCAACTCCGCGAGTTCGCCCAGCGCCCGGTCGGCCACGGGTCGCCCCGTACCCTTGTCGTGCTTCGCTCCGTTCCAGGCGGCCTCGAACGAGTCCAGCGCTCGACTGAAGTAACCCCGGGCGCGGTAGATCAGCCCGACCTGGAGCTGGACGCTCGGGACCCAGGCTGACTTCGGGTGTCGCGCGAGGAATCCGGTCAGCTCACGCACGTCTTCGACGTCCCCAGCGTCGAGATAGCGATTGGCCGCGAGCGCCAGAGCGCGGTTCTCACCCGGGGACGGGGTACCGACGGGCAGCAAGGGCTCGGTCAGGCCACGGAAGGACGTGAAGTGCTCGACTCGGGCCTCCAGCGGGAGCCTGGGGCTCGGATCTGGCCGACGCACGAGAGGCAAGGTCCGGTTGGCGACCACCGTCGGCGGGTGTGCAGAGGCTGAGGCCTCCTGCGCCGTCACGGGGACCGCGACCAGCACCTGCGCCGGTATCAGGGTCCAGGCGGCGAGTCGGTGCACCAAGGGGGTCTTCGGTTCACGGTTCATTCGAGGTCCTCGGCGAGTTGTTCTACGGCAGGGACGAGATCAGCACCGCGCCGAAGGGCGCGAACACCGTGATCGTCGGTGGCGTGGTATCGCCGGGGACGGGCTGGGGCCCTTGCGACCGCGTCGAGTCGAGAGGGAACGCGTCCGTCCCGTCCAGGACACCGTCGCCGTCGGTGTCGGAGTTGAAGGGGTTGGTGCCCAGCGCCAGTTCCTGGGTGTTCGACAGGCCGTCGCCGTCGTAGTCCGTCGCACCCGGGTTAAGCCCCATGTCGACAGCGGCGCCATCCGGGATCCCGTCGCCGTTCGAGTCGGGGTTGAAGCGGTCCGAGTTCCAGGCGAACTCGTCGCGGTCGGACAGCCCGTCTCCGTCGGAGTCCTGGGCCAGCAGCCACTCGACGGAGCGGTCGAACAGGGCCCAGCCGGTGGTGTTGAGCCCTGCCACCGTGGGGAACACGACCCGGCGCCCGGCGGCGACGCTCCCCGCCATGCTCCCGCCCTGGTCGTAGGCGTAGTGCGCTTCCGAGCTGGGGTCTCCGACGATGCGACCGATCACGATGGCGTCGCCGTCAGCCTGGCCCTGGGTGTAGGGGCCGGCCATCGAGATGGTGACCGCTCCCGTCGAACCGGCGAAGAACGGGTCGGCGGCCGAGGAGTTCACGATCTCTACCTGGGTCTGGTTCGCGACCGACTGTGCCGAGACGGCGAGGTCCATCGCGACGAGGACTTCGTTCTCCCAGGTGAGCAAGGGCGTCTTGATCGTCTTCAGCCGACTCCCCAAGGCCTGTCCATTGCAGTCGCTCGAAACCAGGGCCAGGACGGCGGAGTCAGCGTCGGCGAGGGTGACCTCATCGTAGTTGCGGACCCGCACCGAAAAGGCCCGCTGCTCGAGCCGCCCCTTGAGGGCGAGGTCGGCGGCGGAAGGCGTGTAGTTGGTGACGAAGAGAACCGTGTTGGTCGGCGACGTCGCCCAGTGGACGAGGGCGTCGAGCAGCGCCCAGCCCCCGGTGAGGCCACTCTTCGCGATCGGGAACGCGGCTCGCCTGCCTGCGGCGGCCGTGCCATCGGCCAGTGTGCTCCGCATCTCGTAGCCGAAGACTGTCGCCTTCGTCGTGCTCCCCGCGACCCGGCCGACGACCCAGGCCTGCGCGCCGGGGGTGCCCCATTCGAAGGAAGCCGGGTCGCCGAGCATCTCGACCGTGTTGCCCTCGAAACCAGCCGCGCGCGGGTCGTAGGGCGCGACGATATCGATGGCTTTCTGGTCGGCCTGGAACCCGAAGTGAGTATCGAGCGTCCCCAGCGTCATCCCGAGCAGAGGGAGCAGGTGCGGCTCCCAGGTGACCAGGGGCGTGACGATGCCAGTCAGGCGCGTCCCGATGTCTGAAGCCGACACCGTCGACGAGACGAGCACGAGAGCCTTCCCATCGGCATGGCTGGACTGAACGTCGACACCCGACTGCACCGACACCCCGAAACCGAGCCGGGTCAGGTGGTCGGCTACAGCCTGGTCTTCGGCGCCCAGGGTGGAATTGCCGGCGACGAACAGCACCTGGCGCTGGTGAAGGATGGTGTAGGTCGCGGAGGTCGGCGCACCCGACAGATTGATCTTGAAAGCCCGCACCTTGAGCGTCATGCTCGTGCCCACCATCACAGGCCCCAAATAGGGCGCGGAAGTCGCGGTGGGGATGCTCCCGTCGGTCGTGTAGCGCAGGTCGGCGCCGATCCAGGGACAACTGGCCGCCACCCACTGAGTGTCTTTGTAGGTACCGGCGGGGACGCTGAGGGCCGGAACGCAATCGGAAGCCTCCACGGTGACCTTGACGTCGTCGTGGGCGCTGAGCGCCCCGTCGAACGCCGTCAGCCGCAGCACGTAGGTCCCGGGTGCATCGAAGCTGACGCTCGTCGCGGCCTGATTCGGGGAACCGAACGTCGCGCCTCCGGGCCCAGAAACCTTGGACCAGTTCAGCGTCAAGAGCGCCGGGGTGGGCATTCCGTCGTCCACGGCGGAACCGAGCAGGTCGACCGACGGCCCCACCAGCGCGGCACGATCGGGGCCGGCGTCGACGAACGGCGACGTGTTCGCCGCTTCGGTGAACAGGATCGCTCGCTTGATCCGGCCGTTCGACGACCAGGCGCTGGCGTCGACGACGAGCGGAGCCGTTCCGGCGCCACTCGGGCGCGTGTAGAAGGGAGTCACCGACGCGTTGCGGTAGTAGTTCACTTGGTCGCCAGCACGCTCGATCCGGAAGCTGTCCCCGGCGTTGTAGCTCCCGAAGCTGCCCCGGTGAACGCCCGACTCGCGGACCCGGACCTCGCCCGCGTAGGTGTAGACCCCGAAGTCGATCTCGTCGATCCCCAGGCCCTGGTCGGCGTCGTTGAGGCCCACGACCCAGTAGTCGTTCGGCGTTCCGCCGGTCGCCGTGTCGAGGATCTCGTAGTAGAGGTAGCCGTCGCCGGAGAGGGCCACCGGAGCCGTGGAAGAAGCTCCGGCATTCCACCCGTTCGCAGCCGTTTTGCGAAGCTCGTTGCCGTTCTCGACGACCACGCCCTGCTGGTTCACCCAGACCACCGCCCGGCCGACGTCGACGATGGCCGTCGTCGACTGGCTGGCGCCCTGGGAGTCAGTGGCGGTCAGGGTCGCCGTGAATCGGCCGCGCTGGGTGTAGCTGTGAACGGGCGAGGGGCCTGTGCCAGAGGTTCCGTCGCCAAAGCTCCACAGGTAGGTGATCTGCGCCGGACCTCCGTCGTCCTCCGTGCCCGCCGACGAGAACTGGACCGACTCACCCAGGGCCACCCGGTAGGGGCCGTTGGCCACCGGCGCCGGGGGCAGGTTGAGCGGGCCCGCGATCTTGACGTCGACCAGGTCGCCGCCGAGGTCCCAGATCGAAGAGTCCACCCCCAACCGCGCCGTCTCGGGCACGAGGGTCGAACTCGTGTAGAGGTGCTGGTCGTTCTTGTAGTACCGGATTCGTCTTCCGGCCACGGTCACGCGGAAGCGATCCCCGATCGTGTAGGTCCCGAAGCTCGCGGTCCCGCCGGGGGCGATGATCGTTGTGCTGCCCTCGCGGATGCGGATGGTCCCCGCGTAGGCGTAGATCGCATAGTCGATGTCGTCCTGCGAAGTGTTCGAGTCGCCGTTCGAGAGGCCGCACAGAAGGTAGCTGTCGCTCTCGCCGACGCCGAATTCGACGTACCCGCTCGCCAGTTCCGGAATCGTCCGCCACGAAGAGGCTCCGGCGTTGAACGCGTTGCCTCCCGCGTTCTTGTGCAGCCCGCTCGCTTCGGCACCGGTGGCCTGAACGTTGACGAGGTTGCGCCAGAAGACGTCCTCGGCGTCCAGCACGTCGACGACGGCCGTGTCGCTGTCCGTCACGCCATCCTCGTCAGTGACCGTGAGCGTGGCTTCGAACTGGCCGAAATCTTCGTAGGTGTGGGGAGCCACCGCGCCGAACCCGTACCCGCCGTCGCCGAAGGCCCACTCGTGCGCCACGATCTCGGCCCCGTTGGCGCCGACCGAGCCCGTGCCGAGAAGAGGCAGGTCGACGTGAGCAGGCGTCGCATATTGACCACCTGCGTCCGCCACAGGGGCGCTCGACGCGAGCGTGCCCGACATCACCACGTCGGTGAAGCTGGCGCCGCTCGACCAGATGGCCGCATCCACGAGAAGCGGATACGTCGGGGTGGCATTCGTCGTCTGGTAGATCTGCACGCCGTTGCGGGAGTACGTGATCACCGAGCCGGAGATCGACACCCGGAAGCGATCCGTCGCCGAGTACGAAACGACCTGCTCGAGCCGCATCTGGCCGGACTCGAAGATCCGCACTCGGTCGGCGTAAAGGTAGAGCCCGTAGTCGATGTCCGCAGGCGTGTTGTCGGTGTTCCCGTTGCTGAGGCCGGCGATGAGATAGGCGCCGGGCGTTCCCGAGAACTCGACGAACGCAGGGGCGGCGGCCGTCAACGACCGGCGCGACACGCCCCCCGAGGTCCATGCGCTGGCGCTCTGCTTGGTCAGCCCCGGACCATTGGCGACCGCGTCGGCGACTGCCGTCCACGACACGTTCGTCACCAGGTCGCCGGTCAGGCTCGCCGCCCCGAGGGTCGCTCCAGCACTCGCCACCGAGGCATCCACAAGAAGGGGATAGGAGGGAGTTGTCGTGCTCGAGAAGACCAGCGTCCCGTTCTGCCGGTACTTGACCACTCCGCCCTCGATCGCCACCCGGAGCAGGTCTCCGGCCACGTAGGTCCCGGTGGCACGAACCGCGCCGTTCTCGACGACATCCAGCAGCCCGCCAGCCTTGAGCCGGAATGCGAAGTCCACGTCCGCAACCGCATGATTCGTGTTGCCGCGGCTCAGACCGATGACGCGGTCCGTGCTGGTCTCGGCAGCAACGACTTCCAAGTTGCCGTCCCCCGAGAGCAGGCTCCGGGTCGAAATCGCGCCGGCATCCCAGGAGTTCGACGAGACGGTCTTCCGTAAACCACCTGTGGCTGAGGCCTCGACCCCATCTCGCTGCGTCCACCGGACCACTTCGGCCAAGGAGGGCAACGCCAACCACACAAGCAGTACGGCGAGGGCCGGAACCCTTCTTGGCAACATGGAGCCTCACGCTCGAGTCAGGTATAGAGCTGTACTGGGAACTTTGAGATCTTAGCTCCAAAGAGGGCAGTGGCGGGTCGGTCGGCCGATCGGCCCTCGATGTCCGGCCGAATGGAGCTTCAGGGCGAAGCCGATCGGCGGCCTTCCAGCTTGCGGTTCCGGCGGCGAGGTCGCCGGCCCACCGGGCGCGCACCTGCCGGCCTAGAATCGGCTCCGGGAATCACGACCTTGGCTCTCCATCCATGAAGGTCCTCTTCGACGGCCTCGGCTCGATCGGGCGCCGGCACCTGCACAACCTGGCGGGGCTGCGCCCCGGGGTCGAGGTGCTCGCCTGTCGTCGGCGCGGTCGCGACTCCGCGCCGCTCGAGTACCCCGTCCGCGCGGTGCCGAGCCTGGCGGACGGGCTCGCGGAGCAGCCGGACCTGGCCGTGATCGCGACCCCGACCGCGCTGCACCTCGACGCGGCCCGCGCCGTGATCGAAGCCGGGGTGCCGCTGCTGCTCGAGAAGCCGGTGACCGATGGATGGGCGGGCGTCGTCGAACTGGTCGGCGCCGCGGAGCAGCGCAACCTGCCGGTGGCCGTCGGCTTCAACCTGCGCTTCCACGAGGCCCTGCAGCAGGCCCGGCAGCGATTGCTCGACGGCGCCGTGGGCCGGGTCGTGTCGCTGCGCGCCAGCGTGGGCCAGTACCTGCCCGAGTGGCATCCCGGCGAGGACTATCGGGAGAACTACAGCGCGAAGCGCGCCATGGGTGGTGGCGCGATCCTCGACCTCGTGCACGAGATCGACCTGGCGCGCTGGTTCCTGGGGCCGGTCGCGTCCGTGCAGGCGATGGCCGGCCAGCTGGGCGACCTGCAGCTCGACACCGAGGACCTGGCGGAGATCCTGCTCGGCCACCGCGAGCGCGGGCTGTCGAGCGTGCACGTCGACTACCTGCGACGTCCCGCGCGGCGCACGCTGGAAGTGCTCGGCACCGAGGGCACGCTGGAGGTCGACCTGCTGACGGCGACCCTCCGCGTGTTCGAGGCCCGCCGCAACACCTCCTGGGAGACGACGCTCGAGCCGTGGGAGCGCAACGACATGTACCGCGCCCTGATGCGCAACGTGCTGGAGGTGCTGGAGGGCCGCGCGGCCCCGGGCGTCGGCCTGCGCGAGGGTGCGGAGGTTCAGCGGCTGGCGGTGGCCGCGCGGCGGGCCGCGATCAGCGGCCGCGCCGTGGACGTCACCGGGCCGATCGAGGAGTGGAGAGACGAATGAGCGAGATCCGACTGGGCAACCGCGTGATCGGCGAGGACCACCCGCCGCTGGTGATCGCCGAGGTGGGCATCAACCACGAAGGCAGCTACGACAAGGCGACCCTGCTGGTCGACGCGGCCCACTCCGCCGGCGCCGAGTGCGTCAAGTTCCAGTGCCACATCTCCGAGGCGGAGATGCTGGAGACGGACATGAAGCCGGGCGAGATCAGCCCCGAGCGGCTGTGGGACATCATCAAGCGCTGCGAGCTGACCGAAGACGAGGAGCGCCGGGTCAAGGCCTACGTCGAGTCGAAGGGCATGATCTACCTCTGCACCCCCTTCTCGCGCGAGGCCGCCGACCGGCTGGAGGCGATGGACGTCGTCGGCTTCAAGATCGGCTCCGGCGAGACCAACCACATCCCGCTGATCCGCCACGTCGCGCGCAAGAAGCGGCCGATGCTGGTCTCGACCGGCATGAACGACCTCGCCTCCGTGCGCGAGACGGTCGAGGCGATCCGCGGCGAGGGCTGCCCGTTCATGCTCTTCCACTGCACCTCGACCTACCCCTCGAAGTTCTCCGAGATGCGGCTCGGCGCGATCGCCCAGATGCGCGACGCCTTCGGCGTGCCGATCGGGCTCTCCGACCACTCGCCCAACGTCTGGACGTGCATCGGCGCGGTCGCCTACGGCGCCGTCGCCCTCGAGAAGCACTTCACGGTGACCCGCTCGTGGCCGGGTCCCGACGTGCCGCTCTCCATCGAGCCGGACGAGCTGAAGAACCTGATCGAGGGCAGCCGCGCCGTGTGGGAGGCGCGCGGCGGCGCCAAGGGCGTGCTGCCCAACGAGAAGCCCGTGATCGACTTCGCCTACGCCTCGGTGGTGACGATCGCGCCGGTCAAGGCCGGCGAGACGTTCGGCCTTCCCAACACCTGGGCCAAGCGGCCGGGCACGGGCGAGATCCACGCCCGCGACCTGGAGTCGAAGGTGTGGGGCCGCAAGGCCGCCCGCGACCTGCCCGCCGACGTCCAGGTGAAGTGGAGCGACCTGGCCTGAGGCCGCGACCGTGATCGTGGTCCTGACCGGCGCCGGCGGCCGCCTCGGCCGCCGCGCGCTGGCCCGGCTGCAGGCGGAGGGGCACGCCGTGCGCCCGCTGCGCCTGCGCGCGGACAGCGACGAGACGGAACTGGGGTCGACCCTGGCCGGCGCCGACGCGGTGCTCCATCTCGGCGGCCGGGCCAGCGCGGGCGCTGATCCCGTCGCCTGCGAGGAAGCGAACGTGCTGCCCACGCGGCGGCTGCTCTCGGCCTCGACCGCGGCGGCGGTGCCGCGCGTGCTGCTGGCCTCGACCGGGCTCCTCTACGGCCTCGGGGGGACAACGCCGCGGCGCGAGGACGAGCCGACGGCGCCGGCCTCGGCCTACGCGCAAAGCAAGCTCGACGCGGAGGAGTGGGTGGCGGCCTGGGCCGGCCCCGGCCTGTGCGGCGAGGCGCTGCGCTTCTCCAACCTCTACGGGCCGGAGTCCGGGCCGGACACCGTCGTCGGCCTGGCGCTGGCGCAGGCCCGCTCCGGCGGCCCGATCGCGCTGCGCGACCCGCGGCCGGTGCGCGACTTCCTGTGGATCGAAGACGCGGCCGAGGCGCTGCTGCGGCTGCTGGCCGCGCCGCCCGGGCCCGGCTTCCACGTGGTCAACGTCGGCAGCGGCCGAGGCGTGGCGATCGGCGAACTGGCGGCCGAGCTGGCGCAGGTCGCCGGGGTCGCCCTGGCGCCCCCCGCGGAAGCTCCGGCCGGCGCGCCGGGCTCGCTGGTGCTGGACGTCACGCGCCTGCGACAGCGCACGGGCTGGGCCCCCGCCACGCCGCTCGCCGAGGGCCTGCGCAGGGCCCTGGCACCCGCCACCTGATAGACTTTCTCGTTCTGATGAACCCCCGCCGCGTCGCCGTCTTCACGGGCAACCGGGCCGAGTACGGCCTGATGTTCCCGATCCTCAAGGCCCTGACCGCTGACCCCCGGTTCGACGTGCAACTGGTGGTGTCGGGCGCCCACCTCAAGCAGGACTTCGGCCGCACGGTCTCCGAGATCGAGCGCGACGGCTTCAGCGTCGCCGCGGAGGTCCGCATCGACATGCCGGACGACGACCTGGTCGCCACGGCCAAGGCGATCGGCTCGGGCGTGTCCAACCTCGCCGACACGCTGGCCGCGCTGCGCCCCGACCTGTTCGTCGTCTACGCCGACCGCTTCGAGGCCTTCGCAGCCCTCGTCTGCGGCACCCAGATGGGGCTGCCGACGGCCCACGTCGAAGGCGGCGACTACACCGAGGGTGGCGCCCTCGACGACTCGGTGCGCCACGCGATGACCAAGCTCGCCCACCTGCACTTCACGACCAACGCCCAGGCCACCGAGCGCGTGCTGCGGCTGGGCGAGGAGCCGTGGCGGGTGCACGAGGTCGGCTTCCCCGCCCTCGACCTGGTCAAGGCCGGGATCTACGCGACGCCCGAGGAGGTCCGCACGCGCTACGGGCTGGACCCGGAGCGGCCGCTGCTGGTCTTCACCCAGCACTCGGTCGCCACCGAGTTCGACCGCGCGGCCGAGCAGGTGCGGCCCGCGCTGGAGGCGCTGGAGCAGGCGGTGCAGCGCCACGGCTGCCAGGTGATCCTGACCTACCCCAACGACGACGCCGGCGGCCGGCGCATCGTCGCCGAGCTGCAGGCGTTCGTGGCGAAGGGCCTGCCCGGCGTGCAACTCCACCCGAGCCTCGGCCGCTACCACTACCACGGCGCGCTCGGCATCGCCGCGGCCTACGTCGGCAACTCGTCGTCGGGGATCAAGGAAACGCCCGCGTTCCGCTGCCCCACCGTCAACGTCGGCCCGCGCCAGCGCGGCCGGCTGCGCGCGCAGAACGTGATCGACACGGGCTACGACGCGGCCGAGATCCTGGCCGCGATCGAGCGCTGCCTGCACGACGCGGCGTTCCGCGAGACCGTGCGCACCTGCCCCAACCCCTACGGCGCCGGCGACGCCGGCCGCCGCATCTGCGACGTGCTGGCGGACGTGACGATCGACGCGGCGCTGGTGCAGAAGAAGATGACCTACTGATGCGCGGCCCGGTGCTGGCGACCGTCTGCTGCCGCGGCGGCTCGAAAGGCGTGCCGGGCAAGAACCTGCGCCCGCTGCTGGACCGGCCGCTGCTGGCCTGGACGCTCGACTGCGCGCGGGCCTGTGCGGCCGTCGACCACCTGCTGGTGTCGACCGACGACGAGCGCATCGCCGCCGCGGCCGAGGCCTGCGGCGTGCCGGTGCCGTTCCGCCGCCCCGCCGAGTTGGCGACGGACGCGGCACCCAAGCTGCCCGTGATCCGCCACGCGGCGGACTGGCTCGAGCGCGAGCGCGGGGTGCGGGCCGCGATCGTCGTCGACCTCGACGTCACGGTGCCGCTGCGGGCGCCCGAAGACGTGGCCGCGGTGGTGGCGGCGCTGCAGGACGAGGCGGCGGCCTGGGACGCGGTGATCACGGTCTACGCCCCCGAGCGCAACCCCTACTTCAACATGGTGGAGATGGGCGAGCGCGGCGCGCGGGTGGTGAAGCGGCCCGAGACGCCGCTGTTCCGCCGCCAGGACGCGCCGCAGGTGTGGAGCGCCTCGCCCGCCGCCTTCGGCTTCCGCCGCGAGTTCCTGGCCGCGACCGACTACGTCTACGACGGCCGCGTCGGGCTCGTCGAGATGCCGCGCGCGCGGGCGCTCGACATCGACTCCGAGGACGACTTCCTGTACGCCGAGTTCCTGATGCGGCGGACGCGGGGGGCGGCATGAACGAACCGGTCCGCCTCAAGAAGCTCTTCGACCTCTCCGGCCGGCGCGCGATCGTCACCGGCTCCGCCAACATCCTGGGGCCCGAGTTCGCCGCCGCACTGGCCGAGTTCGGCGCCAGGGTCGCGATGGTCGACGTCGACGGCGCCGCCGTGCGCGACAAGGCGGCCCGGATCGCGGCCGAGCACGGCACCGAGGTGCGCGCCTTCGAGGCCGACGTCACCGACGAGGCGGCCGCCGCGCGCGTCGTCGCGGACGTGGTCGCGCACTGGGGCGGGCTCGACGTGCTGGTCAACGGCGCGGCCTGCAAGACGCCCGAGTACTTCAAGCCGTTCGACGACTACCCGCTGGCCGACTGGTCGCGGGTGCTGGACGTGATCCTGACCGGCACCTTCCTGTTCACGAAGCACGCGCTGCCGTGGCTGGAGAAGAGCGGCCACGGCGCGATCGTCAACATCTCCTCGCAGTACGGCGTGGTCGGGCCCGACCCCGCGCTGTACGAGGGCTCGTGGTACCTCGACCAGCAGATCAACACGCCGCCGGTCTACTCGGCGGCCAAGGCGGGCGTGGTCGGCTTCACCCGCTACATGGCGACGACGCTGGCCTCTCGCGGCATCCGCGCCAACTGCATCACGCCGGGAGGAGTGGCGAGCGGCCAGAACGACGTGTTCCAGGCCCGCTACGCCGAGCGCTGCCCGCTCGGCCGCATGGCGCGGCGCGAGGAACTGCGCGGCGCGCTCGTCTACCTCGCCTCGGACGCCTCGTCCTTCGTCACCGGCCACAACCTGGTGGTCGACGGCGGCTGGACGGCGCGCTGACCGATGCGCCACGACTGGCAGCCGCTGCGGGTCGCGCCCGGGGCCAGCGTCCGCGAGACGATGGCGGTGATCGACCGCGCCCGGCTCGGCATCGCGCTGGTCGTCGACGACGGCGACCGCCTGCTCGGCACCGTCACCGACGGCGACGTGCGGCGCGCGATCCTGCGCGGCGTCGGCCTCGACGCGCCGGCGAGCGAGGTGATGGCGACGCGATTCACCGCGCTCGGCGACCACGCGACCGACCAGGACGCGCTGGAGACGATGCAGGCCCACCAGGTCCGCCAGGTCCCGGCGCTCGACCGCGAGGGCCGGGTGCGCGGCATCTTCGCCCTGCCGGACCTGCTGGCCGGCGAGGCGCGGCCCAACTGGGTGGTGGTGATGGCCGGCGGCCAGGGCCAGCGCCTGCGGCCGCTCACCAACGACCTGCCCAAGCCGATGCTGCCGGTCGGCGAGCAGCCGCTGCTCGAGATCACGGTGCGGCGGCTCGTGGCCCACGGCCTGCGCGAGCTGTTCCTCTCGGTCCACTACCTCGGCGACCGCATCGAGGAGCACTTCGGCGACGGCTCCGCGTTCGGCTGTCACATCCGCTACCTGCGCGAGCCGCGCCCGCTCGGCACCGGCGGCGCGCTGGGCCTGCTGCCCGAGCGCCCGCGCCACCCGCTGCTGGTCATCAACGGCGACCTGATCACCGACCTCAACTTCTCCGCGATGCTGGCCGCCCACGCCCGCCACGGCGGGGCGGCCACGATGTGCGTCCGCGAGTACACCCACGAGGTGCCCTACGGCGTCGTTCGCGTGCACGACGACCGCGTCGCCGGGCTGGAGGAGAAGCCGGTCCGCCGCGACCTGATCAACGCCGGCATCTACGTGCTCGACCCGCGCCTGCTGGCGCTGGTGCCGAACGGAGAACCCTACCCGCTGACGCGGCTGATGGAGGACGCGATGGCGGGCGGCGAGACGGTGGTGCCCTTCGTCGTCCACGAGCGCTGGCTGGACATCGGCCGCCCCGGCGACTACGAGCAGGTGCGGAAGGGAGTCGACAAGCGATGAGCCGCACCGTGCTGGTCACGGGCGCTGCCGGATTCATCGGCAGCCACCTGGTCGAGGCCCTCGCCGCCCGCGGCGACGAGGTGCGCGCCTTCGTCCGCTACAACTCCGGCGGCGCGACCGGGTTCCTGGCCGAGCTGCCCGCCGGGCTGCGCGACCGCGTGAAGGTCGTCGCCGGCGACGTGCGCGACGCCGAGTCGGTCGATGCCGCCGTGCGCGGCTGCGCGGCCGTGTTCCACCTGGCCGCGCTGATCTCGATCCCCTACTCCTACGAGGCCCCGGAGAGCTACGTCGACGTCAACGTGCGCGGCACGCTGAACGTGCTGCAGGCCTGCCGCCGCCACGGCGCGCGGCTCGTCCACACCTCGACCAGCGAGGTCTACGGCACGCCGGATACCGTGCCGATCACCGAGGACCACCCGCTGCAGGCGCAGTCGCCGTACGCGGCGACCAAGGTCGGCGCCGACCAGCTCGTGCAGAGCTTCCACCGCAGCTTCGGCGTGCCGGCGGTGGTGCTGCGCCCGTTCAACACCTACGGGCCACGCCAGTCGACGCGGGCGGTGCTGCCGCAGATCCTGGTCCAGCTCCTGGCCGGCCGGCCCGAGGTGCGGCTGGGGGCGACGACCCCGCGCCGCGACCTGACCTTCGTGACCGACACCGTCGACGGCTTCGTGCGCGCCGCCGAGTCCGACGCCGCGCTCGGCCAGGTCGTGCAGCTCGGCACCGGGCGCGACGTCTCGATCGGCGAGCTGGCGCAGATCGCCATGCAGGCGCTCGGGCGCGAGGTGCCGGTGGTGTGCGAGGCCGAGCGGCTGCGGCCCGACGCCTCCGAGGTGATGGTCCTGCAGTCGAGCCCGGCCCGCGCGCGGGAACTGCTGGGCTGGGAGCCCCGCGTCCCGCTCGAGGAGGGACTGCGCCGCACGGCCGAGTGGCTGCGCGGGCGGGCCGCCGAGCTGGCCGCCCAGGGATACCGGGCGTGAGCTTCGAGATCGCCGGCCGCGCGGTGGGCGGCGCCGCGCGTTGCCTGGTCGTCGGCGAAGTCGCGCAGGCCCACGACGGCTCGCTCGGCGCGGCCCACGCGTTCGTCGACGCGATCGCCGACGCGGGCGCCGACGCGATCAAGTTCCAGACCCACATCGCCGCCGCCGAGAGCACGGCGGCCGAGCCGTTCCGCGTCCACTTCAGCTCGCAGGACGCCACCCGCTACGACTACTGGAAGCGGATGGAGTTCACCGAGGCGCAGTGGCAGGGGCTGGCGCGGCACGCGCAGGAGCGCGGGCTGCTGTTCCTCAGCTCCCCGTTCTCGATCGCCGCGGTCGACCTGCTGGAGCGGGTCGGGATGCCGGCGTGGAAGATCGCCTCGGGCGAGATCTCGAACGTGCCGCTGTTCGAAAGGGTCGCCGCCTGCGGCCGGCCGATCCTCCTCTCGACCGGCATGAGCCCGCTGGCGGAGGTGGACGCGGCGGTCGCGCGGGCGAAGGCGGCGCGGCTGCCGCACCTCGTGTTCCAGTGCACCTCGGCCTACCCGTGCCCGCCCGAGCAGCTCGGGCTCGAGTGGCTGGGGGCGTTCGCCGAGCGCTACGCGTGCCCGGTCGGCCTGTCCGACCACAGCGGCGGCCCCTTCGCCGGCCTGGCCGCGGCCCTGCTCGGCGCCTCGATGCTCGAGGTCCACGTCGCGCTCTCGCGCCAGGCGTTCGGTCCCGACGTGCCGGCTTCGCTGACCCCCGCGGAGCTGAAGCAGCTCTGCGAGGGCGTCGCCTTCCTGCACCGGGCGCGGATGTCGCGGGTCGACAAGGACGCGCTGGCGGCGACCATGGAGCCGCTGCGCCAGATCTTCTTCCAGGGCGTGGTCGCCGCCGAACCGCTGGCCGCCGGCACCGTGCTCGAGCGCCGCCACCTCGCGGTCAAGAAGCCCGCGCTGGGCCTGCCCGCCGAGCGCCTCGCCCACGCCGTGGGCCGCCGCCTGGCCGTGGCCAGGGCGAAGGACGACCCGATCCGCGAGTCGGACCTGGAGGCCGGCGCGTGAGGCGCCGCCGCGTCTGCGTCGTCGTCACGGCACGGCCGAGCTACGCCCGCATCCGCTCGGCGCTGCGCGCGATCGCGGCCCACGACGGCCTCGAGCTGCAGCTCCTGGTGGCGGCGTCTGCGCTGCTCTCGCGCTACGGCGACACCCTCGACGTGATGCGCGCCGACGGCTTCGAGCCCGCGGCCCGCGTCTACATGGTCGTCGAGGGCGAAACGCCGCTGACCTCGGCCAAGACCACGGGCCTCGGCATGGTCGAGCTGGCGACCCAGTTCGACAACCTGCAGCCCGACGTGGTGGTCACCATCGCCGACCGCTACGAGACGCTGGCCACGGCCGCGGCCGCCTCGTACATGAACCTGCCGGTCGCCCACGTCCAGGGCGGCGAGGTGACCGGCTCGATCGACGAGAAGGTGCGCCACGCCGTCACCAAGCTCTCCAACCTGCACTTCGTCTCGACCGAGCTCTCGCGCGAGCGGGTGATCCGGATGGGCGAGGAGCCCGACACCGTGCACGTCACGGGCTGCCCCTCGATCGACCTCGCCGCCGACGTCGCCCGCGCGGGCGCCGAAGGCTTCGACCCCTTCGCCCGCTACGGCGGCGTCGGCCCCGCCTTCGACCGCGCGGGCGGCTACCTCGTCGTGCTGCAGCACCCGGTGACGACCGAGCACGAGGAGGCGCGGGCCCAGGTCGAGGAGACCCTCGCCGCAGTCCACGCCTCGGGCCTGCCGGCCTTCTGGTTCTGGCCCAACGTCGACGCCGGCTCGGACGGCACGTCGAAGGGCATCCGCATCTTCCGCGAGCGGCACCCCGAGTGCCGCATCCACTTCTACCGCAACATGGCGCCGGACGACTTCGTGCGCCTCGCGCTCGGCAGCCGCTGCGTCGTCGGCAACTCCAGCTTCGGCATCCGCGAGAGCGCGCTGCTGGGCCTGCCCGTCGTCAACATCGGCAGCCGGCAGCAGGGCCGCGAGCGGGCGGCGAACGTCGCCGACGTCGCGCACGACCGGGCCGCGATCGGGGCGGCGATCGCGCGCCAGGCCGCGGTGGGCCGCTACCCGGGCGACCCGCTCTACGGCCGCGGCGACGCGGGCGAGCGGATCGCCGCGTTGCTGGCGACCGCGCCGCTACAGGTCGAGAAGCGGCTGGCCTACTGATGACCTTCCCCGGCCCCGTGCTCGGGCTGGTCCCCGCCCGCGGCGGGTCGAAAGGCATCCCCGGCAAGAACCTCAAGCCGCTCGGCGGCCGGCCGCTGCTGCAGTGGACGCTCGACGCGGCCCGCGCCGCGGGCGTCTGCGACCGCCTGGTCCTGACGACGGACAGCGATGAGATCGCCGCCGCCGGCCGCGCGGGAGGCGCCGAGGTCCCGTTCCTGCGCCCTGCGGAGCTGGCCCGCGACGAGACGCCGATGAAGCCCGTGATCGCCCACGCGCTCGACGCGCTGGCGGCGGAGGGCTTCACGCCGTGGGCGGTCCTGCTGCTGCAACCCACCGCCCCGCTGCGGCGCCCCGAGCACCTGCGCGAGGCGCTCGCGACGCTGGCGACGACGGGAGCCGACGCGGTCGTCAGCGTCGTACCGGTGCCCGAGCACTACCTGCCGCACTTCGTGCTGCGGATCGACGACGGGAAGCTGCGCTTCTTCCTGCCCGAAGGCGAGCGGATCACCCGCCGCCAGGACGCGCCGCGCGCCTACTCCCGCGACGGCTCGGTGTACGCGTTCCGTGCCGACTCGTTCCGCCGCCACGGGTCGATCTACGGCGAGGACTGCCGGCCACTGGTGCTGGCGGAATCCGAGGGCGTCAACCTCGACTCCGAGGACGACTGGCGGCGCGCCGAGGCGCTGATCGCCGCCCGCGGCTGAAGCCCGCCCGTCAGCCCCGCGGCCAGTCGCCCTGCAGGCAGGGCACGACCGAGTCGGCCAGGCGCTCCACCTGCTGCGACCAGGCCTCGTCCGCCGCCGTCGCTCCGTCCGGCCTGTAGGCGCCCGACTTCTTCAGCAGCACCGAGTACCAGTCGACCGGCGTCGAGGTGCCGATCACGGCGGCGAGGTAGCGCACCAGCGACTCGTCGTCCGGGCGGAAGCCGGCCAGCAGTTCGGCGACGGCGGCGGGCACGGCGTCCATCGCCGCCCGCCTGACGAGCGGGGCGCCGATCAGCTCGAACGGCGTGGCACCGAGCGTCAGCACCGGCTTGCCGCGCAGCGCCGCCTCGAGGCCGATCGAGCCGGCGATCGTCGCGACGAAGCGGGCGCCCTCCACCAGCTCGCGCGAGGCGAGCGCGGGGTCGGCGAGGCGCAGGTTCGGGATCTCGAGCAGCTTCTCGTAGTACGACACCGGGCGCTTGCCGATCGCGGCCGGGTGGTCCTTGACGACCAGCGTCATGCCGGCCGGCAGCGCCTGGGCCAGCAGCCGCGCCGCTTCGATCTGGTTGAGGCAGTGCGGGCTGTAGACGAGCAGCGTGACCTCGGGTTCGACGTGCAGCGGAAAGAACGCGTAGCCGAGCCCGGCCAGGTCGCCCGTGCCCACGTAGCCGCCGCGCAGCCGGCGGTCGACGGCGCGGGCCCGCAGCGGGCCCCACAGCCGGCGGTGGAGGAAGGCGTCGAGTGGGCGGGTCAGGTGGTGGTCGAGGTGGCCCTCGCGGCGGAACGCGCGCTCCTCGCGCCACAGCGAGGCCGCCCGCGCCAGCGCCGCGCCCGGCCGGAACGGCGCGGCCGGCGGACGCCGCGAGGCCGGAATCACGCCCTCGTAGCGGGCGTCGCCCGCGCGCACGGAGGCGAGTTGCTCGCGGGCCACGGCGAGCGCCTCGCGCGGGCCGCCGCCCGCCTCCAGCTCCGCCAGCGCCGCGCGCACGCGGGCCGAGGGTTCGTGGACGCTCTCGCCCCAGTGCACGTAGTTGCGGATGCGGGTCGGCCGCAGGTTCAGGAAGCGGATGCCGCGGGCGCGCGCCATCCGCCAGGCGAGGTGCTCGCCGAAGGTGACGCAGATGAACGACAGCACCGCGTCGGGCTTCACGGCGTCGAACAGCCGCTCCAGCTCGGCGACGCCCTCCTCCACCAGCCGCAGCAGCGTGCGTTCGTCGAAGCGGCTGCCGTAGTCCTGCGCGTAGGTCGCGCGCGGCCCGAACACCAGCCGGCGGTCGGCGACGATCGAGGCCCGCAGCGGGCCCCACGCCGCCTCCAGCGCGCGCAGCCGCTCGAGGTCCGGCGCGCCGGCGCGGGCGCGGCGGACGATCTCCCACTCCTTCGCGATCGGCGCGCCGCCTGCGAGCAGGTCGGGCCGGCGCTCCACGTAGGAGTCGAAGTGGCGCGAGTCGGACACGTAGTAGCCGGCGGCCTCGAGCCGTCCGCGGCGCCACAGCGCGAGTGCGAGGTCGTGGAACGGCGCCAGGCTCGCGCCCTGGGTCAGGAACAGCAGCCTCACGGCCGCGCCCCCGCGAAGCGCAGCAGCGCGTCGGCGACGGCCTCGCCGGCGCGGCCCGGGTTGGGGCCCGCCTCGTCGGCGACGATCCGGCGCCGGCCTTCGGCGCCGTCCGCCGGGTCGGCCAGCGCGCGCGCGACGGCCGCGACCAGTTCGTCCGGGGTGCGCGCGAGCCGCACGCCGCCGGTCGCGACGACCCGCGCGTTGTGGACCGTGCGCGAGTCGGCCACGATGTCGAAGCGGGCCCGCATCTTCGCCGCGTAGAGCAGCGGCAGGTTCTCGAAGCAGACGTTGACCAGCGGCTTGTCGAGGATCGAGCCCTCGATGTTGATCGTCGAGAACACGGTGACGATCGCGTCGCAGGCGCGCATCAACCGGGTCAGCAGCACGATCTCGTCCTCGGGCATCGCGAAGTCCAGCTCCTCGGACGAGAAGCGCGGGAGGTTCAGCACCAGGTCGCCCGGGTGTTCGGCCGCAACGCGGTGGAAGGCGTCGAGCACGTCCTGGTAGACGAAGGACCCGTCGTCCCGCCGCTTGTAGTACAGCGGGTGGATGCGGGCCACGACCTGGGCGCCGTGCAGCCGGCCGCTGCCGGCCGCCTCGGCCAGGATCTTCACGATGTTGGGGTTCCAGGGGTACGAGTTGGGCGAGCGCGCGGCGAAGAACACGACGCGCCGCGCGGGGTCGGCGCCGACCGAACGCAGGAAGGCGTCGCGCTCGAACCCCGGGTCGGGACGGAAGTCGGCGTCGAACTGCGGCGAGCCGGCGACGCTGACCCGCGCGGGGTCGACGTCGTGCAGCGCGGCCAGCTCCCGGCGCATCGTCTCGGTCCAGGCGACGACGTGGTCGACGGGCGCGCCGGGATAGCCGCGGGTGGTGGTGTTGTCCCAGGACAGCACGACGGTCGCGATGCGAATCCCGCGCCGCGCCGCCGCCCGCATCAGGTACTGGTCCCAGTCGAAGGTGCCGAGGCTCGACGTGACGACCAGGTCGGGCGCATGGCGGTCGAGGATCGCGTCGTACAGCGGCGGCACGAAGCGGCGGCTCTCGAAGCGCAGCAGCGCGCGGCGCAGCGTCGCGCTGCGGCCCAGCGCGAGGCGAGCCAGGCCGTAGGCGGCGAGCCTCGCCCGCAGCGCAAGCCGGCGCAGCCCGCGGCGCTCCGCGAGCGCCTCCTGCGCGCTGATCGCGGCGAGGATGTCGCCCGTGACGTTGGGGCCGCCGTAGAGCTGGGCCCGCACCTGGCGCAGCACGCCCTGAACCCGGCTCGCCGCGAAGTACGCGGCGCAGGCGGCGCGCGGCACCACTTCGACGCTCACCCCCTCGAGCCCGCGCCACGCGTCGAGGTAGGCGCCCTCCTCCGCCGCGACGATCACCACCCGCGCCCGCTCGCGCAGCCGCCGCAGGATGTCGGTCTGCAGCAGGAAGCGCACGGAGAACCCGTGGTGCACGCCGAGCAGGACGACGGGGCGTTCAGAGCCCATCGAGGAACTCCCGCCAGCGCGCCTCGCAGTCCTCCGGCGTGGCCGCGGCGGCGTAGCGGTCGAGCGCCGGCTGCGCCAGGTCGAGCGCGGCCGTGAAGGCACCGGGCTCGGCCGCGAAGCGCCACAGCACCGCGGCGGCCTCCTCCCCGGTCGCGGCCGTCAGGCCCGCGGCGCGCAGCAGGCCCGCGGCGTCCACGGCATCGGCGGCCCAGCGGCCGGGCTCGAGCAGGGCGACGGTCGGCACGCCCGCGCGCAGGGTTTCCCACATCCCGGTCGCGGTCACGTCCCAGAAGACCGCGTGGGCGGCGGCCATCAGCCGGCTGGCGGGCGCCTTTCGGGCGTCGTGGACCTCGACCTGCTCCGCGGGCAGCGCGGTCAGCACGCGCGCCAGCGGGTCGCGGTCGAAGCCCGCGCTGCGGTAGCTGACGATCGCGCGCCCGCCGCGCGCGACGAAGCCGCGGATCACCGCGGCGGCGGCGCCGCGCAGCCGGGCCACCGCCCCGTCCGCCGCGTTGCCGCCGATGCGGTTGTCGAGCGTGCGCAGCTTGGACAGCGGCACCAGCACCGTCGGCGGCCCGCCGGGGCGCGTCCGCGAACTCGCGCTCGCCAGCGCCTCGCACAGCTTCGGCTCGGGCAGCGGCACGACGCGGGCGGGCAGCGGCAGGCCGTCGAAGTTACGCGGCACGCGCTCGAACCCCCAGCTCGCGAAGTGGCTCGGCAGCCCGAAGTCGAGCGTGTAGAAGCCAGGCACGCGGTCTTCGTAGCCGTACTGCCCGCCGTGCTGGATCACGACCGAGGGCAGGCCCCGGCGGCGGCACTCGGCGAAGAAGAACACCGGCGCATCGTAGCGGCCCTGGCCCGTCGCCGTGAGGTAGCCGCGGGGTTTCGCAGCGTCGAAGTAGCGGGCGAACCGCGCCTCGTTCTCGGCGCGGGCCTCCAGCCGGCTCTCGGGGAACGCCTCGCCGAACAGCAGGGCCAGCCGCGACAGCCCCGGCCCCCACAGCCCGAACTCGTCTCGGACCGGCGCCAGCACTGTCTCGAAGCGCGACGCCAGCGCGGCCCGCAGCCGGCCGTCGCGGCGGCCGACCCGCGACTGCGCGAGCTCAGGTACCGGCTGCAGCGCGGGCAGCAGGCGCCGCAGCAGCCCGTCGGCACGGCCCAGGAACGCGCCGTACCACTGGCCTGGCGCGGCGGCCGCGGCGGCCCGCGACTCGACGCGACGCAGCCACAGCCGGCTGCGCAGGCGCTGCGACTGGCGCGCCAGCGCCCCCGGGCCGCCCCAGGCGACGGGGTCGCGGGCGTCCGCGCACAGCCGCAGCAGCAGCCACTGGAACGCCTGAGGCTTCTGCAGCCGCTTGAGGGCACGGCCGGAGGCGACGTGCGGCAGGCGCCAGTCGACGGTCTCCGGCCACAGCGGCAGCGGCCCGGCTTCGGCTCGGGCGTCGGCCAGGCGCAGCATGCGGTCGAGTCCGGCCTCGACGAACCAGGCGCAGGCATCCAGCGAGAGCGGCAGCGCCGCGGCATCAGCGCCGGCCTCCTCGAGCACGCCGCGGGCCAGCTCGTGGCAGGCCGCCACCGCGGTACGGGCGAGCCGGCGGGCGCGCTCGCCGTCGGCCTGGACGTCGCCGAGGAAACGAACAGCGTCGGGGGGCGCTTCGGCCTCCAGCCAGGCGGCCGCCGGCAACAGCGCCGGAAACGGCGGCGCCTGCAGCCTGCCGTCGCCCCCCGGCGTGATCCAGGCGTGCGGGGCGACCGCCATCCGCCGTCCTACTGGCTGCTGTCGAGCGGGCGCAGCGTCGCGGCGAGTTCCGCGCGCCACTCCGCGGAGTACTCGCAGTCGCGCCACTCCGGGAAGTACGGGCCGCCGATCGTGTAGTGGGCCAGCGCGACGCCGGGGGTCGGCGCGTCGTAGCCCACGAGGTGGTTCCAGCGGTGCGGCAGCGCGCCGATCAGCGCCTCGTCCTCCAGCCAGCGGAAGCGGTGCAGGTCGAGGCCGGTCGCGGTGTTCACGTAGTCGGGCGTCAGCGCCTTGCAGCGGGCGTTGTTGAACAGCATCACGCTCGACCAGTTCTTCTTCTCGTAGCGGGTCTGCGGCTGGCCGAGGAACTTGACGTCCTCCTTCGGCACGTGTTCGTGCTTGACCACCTGCACGGCGTAGCGCTCGTCGCGCAGCTCCCACAGCTTCGCGACGTCGTCCATCACCAGCATGTCGCAGTCGGTGAACAGCGCCCAGCCCTCGTAGCCGCACAGGTAGGGCACCAGGAAGCGGGAGAAGGAGAAATCGGTCGACTGCAGCGGGTGCCGCTCGCGCCAAAGCACGCCGCCGAGCTGCGACAGCAGGAGCGGCGCGATCGAGACCGGACGCGAGGCGCGGGCGTGGATGGAGTGGGCGAGCACGGCGAACGCGGCCGCTTCACGAGGGTCGTAGCCGATGAAGATGCGGATCACGTGCAGGCTCGAGCGCCGGATTGTACACTAGCGAGCCCGCGTGAAGAGCCCGATGAACGACACCGCCCGCTTCGCCCTGCCCGCCGCCGACCTCGAGGGACGCTCGATCCTCGTCACCGGCGGCACCGGCAGCTTCGGCCACCGCTTCGTGCGCTCGGTCCTCGAGCGCCACCGCCCGCAGCGGCTGATCGTGTTCTCGCGCGACGAGCTCAAGCAGTTCGAGATGGCGCGCCTGTTCAGCCCCGAGCAGCACCCCTGCCTGCGCTACTTCATCGGCGACGTGCGCGACGTCGAGCGGCTGAAGATGGCCATGCGCGGCGTCGACTACGTGATCCACGCGGCGGCCATGAAGCAGGTGCCGATCGCCGAGTACAACCCGTTCGAGTGCGTGCGCACCAACGTGTTCGGCGCCGAGAACGTCGTGCAGGCGGCGATCGACGCCGGCGTCAAGCGGGTGGTGGCGCTGTCCTCGGACAAGGCCGTCAACCCGGTCAACCTGTACGGCGCCTCCAAGCTGGCCGCCGACAAGATCTTCGTCGCCGCCAACCACCTCGCGGCCCGCGCCGGCACCCGCTTCTCGGTGGTCCGCTACGGGAACGTGGTCGGCTCCCGCGGCAGCGTCGTGCCGTTCTTCAGGGAGCTGGCCGCGAAGAGCCAGGGGCCGCTGCCGATCACGGACCCGCGGATGACGCGGTTCTGGATCACGCTGCAGCAGGGCGTCGACCTGGTGCTGTCGAGCCTGGCCCAGATGCACGGCGGCGAGATCTTCGTCCCCAAGATCCCCTCCATGCGGATCGTCGACCTGGCCCGCGCGCTGGCCCCCCACCTCGAGCACACGGTGGTCGGCATCCGCCCCGGCGAGAAGCTCCACGAGGCGCTCCTGACCGAAGACGACGCCCGCACGGCCTGCGACCTCGGCGACCGCTACGTGATCGAGCCGGCGTTCGCCTGGTGGGAGCGGGAGACGTACCTGAAGGACGGCGCGCAACGGCTGCCCGACGGCTTCCGGTACACGAGCGACAACAACGACGAGTGGGTGGACGCCGCGCGCTTTCCGGAGCTGCTCGCGGAGACGGCGTGAGCGGCAGCGGGCCGGCCCTGCCCTACGGCCGGCACCTGATCGAGGACGACGACGTCGCGGCGGTCGCCGCAGTGCTGCGCTCCGACGCCCTCACCACCGGCCCGGTCGTGCCCGCCTTCGAGGCCGCGCTGTGCGAGCGCACGGGCGCCCGTTTCGCGGTCGCCTGCGGCAGCGCGACGGCAGGCCTCCACCTCGCTTCGCTCGCCCTCGGGCTCGGCCCGGGCGATGCCGTCGTGGTGCCGAGCCTCACTTTCCTCGCCACCGCCAACGGACCGCGCCACGCCGGGGCCGAGGTGGTCTTCGCGGACGTCGACCCGGACACCGGGTTGCTCGGCCCGCGGGAGCTCGAGGAGGCGATGCGCCGCGCGACCGGCCTGCGCGTGCGCGCCGTGTTCCCGGTCCACCTCAACGGCCAGTGCGCGGACCCGGCGGCGCTGCAGGCCGCGGCCCGCGCCCACGGCCTGCACGTCGTCGAGGACGCCTGCCACGCGCTCGGCGCGGACTACGGCGACGGGAATCCGGTCGGCGGCTGCCGCCACGCCGACATGGCAGTCTTCTCGTTCCACCCCGTCAAGGCCGTGGCGATGGGCGAAGGCGGCGCGGTCACCGCCAACGACCCGGCGCTCGCGAAGCGGCTGGCCCGGCTGCGCAGCCACGGCATGGTCCGCGAGAGCGAGGACTTCGAGAGCGCCGAGCTGGGCTTCGCGCCCGAGGGCGGCGCCAACCCCTGGTACTACGAGATGCACGAGCCCGGCTTCAACTACCGGGCCAGCGACATCCAGTGCGCGCTCGGGCTGTCGCAGCTCCGCAAGCTGGACCGCTTCGTCGCCCGCCGCCGCGCGCTCGCCGATCGCTACGACGCGCTGCTGGCTCCCCTGGCGCCGCTGGTGCTCCCGCCCGCGCGGGTTGCCGGCTGCCACCCGGCCTGGCACCTCTACGCGGCGCGGATCGACTTCGCCGCCGCGAAGCGCAGCCGCGCCCGCGTGATGAACGAACTGCGCGCGCGCGGCGTCGGCAGCCAGGTCCACTACCTGCCCGTCCACCTGCAGCCCTACTACCGCCACCGCTACGGCGCGCCCGAGCTGCCGGGCGCCCGCCACTACTACGAGCGCTGCCTGTCGCTGCCGCTGTTCCCCGCGATGGGCGACGAGGACGTCGACCGCGTCGTCGGGGCGCTGCGCGACGCGCTCGGGGCGTGAGCGCCGAGGTCGCGATCGTCCCCGCCCGCGGCGGCTCGAAGCGGCTGCCGCGCAAGAACGTCGCCGACCTGCTCGGGCGCCCGCTGCTGGCCTGGACCGTCGAGGCCGCGCTCGAGAGCGGCTGCTTCGCGCGGGTGATCGTCTCCACCGAAGACGCGGCGATCGCCGAGATCGCGCGCGCCGCCGGCGCCGAGGTCCTCGCCCGCCCCGACCCGCTGGCCGGCGACCGCGCGACGATGGCCCAGGTCTGCCTCCACGCGCTCGACTTCCTGGAGGCCGAGGGCGCGCTGCCGCCCGCGTTCTGCTGCCTGCTGGCCACCGCCGCGCTGCGCCGCGGCGCGGACATCCGCGCCGCTCGCGCGCGGCTGGTCCCGGGCGCCGCCGAGTTCGTGATGGCGACGACGGAGTACGCGAAGAACCCGCTGCAGGCCCTGCGCGAGGATGCGGACGGCCACCTGCGCCTGATGTGGCCGGAGCTCGTCGACCTGCCGCGCGAAGAGCGTCCGCGGCTGGTGGTCGACAACGGCAGCACCTACTGGTGCCGCACCGACGCCTTCCGCCGCGAGCGGACGTTCTACGGGTCGACTCTGGTCGGCCATCCGATGCCGCGCGAGCGCTCGATCGACATCGACACGATCGAGGACCTGGACCTGCTGCGGCGCGAGGCGGCGCGGCTCGCGGGCCGCTGATGCGGGTGTTGTATCGCGCGGACGCGGGCGCGGCCGGCGCCGGCCACGTCATGCGCGGCCTCGGCCTGGCTCAGGCCCTCGCCCTGCAGGGCGCGACGCCCGAGCTGCTGACCGCGACGCCCGCGGACCCGAGCGTCGACGCCTGGCGCGCGGAGGGCCTCGCCGTGAGCGCGATCGCAGGCCTGGCGGGCAGCGAGGCCGACCTCGCGGCCAGCAGCGCGGCCGCCCGCGCCGCCGACGTGTTCGTCCTCGACGGCTACGCCTTCGCGCCCGCCTGGCGTGCCGCGCTGCAGGCCGAAGTACCGCTCGCGGTGTTCGACGACCTCGGCCACGGCGGCCCCGCCGACCTCGCGATCAACCCCAACCCCGGCGGCGAAGCGCTGCGCTACGACGGGGCGCGCGAGGTGGCGGCCGGCGTCGCCTACGCGCCGCTGCGGCGCGACGTTCGGGAGGCGCGGGTCCGTGCGGCAGCGCGCTCGGCCGCGCCGGCGACGCCGCTCGCGATCGTCACCTTCGGTGGCCACGACGCGGAGAACCTGGCCCTCGTCGCGCTGCGCGCGCTGGCCGGCGCGCCGCTGCGGGCGCGCGCCTTCTGCACCGGCGGCGACTCTGCACTGGCCGAGGCCCGTGCGTTCGCGGCCCACCACCCCGGCCTCGAGGCCGTGCCGAAGGGCGACCTGCCCGCGGCGCTGGCCGAAGCCGACCTCGCGCTGTGCGCGGGCGGCGTGACGCCACTCGAGGTGTGCGCGATCGGCGCCTGCGCGGTGGTCGTGGTTCTGGCGGAGAATCAGGCGCCGGGCGCCGAGGCCCTGCGCGCCGCGGGCGCCTGCGACGTCGCCACCAGCGTCGCGGACGGTGCCGAGCGGCTGCGCCGATGGGCGGCGGACCCCGGAGCGCGTGCGGCGATGCGCGAGCGCCAGCGGCGGCTCGTCGACGGCGACGGCGCGCGGCGGCTGGCGGAGCGGGTGCGGGCCCTGGCGGGCGCGCGCCGGGGAGCGTAAGTGCAGATCGAAGGACGGCGGATCGGGGCCGACGCGCCCTGCTTCGTGATCGCCGAGGTGGGCGTCAACCACAACGGCGACGTCGAGCTGGCGCGGCGCATGATCGACATGGCCGCGGAGTGCGGCGCCGACTGCGTCAAGTTCCAGACCTTCCGCGCCGACGAGTTCGTCAACGACACGGGCGAGACCTACGAGTACGAGTCGCAGGGCCGCCGCGTGCGCGAGTCGATGCTCGACATGTTCCGGCGCCTGGAGCTGCCGCGCGCCGCCCACGAGGAGCTCTTCGCCCACGCCCGCCGCCGCGGCCTGGTGCCGCTGTCGACGCCGGCCGACGTCGAGGCCGTCGACCTGCTGGTCGGACTGGGCGCGGGCGCCGTCAAGATCGGCTCCGACGACCTGGTCCACGCCCCGCTGCTGCGCCACGTCGCCCGCACCGGGTTGCCCGTGATCCTGTCTTCCGGCATGGCCGCGGAGGCCGACGTGGCGCGGGCGATCTCGATCCTGCGCGCGGCCGGCGCCCGCGACGTGGCGCTGCTGCACTGCGTCTCGGAGTACCCCGCGCCGGCGGCCAGCCTCAACCTGCGCAAGATCGCGGCGTACCGCGAGCGCTTCGCGATCCCGATCGGCTTCTCCGACCACTCGGACGGGATCACGGGCGCGCTGGGCGCCGTCGCCCTCGGCGCCTGCATCGTCGAGAAGCACGTGACCTTGTCGCGCGACCTGCCGGGGCCCGACCACCGCTTCTCCGCCGACCCCGCCGCGCTGCGCGCGCTGGTCGCCGGCATTCGCGAGATGGAGCAGGCGCTCGGCAGTCCCCGGCTCGTGCCGACGCCGGCGGAGGCCGAACTGGCGGCGCTGTGCCACCGCTCGATCGTCGCCGCCCGCGACCTGCCGGCCGGGCACGTGCTGGCCGAGCCGGACCTCGCGTACCGCCGGCCTGCGACGGGGCTCAAGCCCTATCAGGCGGACGAGGTGCTCGGGCGCGCGCTCGCAGCACCCCTCGCGCGCGGCGCGCTGGTGCTCCCCGCGTCGCTCGCGGCCGCCGCTGGCGCCGCCGGGGCGACCGCACCGCCCGCTCCCGCCGAGCTCGTCGATCCCGTCTGGGAGCGCAAGTACTCCGCCGGCCACGCCCAGCGCTGGCCGTGGGACGCGGTCGTCACGTTCGTGATGCGGAACGCGCCGCGCGAGCGCCCGCGCCACGAGGTGGCGGTGCTCGAGGTCGGCTGCGGCACCGGCGCCAACCTCGCCTTCGCGGCCCGCGAGGGCTTCGCGGTGATGGGCGTCGACGGCAGCCCGTCGGCGATCGCGCGGGCCCGCGAGCGCTTCGCCCGCGAGGGCTTCCAGGGCGACCTGCAGGTGGCCGACTTCACCGCGCTGCCGTTCGCGGACGGCTGCGCCGACCTCGCGATCGACCGCGGCTCGCTGTGCTGCGTCGGCGCCGAGGCCGCGCGCCGCGCGGTCGCCGAGATCGCCCGCGTGCTGCGCCCCGGCGGCCGGCTGTTCCTCAACCCCTACGCGGCCGACCACGCGAGCGCGATGGCTGGCGTGCGCGGGGCCGACGGCCTCGTGCGCGACATCGCCGCCGGCACCGCGGTCGGCGCCGGCGCGATCCGCTTCTGGTCGCGCGCGGACGTCGACGACGCGCTGGCCGGGCGCTTCCGCCTGCTGTCGGTCCAGCACCTCGCGCTCGACGAGGAGACGGGCGACGCCGGCCGCCACGCCGAGTGGCGGGTGGTCGCGGAGCGGCTGCCGTGAGCGTCGACCGGCGGCGGGTCGTCCTGCGCCGGGCCCGGGTCGAAGACGCCGCGCTCGTCTTCCGCTGGCGCAACGACCCCTTCATCCTCGCCCGCAGCTCGTCGCAGCGCCCGGTCGGCTGGGACGAGCACCTCGCCTGGATCGGGCGCACGCTCGGCAACCCGGCGCGGCTGGTGCTGATCGCCGAGGTCGACGGCGTGCCGGCGGGCCAGGTCCGCTTCGAGCTGCTGAAGGCGGGCGAGGCCGTCGTCTCCGCCTACCTCGTCGAAGCCTTCACCGGCCGCGGCCTGGGCGTCGAGGCGATCCGCGCGGGGGTCGTCGAGGCGGCCCGGCGCTGGGGTCCGCTGACCGTGGTCGCCTGGGTCCGCTCCGACAACCCCGCCGGGCGCAA
Organism: Acidobacteriota bacterium; assembly: GCA_011526565.1. GTDB lineage: Bacteria > Acidobacteriota > Vicinamibacteria > Fen-336 > Fen-336 > WYBL01. The sequence goes on along the minus strand of WYBL01000049.1, from coordinate 24,770 downwards.
GGCCTTCGAGCGCGCCGGCTTCGGCCCCTGCCAGCGGCCCGACACGCCCGCGCAGCACGAGTGCCTGGCCGTGGCCGCGGCAGCGGAGGAGTCCTTCGAGGAGGACGACCTGCGCAACGCCGCCCACTACGACGCGCTCGTCCGCCAGCACGGCCTCACCCACCGCGCGCTCGACTGGGGCAGCGCCGAGTCGCAGCGCCGCCGCTTCGAGGTGCTGTGCGACGGCCTGCCCGTGCGCGGCGCGCGGCTGCTCGACGTCGGCTGCGGCACCGGCGACCTGCTGGCGTTCCTGCGCGAGCGCGCGATCGAGTGCGACTACACGGGGCTCGACGTCTCGCCGGCGATGGTCGAGACGGCCGCGGCCCGGCTGCCGGGCGCCCGCTTCCTGCGCGGCAGCGTGCTGGAGCCGCCTTCCGAACTCGGCGACGGGTTCGACTGCGTGGTCGCCTCCGGCATCTTCGCCCACCGCCGCGTGCAGCCGCTCGAGTTCCTGCGCGCCGCGGCCGCGCGCCTGTACGCGCTGTGCCGCCGCGGCGCCGCGTTCAACGCGCTGTCGGCGTGGGGCGACCGCGGCACGCCCGGCGAGTTCCGCGCCGATCCCGCGCAGACGCTGGCCTTCTGCCGCTCGCTCACGCCGAAGGTCGCCCTGCGCCACGACTACCACCCGGGCGACTTCACCGTGTACCTGTTCCGGTGATCCTCTCGATCAACCAGCCCGCCTGGCTGCCGTGGCCCGGCTACTTCCACCGCGTCGCCCGCTCCGACCTCCACGTGGTGCTCGACCACGTCCAGTTCGAGAAGGACAGCTTCGTCAACCGCAACCGCGTGCGGACTGCGGGCGGCACCGCCTGGCTGACCGTGCCGGTGCGCACCGCGGGCCGCTTCGGCGTCGCGATCGACGCGCTGGAGATCGCGGACGACGGCCGCTGGGCGCGCAAGCAGTGGGACACTCTGCGCTTCGCCTATGCGCGCGCGCCGCACTTCGCCGCCCACGCCCCCTTCTTCGAGCAGGTCTTCGCCCGGCCCTGGCCGCGGCTGCTCGACCTGCTGCTGCACGTGAACGGCTACCTGAGCGAAGCGCTCGGGGTGCGGACGCCGCTGCGCCGCTCGTCCGAGCTGCGGCCGCAGGGGCGCAAGTCGGAGCTGGTGCTCGAGCTGTGCCGCGGCCTCGGCGCCACCACCTACCTCTCCGGCCCGCTGGGCCGCGACTACCTCGAGCTCGGGACCTTCCGCTCCGCCGGCATCGCGGTCGAGTTCGACGACTACGTCCCGCCCGTCTACCCGCAGTGCCAGCCGGGGCCGTTCGCGCCGGGGCTGTCCGTCGTCGACCTGCTGTTCAACTGCGGCCCCGAGGCCGGCCCGCGGCTGTTGGCGCCGCGCGGCGCTTTCCCGGAGAATCCAGCGACACCATGAGCGAGCACGTCCGGATCGGAGAGCGCACCCTGGGGCCAGGCCAGCCCTGCTTCCTGGCGGCCGAGGTCGGCACCACCTGCCTGGGCGACCTCGACAAGGCACTGCGCCTGGTCGCCGCCGCCGCGGACGCCGGCATGGACGCGTGCAAGTTCCAGTTGATCGACCCCGGCCAGCTCTCCGACCCGGGCGTGACCTACACGTACCGCGCGGGCGGCGAGACCCACGTCGCCAACATGAAGGAGATGTTCGAGCGGCTGTCGTTCCGCGAGGACCAGTGGGCGGCGATCGCCGCCGCCTGCCGCGAGCGCGGCCTCGCCTTCTACGCGACCGTGGACTTCCTCGACGGCGTCGACCTGCTCGACCGGCTCGGCGCGCCGTGCCACAAGATCGGCGCCTGGGACGGCACCTATCGCCCGCTGATCGAGAAGATCGGCCGCAGCGGCAAGCCGATGTTCGTCGACCTCGGGCCGACCACGCTGCAGGAGGCCGAGGACGTGGTCGCCTGGTACCGCGCGGCGGGCGGCAGCGCCGTGCTGTTCCTGCACGACTTCCACACGAGCGAGGACACGGAGTACAACCTGCGCGCGATCCAGGCGCTGCGGGCGCGCTGGCCGTGGCCCGCGGGCTGGTCCGCGCCGGGCCGCGACCACGACCTCGACTTCGCGGCGCTGGCGCTCGGCGCGCACCACGTCGAGAAGCGGCTGATCCTGTCGCGCAGCGAGAAGGCGTTCCACGCCGACGAGTCGCTGGAGCCCGGCGAGCTGCGCGAGTGGGCGGCGCGCGTGCGCCACGTCGAGCGCGCGCTCGGCCGCGCCGAGATCGTGCCGACCCGCAACGACCTCGCGCAGTCGAAGCTGTACTACCGCAGCGCCTGCACGCTCGTTGCCGTCCAGGCCGGCGAGGCGTTCACGCCCGAGAACCTGGGCGGCAAGCGGCCCGGCACCGGCCTCGGAGCGGCGCGGCTGCCGGAGCTGTGGGGCCGGCGCGCCGCCCGCGACCTGGCGCCCGACACGCTGATCGGCGAGGGGGACCTGGCGTGAAGGTGCTCGCGGTCGCCGCCCACCCCGACGACGAGGTGCTGGGCGCGGGTGCCACCCTGGCCCGCCACGCGCGCGAGGGCCACAGCGTCGAGATCGTGATCTGCGCCCAGGGGCTGCTCTCGCGCGAGCGCACCGCCGACGAGGTCACGCAGCTCCTGAAGCTGAAGGACGACGCGCGCGAGGCCGCGCGCCGGCTCGGGGCCCGGCCGCCGACGTTCCTCGACTTCCCCGACAACGCGATGGACTCGGTCCCGCTGCTCGACGTCGTCAAGCGGATCGAGGCCGCGATCGCGGAGAGCCGGCCCGAGATCGTGTACACCCACCATCCCGGCGACCTCAACGTCGACCACCAGGTCACCGCCCGCGCGGTGCTCACCGCCTGCCGCCCGTTGCCGGGCGCCGGCGTGCGCGCGATCCACGCCTGGGAGACGCTCTCGTCGACGGAGTGGGCGCCGCCTTCGCTGACCGCGCCGTTCCTGCCCAACCACTTCGTCGACGTCGAGTCGACGCTCGGCTCCAAGCTCGGCGCCCTCGCCTGCTACGCCGGCGAGCTGCGCCCGTTCCCCCACCCGCGCTCGCCCGAGGCCGTGCGCCACCTCGCAGGGCTGCGCGGCGCCACGGCCGGCTTCGCCGCCGCCGAGGCCTTCGTCACCCTGCGCTCCACCTGGCGCTAGCGATGACACCGGCGGAGACGCCGCTCGGCCGCATCGGGCGCCTCCTGCGCAGCCCGGACCACGTCGCGCGGGTGGCACTGCGCCGCTCGCGCGCCGCGCTCGGGTCGTGGCGACGGGCGCAGGCCCAGCACCGCTTCGAGAGCGGCGCGCGGCGGCTGCTGGAAGGCGTGGCCCGCGACGAGGCGGCGCGCGACGTGGTGGCGCTGTGCGACTCCGGCTTCGCCCGCACCCGCGGCGTGCACGCGCTGTGCGGCCGCGAGCTGGCCCGCGCCGGAGCGCTGCCGCTGTGGCTGCTCGCCGGCGGGCCTGCCGGCTCGCTGGCGGACCCGGCGCTGCGCCGCGTCGAGGGCGCGCTCGTGCGCCGGTCCTCCCGCCGCTACGACCGCGCCGAGGGCCCTCCGCGACGGCTTCACGCCTGGGAGCTCGACCTGCCCGGCGGCGTCGCTCGCGCCGAAGGGGTCGAGTTCCACCCCGCCATCCTCAACGCGCTGCGCCGCCAGTTCCGCCGCTACCGCATCGACTTCCGCGACGCGGCGGTCGCAGCGGCCGCGCAGGAGCTGCTGCCGAGCGTCGACGCGGCGCTCGGCCAGTGCCTGGCGCTCGAGGAGCTCGCGCAGCGCGGGCGCCGCGTGACGGTGACCAGCGCCGAGCTCAACTACGTCCCCGGCGGCGTCTACAACCTCTTCGTGCGCCAGCGCGGCGCCCGCAGCGGCATGCGCTTCGTCGATCTCGGGCCGGCCTACTCCCACTACTTCCAGGTCGGCGCCGGCGCCGCGACCGAGTACGCGCTGCTCGATCTGACGCGCCACGACGCCGACTCCCGCCTCGACGTGCCCGCGGTCCACTTCGAGGCCTGGCTCGCCGGCCGCCCTGACGGCGCGGCCGCCCTGGTCGACGCGCGTCGCGTCGCGGGCCAGAACCGCACCGCGACACGCGCCCGGGCGCCGGAAGCGGAAGCGCTGCTGCGGCGGGTCCGCGACTGGCGTGCGAGCGGGCGCCCGGTCGTCGTCCTCTACGGACACCTCGCCTTCGACCTCGGCGGGCTCCACGACCGCGGCCTCGCCCACGCCGACATGGCCGACTGGCTGAACGACACGCTCGACGCGCTCTCCGGCGGCGACGCGCTGGTGCTGGTCAAGCCCCACGTGGCGGAGGGCCGCTACAAGGCCAACCGCCGCCCGCTCGAGCTGCTGCGCGACCTGCGCGCGGCGCGCGCCGAGGCCGACAACGTCGTGTGGCTGGACCCGCTGTGGTTCAACGCCTTCGAGCTGTTCGACCACGTCGACGCCGGCCTCGTGTGGCGCAGCTCGGTGGCGCTCGAGATGGCGCTGTTCGACCGTCCCGCGCTGGTGTGCGGCACCGAGACCTACTACCGCCGCGCGATGGGCCTGCCCGAGCCGCGCGACCGCGACGACTACCACGCGCGCCTGCGGCAGATCGGCGCCTGGGCCGCCCCGGGCCCGCTCGCCGAGCGCGCGGCGCTGCTGCTGCGCTACATCCCGGAGCGGACGTTCGTGCCGCTGCCGCAGCTCGCCCCCGAGGGCGGCGCGACCGGTCCGATGGCCTGGCAGCGCGCCGCCGTCGAGGCCTTCCTCGCGTCGGGTGACCCGGGGGTCGCGCGCCTGGCGGCCGGCCTGCGCGGAGCGGACGCGTGAGCGAGCCCGCTCCCGGCCTGCTGGCGACGGCCGCGCGGCGCGTGCGGCGGGTCGCGCGCACGGCTGGCCTCGTGGTGCGCTTCGCGGGCCCGCACCGGAAGCTGCTGTTCGCCGCCTGCGGTCTCTCGCTGCTCGTCGGCGCGGCCGACGCTCTCGTCCCGCTGATCGGGGCGCCACTGGTCGCCGTGGCTTCGGGCAGCGGCCTGCGCGGACCGCTGGAGGGGCTCTCCAACCGGCTGGCTTCGGTCGACCGCGAGGCGGCGCTGCTGTACGGCCTGGTCGGTGTGGCCGGAGCGATGATCTGCCGCGGCCTGCTGCTGGCGACCGCGCGCTCGATGTCCTACCACGCCTCCGCGCGCATCGTGAATCACCTGCGCACCGAGCTGGTCGGCTCGCTGCTCGGCGCCTCGTTCCCCTTCCTGGACCGGATGAAGGGTGGTGTGCCGCGCCACGTCGTGATGACCGAGGCCGGCAAGGTCATCGCCGGCTCGCGGGCGCTGGCAGACCTCGCCACCGGCGTGATCTCGAGCACGGCGCTCGTCGTGCTCCTGTGGTCGGTGTCGCCCCGGCTGACGCTGATCGTCGCCGCGGCGGTGGTAGCGGCGTTCCCTCTGAAGCTGCTCCAGACGCGCGCGCTGCGCCGGGCGGCCGAGCGCAACCTGCAGGCCACGCTCAGGCTGAACAACCGCCTCAACGAGATCCTGCTGGGCATCCGTGCGATCAAGCTCACGAACCGCAGCCGGGAGTGGCAGTCGCGGGTCGCGGCCGACTCGGCCGCCTCGGAGGCCGCGGCCCGCAGCGCGGCAGTGCTGACCCTCTGGGAGCCGGTCATGGTCCAGAGCCTGGCACTCGCGATGATCGTCGTCGTGCTGCTGCTGGGCCGCGTCACCGACCTGGCGCCGCTCGGCGAGATGGTGGCCTACTTCTTCGTGCTGTGGCGCGCGCTGCCCGCCGTCGAGGCGCTCTCCACGGCGCTCAACCAACTCCTGGCCGTCGGCCCGGCGCTCGACGCCGTCGCCGGCTGGCTGCCGCTGCCCGACGCGGACAGCGAGCGGGTGCGGCAGCCGCCACTCGCTTCGCCGCGGGTGGAGGAACTGCGCTTCTCCGGCGTGCGCTTCGGGTACGCGGCCGATCGCCTCGTCCTCGACGGCGTCGACGTCGTCGCCCGGCGCGGGGAGATGGTCGCAGTCGTCGGTCCGTCGGGGTCCGGAAAGACCAGCCTGTTGCACCTGGCGCTCGGCATGTACGAACCGTGGGCCGGGCGCGTCACCCTCGACGGCCAGGCGGTGTCCGAGCTGTCGCTTTCCGCGGTGCGCGACGCCGTCGGCATCGTGTCTCAGGACGTCCACCTGTTCAACGCCACGGTCCGCGACCTGGTCGCCGGCGGCCGCGACCTGCCGGAGGCGGATCTCGAGGCCGCGGCGCGCGACGCGGAGGTCACGCCGTTCCTGGCGACGCTACCGAAAGGCTGGAGCACGAAGGTTGGCGAGCGGGGCGTGCGCCTGTCGGGAGGCCAGCGCCAGCGGCTGCTGATCGCCCAGACGATCGCGCGGCGCCCGCCGGTCCTGCTGTTCGACGAAGCGACCAGCGCGCTCGACCCCGGCACCGAGCGGCGCATCTTCCTCCACCTCGAGGAACGGCGCGCCGAGCACGTGCTGCTCGTGGTCACCCACCGCGTGGCCAACCTCAAGGGCTTCGACCGCATTTACGTGATGGAGGGTGGCCGCGTCACCCAGCAGGGACGGTTCGAGGAACTCGCTGCCGCGGACGGGGCGTTCTCGCAGCTCCTGAAGAAGGGGCGGGCGAGCCTGCGCCAGCCCGAGCCGGACGCCGACCCTGGAGACGGCGTGTGAGGCCGGCGCTCCTCCACTGCCCGCGCGAGGCTGCCTCGTTGGCGCTGCTGGCGGGCCGGGCCACGGCGGAGAGCCGGATCCTGGACTGCGGTTCCCGCGACGGCGCCCTGCTGCGGGCCCTGGGCAGGGCGAGCGGCGCCCGGGAACTGGTGGCGCTCGACTACCACAACCGGACGGAAGACGGCGTCCGCTTCGTGCGACACGACCTGGAGCAGGGCCTCGCGTTCCCCGACGATTCGTTCGACGTCGTCGTCTGCAACGACGTTCTCGAGCACGTCGAGAACAAGGTGCGACTCTTCTCCGAGCTGCTGCGGGTCGGACGCCGCCACGTCCTGGTCAGCCTGCCGAACACGCAGCACTGGCGCTACATCCGGGGGCTGATCCGCGGCCGGATGTCGAAGCAGTACAACTTCCTCGTCGACGACGGGGTCGACCGCCACCGCTGGGTGACCTACTACGGCCAGAACGAGACCTTCGTCTCGCGGCAGGTGGCCCGCCACGAGGGCAAGCGGTTCGCCCTCGTCGGCCGCGTGGACGTCACCGACGGGCGGGTGCCGTCGGTGCTCGCGCGGCTCGTCCGGCAGCACCTCGTCTTCAATCAGCTCTTCCTCCTCGAGGCGCCCGCGGGAACCGAAGGGCGAGCCGGTAGCGGCGGCCAGGAGGGCGAGAGCCCGGGGTAGCTCTCAGCGGGCGGCGGCGAGGAAGGCGGGCAGCGCGCCGCCTTCGGGCATCTCCCACGGGCTCTGCAGCGCCACGCTGACGGGGGCGCCGCCCGCGAACCACGAGGTGACCTCCGGCAGCAGCGGCGCGACGCGGCTGACGTAGCGCGGGTCGGAGCTGAACAGCCGGACCCGGGCGCGGTCGCCCTCGCGGTGGTAGAAGGCGAACGTCGCGTGGCCCTCGGGCGAGACGAACAGGAAGCCGTTGCGGTCGGCGTCGAGGCCGCCGGCGAGCACCAGCAGCCCGGCGGGGCCCTTCTCCGCTCGCATGTGGGCGAGGTCGGGCAGGTACGTGTCCAGGTCGCCGAGGCGATCGCCCAGCGCGGCGCGAATGCGCGCGCCCAGCACGGGGTCGCGCTGCATCGCCCCCAGTCCCTTGCCGACCCAGCGCGAGAGGTCGAACGCCAGCGGAGGCGCGGGCGCGGGCGCCGAGAGCAGTCGCGCGGGCGCTGCCGTGGGAGCGCGGCCCACCCCGGTCGCCGCGGCCACCGCGGCCCCCAGCGCCACCGCCGCCAGGCCGGCCCGCACGAGGGTGCCGGCCGTCATCGCGGCGCTCCTGGCCGCTCGGGCCGCTCAGCGACTTCGCCCCGGGCGCCAAGGTGGCATGATCTTCGCCAAGCTACGAAGCATGTCACCCCGACACGAGGAGCCGAATCTGCTCTCGAAGTGGGCATCTTTGTTGGAGTCCCAAGGATTCGCAGCAACCTCGATGCCGGCCCCACCCACGACCCGGGCGGGCTTCGAACGCCCATTCACTGACCAGGCGACGCCCACTCAGTGGGCATTGCAGGGAGATCGCCGCTCACCCAGGGGTCACTCGCGATGCTTCGACTGACGATCCGCCACAACACGTGGGTGCAGCAGGTCGACGCCCCTGCCCACCCGGTGCACATCGGCGCCGATGCCTCCAACGAGGTGCAGGTCTCGGTGCCCGGGGTGTCCCGCCGCCACGCCGTGCTGGAGCCGTTTCCCGGCGGCGTGCGCATCCGCGACCTGGGCTCGAAGAACGGCCTGATCCAGGGCGGCGAGCGGGTCGCGAGCGTCGTGCTGCGCCCGGGCGAGCGCGTGTTCCTCGGACGCGCGGAGGTGCTGCTCGACGAGGTCGACAGTGCCGACTCGGTCGTCTCGGTGGCGCTGCCGCGGAGGAAGAGCGTGGCGCCGGCACGCGACACGACCACGTCCGACGGCGAGATCGCCAACACCTTCGACGGCGCGCCCGGCGCGCTCCTGCAGCTCGTGCGCGAGATCGCCGCCAACCGCGCGACGCCCGAACGTGGGCTCGACAACCGGGTGCTGGAGCGGATCGCCGAGGCGCTCGAGGCCCGTCACCTCTTCTTCGTCGACCGCAGCGCGGGCCGCGCCCGCACCGGCCGCGTGCAGGGGCTGCCCGCTCCCGCGCGCCTGCTCGACCTCGCCGGCGAGGCCACGGCGGGGCTCGCGGACCAGGAAACCCGCGTGCTCGAGCTGCCCGGCCCCGCGACGCTGTTCGTGCGTGCGGGCCGCCGCGCCGCGGGCGACCTCGCGGTCGCCCTGGTGCAGGACGGCGCGCGCGCCACGCTCGAGGCGTGGGCCGAGGAGTTCCTCGACTTCCTGCTGGCGACGCTGGCCCGCGGCCATGCCCGCGCGAGCGAAAGCAACGGGCACTCGGCCGACCCGCTCGTCTACCCGCCCGCCTTCGTGCGCGCCGGTTCGCCGGCGATGACGCGGCTGTTCGCCAGCCTGCGGGCGACGGTGACGAGCGACCTCGACGTGCTGCTGCTCGGCGAGACCGGCACCGGCAAGGAGTACCTGGCCGAGATCGTGCACGCCTCCGGCCCGTCGTCCACGGGCCCGTTCGTGCCGATCAACTGCGCGGCGATCCCCGGCGAGCTGCTCGAGGCCGAGCTGTTCGGCGTCAAGGCCCGCGTCGCCACCGGCGTCGACCCGCGCCCAGGCCTGCTGGTGCGCGCCCAGGGCGGCTGCGTGTTCCTCGACGAGATCGGCGACATGCCCGGCTCGCTGCAGGCCAAGCTGCTGCGCGCCCTCGAGGAGCGCGAGGTGTGGCCCGTCGGCGGCCACCAGCCCGAGCAGATCCACGTCCGCGTGATCAGCTCCACCAACCGCGACCTGCCCGCCCTCGTCCGCCAGGGCCAGTTCCGCCCCGACCTCTACTACCGCCTGCGCGGCCTCGAGTTCGAGATCCCCCCGCTCCGCGACCGCCGCGAGGACATCCCCGAACTCGCCGGATCCTTCGCCGCCCGCGCGGCCCAGGCCTACCACAAGGATGTCGCCGGCATCTCCAGCAAGGCCCTCGACCTGCTGATGGCCCACGACTGGCCCGGCAACATCCGCGAGCTCAAGACCACGATCGAGCGCGCGGTCCTCCTCTGCCCCAACGGCGGCGTCCTCGGCTCAGCCGAGTTCGAGTCCACCCTGCGCGGTTCCAACGCGACGACGACGACGGCCGGCCTGTCGACGGAACCCGGCGGCTCGTCGCTCGCTGGCGGCCCGACGACCCCGAGCGCTGAGCCGATCCGCATCCCGACCCCGCGCCCCCAACCGGTGTCCGCGCTTGGTTCGGCCCCCTGGCCCCACCCGGCACCGAGCGGCGACCTCGCCGCCCAGGTCGACGCCCTCGAGCGCCGCGCGATCCTCGACGCCCTCGCCCTCTTCGAGGGCAACAAGTCCAAGGTCGCCCGCCACCTCGGCATCACCCGCAACGGCCTGGCCCTGAAGATGAAGCGGCTGGGGATCGGCTAGGACAAGGCGGACAGGATGGAAGTCACCATGGCGCCCCCGGCAAGGACTGCGAGGATGAGTAGGATCAGGGGAATCCAGAAGCAGAAGACGAGCAGGATGGTGAGACACCCCATGCCGGGCGGAGCCTGGCCTGTAAGCTTCTGCACACCCTTGGCTTCGTTGAGGAAGACGAAGTTCATGATGACGCCGGGCAACCAGAAGAAGCCGTACAGCGCAAAGGTGAGGAAGGCGTGCCCCGTGAACGATTTCTGGGCGGCCAGTGCAACCGCCAGGTCGGTGCCCAGCCCGGGAGCAGGCGAGCGCTGCACCTGGGGCGCCGGCGAGACCGGTCGCGGGGCGTAGTACTCCGGCGTCGCCAGGCGGCCAGGGTTCGGTCTGCCGTCGGCCGCGAAGGGCCGCTGCGCGACCGCTGGAGCCGCGATGGGCTGCACGTACCTGCGAAGATCCACGGGCAGGCTTCCGAAGCTCACGGCGTCCGACAGCCGTACCTGAGCCGATTGGATTCGCTGGCCGTTGACGAAGGTCCCATTCGTGCTGCCCAGATCGGTCAGCTGATAGAGGTCTCCCCCAAGCGGCTGGAGTTCGGCGTGCCGAGCCGACACTTGTGCGGCGGGGATCACGATGTCGGCCGGCGCTTCACGTCCGATGATCGGCATCGCAGATGTCTCCCTCTCAACAGCCGAGCGCCACCGGCTCAGAAAAGCGTGTAGGCCAGCTGTCCGGCTGCCCCGGACACGAGGACGCGCCCACCAGCCCGAGACACACGGGCAGCGGGACGACGACGATCGCCGTCACCCGCGCCCGGCAGATTGCGTGGGTTTCCGACAAGACAACGACCCTGCACAGAGTGGAAGCCAGAAACCCGAGGAGTATCCCGAGTGGTATCGACACAGGACCCGGCAACAGGGCAACGAGGCCAATGACGGTCGCCAGAGCAGCAGTTCCGACACTGATGACGGCGAGCGGGCCGAGTTGATCCCTGGGCGGCTCCAGCCCTGTGCCCAAGGGACCCACCCAGGCTTGGCGCAGGGTGAATGAGCCTGTGGTGTACGAGATGTCGGCCGGAGGCTCCCTCCCGATGAGCGCCATGTCCGCCCGCTGAACTCCGCCACGCCCCCGGTCAGGATGCGCGGACGATGATCACGCTGCGGGTGCTGGCAGACTGCCCCATTCCGGACCAGTCGCTGGCGAGAGTGTAGGTGCCCTCCGGAGCGTTGGCCGGAAACGTGATAGGCAACCGGGTCTCATACGAGCCACCACCGTTCTGTGCCTCCAGGCCCTGCTCCTGAAGGTCCTGAAGAGCCTCTCCCTGGTAGTAAAGAACCGGCCGCACCCGGACGGCAGCCGCTTCCCAATCGTAGGCTGGAATTGCGGTGTACTGAACGACCAGGTGTGCCGTCCCGCCGGCCGCCACTGACTCGGGCTCCACGGTGACCTGCTCGACACGGAAGTACGTCTGACCCGCCGGCACGCCGGCGCGCTGCTGAGCCTCGGCGCGTGACGCTCTCACCCGGGTTTCGATCTTGCCGACGGTGTATCCGATAGCGGCGCCGATCGCCGCGCCCTTGAGCGCCGCGCCCACGACCTGCTCGGGTGACTTTCCCTTGGCGATCGCACCGATGGCACCGAACAGGCCACCCAGGAGGGCACCCTTCTTCGCTTTCTTCTTCTCCTCGCCGTCTCCCGCCCAGACCGGACACGCCAGGCTCACGACCAGGACGCACGCCATCAACTTCCTCATGATCCCTCCCGTCATGGAACCTTCTTCGTCGTCTGCGCGGGACCCGCCCGGGTGCCCGCAAAGATCCTCTTCAGCGCGTCCACTGCGTCGGCGCGCGTTCGCTCCGCTGCCGCCCGCAGTTCTGGCGAGAGCCCTGGGTCCTTGAGGAGTTCCTCGCTGGCGTTCTTGGCCTCGGGGTACTTCGCCTGGGCAAACAACTCCTGCACCGCAGCCAGGCGATCCCGCTGCACACGGGCCTGAGCTTCCGTGGCCGCCGCAGCAGCGGCCTGCTGCAGTAGAGCGTCCTCGGCCACGCGCTGCAGTTGCCTCAGCCCGTCGAGGTCCGCGGCGAGATCGGCAGCCGCCTCTTGCCCGACTCCTTCGATGGCACCGCGCAAGATTTCGCGGGCGCGGTCGGCCTGGCCCGCATCGAGGAGGGCGCGAGCGCGGGTCGCGGACTCCCCCAGTTCGGCGCGAAGCTCCTGAACGACCTGCCTGCGCCGCTCCCCCTCCTCTGCCTCGCGAGCAGCGGCCTGCGCCTGGGCCAGCTTCTGCGCCTGGCTTTCCGCATCGGCATCCGCCTTCAGCTTCGCGAGCGCAGCCTCGGCCACCTCCGCCTTCCTGCGCGCAGCCGCGGCCTCTGCCTCCGCGCGTGCACCCTTGTCTTCGCGCGCTGGCGCGGCTGGGTTGGGCGTCGCCGCCCGGGACATCCCGAAGGCGACGGCCAATACCGCGAGCACCACCACGGCACCTACGGCCATCCAAGCCCGCTGCCCCCGCGCCGAGGCCGCCTGCGCTGCGGCAACCTTCGGACCTGGCTCGTTCGAGGTCCGGCGCCGTGGCGGAGCGGAGAGCACGGCTTCGCCACGCAGTGCTCCGGCAAACTCCTCTGCCGTCTGGAAGCGCTCACCCGGCTCCTTGGCCAACGCCCTATCGAGGACCGCCTGCAGGCTCGCTGACACGGGCGGTTGGGTCGGCGGGAGTGGCGGGGCCTCTTCCTCGAGCACGCGCCGCATCAGCTCGTACTCGGTGTCCTCCGGGTACGGCAGCCTGCCGCAGAGCATTTCGTATAGGGTGACTCCGACCGAGTACAGGTCGGAGCGTGCGTCAACGCTCTTCGGACTTCGAATGTGCTCTGGCGACATGTAGGCGAGCGTGCCCATCTTGGCGCCCGTAGCCGTCATCTTCTTGTCGTCACCGAGGATCTTGGCAATACCGAAGTCGGTGAGCTTGGCAACGCGCTGTCCATCGCCCTCCCACACGAGGACGTTCGCGGGCTTGATGTCGCGATGCACTAGGCCGCGCGCATGCGCGTGGCCGAGAGCGGACAGGATCTGGGTGGCCAGATCGCGCGCGAGCGACTCGCCCAGCCCGAGGGGCGACGCATCCAGAACGGCAGAGAGCGGCCGTCCCTCGATGTACTCCTGAACCATTGCCAGTTGATCACCGTTGTCCACGAAGTCGATCACCCGGACAATGCCCGGGTGATTCAGCTTGGCCTGGATCACGGCCTCGGCCCGGAATCGCTGAACGATCCCTGGGTCACGTTGGTAATGGGGATGTAGCAACTTTATCGCCACGCAACGATCGAACCGGGGATCTCGCGCCTTGTAGACGCTGCCCATTCCTCCGTCACCGAGGAGCGAGACGATTTCGTACTGCCCGATCGCCTTCACCGGCCACCCTCGACGGGCGCGACCGCGCGGTTGCTGTGCTGGTGGTTCAGGCTGGCCTCCATGATGGCCGCGGACCCGAACCACTCGACGTTTCCAGCGTGATGCACGAACTGCGCGGAGACCATCATGATGGCGACGTCGCGCGTGAAGTGCGGGTGCGACGGACACGAACCGTTCCCATTGCGGCGGCCGAGCGAGCGGCTCACCTGACAAGTCCCGATGCAGTGAGCGCCATTACCGCCCACCTCCTGAGCGATGAATGCCAACTCCATTGGACGCCCTGGCCCTCGGCTGGGGCAGTTCACGGGTGCACGACCCACGGCGCTGTTCCCTTCCGCCTGCGGAACCGGCTCGATCCCACGACACCTGCCTCTGGCTCCATCCGTCCGAGGCTGTGGCCGAGCCCCCTTGCAAGCCGCACGCCGACGATCCCACTACCGTGGCACCACTGTTGCTAGGAGAGGCCGTCACGCCGGAGCAGTAAGAGCGCCTCGTTGTCCGCCGCCCGAGCTGCTCAGGAGGTGAGCAATGTCTTGCGCGAAATGCGGGCCCAACGTCGCTGCGGTCAACGGCTACTGCAGCCAGTGCGGGACCGCGCTGAACACGCGGCTCTGTCCCAACGGCCACATCATGGATGCCTCCTGGTCCGACTGCCTCTACTGCGGGGCTGCAGCTGGCAAGGGGCGTACTGCCGTCGAGAGTTCCGGAAGCGGCGGCTACTTTCCCCCCGCCGGCACCGGCAAGGGACGCACGGTCGTCGATGGCGCGGGAGGGCCGGTGGGAGGGCCGGTGGGTGGCTTCGTGCGCGGCGCAACGCTGCTCGAGGGTGGCGGAACCCCCGGCGGCGGCAGCAGCGCCAAGGGCCGGACGATCCACGAGGACTCGGCTGGCAGCGCCGGAGGGTTCGGGAAGGGGCGCACGGTGGTGGACGGCCCCACGGGTGGCCGGCCCAAGGCCCGGACGGTCTTCGACCCGGGCCCCTCGGGGAGCGCGGGCTCGCGTCAGGCCCTGCCCAGGCTGACCGGCTGGCTCGTCACGTTCTCCAACGAACCGTCCGGTGAGGACTACCGCCTGCGCGAGGGGCGCAACGTCGTGGGCGCGGACGGCGCCGAGTGCGACGTGGCCGTCAGCAACGACGGGTCCATCTCCGCCAAGCACGCGGTGATCATGGTCCGCGACGGCGTCATGCAAATCCGCGACAACGACTCCACCAATGGAACCTACGTCAACGGCCAGGACGTCTTCGGCGCCGGCGCTGTCCCTCTTCAGAACCTCGATCGCGTCCGACTCGGCAACACCGAGTTCGTCGTCTACACCCTGAAGCAGTCCTAGAAAGCCCCGGAGGCGCCAATGGCCATCGTCGGCCGCGAGTCGCTCGTCGACATCGCCCTTCCTTTCCCCGGTGTCAGCAGCCGCCACGCCTGCCTCGAGGCACTCGGGGCCGGCCGCTTCCGGGTTACCGATCTGGGCAGTTCCAACGGCACCTACGTCCGTGGCCAGAGAGTCACCTCGGCCGACGTCCAGTTCGGGGAGGACCTCCGCTTCGGGAGCATCGTCTTCGAGTGGAATCAGCACCGCGGCGTGCTGGACGCAGAGGCCGCTCTGCCCCGGGGCCTCGTGCTGGGGCGCGACCCGAGCTGTGATCTCGTGGTCTCGGACGGACGAGTGTCGTCACGTCACCTGCGGGTGATTCCCCAGCAAGGTGGTCTTCTGCTGCTCGATGTCGGGTCGGCGAACGGGGTCGCCGTGAACGGCCGCCCCGTGACCAAGGCCCTGATCTCCCCTTCCGACCAGGTCACGCTCGGTTCGATGCGGATCGACGTGTTCGGTCTGGTCAACGCCAAGAACGCTCCGCGACCCGCTCCCGCACCGGTTCCGACCTACGTGCCCCCTCCCGCACCGGCCGTGGCTCTGGCACCGCCGCCCCAGCGGGACACGGGCTTCCCCATGTGGGGCAAGGTTCTGGCGGCGGTGCTGGTCCTCGCCCTCTTCGGGGTGGGTGCGGTGTTCGCGACGCGCGTCGACGTGATCGAGCCGTGCGAGTTGTGCCCGACGCCGGTCGTCCAGCGGAACGGCGTGTTCTTCTGGGAGCGACAGCGCGTTCAGGCGGATGCGGCGCGGGAACGGTCGGAGATCCGGTGGTGTAACCAGCACGCTGAAGAGCCGATCGACGTGACCAAGACGTTCGTCTGCAAGCACTGCGGCAAGACCTACGGGACGCCCGAAGTGGTCAAGCGCCCCCGCCGCGCAGCACCCGGCGGGACGATGGAAGACCGCACGGGCTATTGCCCCCACGACCTCGAGGAGGTCCCGGAGAGGAAGAAGATTCTCTGCTCCCTGGCGAAGTGCCGCACGCCGTACGACACCGAGGTCACCATGCGACCCCGATATCTGGCCAAGGATACGGAGGAGGTTCGCGGCTACTGCTCGGCCCTTCACCACATGGAAGACACAAGTCGAGATGCAGCAGCGGGAGCAGGCGACCTGCTCCGTGACCTGATCCAGCGTTGAGCCCGGCAGGAACCCACAGAGGGAGGACGGCGTGAGGAAGCAACTCACTTCGGGCATGGTTTTGGCCATGGCCCTGGCGGCCGTGGAGTCTCCCGCCCAGGCGCCGCAGCTCGACGTCTACCGCGTCGACGCTTCCGGTTTCCCTGAGGTCCGAGCTTCGATCGAACTGCGGCTGCCGTCCGGAGAACTCGCCGACTCGCTCTCGGCCGCGGCCCTGCGCGTCGCCGAGGGCGACCGCCTCGTGTCCGCGCGAGTCGTCGACCCGGAGACTCCCGAACCCACGGCCTACCTCTTCGTCGTCGATGTCTCCGGCAGTATGAAGGCCATCCTGCCCAGCGTCCGGGCCGCGGTGCAGGCGTTCGTCGACGGTCTCGGCGAGCGCGACCGGGCGGCGATCGTCGCCTTCCACGACGAGGACGCGCTGCTGCACCCCTTCACGGCGGACCGGGCCGCCCTGGCCGGCAACCTCGACCGCCTCCAGCCCGCCGGAAAGTCCACTCAGCTCTACCGCGCGCTAATGCGCTCGTCCGAGGCTTTGACCACGGTCGGTTTGCCCGAGCGCCGGGTCGTCGTCGTCATATCCGATGGCCACGATGAAGGCACTGCATACACGCTCGACGACGCCATCGAGAAGGTGCGTGGGGCCGGCGCCTCGGTCGTCGCCCTCGGCGTGACCAGTGGCGATCCCAAGTACCTGCTCAACCTGGAGCGCATGGCCGCCAAGTCCAAGGGGCTGTTCCTGCGCGTCGAGCCCGGCGCCGCGTGGACCGAGAAGGTCGCGCTCGTCGCGCGCCACGTCGGATCGCGCTTCGTCGTCCAGTGGACGTCGGGCCTCGCGACCGATGGCTCCACGTCCCGCGTGCGCCTCGAGGCTGCGATGGGCGACGCCAGCGTGAATGCGGACCTCGAGGTCACGGCCCCGCTCGTCGAACCGCCGCCCCCGTGGTGGAAGACTCCGGCCGGAATGGGCGGCCTGGCGGCAGCCGTCGTCGTCCTCGCCGTCGTGTCGGCGCTGTTCGTGCGGTCGCGCCGCCGGCGGCGCGCGGAGATGGAGGAACTCAAGGGCGAGCTCGAGCGCGAGCGCCAGCAGCGCGCCGACGTCGAGAAGGGAATCGGGCAAGGCCTCGAGGAGGTGAAGGGCAAGCTCCAGGACCTCGAGCGCCCCGCCGCAGCGCCCGCCGCGGCGCCCGCACCGATGGAGGCCGCTCCCGCCAAGCGGCGCACGGTCTTCGTCAGCGGCGCCCAGCCGGCCCCGACTCGCGTGCCGCCGCCGCCCTACGCCTCGGCACTGCTCGAGGTCAGCAACGGCCCGCTGGCGGGGTCGAAGCTGCCGCTGCCGCCCGGGCGTTGCACGCTCGGCCGCGACGACGTCAACCAGATCGTGGTGCTGGACGACAAGGCGTCGTCGCAGCACGCGGTGATCGCCTTCGACGGCGGCCGCTGCGTGCTCGAGGACGTCGGCAGCACGAATGGCACGTTCGTCGACGAGCAGCGACTGAGCGGGGCCTGGGTCCTGGCCGACGGCGAGCGCGTCCGCCTGGGCGGCACCACGTTCGTGTTCCGCGGGCGCTAGGGCCGGCCCGTGGCGATTCCGCTGCTGTATCACAACGAGAGCAACAAGGGCTGCGTTCGGCAGGCCAACGAGGACGCCTTCGGGGCGTTTACGGCGGGCGAGCGCCGGCTCTTCGTGGTCGCCGACGGGATGGGCGGCGAGAAGGGCGGACAGGTGGCCAGCACGACGGCGGTCGCTGCCGTGCGCCAGGTGTTCGAGGCCCATCCCGACGCGCCGCCGCCCACCTTGCTGAGGACCTGTGTCGCGCAGGCCAACGAGGCGTGCCTCGTCGTGCAGCGCGAGGACCCCGAACTGTCGCAGATGGGCACCACCCTCGAGCTGCTGCTGGTCGAGGGGGACCGGGCCTGGTGGGGCCACGTCGGCGACAGCCGCATCTACCGCGTGTCGGGCGGGCAGGCGAGGCAGGAGACGCGGGACCACACCCGCATCCAGCAGATGCTCCAGGACGGCCTGATCAGCGCGGAGGATGCCGCGGACCATCCCCAGCGCAACGTCCTGAGCCGCGTCGTCGGGCGCGAGAAGGAGTGCGTGCCCGACATCACGGAACAGCCCATCCTGCTGAAGGAGGGCGACGCCTTCCTGATGTGCTCGGACGGCCTCACCGACCTCGTCACGGACGAGGAGATCGGCGCCACGGTCAGCCGGACGGGTCCGGACCGCGGCTGCAAGGAACTGATCCGCCTGGCCCTCTCCCGGGGCGCCCCGGACAACGTCACGGTCCAGATCGTCTACAAGGGCAAGCCCCTCTCGGCATGGCAGCGCTGGCGTACCCAGCCCCCGAGCCCGGCCCCGGGGCCGGGTCGTCGACGCCGCACGTCGCGCGTGCCGTACATCGCCGCTGGTGTAGTGATGGCGACCGCGGCGCTGCTCGCCGCCTTCGGCCTGGGCCGCCTGTCCAACCAAGCGGGCGAGCCACGCCCCGGTAGCGGCGCGACGCCGAGACGGGATGCCCTGGCACCCACTTCCCGGCCAGTCGCTCCGGAGAGCCACCGCGCACCGTCGCCTACGCCTACTCCGAGCCCCATCTCGCAAGGCGCTCTGGCCAGCGCACCACCGGTCAGAAGCGGAGCGACGAACGAAGACGGCAAGCCGAAGGGTACTCCCACGGCTCCTACTGCCACGCTCGCGCTTCCACGGGCCGCGGCTTCCGTCGCGACTCCATCCCCGGCCGTCGCAGCGACAGAGTCGTGCGTGATAGACGGATTTAAGCCGCAGGAGTTCGTCATTGGGAGTTCTCACAAGGAACGCTGCCTGAAGCACATGGTCACAGCCTGGCAGTTGACCCCAAGCGCACGCCTTACTCTGCGCTGTCTTGCCTCGAGGGAACACGGGGGGGGGGCCGTTGCGCGCAAGCGCTGCGACAACGCCCAGGCCGCTCTGAAGACCTTTTCCAGCAAGGTCGAGGTGGCGCAGGAGTACCCACACGAACCGGGCGACAAGGTCGAAGTGATCCTGATACCGCGCTGAACCAACTTGCCGATCATCGGGCGGGAGCCTCCCAGTGACATCGTGATCGCCGTGCCGCAAGTGTCGGCGCGACACGCCGAGATCCGGTACCTCGGGGGCGAGTGGTTCGAGGTCGTCGACCTCGGCAGCAGCAACGGCACGTGGGTAAACGGTCAACGGGTCCAGAGCGCGCGCGTCCGGGCCACCGACCAGGTCCGCATCGGTCCGGTGCCCTTCAACCTGGCGGCGCTGGGCCACCTCGTCGGCGGCCCGGCCGCAGCCGCCGTCATCCTGCCTCCTCCTTCCGCCCCGCCGGGGCCCGTGCTCGGCCGCATCGGCCCCTACGACGCGATTCGCCAGATCGGCGAAGGAGGCATGGGCGCCGTGTTCCTGGGCCGCGATGGCCGCAGCGGGCGCCAGGTCGCGATCAAGGTGCTCCATCCGCAGTTCCGCCGCGACTCGCACATCGTCGAGCGCTTCGAGGCGGAGGCCCGCATCCAGGCGGCGCTCGATCACCGGAACATCGTCAAGGTCGTGGACTACGTCTGCGAAGGCGACACCGCGGCCATGGTCCTCGAGTACGTGACGGGCGAGTCGCTCGAGGACATCGCGCTCCGGTCGCCACGACTGCCCCTGGCCCGAGTCGGCCGCCTGATGGACCAGGTGCTCGCCGCGATGTCGTACGCCCACGCCCGCGGCCTGGTCCACCGCGATCTCAAGCCCTCCAACATCCTCGTCGAGCCCGCGCCCGACGGCGAGCAGGCCCGCGTCCTCGACTTCGGCGTCGCCAAGATCCTCGGCAGCCAGAAGGCGCGCACGGCCACCGGTGCCCGTATGGGCACGATCGCCTACATGTCGCCCGAGCACCTGCGGAGCCCGAAGGATGCAGACGCGCGCTCCGACATCTACTCGATCGGCGTGATCCTGTACGAGCTGCTCTCCGGGCGCGTCCCCTTCGACTCCGGCAGCGAATACGAGCTCATGCGCCGCATCATTGAGGAGCCCGCGGACCTCGCTGCCCTGCCGGACGGGGTCCCGCCCGGCCTCCGCGCCCTGGTGGCCCGCGCCCTGGAGAAGCTGCCCGACCGCCGCTTCCAGAGTTGCGACGAGATGCGCGCGGCCCTTCGCGCGTGCCTCCCGGCGTCCGCCTTCTCGATGGCCGCTGCCTCCCTCTCCAACGCCGATGCGATCCCGTTGCCGTCCGGCCACACCGAACTCCTGGCCCGGCCGGAGCTGACAGAGACACACTTCGCTGCCGAGCCGGCACCCCGGCCCGCCTCTGGAGTCAGCGGCATACTGATCGCGGCGGCCATCTGGCTCCTGCTGATCCTGTTCATGGTTGCCAGCGGCGCCCGCTGAAGCGCTGCGGACCGCGATCAGGCAGAAAGTTGTCCTCCCCCGAGCGGCGACTGGCACGGGCGTTGGCCTCAGCCTCGATTCGCTCCACCATTCGCAGCGGTGGCAGGCGCTTGCCGAGCGCCGCCCTTTCAGACCTCTACAGCGCGCTGGAGTTCTTCAAGCCAGGCCTTCGGGCCCAGGGTCGTCCGTCGCGTAAGCTGCTCCTCGACGAGGGCCAGCAGGGTGCGCCGGGCTTCACTCGACCGGGCCCCGACACGGATCACGGCCACGCCCCCGACGAGGCGTGCGAGCCGCTCCTGGAGGTGTCCGACTCCAGCCTCCGATTCCTCGTTGTCCAGACAGTGCCTGACCTCGGTGACGCGCTGCGGGATGCGCGCGAAGCCGCCTTCGGCCGCCCACACCGTGACCAGTCCGTCCCGGACCCGGACGCGGGGCGAAGATCCCAGGTCGCCGACCAGGACGCCTCTTCGAAACCCCAGGTAGCCCTTGACGCGGAGCGCGTTGTCGGCCGGAGCCCCCCCGACGACCACCGCGAGGTCGTACAGGGAATCGACAGGCCATCGCGTTGCGCTCGTCGTGATCACGGGCACCGGCCTGCGGCTCAAGCCCAGGTCGAGTTCCTCGAGGTCGTCATCGACCTCGGACGGCGTCACGATGAGGAGTTGTCCGACCCCTTGGGCTGCAGCGCCCAGCCGCCCGAGGCCCTCGGCAGAGAGATCGAGAGGGCCATCGACCAGCAGCAGTGCGGGATTGTCCAGATTCAGGATTCGGCGACCGTTCAGGGTCGGGAAAGAGAAGGCGTCATCCACGCGGCACTCGACACCGTCGCCCTCCGCAAGCTCGGCGAGGATGGCCCCCTGGGCGCCCACTTGCCGGGCGGCGGCGAGCAACGCCTGACTGACAACTCGGCGGGCGCCAGCCGCACCCGCCGACTCATGCCGGGCCGCACCCAGGTCACGTCCCGGCGCGGCAACCTGCTCTGGGCCCGACCGGGGGACACCCGTCCCCGTCGAGCCCGCACTCAGGGAGCGCCTCAGCGCACCGGCCATCTCGTCGCAGGACTCGAACCGATCCGCCGGGCGCTTGGCCAAGGCTCGGCCGAGGACGCCTTGCAGCCCCGCGCTGTCTGCGGGCACCTTTTCGAGCGCGCGCTCCACGGGGCTCTCGACGATCTGCCGCATCAACTCGTACTCGCTTTCGGCGTCGAACGGGACCGAGCCGGTCAAGGCCTCGAAGAGCACCACTCCCAGCGAGTAGATGTCCGAGCGGAGGTCCAGGCTCTTCGGGCTGATCACGTGCTCCGGGGACATGTAGGCAAGGGTGCCCATCTTGGCGCCCGTGGCCGTCCGCAGCTTGTCCGACCCCAGGATCTTGGCGATCCCGAAGTCGGTGACCTTGCCGAACTCCTGGTCGTCGAGGCGCTGCACGAGAATGTTCGAGGGCTTGATGTCTCGATGCACCAAGCCTCTCTTGTGGGCGTAGCTGATCGCCATCAAGACCTGGTCCATCAGTCGCGCGACGCGCTCCAGGTCCAGCGCGCCGGCTGACTCTGCGATCAGCCCGTCCAGGGCGACCCCCTCGACGTGCTCCATCACGATCGCCAGGTGCCGGTCGTCGGCCACGAAGTCCAGAACCGACACGATGTGCGGGTGGTTGAGCTTGGCCTGGATCACCGCCTCGCTCTTGAACCGCTCGACGACCCCGGGGTCGTGGCGGAACTGGTCGTGCAGGACCTTGATCGCCACCGCCCGGTCGAACCGCGGGTCCCGGCCCCGGTACACGGAACCCATTCCCCCCTGTCCCAGAAGCCCCAGTACCTCGTAATGCCCGACTTGGGTCGTGCTCATAGCGGGCCACAGACCCCTCTGGTATCGCTTGTTAGATTCATGGCCCCCCTTCGCTCTACGTCACTGATGGGGGTAGAGGGACTTCTTGACCAGGGTCGCACGTGGGTGACCAGACTGGTCGATGTGATCCTGTCGCAATGTCATGGTGGCCCCGTCGAGGGCAATGATCTCGCCATCGAAAAGCCGCTGACCAACGCCCATCGGGTAGCTCTTGCCGTCAGGGCCCTGGACCAGGGCGAGGAATCCATCAGTTGTGCGCACGATTCCTCGCAGGTTCAGTTCCTCTACGGAGAACCCAGGAGGGCCCTTGGGCCTGACTTGCCGAACTGGCTTCACGCTCGGTTTCGGACGCGAGACCGGCCGCGCAAGTGCCACGAACGGGTCCCGGCGCCCACTGCTCGAATAGGCGTCTCCCGGCTGAGCGGACTCGAGATCCTCTCCCAGCAGGCCCTTGATCGTCTCGTTGGGCGCGGGCGGGGCCGAGGCCATCGGGATGGCCTCGGCCTCGCTGCCCGGCGCCGCCTCCGCGATGGGCGCGGGGGTTGGAGCCGCCTCCACGGCGGGCGTCTGGGGCTCAGCCGGCCCCGGCGAACTGGGCGGCGGGGGAAGCACTCTCCGCTGGCTGACCGTGATCCCGACAGCAGCGGCCAGAAGCAGCAAGGCCCTCCCCACACGAGGCTCCTGGGCGCCGCTGTCGTGGACGAGCGGGCCTGCCTGTCGTCCCGCGTGCTGAATCGCCGGCCTGACGCTGGCACGCGCCCTGACCGAGCCGGGACGCTCGCCGCGCTATCCGCGGATACGGGTAGGTGTACCAGGGGCACGCGCACTCGGGCCTCGCCGAGTGCTTGCTGCATGGCCTCGCAGTCCTGGAAACGCTGCGTTGGCTCCTTCGCCAGCGCCCGATCCACAACGGCCACGACAGCCTCGGAGGCCCCACGGGAACCGGCTCTCACTCTGGGAGCCGGCTGCTCCACGATCGCCCGCATCAGCCCGTACTCGCTGTCGGCGTCGAACGGAACGCGCCCCGTCAGCATCTCGTACAGAACCACGCCCAGCGAGTAAACGTCGCTCCGCGCGTCCACTCCCTTCGGGCTCTGCACGTGCTCCGGAGACATGTAGGCGAGAGTCCCCATCTTCGCCCCGGTCGCCGTCCGCACCTTCTCCGAACCCAGGATCTTCGCGATCCCGAAGTCCGTCACCTTCGCGTACTCCTGCCCTTCCAGACGCTGCACCAGGATGTTCGAGGGCTTGATGTCCCGGTGCACCAGGCCCCGCTTGTGCGCGAACGCCATCGCCGACAGAACCTGGTCCATCAGCCGAACCGCGCGATCCACGGGCAGCGGGCCCTCGGCTGCCCGGATCACCTCATCCAGCGGCGGCCCCTCGACGTGCTCCATCACGATCGCCAGGTGAACATCGTCGGCCACGAAGTCCAGAACCGACACGATGTGCGGGTGGTTCAGCTTGGCCTGGATCACCGCCTCGCTCTTGAACCGTTCCACGACACCCGGGTCGCGCCGGAACTGGTCGTGCAGGACCTTGATCGCCACCTCCCGGTCGAATCGCGGGTCTCGGCCACGGTACACGGCCCCCATCCCGCCTTCGCCAAGCAGGCCAAGCACCTCGTAGCTTCCGATTCGGTCCATCACTCCTCCCGAGTCCGTCCCGTCCGTGCTCGCGGCGAAGGCCGTCGCCCGCCTGCCGCGCCTCCTTCACGCGCCTTGCGTGGTGAACCCCTGTCGGTGACAAGCACCAAGGAGCGGAAGCCTCACGGCGCGTCACGCGCACAGCGGAATCCGATGAAGTCGACGCGGCTCGACGGGTGGTTGCCGATGCGGTACGAGGTGCGCAGTCCCTTGGGAACGAGGTACCAGGATCCGCCGCGAAGAACGTAACGCCCGCCCCCGTACTGGCTCGACGTCCACTCCCAGACGTTCCCGGCCATGTCGTGGAGGCCGTAGCCATGAGCCACGAAACTGGCCACCGGTGAGGTTCCGTCCCAGCGGTCCCGTCTTCCCGTTCCAAGGTAGTTCGCATCGTCGTGCGAGATCGAATCTCCCCACGGGTACTTCAGACCCTGGCGGCCTCCACGAGCCGCGCGTTCCCATTCTTCTTCCGTCGGCAGCCTTCCCCCTTGTGCCTCGCAGTACGCCTTCGCCTCGTGCCACGCGACGTTCACCACAGGGTGGTCGTCTCCCGCCCCGTTTCCTGAGGGTGGCGATGCATACGACCGGTACGCCCCAACTGTCACCTCCGTCGTACTCATCCACACATCGCGAGTAAGCGTCGCCCAGCGGCGCGTCTCATCAGAATCGCACTCGCTGTCCCCGGAGACGCAGCCCATCTGGAAGGTCCCAGCCGGAATTGACGGTTTTCAGCAGCTAAGGACCCCCGCCGCCTGAGTTTTTCAGGAGCTTTCCCCCCTGGGCGGGGAGATTTTCAGGAGCTTTCCCCCCCGCCGCGTGACCTGTCGGCTATGACCGTTTTCGGGCCTGGATGCTGACCCGGGCCGGGAGAGGTCATGGCCTTTCGCGAGGTCACGGTG
>WYBL01000005.1 GCA_011526565.1 Acidobacteriota bacterium | reverse complement strand
GTCCAGCTCGGGCCTCGGGCTCGCGATCGTCAAGCAGCTCGCCGAGCTGCACGGCGGCAGCGTGGACGCCCGCAGCCCCGGTCCCGGCCAGGGCGCCACCTTCGAGCTGCGCCTGCCGCTCGCCTGATCGGCCCGCAGGAAAGCCCCTAACATCCCGCTCGTGCGCCACCTGCTGCCCGCGACTGTCGCGCTCCTGCTCGGCGGCGGGAGCGCGGCCGGCGAGGGCCCACCTCAGCTCGACCGCATCGGCCTCGAGGCGGGGCTCTCGCAGGGCTCCGTCAACGCGATCACGCGCGACGCCCGCGGCTTCCTCTGGTTCGGCACCGAAGACGGCCTCAATCGTTGGGACGGCTACGCCTTCAAGGTCTTCCGCCACCAACCGGGCGACCCGACCTCGCTGGCGAGCAGCTTCGTGTGGAGCCTGCACGCGGGGCGGAAGTGCCTCTGGGTCGGCACCAACGGTGGCGGGCTCGCCTGTCTCGATGCCGCAACGGGGACCCTCACCACGCTGCGCCACGACCCGCACCGGCCGGACACGCTGCCGAGCGACGCGGTGCTCGCCGTCCACGAGGATGCGGACGGCACGGTGTGGGTGGGGACCGAGCGTGGCCTCGTGCGGGTGACGCCGGGCAGCCCGCCGCGCGTCGAGCGAGTCTCCGGACCCGAGCCGGCCGTCAGCGTGCGCTCCATCCGTCGCGAGCCGGATGGCCCCCTGTGGCTGGCGACGGACCAGGGCCTGTTCTCGGTTCCGGCAGGCCGCGAGGAAATCGTCGCCGACACGCCCGAGAGCCGCGCCGTGGGCGTGGATTCCGTGCGCGGCCTGCACGTCACCCGCGACCGCATGCTGGTCGGAAGCTTCCGCACCGGCCTGCTGGAGATCGATCGGCGCGGCGGGCGCCTCACCCGCCACCGGACCCGCGCGGGCGCACCCGAGAGCCTGCCCAGCGACACCGTGATCGGGCTCGAGCCGGATGGGAACGGTGGCTACTGGGTCGGCACCGAGCTCGGCGTCGCCCGTTTCGACCCGGCGCGGGGGCGCTTCGAGCGGTTGTTCCGCTCGCCGAAGGCCGAGTTCGCGCCGCGCGGCGAACTCGACCTGCCCGTCGTCCAGCCGGTCCTGAGCCTGCACGTCGAAGGCGACGGCAGCGCCTGGTTCGGGACCTGGGGCGACGGCGCCCTGCGCTTCGATCCGCGCCGCGAGCGCTTCTCCCGCCTCGTCCACGACCCGCGTCGGCCCGACGGCCTGCGCAACGGCCGCGGTCGCGCGATCGCGGCAGACGGCGAAGGAGGGCTGTGGCTCGGCACGTTCGGCGGCGGGCTGCAGCGGATGGCCGTCACGGCGGTCGGAACCCGCTACGAGACCGTCGACCTCGAAGGCCTCGACCCGGGGCATCGCAACGTGTGGGGTGTCGCGCGCGACGCGGGCGGAACGCTGTGGGCGGCCACGGACGCCGGCCTGCTCTCGGTGCCGCGGGGGGCGCGACGCCCCCGCGACACCCGCTTCCCCGGCCGCTTCCTGCGGCGCGTGGTGCCCGCTGCGAACGGAGACCTCTGGGTCGGTTCCGACACCGGCCTCTACCGCTACCGGCCCGGCGCCGGCGTCGTCGAGCGCCTCGACTCTGCCAACAGCGCGCTGCCGAGCGACAAGGTCTACGCCGTCCTCGAGGAGCCCGCCGGCCTCTGGCTCGGCACCTGGGGCGGGCTCGCGCGACTCCGCAACGGCCAGGTCGAGGCCTGGCGGCCCGACCCGACGCGAGCCGGGAGCTTCCCGGCCGACCTCGTCTGGGCCCTGCACCGCGACGCGCGCGGGCGCCTGTGGGCGGGGACGGCGCGCGGCCTGGTGCGGATCGACGACCAGGGGCCTCAACTCGCCTTCCACGCCATCGACGAGGCTGCAGGACTGCCCGATGGCGTCGTCTACTGCATCACGGAAGACGATGCCGGTCGGCTGTGGCTGTCGAGCAACCGCGGCCTCGCGGCCTTCGACCCCGCGACCGGAGCGGCGCTGAGGACGTTCGACCAGAGCGACGGGCTGCCGGCGGTCGAGTTCTCCTTCGGCGCCTGCCACGCCGACGCCGGCGGGCACACGTTCGGAGGCGTGCGCGGCTTCGTCCGCTTCGACCCCGCGGTGGTCCTGGACCTCGAGCGACGCCCCCCGCCCGTGGCCTTCACGGGGCTCGAGATCGAAGGGCGCCCCGTGGAGCCGAGTCCCTCGCACGAGCGCGCCCGGCCGGTGTTGACGCAACCGATCGAGGCGGCCGAGGAGGTGGTGCTCACCCACGAGGACAGCTCCTTCACGATCCACTTCGCGGCGCTCGACTACCGCGCTCCGGCCAAGAACCTCTACTCGTTCCGCTTGCACGGCTTCGACCCGGACTGGTCGCCGGCCTCGACGCGGCGGTCGACGACCTACACGAACCTGGACCCCGCCGACTACGTGCTGCAGGTCCGGGCCGCGGGCGCGGACGGCGCGTGGAACGCGACGGGCGCCTCGCTGAGGGTCAAGGTGCTGCCCCCGTTCTGGCGCACGACTTCGTTCCGGGCGTCGGCGCTGGCGCTCGCGATCGGGCTGGTCCTGGGCTGGCACCGGCTGCGCCTGCGCGGCCTCGAGCGGCGGCGCCGCGAGCTGGAGGCCGAGGTGCGGGAGCGCACCGCCGACCT
Organism: Acidobacteriota bacterium; assembly: GCA_011526565.1. Taxonomy (GTDB): domain Bacteria; phylum Acidobacteriota; class Vicinamibacteria; order Fen-336; family Fen-336; genus WYBL01. Next base: position 417 of record WYBL01000005.1, on the reverse strand, counting down.
CTCGCGCACCAACGAGGCGCTGCGCAGGGCCGATGCGCTCAAGACCGAGATGCTCGGCATCGCCGCCCACGACCTGAAGAACCCGCTGGCCATCGTGCGCGGCTTCGCCGAGCTGCTGCAGCTCAGAATCGTGGACGCGGAGGCCCGCGACATGGCCCAGCGCATCGTGCGCAGCTCGAACACCATGCTCGGCATCATCACGGGCCTGCTCGACAACGCGGCCCTCGAGAGCGGGCAGGTCGCGATCGCCCGCAACCGCATCGACCTGAGCGCCGTGGTCGACGCCTCGCTCGACGCCAACCGCCCGCAGGCCGAGCGCAAGCGGCAGCCGCTGGAAGCTGAAGTGGCCCCCGGGGTGGCGGTCACGGGCGACGCCGAGCGCCTCGCCCAGGTGGTCGACAACCTCGTCGGCAACGC
>WYBL01000048.1 GCA_011526565.1 Acidobacteriota bacterium | reverse complement strand
TCCGCGCCCTGGGCATCGCCGGCCGCCGCGCAGGCGGGCTGCTCGAGGCGCTCTACGCGAGCGAGCGCGACGCCGAGGTCCGCACCGAGGTGCTGCGCGCGCTGATGATCCAGCAGAACGACACGGCCCTGATCGCGATCGCCCGCGCCGAGAAGGACGCGGCGCTGAAGCAGGAAGCCGTGCGCGCGCTGGCCCTGCTGCGCACCCCCGCGGCGAGGGCCTACCTGCTGGAGCTGATCGAGAAGTAGGCGAACAGGTCAGCCGGACCGGCCGCCGCGACCCGGGTTCGGGCCTGTAAGCTGCGGGTCCGGAGGGCGGTTGAACGACGGCGGGCGCACGGGGCGAAACAGGGCACCGGATGCCGCCTTGTGGGTGGCGGCGGCGGTGTCGCTGGGGATCAGCCTGACGCCGTGGGCGTCAGTGCTGCTCTACCCCTTCCGGCTGTTCACGACCTGGGCCCACGAGTGCGGGCACGCGCTCGCGGCCGTGCTGGTCGGCGGCCAGGTCGTCGCGGTCACGATCGCGCCGGACACCTCCGGGCTGACGCACAGCCTGCTGCCGGCCGGACGCCTCGCGCGCGGCGTGGTCGCTTCCGCGGGTTATCTCGGGGCGGCGGTCGTCGGCTGCCTGCTGATGGCGGCCACCCGCGTCGAGCGGGCCGCGAGCGCCGTGCTCGGCACGGTCGCCACCCTGATGCTGCTGAGCCTCGGGCTCTGGGTCCGCAACCTGTTCGGCGCCCTCGTCGTGCTGGCCTGGGCCGCTGCGCTGATCGCCCTGGCGCGAAGCGGCGTCGGGCCCGCGCCTCGTTTCGGGCTGGGCCTGCTCGCGGTCCAGGTCGCGCTGAACTCCGTCTACGACATCCGCGTGCTGTTCCTGGTCGCGGGCGCGTCGGACGCGGTGACGATGGCCGAGCTCTTCCTGGCTCCGCCCTGGTTCTGGGCGGGCGCGTGGATCGCGATCGCGGTCGCCCTGCTGATCGCCACGCTGCGGCTGACGGCCCCGGGAACCGCGAGGCCCGGCCCGGCTCGCGCCGATCTACGATAGGCCCTCACTGGAGGTCGTCATGCGTCCTCGTGCTGCCGCCCTGCGAGCCGGCCTGCTGCTGGTCCTCGCCCTGCCAGCCCCCGCCCAGGAGCCGGCGCCGCACGCGACGCCGCCAGCCGCCGCCCGGCCCTCCCTCGCCGAGCACCCGCGGGTGAAGCAGGCGCTGGCCGCGACGGCCACCTGGCTCGAGGCGCAGCGGGCCTACGACCAGATCCCCGGCATCTCCGCGGCCATCGTGCACGACCAGCAGGTCCTGTGGAGCGGCGCCTGGGGTGCCTCCGAGCGCGAGAAGAACCGGCCTGCCACGGTCGACACGATCTACTCGATCTGCTCGATCTCGAAGCTCTTCACCAGCCTGGCGACGCTGCAGCAGCGCGACGCCGGCGCGCTGCGGCTGGACGACCCGCTGGTGCGCCACCTGCCGTGGTTCGCGCTGGCGAAGACCGAGGGCGAAGGCGACGTCACCATCGAGGGCCTGCTGACCCACGCCTCGGGCCTGCCGCGCGAGTCGGACCACGCGTACTGGACGGGACCCGGCTTCGCCTTCCCGACCCGCGAGCAGATCCGCGAGCGGCTGGCCGGGCAGTCCGCGCTGTACGCGCCCGAGACCTACTTCCAGTACTCGAACCTCGGCATGGCGCTGCTCGGCGAGGTGGTGGCCGCGGTCACGGGCGAGCCGTACGAGCGTCACGTGCGGCGCTCGATCCTCGAGCCGCTGGGCCTCGCCTCGACCTTCCCCGAGATGCCGGCCGAGGAGCGCGGCAAGCGCCTCGCCGTCGGCTACTCGGCGCTCGACCGCGAGGGCCGCCGCTCGCCGGTCGCGTTCTTCCAGGCCCGCGGCATCGCGCCCGCCGCGGGCTACGCCTCGACCGCGCTCGACCTGGCGCGCTTCGCGTCGTGGCACTTCCGGCTGCGCGCGAACGGCGGCACCGAGGTCGTGAAGGCGACGACGCTGCGCGAGATGCAGCGCGTCCACTGGACGGACCCCGACCTCGAGAACACCTGGGGCCTCGGCTACGTGATCTGGCGCAGCGACAAGCAGACCTTCGTCGGCCACGACGGCAGTTGCCCCGGCTTCCGCACCGCGCTGCTGATGAACAACGACCAGCAACTGGCGACGGTGTTCATGGCCAACGCCCAGGGTGTCAACGCCAACCGCTTCACGCAGCAGATGCACGACCTGGTCGGGCCGGCCGTCAAGGCGGCGGCGAAGGAGACGGCAGCGCCGACGCTCCCCGACCCGGGGCTCGAGCGCTATCGCGGCACGTACGCCTCCGGCTTCGCGGGCGAGGTGGCGGTGTTCCCGTGGGAGGACGGCCTCGGCATGATCACGCTGCCGAACCCGGAGCCAGCGAAAGGCATCACGAAGCTGAAGCCGGCCGGCGAGCACACGTTCCGCCGCGTGCGCTCCGACGAGAAGCCGGGCGAGGAGGTCGTCTTCGAGCCGGGCCCGGACGGCCGCGCGAAGAGCTTCCGCCGCCACTACAACGTCTACTCGCGGACGCGCTGAAGGTCGTCGCGACCACCCCGGAACTGACGAGAGGCCCACAGGAATGAGCGCAAGCCTGATCACCTTCGGCATGCTCGGCGCGCTGGTCGCCGGCTACGTCGTCTACGGCCGCTTCATCGCGGGAGTGGTCGGCGTCGACCCGACCCGGCCCACGCCCGCGCACACGAAGCGCGACGGCGTCGACTACGTGCCGGCC
>WYBL01000047.1 GCA_011526565.1 Acidobacteriota bacterium | reverse complement strand
TCTGGATCGCCTTCATCTGCTCGCGCAGGTAGTACTCGCGCTGGTTCTTCTGCAGCTCGGTCTTGACCTGGCTCTGGATCTTGTTGCCGACCTCGAGCACCTCGAGGTCCTTGGCCAGGATCTTGTTGACGCGCTCAAGCCGGGCCCGCACGTCGAGCACCTCCAGCAGCTCCTGCTTCTGGGCGGTGGTCAGCGACTGCAGGCTGCCGGCGACGAAGTCGGCCAGGCGCGAGGGGTCCTGGATGTTGGCGGCGAGGCCGGCGAGCTCGTCGGACAGGGTCGGGGAGAGCTCCACGACGCGCTGGAACAGGCCCTGCGCGCTCTGGGCCAGCGCCTGCACCTCGATCTCCTGTTCGGCCGGGACGACCTCGCGCAGCAGCTCGATCTTCGCGCGCAGGAACGGCCGGTACTGGGTGACCTGCACGACGCGGAAGCGCTGCACGCCCTGCACGACCAGCCGCAGCGAGCCGTCGGGGAACTTGAACATCTTGTGGATGTGGGTCAGCGTGCCGACCCGGTACAGGTCGCTCTCGACCGGATCGTCGACCGCAGGGTCGCGCTGGGTCACCACGCCGATCACCCGGCGCTCGCGCACGGCGTCGTGCACCAGCGCCACCGAGCTCTCGCGCGCGACGGCGAGCGGGAGGATCGCGTGGGGGAACAGGATGGTGTCGCGCAGCGGCAGCACCGCCAGCTCCCCCGGCACCTGGTCGAGATCGACCTCGTGGACGCCGCCCGACTCGAAGTCCGGCTTCTGATCGTCCCGGCTGCTCATGTGGCCTCCGCTCGCGGGGGTTTCAGCCGATCGACAGGCTGAACTCGCGGGCCTTCTCCTGGCGCTCGCGCGCCACCTGGTCCTCCTGGTGCTGCTGGCAGTCGCGGCACAGGTCGGCGAACGGCACGGCCTTCAGCCGCGCGGCCGCGATGTCGTGACCGCACTCCAGGCACAGGCCGTACCGGCCCTGCTTCAGGCGCACGATGGCATCGTCGATCTTGGCCAGCGTCTCCGACTTCATCTGCATGAGGGCGAAGTCGACCTCCTGCACGATGTCGGCCATCGACTGCTCCTCGGCGTCCTTGACCTCCCGCACTTCTTCCGGCAGCGTCTCGCGGATCGAACGAAGCTTCGCGGACAGCTCGCGGCGCCGGTCCTCCAGCATCGCGAGCAGAACCCCGTACCGCTCCCGATCCCGACCTTCCTTGCGCGTCATGGCGTCCTCCTCCTGGCTCCGCTCCCCAGCGGCGTCAGTCCAGCTTCAGCACGGTCGTGAAGGCCGTGTCCCCGCGGCGCACCCGGACCCGCGCGACGCCGTCGCCGCGCGCGGCCTCGATCGCCTCGAAGAACTCGTCGACGGTCGCGACACCCGACCCGTTCACGCTCAGGATCAGGTCGCCCTGCGCGAGGCCCGCGTCCTCGGCGGCCTCGCCCGGCTCGATGCGCACCACCAGCACCCCGCGGGCGCCGCGCGGCAGGTCCAGGCGCCGCGCCATGTCGGGGGAGAGGTCCTGCAGCGTCATGCCCAGCCGCGCGCGCTCGGCCTCCGGCTCGTCGGCCGCATCGCCTTCCTCGGGGAAGGCGCCGAGCGTCACCGTCACGTCGCGCTCCTTGCCCTCGCGCAGCAGCTTCAGCCGCACGGTGGTGCCGGGCGCCTTGCCGGCGATCGTGCGGACGACCTCGTTGTTGTCCGCCATCGCCTTGCCGTCGAGGGCCAGGATCACGTCGTCCGCCTGGACCCCCGCCTTCTCGGCCGGCGAACCGGCGGTGACGTCGTTGACGATCGCGCCGCGCGCCTCGGCCATCTTGAACGTCTTCGCGAGGTCCTCCGTCATCGGCGCGATGGTCACGCCGAGCCAGCCGCGCTCGACCTTCCCCTTGGTCCGGAGCTGGGGCAGGATCTCCTTCGCCACGTTGATCGGCACGGCGAAGCCGACGCCGGCGCTCTGCGGCAGGCCGCGGGTGATGATCATCGTGTTGATGCCGATCACCCGGCCGCGGGTGTCGAGCAGGGGCCCGCCCGAGTTGCCGGGGTTGATCGCCGCGTCGGTCTGGATCATGTCGACCGAGGTGCCACGGGTGCCGACCGTCAGCGGCCGGCCCTTGTAGGAAACGACGCCCACGGTGACGGAATTCCCGCCCAACCCGAAAGGATTGCCGATCGCCATCACCCACTCGCCGGGTTCGGTCTGGTCCGAGTCGCCCAGTTCCAGCACCGTCAGCGCCTTCTTCGGCTCGATCTTCAGCAGCGCCACGTCGGTCCGGGCGTCGCGACCGACCAGTTTGGCGTCGTACTCCTGGCCGTCGGACAGCGTGATGCGGATCTCGTCGGCGCCGTCGACCACGTGCCGGTTGGTCAGGATGTAACCGTCCTTGTCGATCACGAAGCCCGAGCCGAGACTGCGCTGGGTCTCCGACTCGCCGCGGCGGCCGAAGAAGCGCTCCAGCAGGTCGTCGTCGAAGTTGTGGAACGGCGTGCGGCCGCCGGTCTTGACCGTCTTGCGGGTGTTGATGTTGACGACGCCCGCGGTCTGCCTGCGGGCCACGTCGCGGAAGGTGTCGAGACCGACGATCGCCTGGCGTCCGCCGGCGGCAGCGGCAGCCTGCTGCTCTTCGGCGGCGGCGGCGCGCACGGGACCGGGCTTCTGGATCTGGGCCGTGACGAAGGCCCCGAACAGCATCATCCCCATCGCCAGCACGAAGAACGATGCGATCGTCCGGGTCCGGCTGCTCATGCTCGTCCTCGTCATCTCCGCGAAGTCCCGCCTCTTCGGAGGGACTTGCAACTCCCGTTCCCATTCGCGGCCGCCGAGCCATCGAGCCCGGCAACCGCCCCGGGGCTCGGGAACCCCGGGGAAGTGCATTATCTGTCGGTACTTACGCGCCAGGGCGGTAAAAAGTTGTACCGCTCGGTAAAGGCCCGGGTGCCCCGGAGTGGACGCTCCTGGGGCACCCGGGGGACAAAAATCAGAAGTCGTCCATCCCGCCCATGCCGCCCGGCGGCATCGGCATGTCCTTCTTCTTCTCCGGGATGTCGGCGACGATGGCCTCCGTCGTCAGCATCAGCGAGGCGATCGAGGACGCGTTCTGGACGGCCGAGCGCACGACCTTGGTCGGGTCGATCACGCCCGCCGCGACCAGGTCCTCGAAGGTGTCGGTCAGGGCGTTGTAGCCCTGCTCGCCCTTCAGCTCGCGGACCTTGGCGACAACGATGTTGCCTTCCTTGCCCGCGTTGTTGGCGATCCAGCGCAGCGGCTCCTGGGCGGCCTTCAGCACGATGCTGACGCCGGCCTGCTCGTCGTGGCCGAGCGAGGCGTCCGCGGCCAGCTTCTCGAGCGCGGGCAGCGAGCGCAGCAGTGCGACGCCGCCGCCGGGCACGATGCCTTCCTCGACCGCAGCCTTGGTCGCGTGCATCGCGTCCTCGACGCGGGCCTTCTTCTCCTTCATCTCGGTCTCGGTCGCAGCGCCGACCTTGATCACCGCGACGCCGCCCACGAGCTTCGCCAGCCGCTCCTGGAGCTTCTCGCGGTCGTAGTCCGAGGTGGTCTCCTCGACCTGGTGGCGGATCTGCTTGACGCGGCCCTCGATGTCCTTCTGCTTGCCCGCGCCCTCGATGATCGTGGTGTTTTCCTTGTCGATCACCACCTTCTTGGCGCGGCCGAGGTCGTCGAGCTTGACGCCCTCGAGCTTGATGCCGAGGTCCTCGGTGATCGCCTTGCCGCCGGTCAGCACCGCGATGTCCTCGAGCATCGCCTTGCGGCGGTCGCCGTAGCCCGGGGCCTTGACGGCCGCGACCCTGAGCGTGCCGCGCAGCTTGTTGACGACAAGCGTCGCCAGCGCCTCGCCCTCGATGTCCTCGGCGATCAGCAGCAGGGGAGCGCCCTGCTGGGCCACCTTCTCCAGCACCGGGAGCAGGTCCTTCATGCTCGAGATCTTCTTCTCGAACGCGAGGATGTACGGGTTCTCGAGCACCGTCTCCATGCGCTCGGCGTCGGTCACGAAGTAGGGCGAGAGGTAGCCGCGGTCGAAGCGCATGCCCTCGACGACCTCGAGCACGGTCTCCATCGACTTCGACTCTTCGACGGTGATAACGCCGTCCTTGCCGACCTTCTCCATCGCGTCGGCGATGATCCCGCCGATCGTCTCGTCGTTGTTGGCGGAGATGGTGCCGACCTGGGCGATCATCTTGCCCTTGACCGGCTTGGAGAGCTTCTTCAGCTCCTCGGTCACCACCTCGACGGCCCTCTCGATGCCGCGCTTGAGCGCCATCGGGTTGGCGCCGGCGGTGACGTGCTTGACGCCCTCGCGGAACAGGCCCTGGGCCAGCACCGTCGCGGTGGTGGTGCCGTCGCCGGCCACGTCGGAGGTCTTGCTCGCGACCTCGCGCACCATGCGGGCGCCGAGGTTCTCCATCGGCTCCTTGAGGTCGATCTCCTTGGCGACGGTGACGCCGTCCTTGGTGATCAGCGGGGAACCGAACTTCTTGTCGAGCACGACGTTGCGGCCCTTGGGGCCGAGCGTGACCTTGACCGCGTCGGCCAGCGAGTTGACGCCCCGCAGGATGGCCGAGCGCGCGTCTTCGCGGTAGATGATGTCCTTCGCCATGGGTGCTTCGCTCTCCTCCTCTTAGCCCAGGATGCCGAGGACCTCATCCTCCTTCAGGATGAGGAATTCCTCGCCGTCGATCTTGACCTCGGTGCCGGACCACTTGCCGATCAGCACCTTGTCGCCCTTCTTCACGGTCAGGTCGATGCGCTGGCCGTTCTCGAGCACGCGGCCCGAGCCGACGGCCACGACCTCGGCCTGCAGCGGCTTCTCCTTCGCGGAGTCGGGGATGATGATGCCGCCGACCTTCTGCTCGCCTTCTTCGATCCGGCGGACCAGCACGCGGTCGCGCAGCGGCTTCACGTTCGTCATGTGACCTGCTTCCTCCGATTGGGGGTTGATACGGGACTCAGTGGCGGGTGATCTGGATCTGGCGCGGCTTGGCCTCTTCCTTCTTGGGCAGGACCAGCCGCAGCACGCCGTCCTTGTACTCGGCCTGGATCTTCTCGGTGTCGACGACGGTCGGCAGCGTGAAGGAGCGGCTGAACGCGCCGTACGCGCGCTCCACGCGGTGGTAGCTCTCGCGCTTGACCTCGTTGTCGAGGCGGCGCTCGCCGCGCAGGGTGAGGACGTTGTTCTCGACCCGGATGTCGACGTCCTTGGGGTCGATGCCCGGCAGCTCGGCCTTCAGCTCGATGTTGCCGTTCTGCTCGTAGATGTCGACGGCCGGCGCCCAGGAGCCGCCCAGCGCCCAGTCGTCTTCCGCGCCGCGGCTGCCGCCGCGGTAGGACTCGTCGAACAGGCGATTCATGCGGTCCTGCAGCGTCAGCAGGTCGCGGAAGGGTTCCCAGCGAACGATGGCCATGACTTCCTCCTTCGATTTCCCTTTCTTCAGTTCTTGACCGTGTACTCGGCGTCGACCACGTCGTCGGGCTTGCCGCCGTCAGCGGCGCCGCTCGCGCCCGTGGTCCCGCCGTCGGCGCCGGGGCCGGGCCCGGCCGCCTTGTAGAGCTCCTCCGCGAGCTGGTGGCTCTCGCGCTCCACCCGCTCCGTCGCGGACTTGATCGCCGCGGCGTCGTCGCCCTCGAGCGCACTGCGCGCGTCCTTGATCGCGGCCTCGGCGGCCTCGACGCGGGCGGCGGACAGCTTCTCGCGGTTCTCCCTGATCAGCTTCTCGACGTTGTAGGCGAGCGACTCGCAGCGGTTCTTCAGGTCGACCAGCTCGCGCTTCTTCTTGTCCTCGTCGGCGTGGCTCTCCGCGTCGCGGACCATCTTCTCGACCTCGTCCTTGGCCAGGCCGGAGGACGAGGTGATGGTGATCTGCTGGCTCTTGCCGGTCGCCCGGTCCTTGGCCGTGACGCTGAGGATGCCGTTGGCGTCGAGGTCGAAGCCGACCTCGATCTGCGGCACCCCGCGCGGGGCCGGCGGGATGCCGGAGAGCTGGAACTTGCCGAGGGTGCGGTTCCCGGCGGCCATCTCGCGCTCGCCCTGCAGCACGTGGATCTCGACCGACGGCTGGTTGTCCGACGCCGTCGAGAAGACCTCCGTCTTGCGGGTCGGGATCGTGGTGTTGCGTTCGATCAGCCGCGTCATGACGCCGCCCAGCGTCTCGATGCCGAGCGACAGGGGAGTGACGTCGAGCAGCAGGACGTCCTTGACCTCGCCGGCCAGGATGCCGGCCTGGACGGCCGCGCCGACCGCCACGACCTCGTCGGGGTTGACGCCCTTGTGCGGCTCCTTGCCGAAGTACTCCTTGACGAGCTGCTGGACCTTCGGGATGCGGGTCGAGCCGCCGACCAGCACGACCTCGTCGATCTGGTCGGGGCGCAGCCCGGCGTCCTTCAGGCACTGCCGCACGGGGCCCATCGAGCGCTCGACCAGGTCCTCGACGAGCTGCTCGAACTTCGAGCGGGTCAGGCGCAGGGTCAGGTGCTTGGGGCCGGAGGCGTCCGCCGTGATGAAGGGCAGGTTGATCTCGGTCTCCTGGGTGGTGGAGAGCTCGCACTTGGCCTTCTCGGCTGCCTCCTTCAGGCGCTGAAGGGCCATCTTGTCCTTCGACAGGTCGATGCCCTGCTCGCGCTTGAACTCGGCGACGATCCAGTCCATCACCCGCTGGTCGAGGTTGTCGCCGCCCAGGTGGGTGTCGCCGTTGGTGGCCTTGACCTCGACCACGCCCTCGCCGACCTCGAGCACGGAGATGTCGAACGTGCCGCCGCCGAAGTCGTAGACGACGATCGTCTCGTCCTTCTTCTTGTCGAGGCCGTAGGCGAGCGCCGCCGCCGTCGGCTCGTTGACGATGCGGAGCACGTCGAGGCCCGCGATCTTGCCGGCGTCCTTGGTGGCCTGGCGCTGGGCGTCGTTGAAGTACGCGGGCACGGTGACCACGGCCTGGGTCACCTTCTCGCCGAGGTACTGCTCGGCGGCGTCCTTCATCTTCTGCAGGATCATGGCGGAGATCTCGGGCGGGGCGTAGAGCTTGCCGTCGATGTCCACGCGGGCGTCGCCCGTGTCCGCGGCCACGACCTTGTAGGGGACCATCTTCTGCTCCTCGGAGACCTCCGAGTAGCGGCGGCCCATGAAGCGCTTGATCGAGTAGATCGTGCGCTCGGGGTTGGTGACCGCCTGGCGCTTCGCGGTCGTGCCCACCAGGCGCTCGCCGGCCTTCGCGAAGGCCACCACCGAGGGCGTGGTCCGGCCGCCCTCAGGGTTGGCGATGACGGTCGGGTCGCCGCCTTCCAGCACCGCCACCACCGAGTTCGTCGTTCCGAGGTCGATCCCGATCACCTTGCTCATTGCTTCCGATCCCTCTGTTGTGGGGCTTCCGCCCCCTCTACGCCGAAGAATCTAGGGCGCAAATGAGTGGATGTCAAGCATCAAATATTAGTGCGTTACGCTCATATTGTGATCAAGGGGCTCGCGGGCGGGACAATCGTCATTGAAATCAAGCACTTCCGGTGGATAGAATGCGACGGCGACGCCAATGAACTCCCAGGAGCAGACGCTCGACCGCCGCCTGTGTCAGGTCGGCGGCCGGAACGAGAACTACGTGTCTCGCTCGGGGACCCTCTATCACTATCAGATCGAGGATCGCGGACCGGTCGTCGACGCCGTGACCGAGGCCGAGGTCCGGCGCGTCAACCTGATCGTCTACGCGAACTACGGGGAGCCGAACGCGCGCATCATCCACGGTCGCGACTACGACTTCCCGGACGTGCGCACCGCAGACCACAACCGCTTCGTCGAGCAGCGCATCGTCGAGATCGCGGCGGAGGCGCGGGCCGTCGTCGAGGACCGCGAGGAGCGGCAGGTCGCGCGCATCAAGGGCCTGCTGCGCGACTACTACCTCACCAAGTCCGAAGGCGTGAAGCGGCAGTTCGAGGAGGCGAACCAGCTCTATCCGTTCCTGTTCTCGCGGGCGTTCCGGGAACTGAAGGCGGAGAAGGAAGGGGCGGCGCCAGCGCCGCCAGCGGTGCCGCAGCCCGCGCCGCCCGTGGAAGAAACCGTCGATGCCCCGTCGCTCGACGTGGTCTACCCGCTCGAGAAGGAACTGCGCGAGAAGGTCATCGAGATCGAGCGCATCATCATCGAGCTGGGCCACGACCTGCAGGTGCTGAAGCAGCGGGGCAAGGCCGACGACATCCTGCTCCAGACCTGCCGCAAGCTGGTGCTGCGGGCCAAGGAGTCGCTGGCGGGCCGCGACGCCGAGTTCAGCGTGCGCCGGCTGGAGATGACCCGCAACAGCCTGATGACGACCTGGCGCCAGGTGAAGTCGCGGCTGTCCCCGCGCTGAGAGCGCGCTACTCCGCCTCGGGCGCGGCCTTGAGGGCCGCCGAGCAGTTGTACTTGATCTCGGGGGCGGCCTTGACGATCTGCATGCCGGCGGTGGCCTTCAGGCGGCAGGCGAGGGCGCCGAACTCGCGGCCCTCCGCGTCGCGGATCGTCACCTCGCAGTAGCGGCACTCCGCGTTCCAGCAGTAGCGGCCCCAGGCGATGTCGGGGGCGACGTGCTGGAGCTGGCGCAGCAGCACGTTGTTCTCCGGCACCTCGAGCCGGCGGCCCAGCATCTCGATCGGGATCAGCTTCTCCCACGGCTCGAACAGGTCGTCGCTCATCGCCCCTCCAAGTTACCCCAGGACGGGCGCGGTAGAATCCGCCAGCGACAGGAGCCCGCGAGAACTTGAAGATCGCCTTCATCGGCACCCACGGCGTCGGCAAGACCACGCTGTGCTACGACCTGGTGGCCGCGCTCAAGAAGCGCAACGTGCACGTCGACGTGGTGAAGGAAGTGGCGCGGCTGTCGCCGCTGCCGGTCAACCGCAAGACCTCCTTCGAGTCGCAGATGTGGATCCTGGCCACCCAGATCGCCGAGGAGATCCGCTCGGCCTCCGCCCACGACGTCGTGGTCTGCGACCGCAGCGTGCTCGACAACTACGCGTACATGAAGTTCGCCTGCGGCCGCCACAAGCCGGTCGAGCGCCTGATGGACTCCTGGATGCGGACCTACGACCTGCTCTTCAAGGTCCCGCTGGCCGGGCCCGCCTCCGCCGACGGCTTCCGCGACACCGACGAGGTGTTCATGCGCGGCATCGACGGCATCGTCGACGAGTTGCTGAAGGCCCACCGCATCCCGCACGAGCTGCTGGCCCAGGGCCGGCGCGACGAGTGGATCCAGCACGTGCGCGAGGCGGTCGAGCGCCACCCCGCCTTCTCCAAGCTGTTCTAGAGGTACCGATGACGATCGCCGAACGCATCACCGCCGACCTGACCGCCGCCATGAAGGCGCAGGACGCCGCCCGCACCAGCGTGCTGCGGATGGCCAAGTCCGCGCTCAAGAACAGGGAGATCGACAAGAAGGCGCCGCTCGACGAAGCCGAGGCCGCGAAGCTGCTGCAGACGCTCGTCAAGCAGCGCGAGGACTCGGCCGCGCAGTACCGCGGCGCAGGGCGCCCGGAGCTGGCCGAAAAGGAAGAGGCCGAGATCGTCGTGCTGCGCGGCTACCTGCCGCAGGCGGCCAGCGACGAGGAGATCTCCGCTGCGGTCCTGAAGGCCGTGGCCGAAACCGGCGCGAAGACGATGAAGGACATGGGCACGGCGATGAAGGCCGCGCTGGCCGCGCTGGCGGCCACGGGCAAGAGCGTGGACGGCAAGCAGGTCAGCGACGCCGTCCGCAAGCGGCTGCAGGGCTGAGATGCGGGAGAGCTTGCGCCTCGCCGGCCAGCGCTTCATGGTCGGCTTCGGGGGCCTCGAGGCGACCACGGACGTCAAGCAGATGATCCGCGAGTTCGGCGTCGGCAGCGTGATCCTGTTCGCCCGCAACGTCGACGGGCCGGAGCAGGTGGCGGAGCTCGTGCGCGAGCTGCAGGAGACCGCCCGCGGCGCCGGCCACGACCAGCCGCTGCTGGTCGCCGTCGACCAGGAGGGCGGGCGGGTGGCCCGGCTCAAGGCGCCGTGGACCGTGTGGCCGCCGCTGCGCGCGCTCGGGCGAGCCGGCGACGTCGCGCTCGCCCGCAGGATGGGGGCGGCGCTGGCCGAGGAGCTGAAGGCGTGCGGCATCCGCCTCGACTTCGCCCCCGTCGTCGACGTCGACACCAACCCGAAGAACCCCGTGATCGGCGACCGCTCGTTCGGGGACGACCCCGAGCTCGTCGGCCGCCACGGCGCGGCGTTCATCGAGGGCCTGCAGGGCGGGGGAGTCGCGGCCTGCGCCAAGCACTTCCCCGGCCACGGCGACACCGACGTCGACTCCCACCTCGACCTGCCCGTCGTCGACCACTCGCCGTCGCGGCTGCGCGACGTCGAGCTGCGCCCGTTCCGCCACGCCGTCGCGGCCGGAGTCGCCACCGTGATGACGGCCCACGTGCTCGTGCGCGAGCTGGACCGCGAGCTGCCGGCGACGCTCTCGCCGCGCATCCTCGGCGAGCTGCTGCGCGGCGAGCTGGGCTTCGACGGCGTCATCGTCTCGGACGACCTCGAGATGAAGGCGCTGGCCCAGCGCTGGTCGTTCGCCGACTCCGCAGTGCTGGCGGCCGAGGCGGGTTGCGACCTGCTGCCGGTGTGCAAGGAGCACGACGCCCAGGCCGCGGCGATCGAGGGGCTCGTGCGCGCGGTCGAGTCGAAGCGGGTCGCCTGGAAGGCCCACGAGGACGCCGCCGCCCGCGTGCGGCGGCTGAAGGAGCGCTTCGGGCTGCCGCACGCCGACCCCGACCCGCGCGCCGCTCGCCGCGTCGCCGGCGGCTTCCAGCCGCTCGCCGAGGAGATCGCGGCGCGCGGCGGGCTCTCCGCGTGAGCGCCGCCACCCGCGCCCGCCTGCTGCGCCCCGGGGACGTGGTCGGCGTCTGCGCGCCCGGCGGGCCGGTGGACCCCGACCGCCTGGCGCGCGGCCTCGCCGCGGTGCGCGCGCTCGGTCTCGAGCCGAAGCTCGCGCCCCACGCCGGCGACCGCCACCTGTTCCTGGCCGGGACCACGGCCGCGCGCGCGGAGGACCTGGCCACCCTGCTCGCCGACCCCGAGGTGAAGGCCCTGTGGTGCGCCCGCGGCGGCTCCGGCGCCTCGCAGGTGCTGGAGCGGATCGGCGTCTCGTTCGTGCGCCGCCACGCCAAGCCGCTGATCGGCTACTCCGACGCGACGGTGCTGCACGCGCTCTGGCAGCGGGCCGGGGTGCCCAGCATCCACGGGCCGATGGTCGCCGTGGAACTGGCTCGCGGCGACGCCGACCTGCCGAGCCTGCGGCACGCGCTGTTCGGGGAGGGCACGCCCTACGCGACCGCGCCCGGCGAACTGCGGACGCTGCTTCCCGGGCGGGCTCGCGGCCGCTTGCGCGCGGGCTGCCTGACGCTGCTGGCGGCGGTCGCGGGGACGCGCTGGGCCGTGCCGCGAGACCCCGAGGGCACGGTGCTGGTGCTCGAGGACGTCGACGAGCCGCCCTACAAGATCGACCGCCTGCTGTGGCAGCTCCGCGCCTCGGGCGCCCTCCGGGGCGTGCGTGGTGTGGTCTTCGGTTGTCTCGAGGGTTGCCTGCCGCGGCCCGATGCCGGCTACACGATCGAGGACGTGCTGCGCGAGGCGCTGGCGCCGCTGGGGGTGCCGGTGGCGCTCGGACTGCGCTCCGGCCACGTGCCGGAGGGCGTGCCCCACGTGGCGCTGCCGCTCGGCGTCCCGGCGCGGCTCGACGTGCGACCCGACTCGGCCCGACTGGAGCTGGGCCGCAACCTGCTGGCGGCGCCGCCGCGGGGGCGCCGGTGAAGATCCACGTCAGCGGCATCTGCGGCACGGCGATGGCGTCGCTGGCCGCCTTGCTGAAGGCCCAGGGCCACGAGCTCACGGGCTCCGACCAGGACGTCTACCCGCCGATGTCGACCCAGCTCGAGGCGCTCGGCATCCCGATCCGCTCGCCGTACGCCGCGGAGAACGTGCCCGAAGACGCCGAGCTGGTGGTGATCGGCAACGCGCTGTCGCGCGGCAACCCCGAAGTCGAGGCGGTGCTCGACGCGAAGCGGCGGATGACCAGCCTGCCGGCGCTGCTGTCGGAGCTGTTCCTGCGCGAGCGGTGCTCGCTGGTCGTCGCCGGCACCCACGGCAAGACGACGACGACCAGCCTGCTCGCGTACCTGCTCGACCGCGCGGGGCGCGCGCCCTCCTTCCTGGTCGGCGGCGTGCCGGTCGACTACGGGATCTCGGCCCGGCTCGGCAGCGGGCGCGAGTTCGTGATCGAGGGCGACGAGTACGACACGGCCTTCTTCGACAAGCGGCCCAAGTTCGTCCACTACCAGCCCGACGTCGCGATCCTCGGCAACGTCGAGTACGACCACGCCGACATCTACCCGGACCTGGCGGCGGTCAGGAACGCGTTCTTCCGCCTGCTCTGCGTCGTGCCACGGCGGGGGCTGGTGGTCGCGGGCGTCGAGAGCGAGGCCGTGCGCGAGTTGCTGCCGCGCGCGTTCTCGCGCACCGCGACGTTCGCGCTGGGCCGGGACGCCGACTGGCGGGGCGACGTGACCGGGGCAGGGGAGCGCGGGCTGCGCTTCCGGCTGCGCGTCGGGGGCGCGGATCGGGGGGAGTACGAGCTCGGCATCCCGGGCGAGCACAACGTCCGCAACGCGCTGGCTGCGCTGTGCGCCGCTGCGGACGTCGGCGTAGAGCCGGAGGCGTGCCGTGACGCGCTGCGCGAGTTCCGCGGCGTCAAGCGCCGCCAGGAGCGCCGCGGGGAGGCGGACGGCGTCGCGGTGTACGACGACTTCGCGCACCACCCGACCGCGGTGCGCGCGACGCTCGAGGCGCTGCGCCCGCTGGTCCGCGGGCGGCTCTGGTGCGTGTTCGAGCCGCGCTCCTACACGTCGCGCACGCGCACGTTCCTGGCCGGCTTCGCCGACGCCTTCACCCGCGCCGACGAGGTGATCCTGGCCGCCGTCCACCTGCCGGGCAAGGTCCCCGAGGCGCAGCGACTCTCGGAGCGCGAACTGGTCGACGCGGCCTGCGCGCGCGGCGCGCGCGCCCGCTTCGTGCCCGAAGTGCCGGCCATCGTCGAGACGATCGCGCGGGAGGCCGGACCCGGGGACGCCGTGGCCGTGCTCTCGAACGGCGGGTTCGGCGGCATCCACGGCCGCCTGCTGGAGGCCCTCGCGGCTCGCTCGCGCGCCTGACGCGCCGCGCTGCCCGCGCTGACGCGCCGCGTCAGCCGTGGTGAAAAAGTCCGGCCCCACCCCCTTGAAGCGCCGATGGCATTTGGGGACACTACAGCCACGTCATTCGGGACTTCCCGAAAAACACAAGCACTCGACCCTCTTGGCCGGCGGCGGAAACCAGGACGCCGCCCGGCCCGGATGCGTTTGGCCTGGGAAAAGAGAGTTCTCCACAGGAGGACGTCAGAGCATGAAGCGACACTTCTTCGCGATCGCCCTGATGCTGGTCCTCGGCCTGCCCGCGTTCGCGGAGCCGGAGCCGGCCAGCATCACGGGCGTCGTCAACGACGAGACGGGCGCGGCCCTGCCCGGCGCGACCGTGAATGCCAGCGGGCCGGGCGGCGCCCACATGGCGACCACCGGCGCGGACGGTCGCTTCACGATCACCGGCCTGGCGGCCGGCAACTACCGGGTGACCGCCGACCTGATGGGCTTCAAGGCGCAGAGCCAGACCGTGACCGTGGGCGCCACCTCCGGGGTGAACCTCAGCTTCGGCCTGGGCATCGCGCTGCGCGGCGAAGAAGTCGTCGTCTCGGCGTCCAAGAGCGAGACCTCGATCGTCGATGCCCCGGCCACGCTGTCCGTCGTCAGCTCGGAGCAGATCCTGGCGTCGCCGGCCCAGAACATGGGCGACCTGCTGCGCTCGGTGCCGGGCGTCAACATCATCCAGACCTCGGCCCGCGACATCAACATCACCGCGCGCCAGGGCACCTCGACGCTGTCGTCGAGCCAGCTCGCGCTGCTCGACGGCCGCTCGATCTACCTCGACTTCTTCGGCCTGATCGTGTGGGAGCTGGTGCCCAACAACCCGGCCGACATCAAGCAGATCGAGGTCGTGCGCGGCCCCGCGTCCGCGGTCTGGGGCGCGAACGCGCTGACCGGCGTCGTCAACATCATCACCAAGACGCCGCGCGAGAACCCCGGCGGCTACTTCGCGCTCTCCGGCGGCCTGTTCGACCGCGACCTGGGCACGACATCGGGCGAAGACGCCGGGCAGAACTACGGCGCGCAGTTCGGTTACGCGGGCGCCCCGAACGACACGCTCTCGTACCGCCTGACCGCCAGCTACTTCAAGTCGGACCCCTACGCCCGCCCGAGCGGCACGGTGCCGCTCGGCAGCCACCCGCTGGACGCGAGCTTCCGCACCGGCGGCGCGCCGTACCCGAACTTCGCGAACAACGGGACCGAGCAGCCGAAGGTCGACCTGCGGGTCGACCGCGAGACGGGCAACGGCGGCACGCTCGGCTTCGCCGGCGGCTACGTCGGAACCCAGGGCATCGTCCACACCGGCATCGGCCCCTTCAACCTCCAGGACGGCGCCTACATGGCCTACGGCCGCGCCGGCTACCGGAAGGGCGCGTTCAAGACCGCGATGTTCGCCAACTACTTCGACGGCGAGGCGCCGAACCTGCTCTCGGTCGACGCCCGCACGGGCCGCCCGCTGGTGCTCGGGTTCAAGACCGGCACCTACGACTTCGAGATCGGCAACAGCAACCTGGTCGGCGGCCGCCACGTGCTGACTTACGGCGGCAACGTCCGCCGCAACACCTTCGACCTGACGATCGCCCCCGCCGCCGAGGACCGCACCGAGATCGGCGCCTACTTCCAGGAGGAGTTCTTCGTCGACAAGTTCCGCCTGGCGGCGGGCATCCGGGTCGACAAGTTCGGCAACATCGACGACCCGGTCTTCTCGCCGCGCGTGACGGCGATGTTCAAGCCGAGCCAGTCGCACTCGTTCCGCGTGTCCTACAACAAGGCCTTCCGCTCGCCCTCGGCGATCAACAACTACCTCGACGTCAACACCGTCACCGGCCAGCTCCCGCTCGGGCTGCTCAACCCGGTGTTCGGCAGCCGGGTGTTCAACGTCGTGACGCGCTCCGCGGGCTCCGCGGTGCCGCAGCTCGGCGAGCCGTCCGGGCACGAGCTGAAGGAAGAGGCGCTGACGGCGTACGAGATCGGCTACACGGGCACGTTCAACGGCCGCACGACGGTCGGCCTCGCGGCCTACATCAACGACACCGACGACAACATCAACTTCGTCACCGACACCTGCCGCAAGCGCTACACCGCGGCCAATCCGCCGCCGGGCTGGAGCCAGGCGCTGTCGCCGTTCATCCCCGCGGCCGTCGCGCCGCTGATCGTCGAGCAGCTCCGGGCGCTGGGCGTGTGCCTGCCCGCCGAGTTCACCTACCTGAACCTCGGCTCGGTGCGCAACGTCGGCTTCGAGGCCTCGATCGACCATGCGTTCAGCCGCGAGCTGTCCGCCTATGCCAACTACTCGTGGCAGGACGACCCCGAGCCCGAGGACGTCTCGGAGTACCCCTACGCCGAGCTGTCGCTGTCGCCGAAGCACCGCTTCAACGTCGGGATGAATTTCAACAACGACCGCTGGGTCGTCAACGCCAACGTCAACTACGCCTCCGAGGCGTTCTGGACGGACGTGCTGGGGCCGACGTTCAACGGCCCGACCGAGGCCTACACGCTGGTCAACGCCAGCATCGGCCTCAAGTGGAACGGCGGCAAGATCGTGACCTCGGTCAAGGGCACGAACCTGCTGAACGAGGAGATCCAGCAGCACAACTTCGGCGACTACATCATGCGCAACATCGTCGGCGAGGTCCGGTTCACCTTCTAGAACCGACCTTCAGCGAAAGCGCGAACGGCGCCCGCTCCCGAAAAGGGGCGGGCGCCGTTCCTTTTCCGGCCCGGAAACGCCTAAAACAGCGTGTAGATGAAGGGGGCGACCGCGGTTCCCTGGGTGAAGACCACCAGCAGGCCCAGCAGCACGATCATCAGGATGATGGGGCCCAGCCACCACTTCTTGCGGACCTTCATGAAGGCCCACAGCTCGGCCAGGATGCCGAGCTTCTCCCTGCTTTCCTCGAACGCCATCTTCGCCCCTGCTCCTAGTCCAACGCGTAAAGGCTGCGCCAGTCCACGTCCTCGCGGAAGGGCGGCTGAGCCGGTTTCTTCAGAAGGAACGGCCCGATCGCCAGCGCGTCCATGTTGGTGCGCATGAAGCACAGCCACGCGTCGCGCGGGGTGCACACGATCGGTTCGCCGCGCACGTTGAACGAGGTGTTGATCACGAGCGGCACGCCGGTGATCTTCTCGAACTCGCGCATCAGGCCGTAGTACGCCGGGTTCTGCTCCTCGCTCACCGTCTGCAGGCGGGCCGAGTGGTCGACGTGGGTGACCGAGGGGATGAAGCGCTTGCCCTCGCGCACCGGCGCCACCAGCAGCATGAAGGGGCTCTCGCAGTCGAGGTCGAACCACTCGGACGCCTTGTCGGCCATCACCGACGGGGCGAACGGGCGGAAGCCCTCGCGGAACTTGATCTTCATGTTGAGGGTGTCGCGCATGTTCACGTCGCGCGGGTCGGCCAGGATGCTGCGGCCGCCCAGGGCGCGGGGCCCGAACTCCATCCGGCCCTGGAACCAGCCGACGACCTGGCTCTGCGAGATCAGCTCGGCGGTCTTCCGGAGCAGCTCGGGCTGGGGATACTCCTCGTAGACGGCGCCGGCGGCGTCGAGGTCGGCCTTGATCTCGTCGCGGCTGAACTCGGGACCGAGGTAGGCGTGCTGCCAGGCCTTGCCGCGCGGCTTCTTGTCGAGCGTGTTGTAGAGCCAGTGGGCGACGCCGACCGCGCCGCCGGCGTCGCCGGCAGCCGGCTGCACGAAGAGCCGCTTGATCGGGGTCTCCTTGACGATGCGGCCGTTGGCCACGCAGTTGAGGGCCACGCCGCCCGCCATGCACAGGTCGGTCAGCCCCGTCTCCTTGTGGATGTGGCGGACCATCGTCAGCACCACTTCTTCGCAGACCTTCTGCACGGTGGCGGCGATGTCGAACTCGCGCTCGCTCATCCACGACTCCGGCTTGCGCGGCGGCCCGCCGAAGAAGTCGTGGAAGGCCTCGGAGGTCATCCGCAGCCCGTGGCCGTAGTCGAAGTACTTCATGTCGAGCTTGAACGAGCCGTCCTCCTGGAGGTGGAGCATCTCGTTCATGACCCGGTCGAAGTGGACCGGCTTGCCGTAGGGCGCCAGGCCCATCACCTTGTACTCGGCCGAGTTGACCTTGAAGCCGAGGTAGTAGGTGAAGGCGCTGTAGAGGAGACCCAGGCTGTGCGGGAAGCGGATCTCCTTGAACATCTCGATGTCGGTGCCGCGGCCGACGCCGAACGAGGACGTCGCCCACTCGCCGACGCCGTCGACGGTCAGGATCGCGGCCTCCTCGAAGGGGGACACCAGGAACGCCGAGGCCGCGTGGCTCATGTGGTGCTCGGCGAACAGGATCGGCCCCTTGTAGGGCTTGAGCTCGCGCCGGATCAGCGACGGCACCCAGAGCTTCTCCTTCATCCACACCGGCATCGCGGTGCGGAAGGAGCCGAACGACTTCGGGAAGGTCGCGAGGTAGGTCTCGAGCATGCGCTCGAACTTCAGCAGCGGCTTGTCGTAGAAGCCGACCGCGTCGAGCTGCTCGGGGCCGATGCCCGCCTCCTTCAGCACGTAGCGGACCGCGCGGGCGGGGAAGTCGGAGTCGTGGCGCTTGCGGGTGAAGCGCTCCTCCTGGGCGGCGGCCACGACCTCGCCGTCCTTGAGCAGGGCGGCGGCAGAGTCGTGGTAGAAGCAGGACAGGCCGAGGATGTACATGGAGTCCTAGAACTGGTGGCGCGCCGCGCGCACCGGGTCGAGCGGGTTCTTCTCGTGCTTGCGCCAGAACGAGGCCTCCGGCTCCAGCGCCAGGTCGAGCACGTCCTTGCCCGCGAGCTTGAGGCCCAGCGCCACCGGGCCGACCGCCACGAAGTAGATGATCGACAGCAGCACGACCGACCAGACGTGGCCGAGCTTCTCGAAGAAGCCCTTCCAGGCCCGGTAGGCGGCCGACTTCGGGAAGACCTTGCCGAGCAGCAGCTCGCCGCCGACCACGAAGAAGAAGAGCGGGATCAGGATCTGCAGGGTCGTGGACAGCGCGAGGTAGCGCTCCCAGAGCGTTCCGAGGTTCACGGGGCGTAGATCTCCATCAAGCCGTCAAGTTTAAGGCCCGGGGCCCGAGGCGGGCAAACACCTATAATCTCTGGCGCGATGAGCGAAGGCCCCCCTCCGGTCGTCACCGCCCTGCCCGGGCCCCGGCCGGAGCGCGACGTCCGCTCCGGGTCCGAGTTCCTCCGCGGCCAGATGCGCCAGTGGATGGAGCAGGTCGAGGAGTCCGGCCGCACGAAGGAGCTCTTCGAGCTGGAGATGTGGCTGCGCGCCTTCGAGCGCTTCTTCCGCATCAAGAACCAGCCGCTGTCGGAGAAGGAGCAGACCCAGCTCGCGCTGCGCAACTGGTCCGAAGAACTGCGGCTGGTCGACAACGTGCTGCTGCGGGTGATGCAGCTCTGCGCCGCGATCCTGACCCAGGAGCAGGTCGACCAGGAGCGCTTCGGCAAGTTCCTGGACGGCTACCTCAAGAAGGACGAGGTGGTCGACCCCTACATCGAGAAGCTGCTGCGGCAGTCGACGCCCGAGGCGGAACTGGCGCTCCTGCGCGAGTCGTTCGAGGACATCCACGTCCTGCTGGCCGAGCTCTCGAAGCTCGCGCGCATCCCGTACACGGCGTTCTCGGCCGTGGGCAAGGGGCTGTACCGGGAGATCCGCCGCAGCCACCTGCTGGCGCTGCTGATCGACAAGAAGTTCAAGCCGGTCCACGACCGCATCAGCAACCAGAGCGTCGCCGCCGTGATCCGCGGCATCGAGTCGCCCGCCGAGCGGCGCCACGCGGCCAAGGTGTTCCTCGAGCTGTTCCGGCTGCTGCACTACCTCGACTACGCCGACCCGCAGCGGCTGTCCGACGAGGAACTGCGCAACTCGATCCTGATCTTCGCGCTGATCACGTCCGAGGCCCGGCTGCTGACCGCCTACCTCGAGCGCAAGGTGCTGAAGGCGATGGACGCGGAGCGCCCGTTCGTCCAGCTCTGCGACTCGCTCGTGTACTGCCTGCCGCTGGAGCTCAAGAAGGTGATCAACACCGAGCTGGTCGACCTCTCCGCGGCGCGGCAGTCGGAGGCCGTGCGCGCGCGGGTGGAGAACAGCCACGGCATCCTGCGCGACGCGTTCCAGCAGTCGATCGTGCAACTCGCCCAGGCCTTCGACCCGGCCGTCGACGGGCGCGCCATCTTCGACGACTTCAAGGCCAAGCTCGAGCAGTCGCAGGCCCTGCGCGACGGGCTGGCGCGGGTGATCCGCGCGCTGCGCGAGTTCCAGGCCGGGAAGGACGAGGCCTCCGCCGCCCGCATGCGCGAGGAGATCTCCTGGTTCTACGACCACCAGATGAAGCACCTGATGTACCGCGACTGGTCGGGCTTCGAGCTGTTCTTCATCGAGATCCTCAAGTGCGCGAGCCTGACCGGGCTGCAGCAGATCGCGCACCGCTTCGACGCCTTCCTCTCGACGCTCCACCGCGAGGTGAGCAAGCGCGCGATCCTCCAGGGCGTGCCCGCCGCCATCGAGCTCGAGGCCGGCCGCGGCGCATGAGCTGGGCCCGGCCGTGGCTCGTCACGGCGGTCCTGGTCGGCGCCCTCGGCGGGCTCGGGTGGGCGGCCAGCCGCGGCGCGAACGGGCCGCGCGCAGCCGTGCTCAACCTGGGGCCCAACGACGGCGCCTGGGTCAGCGGCTTCGCGCCGTTCTACGAGATCGAGCCCGACAGCCAGCGCACGACCCGCTGGAGCCGCCGGTCCGCCCGCATCGAGCTGCCGCTGGAGCTGTCGGGCGACGTCCGGCTCGCGTGGAGCGCCGCCCGCATCGTCGCCGACCCGGCGCCGGTGACGGTCGAGGTCGGCGGGCTGCCCGTCGGCCGCTACACGGCGACCGCCGGTCCCGACCGGGTCGACCGGATCGACGTCGGCCAGGCGCGCGCGCTGCCGGCGCGTGCGGCCTTCGAGATCGACACCCGCGAGGCGCGCGGGCTCGGCCTGCGCTTCGACTGGCTCGCGTTCGCGGTGGGCGAAGGAGGGCGCATCGCCGTGACCGGCTGGCCGCGGGCCCTGCTGATCGCCCTGCCGCCGCTGCTCTTCGCGGCGCTGCTGCTCGGAGGCGCGGGCCGGCTGGCGGCGGCGGCGACTGCGGCGACCTTCGGCTGCGGCGCGCTGCTGTTCGCGAGGGCCGACCCGCTGGCCGCAGCCCACGTGGCGACCAAGGCGGGGGTCGCTCTGATCGCCGCGACGGCGCTGTGCGCCTTCGCCCTCCGGCGCCACCCGCGCGGCGGGCTGGTCGCCGCGATCTTCGCGGTGTCGCTGGCCGTCAAGGCGGCGGCCGTCTTCCACCCGGGCTACTACTACCCGGACGTGATGAACCACCGCCGCTACGTCTACGTCCTCAGCAGCAGCGAGGGCGGCGTGCTCGAGCGCGGGCTGGTGGCCCAGCGCACCATCAACACGGCCTATCCCCGTTACGTGGCCGGCAAGGCCTACGCGTTCCCGTACTCGCCGCTGTTCTTCGTGCCCTTCTCGTGGCTGCCGCAGGGCGACTCGCCGCGCGACGCGGACCGCATCGAGGACGCGCTGCGGCTCTGCTCGCTGCTGGCGGGAGCCGCACAGGTGCCGCTCGCCTTCGCGCTGGCGGCGCGGGCGGCCGGGCCGCTGGCCGGAGCGCTCGCCGCGGCCTTCACGGCGGCGATGGCGCCGATGCACTCGCGGCTGTTGCTCGCCATGTGGCCCACGGTGGTCGGGCACCTGCTCGACGTCGGGGCGATCCTGGCCGCGCTGCGGACCGGGCTCGGCGCCGCGCCGCCGCTGGCCCCGTTCCGCTGGGCACTCGCCTCCTGCCTGCTCTACATCTCGTCGCTCTTCAACATGAGCGCGTTCTTCGCGGCGCTCGCGGCCTGCGACCGCGGCCGCGCGCGGCGCTGGCTGCTGACCGGGGGCGCTGCCGCCCTGATCACCGTCGGGGCGCTCTACGCGCCGTTCGTCGCCACCTTCGTCACGGAGATCGTGCCGGCCAAGCTGGCCGGCGGCGCCTCCGGCACGCTGGGGGAGTCGCCGCCTCCGCCCCACGCCGCGCTGACCCGGGCGGCGGCGTTCTACGGCCCGTTCGCGACGGTCGCCGCCGTCGTGGGCGCCTTCGCCCTGCGCCGCGCGCGGCCGCCCGTGCGTCGGGTGCTGGCCGCCTGGGGGCTGGCGCTGGTGGCGCTGCTGGCGCTGCGCGCCTTCGGCGGCGGCCTGTTCAAGGACCTCAAGGAAGTGCTGTTCGCGGAGACGCTGGTGGCGGTGCTGGCGGGCGTCGGGCTGGCGTCTTTCGCCGACCGCGGCTGGCGCCGGGCGCTGGCGGCGCTGTGGCTCGCGGGGCACCTGGCGTGGGGCGGGGCCCGGCTGCAGGACCTGCTCGACACCCACCGCGCACAGGCCGTGCGGCCTCCCCCGGCCGTGGCCGATCTGCTAGACTCCGCCGCGTTTTAGCCCCATGGCCGCCAACCCCTTCGACCGCTTCACGACCCGCTTCCCGGCAGGCGAGGTGCTCTTCCGCGAGGGCGACGAAGGCGATGCGATGTACATCGTCCGCACCGCCCGGGTCGCGATCAAGAAGCGAGTCAAGGACGGCTCCGAGGTGACGCTCGCCGTGCTGGAGAAGGGCGACTTCTTCGGCGAGATGTCGATCCTCGAGCGGCTGCCGCGCTCCGCCACCGCCGAGGTGATCGAAGAGGGCGACCTGATCGTGATCAGCTCCGAGGTCTTCGGGGACATGATCAAGGAGAACCCCGAGATCGCGATCCGCATGCTGCGGAAGTATTCGATCCGGCTGCGCGAGACCAACAAGCAGATCGAGCAGATGGCGGCCCGCGGCGGCGACCTGGTGCTGCCCGACGAGGTTCGGCCCGCCGAGCGCGCCACGGCCGGCACGCTCAACGCACAGGCGCTGTGCTACTTCGTTTCGCCCGCCAGCGGCAACGTGTTCCCGGTGTTCAAGCCGGAGGCGCTGATCGGCCGCTTCGACTCGGTGACCGGCACCAGCCCGGAAGTCGACCTCACGGGCGAAGACCAGAGCCGGAACATCTCGCGGCGCCACGCGCGGGTGCTCTTCAAGGACGGCCAGTTCTACGTCGCCGAGGAGATCGGCACCATGAACGGCACCTTCCTCAACGGCACCAAGCTCGGAAACGGCGTGCTGACGCCGATCCAGGACAACGACGAGCTGATGCTCTGTCGCCTGCCGCTCGTCTTCAAGCTCCCGACGCCGTAGACGACCGGCCGGCGCGAATCGCCGCCAGCAGCGGCTCCGGCTCCCAGCCGAACAGGCGCCGCGCGCGCCCCGAGTCCATCGCCGCCTGCTTCGGCCGCGCGGCGATGGCGGGCACGTCGTCCTGGCCCACCGCCGCGATGCGCTCGACGGGGAGGCCCAGCGTCGTCGCCACCCGTCGGCCGAGCTCGAGCCGGCTGACCCGCTCCGGCCCTCCCGCGTGGAAGAGGCCGTCGTGGGCGCCGGCCGCCCACGACGCGAACAGTCGCGCCAGCGACCGCGGGTCGACCGGGGTGCGGTACTGGTCGTCGAACAGCCGCAGCGGGCGTCCGGCGCCGAGCGCCCAGGCCACGGCTTCCGTGGCCGAACCGCGAGGGCCGTGCCCGCGGCCGGTGACCAGCGCGACCCGGAAAACGGCGTTGCCCCGCACGCGCAGCGCGATCCCTTCGGCGGCCAGCTTGGTGCGCCCGTAGGCGGAGAGCGGCCGCGCGGGGTAGTCCTCGCTTCGCAGCCCGGGGTCGGACTCGGCGCCGAAGACCAGATCCGTGGAGACGAAGGCGAGCCGGGCCCCGGCCCGCGCGCAAGCCTCGGCCAGCGCCTCGGTCGCCTCGACGTTCAGGGATCGCGCTCGCCCAGGATCGCGTTCGCAGGCGTCGGCGTCGGCGAGGGCCGCGCAGTGGATCACCACCTCGGCGCGGGAGGCGGCGAGGGCGGGGCTCGCGGTCTCGGGCCGCTCGAGGTCGTAGCGGGCGGTCGGGAAGCCGGTCGGGGCCGGCGCCGACCGGATGCCGGCGGTGACGAGGAGGCCGAGCGTGGCGAGTTCCTGGCACAGGGCCCCGCCCAGCAGGCCGCCGGCGCCCGTCACCAACACCCGGGCGTTCACGTTGACGTCGCCTCGATGACGTGCCTAACATGCGGCATCACTTTTGCTCCCTCCGGGGCAACCCCATGTTCGCCGGCCGAAAATTCCTCCACTCCTTCGAACTCCGCCCGGGCCGCGTGAGCCTGGATGACCTGCTGCAGTCGTGTCAGCGGTCGGGCCTGACCGGGTTCGCGGAAGTCAAGCTCTCCGGCGGCGCGGGCATGATCCTGTACTACTTCGGCAACGAAGTGAACGTGATCTACCGGGAGGGCAACCTCGCGTTCCACGGGGCCCAGGCCTTCGCCAAGCTGCGCTCCCAGATCGCCAACCTGGAGGGCAGCGTCAGTGTCTACGAACTGCCCATGGACGCTGCTCACCTGTTGCGCGGCATCTCCAACCGGCGCAAGCTGGCCGACCCCTTGGTTGCGGTCGAGGACCTGCAGGAGCTGCTGACCCAGCTCGAGACCGAGCTGCACACGGGCATCGTCGAGATCCAGACCGAGCCGGGCACGGCGCTGCTGCTGATCGTGGCGGGCCGCCTCTCGAACACGTACTGGGAGACCTCCGGCGGCGCGACGCTCGAGAAGGGCGAGGCCCGCGAGCGCCTCGAGGCGGCGCTGCGGAGGGGCACGCCCGCGACCGCCTTCGTCTCCGAGTTCTCGCGCGAGGCGTGGCGCTCGCGCAGCGAGATGCCCGGCGAAGCGGGCGGCAGCAAGGGGCTGGACCGGCCCGACGCGATGCCGGCGGAGCAGATCGCCGACGAAGAGGCGGCGCTGCGCGCGCGCACGCTGGACCGCGTCCAGACCGAGCTGCCGTCGGCGATCTACGCGGCGTTCGTCGACCTCTACACCGGCGCGACCGTCGCCCGCCGCGTGCGCGGCAACCAGGCGATCCCGACGGCCCTGCTCGCCGAGAAGCTGCCGTCGTTCCTCTCGTACCTGCGCGACGTGATCGAGGCCGGCGGCGACGAACTGCTCGCGGTCGAGATCTCGAGCCGCGACAACTTCGCGGTGGCGGTGCTGTCGGCTCCCACCCGCGAGGTGCTGGTGCTGGTCGGCGACCGCTCGCAGCCCGCCACGCTGATCCACGGCACGCTGGCGCGAACCGTCGAACGTTACGCGCGCCAGGCTGCGGCCACCCGCGGCGTGGCGCAGCCCACCTAGCCCGAGGCCATCACCGCGCCGCCGTTGGCGCAGAGCACCTCGCCGTAGAGGTACGAGGCGAGGTCCGAGAGCAGGAACGCGATCGGCCCGGCGAGTTCTTCCGCCTCGCCGGCGCGGCCCATCGGGATCTTGCGCAGGGCGGCCGGGCCGTCGGGCCCGAGCAGCGCGTCGCGGCTCATGTCGGTCATCACCCAGCCGGGCGCCACGGCGTTGACGCGTACCGCCGGGGCCAGCTCCGAGGCGAGCGACTTGGTGAGCGCGATCAGCCCGGCCTTCGATGCCGCGTAGGGCGCATAACCGGCCTCGCCACGCTGCCCGGCGGTCGATGCGACCAGGACGATGGCGCCGCTGCCACGCTCGCGCATGTGGCGGGCGACGGGCGCCGCGACCGCGAAGGCCGCGCCCAGGTTCAGGTCCAGCGTGCGCTCCCAGGTCGCGGCGTCCAGGCGCTCGATCGGCGCCGGCTCCCACACGCCGTGATTGACGACCAGGCCGTCGAGGCCGCCGAAGCGCTGCAGCACCTGCTCGACGAGCGCCGCGCACGCCTCCGGCCGCTGCAGGTCGGCGCCGAAGGCCTCCGCCGCACCGCCTGCCGCCACGGCTTCGTCGACCGCGGCCTGCGCCGCCTCGGCCTCGCGCGCGTAGTGCACGGCGATCTTCGCCCCGGCCTCGCCGAGCATGCGGACGGTGGCCCGGCCGATCCCGCGCGAGCCTCCGGTGACCAGCACCCGACGCCCCTCGAGCCCCAGACGCTTCATGGGCCGGGACGCTAGCAGCCCGCCGGCCGCGGGCGCAAGGCGGCGCGCCCGGGGCGGTGCGCCGCGTAGAATCCGCCGACCATGCCGTTCTGCACGTTCGAAGGAATCGAGGGCAGCGGGAAGAGCACGCAGGCGGCGCGCTTCGCCGCGCGCTTCGGCGCGCGCGCGCTGCTGACGCGCGAGCCGGGCGGGACCGAGCTCGGGCGCGGCGTGCGCGAGTTGCTGCTGACGAAGCACCCGCACCCGGTCGCTGCCGCCGCCGAGTCGCTGCTGTTCTTCGCCGACCGCGCCCAGCACGTGAGCGAGCGGCTGCGGCCGGCGCTGGCCGCGGGGCAGGTCGTGATCTGCGACCGCTACGTCGAGTCGAGCCTCGCGTACCAGGGCTACGGCCGCGGCCTCGACCTCGACGCGCTCCAGCGTATCGCCGCCTTCGCGACGGGCGGCCTGCGGCCGGACCTGATCCTGCTGCTGGACCTGCCCGTGGAGGCGGGGCTCTCCCGCGCCCGCTCCCGCGCGGGCGGGCCCGACCGCCTGGAGGCGGAAGACGTCGCCTTCCACGAGCGGGTGCGCGCGGGCTACCACGCGATGGCCGCGGCCGATCCCGCGAGGTGGCGCGTCGTGGACGCGACCGGGGGAGAGGACGAGGTCGCCGCGCGTGTCGCGGCGGCGGCGGGGGAGTGGCCGCGGTGAGCCTCGCCCCCGAGGTCCGCGGCCATGCCCGCGTCAAGGACGTGCTCGAGCGCCTGCTCGAGCGCGACCGCGTGCCGCAGTCGCTGCTGTTCGTCGGCCCCGACGGCGTCGGCAAGCGATTGGTGGCGCGCGCTCTCGCCCAGGCGCTGCAGTGCGAGGCCCGGTCCGCGGCGGAGCGCCCGTGCGGGCGCTGCCGGTCCTGCCGCCACCTCGCCGAGGCGCCGTTCACGGTGGAGGAAGCGGTCGAGCGCCGGCAGGACCTGGAGCGGCGGCAGGCGATCGAGCGCGGCACGGCCCCCGAGTTCGAGGAGAACGTGCGGCCCACGCCCGACGTGCTGGTGGTCTACCCGTCGCGCAAGAAAGGCGAGGACGGCGCGGCCGCCTCGGCGCGCCGCGCGGTGCTCAAGGTCGACCAGTTGCGGGAGGCGGGGGCCTTCCTGCAGGAGGCGCCGTTCGAGGCGCGGCGCCGCGTGGCGATCCTGGTCGATGCCCACGGCATGAACGCCGCGTCGCAGAACGCGCTGCTCAAGGTCTTCGAAGAGCCGCGCTCGACGAGCTGGGCGATCCTCGTCACCCACCAGCCCGAGGTGCTGCTGCCGACGGTGCGCTCGCGCTGCCCCGAGATCGCCTTCGGTCCGCTGGCGGCGGAGGACGTCGCCGCGGCCCTGCGGGGAGCGGAAGGCGATGCCGAGCGGCTGGCCCGCTGCGCCGCCCTCAGCGAGGGCAGCCCGGGACGCGCGCTCGACCTGCTGCGCGAGGGCTTCCTCGAGCTCGAGGACGCGCTGGTCGCGTGGCTCGCCCAGGGCGCTCCGGCGCGCGAGGCGCTCGTGCTGCGGGGCGCCCTGACGGGCAAGGAGCGCACCGCCGCGCTCGCCCTGCGCTCGCTGATGCGCGACGTCGCCGCGGCCCGGGCCGGCGTGGCCGCCGAGGCGCTGCGCAGCCCGCGCCACGCCGAGGCGCTGGCGGCGGTCGCGGCCGGCCCCCTCGGCGCCCGCGCGGTGGAGATCGCCGAGCGCGCGGCGGCCGCGCTGCAGGCGCTCGACGCCAACGCGAACGTCCCGCTGACCCTCGACGCGCTGCTGGCGGGGGTCCCCGCCCGCTGAAGGACCCGCGGCCCGCCCTTGCGCGGGGCGCCGGCTTCGTGATACCTAGAGTCAATCCGAACCTTCACAGGAGACCGGACCGCCCCGCGCCTCGCGACGGCCCCTCTCCAGTCCGCCCCGGGGGGCCTGCCCCGCCGACGAGGAGTCGAGACAAACGACATGAACCGCAAGCTGATCCGTCCCGATCTCTCCGACCTCAAGGACTACCAGCCGCCCAAGGCCTTCCGCCCGCGCAAGCAGGTGCCTCCCGACCAGACCAGCGCCGAGGCCTTCTATTACAAGAAGCAGATGGACAACAAGACGCGCATGGTCATCGTCCTCAAGGACGGCGAGGAGCTGCGCGGCGTCATCGAGTGGTACGACCGGCTGGCGCTGAAGGTCCACCGCACGGATGCCCCCAACATCCTGCTGATGAAGGACAACGTGAAGTACATGTACAAGGAGAACGAGGACAAGAGCCTCGACGACTGAGGGCGCCCCGCTCTCCCCGCCTCGCGCTTCACGCCCGGAAAGGAAACCCGCCCTTGTCTTCCCGCCGCTCGTTCGCCGTCGCCGCGTCGTGCTTCTTCGCCTCCGTCCTCGCCGGCTCGGCCGCCGCGCAGGCGCCGGCCTCGGCGCTGTCCCGCGAGATCGACGCGCGTCTGCAGGAGATGCAGCCGAAGCTGATCGAGTGGCGGCGCCACCTTCACGCCAACCCGGAACTCGGCAACCGCGAGGTGGAGACGGCGAAGTTCGTGGCCGAGCGGCTGCGCGCGATGGGCCTGCAGCCGCGCACGGGCATCGCCCGCACCGGCGTGGTGGCGCTGATCGAGGGCGGCAAGCCCGGGCCGGTGGTCGCGCTGCGCGCGGACATGGACGCGCTGCCGGTCACCGAGGAGGTCGACCTCCCGTTCGCCAGCAAGGCGACGGCGAGCTGGGAGGGCAAGACCGTCGGCGTGATGCACGCCTGCGGTCACGACGGCCACGTCGCGACCCTGCTCGCCGCGGCCGAGGCGCTGGTCGCCGTGAAGGCGCAGCTCCCCGGCAAGGTGCTGCTCGTGTTCCAGCCGGCGGAAGAGAGCGTGCCGATCGAGGAGCAGCCCGCCGGCGCCGAGCTGATGCTGAAGGAAGGCGTCTTCGCCGACCCGAAGCCCGACGCCGTGTTCGGCCTGCACTACTTCGCGCGGGTGCCGACCGGCGTCATCGGCTACCGCAGCGGCCCGCTGCTGGCTTCGGCCGACCGCTTCGAGATCGTGATCCACGGCCGCCAGACCCACGGGTCCACGCCCTGGACGGGCATCGACCCGATCGCGATCGGCGCGGAGATGGTCAGCGCGATCCAGACCATCATCTCGCGCACCCAGAACATCACCAAGGAGCCCGCGGTCGTCACCGTCGGCCAGTTCGAGGCCGGCGTGCGCAACAACATCATCCCCGACCGCGCGCGGCTGGTCGGCACCATCCGCACCTTCGACGAGGCGATGCGCGACGACATCCACGCGCGCCTGCGCCGGATCGCCGAAAACCTCGCCGAGGCCCACGGCGCGAAGGTCGACGTGCGCATCGAGCGCGGCTACCCGGTGACCGCCAACCAGGCCGAGCTGACCCAGCGCATGCTGCCGACCCTGCAGCGCGTGGCCCCGGTGGTCGAACTCCCCAAGGTGACCGGCGCGGAGGACTTCTCGTTCTACGCCAACGCGGTCCCCGGCCTGTTCGTGATCGTCGGCGTCACCCCGAAGGACCAGGTCGAGACGGCCGCCAGCAACCACTCGCCCCGCTTCTTCCTCGACGAAGCGGCGCTCCCCACGGGCGCCCGCACCCTGGCTCACCTCGCCGCCGACTTCCTGACCGCCCGCCCCGCGAAGCGCTGACCGCGCGCCACCCCTGACACCCGTGCCAGGGGCGCGAGCGGCCAACTCGTTCGGTTAGTATCCGGACCTCCAACGAGGTCCGGATCCATGAACGTCTTCGAGCTGCGCAGGCGGGTCATCGACGATTACGGGGCCTACGTGCGCTCCTTCATCTCGATCCGCGACGAGCGCCTGCGCCAGGCCGTCGACGACGAGCTGAAGGCCGGCCTGTTGTGGCCGGAGGCCCGCATCGGCCTCAACCCGGCTTTCGCCGAGGGGGCTGGATCGACGACCTCGTGTCTTCGGGCCTGCTCCACCCGGAGTGCTCGCGGGTCTTCCGGGTCAAGTCCGAGAAGGACGACCCCGGGCGGCCCCTGCGCCTGCACCGCCACCAGGTGGACGCGGTCCAGGCCGCGCGCGCTCTGAAGCCATGAGCGCGAGTGACTGGCGCGTGATCGTCTGCGCGGACTGGTCGAAGAACCGGGGCAAGCGCGAGGTGTATGCGGCCTCCCCTCAGGGGCGGCGGGTCTGGCGGCTGGCGCCACCGGTCGGGGGATGGACGCTGGACTCGGTAGTGGGCGCCTCAGGCGACCTCGAGTCCGGACGCGACGGTGCGGCCCTGGTCGGCTTCGATGCCCCGTTCGGGCTCCCGGCATCGTTCCTGCGAGCGACAGGCCAGCCGACGTTCCGAGCCTGGCTGCAGCAGATCGAACCGACGACCCTGGAGCCGGTCACCGGCGCGGATCAGTGGTCGCCCGAGCGGCCCTTCGTCGTCGTCCCGGCCGGGGCCGGAAGCCGCAAGGCCATCGAGCAGCAGATGGCGAGCCTGGGCATCGACGCGATGCGTCGCATCGACCTCGCGGCCCGGGCCAACCCGGTCTTCATCGCGGGCGGGATTGCGGGCTCCGTGGGCAGCTCAGCTATCGACCTTTGGAGGTCGCTGCGCGAGTCCACTTCCAGGGTGGCGGTCTGGCCCTTCGACGGCGTGCCGGAGGAGGTCGCGGCGAGAGCGCCCGTCGTCCTCGGTGAGATCTACCCTCGCCTGGGCTATGCGCTGGCCGCGAGCGACCAGCCGGCCGACCGGCGTGCAGCCGTCTCGGTTTCGAAGGGCATACCCGGGGCGCGGGTCGCGTTCCTGGAACTGTTGCGCGCAGGCTCGTCCTGGGTGTCTCGCGCCGGAGTCCGAATCGACGACCTGCAGTGGGCCGAGGCCTCCGAGGATGCGTTCGACGCTTGCGTCACGGCGCTCGGCCTGCTCCGCTGCGTGTTGGAAGGGACGCCGCTCGTCGATCCCGCGTTCGAAGACCGCATCGCCGAGGGCGGCATCCTCGGCGCGGGAAGCGTCCGCCTGGATCAACCCGAGACGCACTTTCTGGCCCGGGCAGGGGGGCCACCCGTCCGGCGGCCTTCGCGAGCGGCCCACACTCCCGGAGGCGCGTTCCCGTGCCCGATACCGGGTTGCACGAAGGTGTTCCTCGGCTCCCGAGGAGGCTGGGACGCCCACGTCGGAGCGACTGCCAAGCACCCGGCCTGGCGACCGGACCTCGAGGACGCGAAGGCGCGCAAGCAGGCCTTCCGAGCCGCGTTCCCGTCCTTCTTCAGGTAGCCGTCCGCCGTCAGCCCGGTCCCCGCCCGAGACGGCGCTTCTGGGGGAGTGGCAGGGCGAACCTCGCTCCCTTCACGGGAGGAGGCGGGGCCCTCTTCGTTCGGCCCCGGCGCCTACTGGCCGCGGTCGGCCTCGACCAGGGCTGCCACGGCTCCCCGGGCCAGCCGGATCGATGGCCAGCCCTGGGTGGGGTCGCCGGTTTCGGTCGGGGGCTGAGCGATGCCGGCCGCCACCAGGGCCTCGAGGCGAGACCCACCGCGTCGGCGGCCTCGACCGGCCGGAGTCGTGAGTTTCGCGACGACTCGGCCACTGGCAGCGATCGCCACGTGCTGACCCGCATCGGCTTCGCGCACGCGACGGCTCACGTTGGCCTTCAACTCGCGAACGCTCGCCCGGATCATGACCCAAAGTGGCGCCACATCCGGCCACAAGTCAAGTGGGACGGCCAGTGCGGAGGGGCTGACACCGGATGGCAGGGTTCCACTTCTACCGTGGCGGCGTTTGGGGCGTCGCCCCGGGAGGAGTGCATGAAGAAGGTCGCGGCGGGCCTGGTGCTGGGACTCGGAGCTCTGGTGGCGTCGGGGCAGGAGCCACCTTCGGCGGAGCCGGGGGCGACGCCGGTGGCAGCGGCAGAAGAGCAGGCGGTGGACGGCGCGCAGGCGATCAGCGTCGGGCCGGACGTGGGCGTCGTGGCGCCCCTGCGTCGCGTGTCGTATTCCGAGGCGCAGATGCGGGCCGCGATCGAGGCGGGGAAGAAGTCGAAGGGGCGGTCGACCGCGCTGTCGATCAGCGACGCCGGGCGCGGGTTCATGAACGCGATGGCCGCGCTCGGCAACTCGAACAACGCAACCGCCGGCACGGGGTTCCGGCTCGCCATGTACACGCCGCTCACCTGGGTGGAGCAGCAGGCCAGCGACGCCGCCAAGGTCTACAAGCCCTTCGGGCCCGACGACGTCACGGACGACATGTTGCGGCCGGTCCTGCGCATCGTCGTCTATCCGGACAAGGCGACCGATTTCCGCAACCAGGCGCAGACGTCCTCCGTCGAGCACGTCGTCGTGCGCGACGAGGCCCGCCGCCGCGTCCTGCAGCCGCTCTCGCTGGAGCCGTTCGCCGAGGGCGTGCAGACGGTCGGCGGCGCCCAGCTCCAGTACACCGGAATGCTGGCCACCTTCGACCTCGACGAAGTGCGGGCGCTGATGGACGCGCCGGGGCTCGACGAGTTCTTCGTCACCGTCATCGGCGAGGGCGCGAAAGAGAAGAACTTCAAGATCAAGAACAAGCGCTTCAAGGACCTGCCCGGGTTGAAGTGAAAGGCACTGCCCAACTGGTAGAGTGCCTCTCGTGCCGGGCCTCCCTCCGATGAACGACCTCCCGCGGCTCGTCGAGGCGGCCGTCGCGCGGCTGCGGGCGGACGACCCGCTCCTGCCGGTGACCGTCGTGGTGCCCAGTCCGCTCCTGGGAACCTGGCTGTCGCGGGAGGTGTTCGCCGAGCGCGGGCACTTCGGGATCGACTGGGTCGTGGCGGCCGAGCTGGCGTGGCGGCTGGCGATGCCCGGGCTGCTCGCGGAAGGGCGGACCCGGGTGCCGGAGAACGCCGACCGCGCCGTGCTCATGGCGGCGATGCCGGAAGCGCTGGCGGGCGGGCAGACGCCGGACTACCTGCGCACCGCGGCGGACACGGCCGGCTTCGCAACGGCCGTGCTCACGACGCTCGGCGATCTTGGTGGCGCGGTGGTCGGCCCGGATGCGCTGGAGGCGCTTTCCGCAGAGCCCGACGTTGCCGATCCCGGGCGGTTGCGGTTGCTCGCGCGGCTGGCGCGGGCGCAGACCGCGGCGCTCGCCGACGCCCGGCTCGTCGATCGGCCGGCGCTCTTCGCGACTGCCGCGGCGGTGCTGCCCTTGCCTTCACTCGGGGGCGTCGTGTTCTGCGCGCTGGCCGAGCTCTCCGCCGCGGAGCGCGCGTTCGTCGAGGCGATCGCCCGTCAGCAGCCGTTCGCGTGCGTCGGCCTCGACCTGCCGGCCGCGGGCGTGCCGCGAGCGGCCGCGCGACGGGCACGGGTGCTGGCACTCGGCGGGGTTCCCGCCGCGGACGGCGGCGACTCCTCGTGTGCGCTTGCGCGCGTTCAGGCAGGCCTGTTCGCCTCCGCGCCGGGGTCCGAGCCGGCGACGCCGCAGGAGCTGGACGCGAGCGTGACGATCCTCGCGGCGGCGGGGGAGTCGCTCGAAGCGGTCGAGATCGCGCGCGCGATCCAGGCACTGGCGGCCGACGGCGTCTCGTACGACGAGGTCGCGGTGCTGCTGCGCTCGCCCGAGGCCTATCGCCCGGCCCTGGCGGCGGCGCTGGAGCGGGCCGGCATCGACGCCTGGTTCCTCGAGGGCGGAGCCCGGCTCGACCCGGCCGCGCGCGGCCTGTCGCTGCTGCTGGGGCTGATCGACAGCGACCTCGATCGCGGCCGCCTGATGGAGTTCGTGACCAGCGCCCGGCTCCGATTCGACGCCCTGCTCGGGCCCGGGGCCGAGGTCAGCCCCTCGCGCTGGGACCGCCTGTCGGCCGAGGCGGGCATCGTGGGCGGCCTCGACAACTGGCGCAAGCGGCTGGCGCAGGCGCGGGCCGACCGGCTCGAGCGCGAGTGGCCTGAGGAGCGCGACCTGCGCCTGTACGACAGCCTGGGGCGACTGGTCGAGCGACTCGCCTCGGATCTCGCGCGGCTGCCCGCACAGGGCTCTTGGCACGCGCTGCTGGCCACGGTGCTCGAGCTGCTCGACCAGTGGATCCAGGACGGCGCGCTGACCCGCGAGCGCCTCGTGCGGGTGCTGGGCCCGCTCGCCGACCACGCGCCGCCGGTCGCGCGCGGCGCGTTCCTCGCCCGCGTGCAGGACGTGCTGGCCAGCCAGTTCTACCGCGAGGGCGAGCTGGGTGACGGCCGCGTGTTCGTCGGCTCGATCGCCTCCGCGCGCGGCATGCGGTTCCGCGCGGTGTTCGTGCCGGGCCTCGTCGAGCGCGCGTTCCCGCAGGTCGCGCGCCCGGACCCGCTGCTGCTCGACGACGAGCGCGAGCGCCTGTCGCCCGACCTGGCGACCACGCGCGACGCCGCCGAGGCGGAGCGCGTGCTCTTCCTCGACGCCGTGCGCTGCGCGGGGGAGCGGCTGGTGCTCTCGTACCCGCGCTTCGACTCGGCCTCGGGGCGCGAGCGCATCCCGTCGTCTTTCCTCCTCCACGCCGCCGAGTGCGCGCTCTGCCGCCCGCTGACCGCCGCGCAGCTCGTGGGCCTGGCGCAGGCAGGACACACCGAACTCGGCCGGCCCCACCCGTTGGCCGCCGAGGCGGCGCTCGACCGGGTCGAGCGCGATCTCGCGCTGGTGGCGAGCGGCCAACGGGCGGCGGCCCGCCACCTCGCGGGCGAAGCGAGGCTGCTGTCGCGGGCCTTCGAGCAGGCGGAAGCGCGGTGGAGCCCGCGCTGGACGGTGTGGGACGGGGCGCTCGACGCGCCGACCGCGGACGAGCTGGCGCGGTTGCGGCTGGCGGGGCAGCAGACCTCCGTCTCGCGCGCCGAGACCTTCGCCAAGTGTCCGTATCGGCACTTCCTCGCCGTGGGGCTGCGGCTGAAGCGCTGGCAGGAGCCGGCCCGCGAGTACCGCATGCAGGCCGTCGACTACGGCTCCCTCTACCACGAGGTCGCGCAGGCGCTGTTCGCGGAACTGGCGGTCGCAGGCGGGCTGCCGCCGCGGAAAGAAGACGTGCCGCGCGCCGCGCCGCGCATCGCGAAGCTCGTGGACGAGGCGCTCGCGCGCCACGCCGCGGAGAACGGCGTGCGCCACCCCGCGCTGCTGGAGCCGGAGCGCGTGCGGCTGTGCGCCGACCTCGAGCGGATGCTGCGCGACGAGGCCGAGAGCCTCGCGGCGGGGGACTGGGTGCCGCGCGAGTTCGAGCGCGAGTTCGAGGGCGTGTCGATCCCGCTGGGCGACGGCCAGGCGGTGAGCTTCGCGGGGCGCATCGACCGCATCGACGTGTCCACGTTGGGGCGCCGGGTGCGCGTGGTCGACTACAAGACCGGCAAGCACGTCTGGCGCCGCGAGGACCAGTGGAAAGGCGGACGCGAGCTGCAGCTCGCCGTCTACAACGAGGCCGCGCGGGCGCTGGTTCCGCGGCACGAGGTGGCCGAGGCCGTCTACTACTACGCGACGGCGAAGGGCGAATACAAGCGCAAGGGGCTGGAGGCATCGCCGGGGAACGAGGACACGCTGCGCTTCATCCTCTCGATGCTCGACAGGCAGGCCGCGTCCGGCGTGTTCCCGGCCGTGGCCGACGACTGCACCTTCTGCGACTTCCAGCGGCTGTGCGGGGAAGGGCGCGAGGCGCGGGCCGAGCGCAAGGCCGGGGACCCGCGCACGGCCGAGTTCCTGACGCTGCGGGAGATCTCGTGACGCGCCGTCCCACCGACCAGGACGTCCGCGACCGCATCCGCTCGGACTTCGACACGACCTTCCTGCTCGAGGCGGGCGCCGGCACCGGCAAGACCACGGTGCTGGTGGGCCGCATCCTCGCGCTGCTGCGGGCGGGGCGGGCGCCGATCGAGCGCATCGTCGCCATCACCTTCACGGAGAAGGCCGCGGCCGAGCTCAAGACCCGGCTGCGCGAGGGCATCGACGAGGCGCTGGCGGCTTCCGGGGACGACGCCGAGCGGGCGCGGCTGGCGGCGGCCGGCGCCGACCTGGAGCGGGCGCCGATCTCGACCATCCACTCCTTCGCGACCGGCCTGCTCAAGGAGCGGCCGTTCGAGGCAGGGCTCGACCCGCAGTTCGAGGTCGC
This sequence comes from Acidobacteriota bacterium, assembly GCA_011526565.1. Classification (GTDB taxonomy): domain Bacteria; phylum Acidobacteriota; class Vicinamibacteria; order Fen-336; family Fen-336; genus WYBL01. Next base: position 53,253 of record WYBL01000047.1, on the reverse strand, counting down.
GGCCGAGATCGCCGGGGAGCGGCTGCTCGACGACACCTGGGAGCGCTGGCTCGACGCGCGGATGGCCGCGGGGGATCCGGCATTCGTCCGCGCCCTGGCCCTCGGCGTCGATCTGATCGGCGTGCGCACGACGGCGCGGCGGATGGTCGCCGAGCGGGACCTGGCGGCGCAGCCGCAGCCACGGCAGCCGTTCTCGGCCGAGGGAATGCGCGATCGCATCGGCCAGGCGATCGAGACGCTGCGGCCCCTGAAGGAGTCCTGCCGCAACCACGCGGACGTGGCCTTCCAGTCGATCGTCAAGCTCGAGGCGTTCCACGAGCGGGCGCGTCGGTCCAGCGGAGCGGGCCTCGAGGCGTGGCTGCGCGGGCTGCGCGTCACCTACCACCTGGGCAGCCAGGGGAACTGGTCGCCGAAGAGCGCCTGCGCCGACGCCAAGGCCGAGCTGAAGGCCGTGAAGGAGGCGCACGCGGCGTGGTGCGTCGATTCGAAGGCCGACCTCGCCTGGGAGCTGCGCGACGCGCTGCGCGGGTTCCTCGCCGCCTACGACGAGGCCCGCCGCGAGCACGGCGTCGCCGACTTCACCGACCTGCTGCTGCGCACGCGCGACGTGCTCCTGCACTCGCTGCCGGTGCGCCGCTACTTCCAGCGCCGCTTCGACTTCCTGCTGATCGACGAGTTCCAGGACACCGACCCGCTGCAGGCGCAGATCGCGTTCCTCCTCGCCGAGGACCCGTCGGCGCCACCCGCCGCACGCTGGGAGGACGTGCGGCTCGCGCCGGGCAAGCTGTTCGTGGTCGGCGACCCGAAGCAGAGCATCTACCGCTTCCGTCGCGCGGACATCGCCGTGTACGAGCGGGCCCGGCGCTGCATCGAGGCCTGTGGCGGCAAGACGCTCGCGCTCCAGACCAACTTCCGCACGGTGCCGTCGATCGTCTCCTTCGTCAACGAGCGCTTCACGGACGTCTTCGCACAGCCGGGCGATCCCGAGCCGCTCCCGCTGACGGCCTTCCGCACCGAGGTCGCCCGCGACGGCGCGCGAACGGTCGCCCTGCCGGTCCAGGTCGACGACCTGGGCGACCGGCCGAAGGTCGGCGAGTTGGGGCCGCGGCTGGCGGCGGCGATCGCGGGCTTCGTGGACGAGATCACGCGTGTGCGGCCGTGGAGCCTGCGCGACCGCGACGACGCGGTGCGGCCCGCGCGCCCCGGCGACGTCGGCCTGCTGGTGCGGCGGATGAGCCCCGACTTCGTGGGCGCGTTCGAGGAGGCGTTCCAGGCCCGCGGCATCGCCTATCGGCTCGTGGGCGGCAAGGAGTACTACGCCCGCGAGGAGGTGGCCGCGCTGGTCGCCACGCTGCGCGCGATCGACAACCCCGCCGACCGCCTGGCGGTGTTCGCGGCGCTGCGCTCGCCGTTCTTCGCGCTCTCGGACGACGACCTGTTCCGCTACGCGTCGGGCGAGGGGCGCCTCCATCCGCTGGCTCCGCTGGCGGAAGGCGCTCCGCGGGCCGAGCGCGTGGGACCGGCGCTGGCCCTGCTGAAGGCCCTGCACCGGCTCCGGCGCGTGCAGCCGCCGAGCGTGGTGATCGCGCGGCTGTTCGAGCGCACGCGGGCGCTGGCCGCGTTCCGGCTGCGGCCTGACGGCGCGCAGGCCGTCGCCAACCTCTGGAAGGTGCTCGACGTGGCGCGGGCGTACGAGGCGGCCGGGCCGGCGACTCTGCGCGCGGTCGTGCGCTTCCTCGAGGAGCAGGGCGAAGGCGGACGCGAAGAAGGCGACTCGCCGGTCGGACAGGAGGCCGGCGACCAGGTCGAGGTGATCACCGTCCACCGCGCCAAGGGGCTCGAGTACCCGATCGTGATCGTCGCCGACCTGCTGTACCAGCAAAGGACGAGCGTCGACGCGGTCGTGCGCCACGCGACAGGCGAGACCTGGTTCAAGGTCGCAGGCCTGGAGCCGGCGGGCTGGGAGGACGCCCGCGCGGCCGAACTGCAGGAGGAGGCCGCACAGGAGCGGCGCCTGCTCTACGTTGCGCTGACCCGCGCCCGCGATCACCTCGTGCTGCCGTGCTTCGCAGGCCGCCGCCAGGAGAAGTACTGGCTCGACGCCGCGCTCGCCGGCTTCGTCGTTCCGGGCGAGGAGCCGGCGTGGGGAAGTCGAGGCGGCACGCTCCGCGCCGACGGCACCGCGGGCAAGGCACAGGTGACGTGGTTCGACACGCGCGGGCTCGGGGAAGCCGAGACCTCCGCGCGCGCGAGATCGCGAGGGGGCGTCCTCGAGGGCAGCGAGGTCGAGGGCTGGGCGGGATTGCTGGCCGAGGAGACCTGGGAGCGCGCTCGGCGCGAGCGGCGCCAGCGCGCCCGGCGTCCGCGCCGGCCGGTCGTGGCGGCGACGGACGCGACCCCGACGCCGCCCGCGCCCGCGCCGCGCGGGGAGACGGTCGACGAGCGCAGCGCCGAACTCGTCGACGACGAGGCGCCGATCGTCGTGGCCTCCGCGGGCGGCGACCTCGGACGGCTGACGCACGCGCTCGTGGCGCTTGCAGCCGGGGGCGACCTCCACACGGCCGCGCGTTCGCTGGCCGCCGAGTACGGCTTTGCGCCCGACGACCCGGCGCTCGGCACCGCGGCGAGGCTCGCGGAGCGGGCTCGCGCGCTGCCCGAGCTCGCGGACCTCGCCACGGCCGATCGGGTCTACCGCGAGGTTCCGTTCACGGTGCCGCTCGACGGCCAGCTGGTCACGGGGCGCATCGACCTCGCGTGGCGCCGCGACGGCGCCTGGAAGGTCGTGGACTTCAAGACGGCGCGCCACGCCGACGAGGCCGCCGCGCTGGAGGCGCACGGCGCCCAACTGGCCCTCTACGCGCGCGCCCTCCGCGCCCTCACGGGCGAGCCGGTCACCGCCAGCCTCGGCCTGCTGGCCACCGGCCGCGTGGTCTCCGTCGCGGGCTGAGCACGGGACCTCGGTTCCCAAGAGCTCGCGCTGGGCCCGGCAGCGGACTGATAAAATGACGACCGTGGAGAAGAAGGTCCGGTCCGGCGAAGCCAGCGATTCGGAGGCCGCGCGTCGCGAGCGGGCCGCGGCGCGAAGCGGGCGCATCCTGCTGCGTCGAACCCAACTCCAGGACGTCGAGGCGGACTTGACCCCGCTCCGGGGTGAGGAGGCGGTGTCTCTCGTCCAGGAGTTGACGCGCGAGAGCTGGGCGCTGTCCGGGGAACCGGAGCCGAGCTACACGCGGCAGGCGATCCCGTGTCGCTTCGTGCCTGACGTCCGCGGGTGATCACCCTCCCGGAGGACTTCCGCGACCTGCTGGTCGAGCTGGCCGATGCCGGCGCCGAGTTCGTCGTGCTCGGCGGACACGCGGTCGCGTTTCACGGGCATCCGCGCGCGACGAAGGACCTCGACGTGCTCGTGAGGGCCACCCCGGCGAACGCGGGCCGGGTCTACCGGGCCCTGGCCGTGTTCGGCGCGCCGCTCGAGGCGTTCTCGGTTTCCGAGGCCGACTTCTCGAGTTATCAGGGCGTGTTGCAGATCGGGGTGCCTCCCCGGCGGATCGACATCCTCAACCGAGCCGACGGCATCACCTTCGACGAGGCGGTGGCTGCCGGTGACAGCCTCGAGATCGACGGACGCCGTGTTCCGGTCATCGGTTTCGACGCGCTGCTTCAGAACAAGCGCGCCGCCAACCGGGCCCAGGACATCGCTGACGTCGAGGCGCTGCTGGCGAGGCGCATTCCGCGGTAGCCGCTTCGGCGCCGGGTTTCCGTACGGCCGCCGGCTGTTCCTCCGCCTCGCCAACGGGCACTCCGGCATCACCCGGCGCTCGGAGCTGACCTCCGTCGAGGCGGGTTCAGGCCTGGCGTTCGACGAGGAGCATGGTCATGTCGTCGCGGGGGCGGACCGGGCCGCAGAAGGCGAGCACGTCGTCGCGCAGGGCCGCGAGCAGGGCTTCCGCCGGGGTGTCGCGGCGGGCCTTCAGGAAGGACTCGAGGCGGGCGTCGCCGTACTCGTCGTCCTGGAGGTTGGCCGCCTCGGTGATGCCGTCCGTGTAGAGCAGCAGCCGGTCGCCGGGGGCCAGGCGGGCCTCGGGCTCCTCGTACGGAGTCTCCGACAGGATGCCGAGCGCGATGCCGGTCGCGTCGAGGCGCGCCACGCTGCCGTCGGCGCGGGCGAGCAGCGGAGGGTTGTGGCCCGCGTTGACGTAGCGCAGCGCGCCGCTCGCGGGTTCGACCTCGGCATAGAACAGCGTCACCAGCCGGTTCGACGGGATGCTGGCGTGGAGGTGGGCGTTGAGCTTGTCGACGAGCGCGGCGCCGCGGAAGCCGGCGTTGAGCAGCGTGCGCAGGCTGCCCTGGAGCAGCGCCATCAGCAGCGCGGCGGGCATGCCCTTGCCGGCGACGTCGCCGAGCACGATCGCCAGCCGGCCCTCGGGCAGCTCGATGCGGTCGAAGTAGTCGCCGCCGACGGTGTTGGCCGGGCGCATCGCGGCGTGCAACGAGAGGCTGCCGACGCGGGCGGGCTCGAACGGCAGGAGCCCGAACTGGATCTGGCGCGCGACCTCGAGGTCGCCCTTGAGCGAGAGCTTGTCGCGCAGCTCGAGCAGCAGCAGCACGGCCGCCAGGCTGCCACCGAGCAGCAGCGCGTGCTCCCAGCTCGCGCCGCGCACGGGACGGCCCGCGAAGTCGAGCATCACCTCGGCCGCGTAGCGCAGCCAGCCGAGCGCCAGCAGCGGCAGGCCGACCGCGAACAGCACCCGGCGCACGGGGCTGAGGCGATAGGCCATCGCCAGGAACACCTTGAACGCGATCTGCGGGTAGCGGCGGTACCACGGCAGGGCCAGCAGCGGGGCCAGCTCGACGTCGCGCAGGAAGAAGCGCAGCGTCTCGCCGGCGTCGTGGCGGACGAGCTGGTCGAAGCCGCCCGAGGTCACGTCGCGGGTGAAGAGCTCGCGCACCGTGGCCCAGTAGTCCTCCTGCAGCGCCGCGCTGCCGGAGGCGGGCTTGCGCAGGCGCTCGCCGACCCGGGCGGCGAAGCCGTCGAAGCGCTCGCGCAGGTCGGGCCCCGAGTCGGTTCCGTTCACGCTCTTGACTACGAAGGACGGGGCCCCGGGGTTCCGGCTCAGCGACGGGCCAGGGCCTCGGCCGCCGTGAAGCGCGGTTCGATGTCGACCGGCACATCCTTCAGCCGGTCGAGCACGCGCTGCACCTCGGGCCGCACGACCGCCAGCCGGTCGAGCAGCGCCTTCGCCTTCGCGTGGCTGCCTTCGGCCTGCAGGGTCAGGATCTCCGCTGTCAGCGACGTCACCGCGGCCCGGATCTTCGCCGGCACCACCGCGAAGGTGCCGTCGGCCGCCACCACGACCGCGCCCTGGTCGAGCAGGTGGTTGAGCTGGAGGATCTGGCCCTTGCCGTGGGCCTCGTCGATGCCGAAGCGGATCGAGCGGAAGGCCGAGGCCAGGAAGGTCGTGTACATCGTTTGCTCGAAGCGGCGGTCGAGCACTCCCTTGTCGACGAGCTGCTGCAGCGCCCACAGCCCGGCGATGTCGGCCTTGGCCTCCTCGATGGCACCGTAGGTGTCCTTCAGTTCGAGGCGCACCGTGGTCTTGCGGCCCGCGACCTCGATGTTGCCGGGCCCCAGGCCGTGCAGCAGCTCGTGCATCAGGATGTGGGTGAAGAAGGCGTCGAAGTCGACGTCCGCCTGGTCCGACGCCTTGAGCGCGATGCGCGAGATCGGCACCAGCACCTGGTCGAACTTGGCGCGCTGGGTGTTCTTGAGCATCACCCGCTTGGAGCCCTTCGCGGCCACGACGCGGTCGTCGTTGGGGAGGTTGAAGGCGGCCGTCTGCACGCCGGCGTTGGCCTGGCCGGCGGAGAAGACGAGGTCGATCACCCGGATCGGGGCCAGCGCCCCGAGCTTCGGGTTGCGGTACCGAGGCTCGATCGGCAGCCGGTCCTCGAGCCACTGCAGCTCCGAGGAAAAGCGGGCGAGCTTCGCCGTCTCGGCGTCGTCGCGCAGGCCGACGAACGACTCGAACGCGGCCTTGTAGCCGAACCAGCCGTCGTCGTAGGTCTCGTAGGGGCCGATCGTCGGCTCGATCGAGGCGTCGAGCTCCATCCACGCGACGTCGCTCGCGTAGTAGTCGTTGCTCAGGAAGGCGTCGGCGCGCTTCTCGAGATACGCGCGCAGCGTGGGCTGCGCGGTGGCGGCCGCGGCCTCGCGCAGCAGCTCGGCCGCCCGCGCCAGCTCGCCCTGGTACTCGAGGCTGTACGGCACGGCGACGAAGCGACCGCCCGGCACGTGGCGGATCGTGGTGAAGAAGCCGGTGGCTGCGTCGCGTTCCGAGGCGGGCAGGGACTGGAGCCAGGCCTCGACTTCGGCCTTCGTGGCGCCGGCGGGATAGAAGTTGGCGCCGGCCGGCCGCGGCGGCACGCCGGGGAGGAACGGCTCCTGCTCGTCGAGCTGCGACCACGGCCCGCGGTTGACGAGGAACGCGTGGAGGCGGGCCTGGCCGAGCGGCGAGCGGTCGGCGACCAGCTCCAGCAGCAGCGCTTCGTTGCCCGCCCACGCCTGGCGCAGGTAGAGCGCGTCGAGCACGCGCGAGGCCTCGATCAGCCGGGCGAGGGCGCGGCGCTCTCCCTCGGGCAGCCGCGACAGGTCGGCCCCGAGCTCGACCGGGGCGAAACGCGCGGTCATCGCACGCAGCGCCGCCTCGTCGGGTGGCGGCTCCGAGGCCCGTGCCGCAGGGGCGGCGAGAAGGACCACGGCGGCGGGGATCAGGGCGACGAGTCGGCGCATCGGAGGCCTCCGGTGCGCCGATGTTAGCGCCGGGCTACGAGGCGGCGCGCAGTTGCTCCAGCGAAGAGCGCGAGAGGTTGATCGCGCCGCCGAAGCCGGTGTTGAGGCGGCCCGCCTCGATCTCCAGCCGGTAGGTGTTGAAGTCGCCGAGGTCGAGCGTCATCTCGGCGCTGGGGAAGGCGGCGACGTAGCGCGCGATGAGATCCTGCGTCTCGGGCGCCTCGCGGTCGAGCACCCGCACGCGCCCGCGCAGCGTGGTGCGGACGAGCTGCAACCCGTCCTGCCCGGGGTCGTCGTTGCGGGCGATCAGGGCGTCGAACGGCGCGCCCTCGAGCAGGCCCTTCGTGTGGCGGGCGAGGCCCGAGGCGCGCACGACCAGCGCCGACCAGTCCGGCGTGACGACGAACGGCAGCAGGCCGATCGCAGGTTCGCCGTCGATCAGCACGGCGATCGCGAGCTGGCGCCGCTCGCTCAGCAGGCTGCGCAGGACGGCGAGATCTTCAGGGCTCATGGCGAATTTGCCTCCGCCTGCAATTGTGAGCCATGTAAAGCGTGCTTGACACGGCGGCGCCCGCGGCCTAGCTTGAGTGGTCGAGGAGAGGGCCCATGATCACGCCCTGGCCCGCCGAGCGCGCGTCCCGCGCAGGGCTCGCCGCCGCGTTCCTGCTCGCCGGCCTGTCGCTGACCCGGCAGGCGTTCCCGGCCTACACCGACGCCCGTTCGCTGCGGCACGTGGTGGGCGGCCTGCTGTGCCTGGCCGTCTCGGGCTTCGCGGTCCACCGCATCGTGCGGCGCCGCGAGTACCCCTGGCTGCTCGGCCTGGCGGCGCTGGCCCTGCCGTTCTACGAGCCGCTGCCCTCGCCGTACCTCCTGCGAGACCGCGTCGTGATGGCGGTGCGGGACCTCGCCCTGGTCCTGGCGGCGGCCTGGTTCCTCGTGCGCTCGATGCGCGCGGGAGACGAGCTCGAGAGACGCATCCAGCTCGAGTCGCTCTCGTGGAGTTACGCCGTCGTGCTGGTGGCGCTGATCGCGCACGCGCTGGCCGCCGACCGGCTGCCGCCGCTCACCGGGCCGGGAGTGGCGAGCGCCCTGCTGGGCACCTGGCTGGCCGCCTGGTTCGCGACGTCGATCCGCTGCCAGCGATGAAGAACGTGCTGCCCGCGCTGCGCTCGGAGCGCGGCTGGTCGCAGGCCGACCTCGCGCGCCGGGTCGGGGTGTCGCGGCAGACGATCAACGCCATCGAGAACGGCCGCTACGACCCCAGCCTGCCCCTGGCGTTCGCGCTCGCCCGCGCGTTCTCGCGTTCGATCGAGTCGATCTTCGAGCCCGACGGCGCGCGATGACGCCGCGAGCCGTCAGCGCAGGCCGTCCCGCTCCTCCTCGATGCGGGCCGCCTCGATCCGGCGCAGGGCCGTCTCGGCCGCGGCGCGGACCGCCGGGTCGGCATCCTCGCGGGCGGCCGTGGCGAGCGGCCGCGCGTGGTGCACATCGAACAGCGGCAGCAGCGAGCAGGCCGCGGCACGCACCGGCGGTTCGCGGTCGCGGAGCAGGTCGCCGACCAGCGCGAAGGCGGGCTCGGGCCTGAGGTCGTCGCGGAGAAAGAGCCGCGGCAGCGCCTCGATCGCGGCGGCGCGGGCCTCGGGCGGACCGCTGCGCGCGTGGCGGGTCAGGCACTCGCGTGCGGGAGCCGCGTCCTGGAGCGCGAGCGCCAGCGCGGCCAGCGCGCGCACGTCGGCGCGTTCATCCGAGAGCGCCTCGCAGGCGCCGTCCACGCCCTCCGCGCCGAACCCGACGAGCAGGGAGAGCGCGTTGCGCCGCAGGCGCTCGGTGTCGCGGCCGTCTTCGCCCAGCAGCGTCACGCCCGCGAGGTAGTCGGCGACCGTGCCGGGCGCGGCGTGGGGCACGAGGCAGGCGAGGTCGAGGGCCGAGGCGTGGACGGACTGCGCGCGCTCGAGGACCACGGCGTACTCGGCGTCGCACTCCGGGGCGAACGCGCCGAGTTCGACCAGGTCGACCGGGGCGGTCGCGGCCCGAAGGACGCGATCCACGAAGCGCAGTTCGCGCGACGGGCCGAGCCAGACGAGGGCGCTCACCAGGAGCGCGACGGAGACCACCGCGCCGAGCGCGATGCGACGCCACGGCCAGCGCTTCGGGGCCGTCGGCGCGCGCAGCAGCGTGCGCGGCGCGCCCTTGCGCACGTCGGCCCACTCGGCGGCAGGGGCCGGAGCCGAAGGCGTGGCGCGGCGCGGGACCGCAGGCCGCGGCGGAGTGGCGGCGGGCGCGGGCGCCGGGGTGACGGTGCTCGCGACCGAGGCCGAGCCCTGAAGACCCGCCTCGCGTGGAGGCTCCACCCGCACCGTCTGGGGCTTGAGCCGGAGCCGCGGCTCGGGCCGCGCGAGCTCCCAGTCGAGGCGCCAGACGTGGAGCTGGCGGTCGGCGCCACCCGTGAGCAGCCGCTGCTGGAGCGGGACCAGCGCGAGGGACTGCACCGCGGCGGGATGCGTCAGCACGCGCACGCACTGGCCGCTCGCGAGGGTCCACACGCGGACGGTGCGATCGCGGCTGGCGGAGAAGAGGTGCCGGCCGTCGTTCGAGAAGACGAGCGCCGTGACCTCGCCGTCGTGGCCGTCGAGCGCGCGCAGCAGCTTCCGCTCGCGCGGGTCCCACAGGCGGACCTTCGCGTCGGCGCCGGCCGACGCCAGCGCGAGGCCCGCGGGCGAGATCGCGACCGCGTTCACGTTGCCCCGGTGCTGCGCGAGCACGCCGAGCCCGGCACCCGTCTCCGCGTCCCACAGGCGGACCGTCTCGTCCCATCCGCCGGTCGCGACCACGCGCGCGTCGGGACTCCACGCCACTGCGGCCACCGCGCCTTCGTGGCCCGCGAGCGTGCGCTCGCCGTGGCCGTCGATCCGCCACAGCCGCGCCGTGGTGTCGAGCGAGCCCGTGGCCAGGCGGCGGCCGTCGTGCGCGAGCGCGAGGGCGACCACGTATCCGTCGTGACCCTGCAGCGTCGCCAGCGGGCGGCCGTCCGCGACGTCCCACACGCGCACGACCTGGTCCCAGCCGGCGCTGAGCAGCTTCTGGCCCTCGAGCGTGAACGCGAGCGCGGCGACCGGTCCCCCGTGGCGGCCGAGGACGCGGGCGCTGCCGTCGGGGTCGATCACCTGCACGGCGCGGTCGGTGCCGGCCGAGGCGAAGTCGCCCGCCGCGGAGGCGGCCACAGCCAGCACGGTGTCGTCGTGGCCGCCGAAGACGCGCTCCTCCCAGGCCGCGCGCAGCCCGCTGCCGGGGAGCCGCATCGCCAGCTCGTCCCACACCGCGAGCGCCGGCTCGGCGCGGGCGAAGCCGGGTACGGCTCGCGCGGCGAGCGTCGCGTCGTGGGCGGCGTCGAGCTCGTCCGCGACCAGCGCCTCGCGCGCCGTGGCCAGGTGCCCGTCGAACTCCGCCTGGCGGGCGGCCAGTTCCTCGGAGGAGGCGGGCCGGCACAGGGCGAACGCGGGCGTGCGCGGGCGCGCGGGCAGCTCGACGCGGGAGACCTGTGCGCCGTGGGCCGCGAGCAGCACGCCCGGGCCGAGCGCCAGGGCGTGGACTGCGGCGTCGAACCGGGTCACGCTGTGCAGGCCGGTCGGGAGCAGCGTGTACGCCCGCAACGCGCGGTCGGCGCCGCCGGCGATCAGCAGCTCGGGTGTGAAGGCGAGGCAGGTCACCGGCTGGGTCGGGCCGCGCAGGGCCAGCGGCTCGCTTGCGTCGAGCCGCGGCCACAGGCGGATCACGCGGTCGTCGGCGCCGCACGCGAAGCGGCCGCGTGCCTCGTCGATGGCCACCGCGCCGACCCGGCTTCCCGTGCGGTGGACCGCGAGGGGCGCTCCGGTGGGGGCGTCCCACAGGCGCACCTGGCCGTCGCGTCCGCCGGAGACGATCCGGGTGGGGCCGGCGGCGATGCTCAGCACGGCGTCCTCGTGGCCCTCGAGCGTGCGCACGAGCTGGCCGCCGTGGACGTCGAACACGCGCAGCGTGCGGTCGCTCATGGCGGCCACGACCTGGCCGCCGGCCAGAAGCGCGAGGGCGTTTGGCGCGCCGGGGACGCGCTGGAAACTGCGCAGCAGCTTGCCCTGCCCGAGTTCCAGCGCCCGCAGCGGAGCCCCTTCCGCAGCCCACAGCACCGCGGCCTGGCCCGCCACCTGCGCCAGCGCGAGCGCCCGCAGCTTGCCGTCTTCGGCGTCGAGCTTGCGCACGAGCGCGCCGCTCGCCAGGTCCCAGACCCGGGCCTCGCGCCCGCCGCCGCCGGCCAGGACCGTGCGGCCGTCGGGGCTCACGGCGAGGGCCTGGGCCGGCGCCGCCAGGCCGCGCAGCGTCGTCGAGACGTCGGGCATCGCCGCCTCGCCGGCCTCCGCGGCGGGAGCTCCCCCGCGCAGCGTCAGTGCGCGCTGGCGCTCGCCGAGCGCCTCGAGCACCCGCTCGCCCAGCTCCGCGGCCCGCGGCTCGCGCGGGTGGGACGCCCGCGCCTCCGCCACCCGGCGCTCCAGCTCGCCGTCGTCGGTGCGGGCCCGCGACCACTCGAAGACCGCGCGGTTGTAGGTCGCCTCGACGTGCTGCGGCTCCGCGTCGAGCGCGCGGTTCCAGGCGGCCATCGCCTCGTCGACGCGCTCGAGGTCGAGCAGCGAGACCGCGGCGTTGTTGAGGCTGTCCGCGCGGCCGCTGCCGGCGCGCGGCTCGAGGCGGGGATGGGCGCGGCCACACTCGAGCTCGTGGGCGGCGCGCAGCGCCTGGGCCGCGGCCGCGAGGTCGTGGGGGCGCGCTGCGGGGTCCTCCGCGAAGCTGGCGCGCAGCAGCTCGACCACCGGAGCGGGAACGGGTGGCAACCCGGCCCGGACGACGCGGCCCGAGAGGACGGAGTCGAGCGCCTCCATCGCCTGCACCCCGTACTCCCAGGTTCGGCCGCCGGCGAACATCTCGAGCACGGAGAGCGCCCAGCTCCAGAGATCGGCGCGGCGCGTGAGTTCGGCGCCCGCGACCTGCTCGGGCGCCATGTACGCGGGCGTGCCTGCGCCGCCGCCGGCGACCAGCAGCGTGCCTCCGGAGTCGGGGCTGGCGCCGGCCACGGGTCCGAGCGCGCCTGCGCGGGCGAGGCCGAAGTCGGTCACCTTGGCGGTGCCGTCGCGGCCGAGCATCACGTTGCCCGGCTTCACGTCGCGGTGGACGAGGCCCTGCTCGTGGGCGTGGTGGAGCCCCCACGCGAACTGGATCGCGACGTCGAGGATCGCGTCGAGCGTCTTCAGGCGCCCGGTGCGGATCCACTCGTGGAGGCTGCCGCCGTCGACGAACTCCGCGAACACGCGCGGCAGGTCGTCGACGCGGCGCACGTAGTAGCACGGCACCACGTGCGGATGCAGCCCGAGGCGGACCCAGGTCTCGGCCTCGGCCTCGAATGCCTCCGCCCCGCCGACCGCTTCCAGCAACTGCGGCAGCGGGGTCTTGACGGCGAGATCGAGGTCCCAGCCGCGGTGCCGCGCCTTGTAGACGCGGCCCATCCCGCCCTGGCCGAGGATCGCCGTGATCTCGTACAGTCCGAGCACGACGTCGCCCACCCGCCAGTCCGCGCCCGATCGCGGCTCGGCAGTGGTGGGCGGCGGCCCCTCCGGCGTCGTGGCGGCGACCGCCTCCGGCGTGGTGGCGACGGGAACTTCGGGCGTCGTCTCGGCAGGCGCCTCGGGTGTCGTCGGCGCTGGCGCCGCCTCGAGGGCCAGCCGGAAGCGGCCCTTGCACTTCGGGCAGGTGACCTCGCGCCCGACGAGGTGGGCCGGAACCCGCGCGGAGCGGAAGCCGCAGGCAGGGCAGGCCGCGCTGGAGGTCACGCGCGGGCGCGGGCGGCGCGCAGCGCGTCGCGGAACCGGGCAGCGTCGGCGTACCGCGTCGCCACGTCGTCGGCCAGCGCGCGGTCGATCACCTCCGCCACCGCGACGCTCACGCGCGGCTCGCGCTCGCGGATCGGGATCGTGCCGCCCTTGAGGATCACGGCGAGGGGGTCGCGGCCCGCGGCGAAGTCGCGAGCGTACTCGCCCGTCAGCAGGTGATAGAGCGTCGCGGCGAGGCTCCACACGTCGCTGGCGGGGCGCAGCAGGCGGAAGCTGGTGAGCTGCTCGCGCGGCATGTAGAACAACGTCCCGGCGACGGTGCCCGTGGCGGTCAGGCCGGACAGGCCGGCGCTCGAGAAGCTCTTGGCGAGGCCGAAGTCGGTGACGCGCGCGGTGCCGTCCGCGGCCAGCAGCAGGTTGTCGGGCTTGACGTCGCGGTGGACCACGCCCTGGGCGTGGGCGAATGCGAGGCCGTCGAGCGCCCCGTCCGCGAGGTCGAGCGCGCGTTCGAGCGGCACCCGCCCGCCGCAGGCGCGCAACAGCGCGAGCGCGCTGCCGCCCGGGCAGTACTCCATGGCGAACCAGAAGCGCTCGGCCGCGTAGCCGCAGTCGAGCAGCTCGACGATGCGCGGGTGGCGCAGGCTGCGGGTGACCTCGACCTCGCGCAGGAAGGCGTCACGGGCGGCGGCGCTGACCAGCACCTGGGGCAGCATCAGCTTGACCGCGACGACAGTGCCGTCCGCGAGGCGGCGGGCCTGGTGGACCACGCCCATGCCGCCGCGCCCGAGCAGCGGGCCGAGGGCGTAGTCGCCGACCCGCTCGGGCAGTTCGGCCGCGAGCGCGGAGACGGCCTCGACGACCGGCGCCTCCGAGACCGGCTCGACCAGCACGTCGAACGAGAGCGACGGGTCGGTCTGCGCCGAGTCGGCGCCCTCGCGCTCGATCGTCACGCCGAAGACGGTGGTGCCCACCCGGACCTGGTCGCCGTGGCGGAGGTCGATCTGGGGGCACGGGCGCCGCGCCGCCTGTTCCGGCGTCTCTCCCGGCTGGCGCCCGCCGTGGCGCACGCCGTTGACGTGGGTGCCGTTGAGGCTGCCCAGGTCGCGCAGGCGCGCCAGCGGGGGGGCCACCTCCAGCAGGAAGTGATGGCGGGAGGCGGACGTGTCGCCCGAGGGCAGCTCGGCGTGGCAGTCCGGCGCGCGGCCGAAGAGGAACGTGTCGTGCTCGGTGAACTCGAAGCGCCGGCCCTGGATCGGGCCGGCGGTCGCCGTCAACGTGACCTTGCCGGGCATGTCGATCGGCGGGAGTATGCGCCATGCGAATCCGAACCGGGGTCGTGGCCGTCCTGCTCGGGGCGGCGTGCGCGGGCGGCTGCGGCCGCGAGCGCGAGAAGCGGATCGAGGCCGTGTCGCAGGACGCCGAGGTGCTGAGCAGGGTCAACGCGCTGGTCAACCAGGTCGTGCGCGCCGCCGGCGACTGCGACGCGGTGCGCGCCTCGCTGCCCGAGGCCCGGCAGCGCCTCAACGAGGCCGGGGGCCAGGTCAGGGAGGAGGGCAGCCGCCAGGTGCTGATCACCCTGCGCGAGCAACTCGACCGCGCCGCCGAGGCCTGCCCGTAGCCTCAGCCGATCGGCACCACCGACAGCTCCAGCACGTCCGGGGAACCGGCGCGAATCGCGTCGAGGGCAGCGGCCGGCGGCTCGTGGTCGCACTGGATGCGGGCGATCGCCGCGATCGCACCGTCGAAGACCACGTTCTCCGTCTCCGAGACGTTGACCCCGGCCTCTCGCAGGTGTCCGAACACGTGGGCGAGCACGCCGACTCGGTTGAGGTGGCGGACCACGAGCAGGTGCGTGGCGGGCGTGCGCAGGGCGATGTTGACGCAGTTGGGGACGCGGCCGGTCTCCTGGTACTCCACCACGATCCGCACCGTTTCCCGGGCGATCGCCTCCTGGGCCTGGTCGGTCGACGCCCCGATGTGGTGGCTGCCGTAGACGCCCGGCTCCTGCAGCAGCGGGTTGTCGATGGTGCCGGTGCCGCCGGCGGGCTCGCCGTTGAAGACGTCCAGGCCGCAGCGGATGCCCTTGGCGTGGACCGCCGCGGTCAGCGCCGCCTCGTCGACGACCTCGGCCCGCGAGGTGTTGATGAACAGCGAGCCCGGGTGCATCGCGGCGAAGAAGTCGGCGCCGATCAAGCCGCGCGTTTCCGGCTTCAGCGCGAGGTGGACGCTGACCACGTTGGAGGCCGCGGCCACCGCCTGCGGCGAGTCGAGGCGCACGACGCCGTGCTCGCGCGCGACGGCGTCGGTCAGCGAGCGGCTCCAGGCGCAGACCGGCATCCCGAACGCGCGGGCGCGGTGGGCGAGCTCGAGGCCGATGTTGCCGAAGCCCACGATGCCGAGCGTGCGGCCGTGAAGGCCCCGGGCCTTGCCGTACTTCGTCTTGTTCCACGCCCCGTTGCGCAGGTCGGCGACTCCGTCGGCGATGTGGCGGTCGAGGGCCAGGATCAGGCCGAAAGCCAGCTCCGCCACCGCGATGGCGTTCTTGCCCGGGCAGTTGGAGACGTAGATGCCGCGCTCCGAGGCGGTCTTGACGTCGATCGTGTTGTACCCGGCGCCTGCGCGCACGACGAGGCCGAGCCGGCTCGCGCGCAGAACGTCGCCACCCACCTCGGTCGAGCGCACGACCAGCACGTCGGCGCCCGTCCGCACGACGGCCTCCTCCAGCGTGCGGCCCTTGACGTCGGGCTCGTAGGCGACGTCGCAGCCGACGGCGCGCAGCGCGGCGAGCCCGTCCTCGGGAAACTTGTCGGCGATCAGCACCTTCATGGTTGATCTCGTTTCTGGAGTCGCGGAGCCGCCTCGTGGGCGTCTCCGCGTTCCCCGGGTCCGGGCGGAGGCCGTCTGGCCGGAGCCCGGCGGCCCGAGCGCCGGGATTCACTCCCGGCGCGAGCCGCCGTCGATGCTACGTCGGACAACGCACCCTCCTCCGCCCCCGCACCCCCAGGGACCGGTTGCGGTTCCAGTTGCAGGGGGCCGGAGGCAGCGGGCTGGACGTGTTCCCAGCCGAAGCGGCCCTTGATGCAGAGGTGGCCGCGGGTGACGTCGTGGTCGAGCGGGGAGGTGGCCTTGACGATGCGGCGGTCCTGGACGTGCAGTTCGAGGTTGCAGCCGACGCCGCAGTACGGGCAGACCGTGCGGGTCACGGTCTGCCGCTCCGGGGCCCACTCGCCGCGCTGGCGCAGCTCGTGCTCGGAGCGGAACATCAGCGCGCCGGTGGGGCACACCCCGATGCAGTTGCCGCAGTAGACGCAGGCCGAGTCGGTCAGCGGCACGTCGCCTTCGGTCGAGATGCGGGCGTCGAAGCCGCGCCCGGCGACCGCGATCGCGAAAGTGTGCTGGGCGTCTTCGCCGCACGCCTCGACGCACTTGTAGCAGAGGATGCAGCGCGAGTAGTCGCGCACGTAGAGGTCGTTGTCGACCTTGACCGGCTGGGCGACGGTCGCGGCGGCGCCGGGCTCGGGCGCGTGGTGGTGGCCCGGCGTCGCGGCGTCGCGCTCGCCGGCGGCGGACGGCCGGGCCCGCGGCCCGAAGCGATCGGCATCGACCCCGTACCGCTCCATGAACCCGCGGGTGCGGGCGTCGACCAGCGAGAGGTCCACCGAGGAGGCGAGCAGCTCGAAGACCAGCTTGCGCGAGTGGTGCACCCGCGGCGAGTCGGTCTTCACCTTCATGCCCGGCTCGACCGGCCGCGAGCACGAGGGCACGAGCGTGCGCGAGCCCTCGACCTCGACGACGCACACGCGGCAGACGTTCACGGGCGTCAGGTTCTCGAGGTGGCACAGCGTGGGCTGGTCCTGGCCGCGCGCGCGCAGCGCCTCGAGCAGCGTGGTGCCCTCGCGCGCCTTGCACTTCTCGCCGTCGACCTCGAACTCGACGAGGCGGCGGGGAGGGGCGACGGGGACGGCGTGGGTCATGCGCGGCCTCCGAACACGCCGAGCCGGCGGATCGCCGACTGGATGGCGCCCGACGCGGTCTGGCCGAGGCCGCAGATCGAGGCGTCCTTCATCACCTGCTCCAGGTCCGCGAGCAGCGCCTGCTCCTTCAGGACGTCCGCGCCCGGCGCCAGCAACCGGGCCAGCGCTTCTTCCTGGCGCACGGTGCCGACCCGGCACGGCACGCACTGCCCGCACGACTCGTCGCGGAAGAAGGCGGCGATGCGGGCGAGCAGCGGCTTCAGGTCGACGGTGTCGTCGAAGACGAGCACCACGCCCGAGCCGAGGGTGGCGCCTCGCTCGCGGGCGCCCTCCAGGGTGAGCGGCATGTCGAGGTCCGCGGGGCCGACGAACGCCCCGGCCGCGCCGCCGAGCAGCACCGCCTGCAGCGGGCGGCCGCCGCGCACGCCGCCGCCCAGCGCGATCAGCTCGCCGAGCGTGGCGCCGAAGTGCACCTCGTAGACCCCCGGAATCTCGACGCAGCCGGACAGGCAGAACAGCTTGGTCCCGGTCGAGGCCGGCGTGCCGCGGCCCGCGTAGGCCTCGCCGCCGTGGGCGATCACCTCCAGCACGTTGACCAGCGTCTCGACGTTGTTGATCGCGGTCGGCTTGCCGAACAGGCCGACGTGGACGGGGAACGGCGGCTTGTTGCGCGGCTCGCCACGGCGGCCTTCGATCGACTCCATCAGCGCGGTCTCTTCGCCGCAGATGTAGGCGCCGGCGCCGCGCCGGATCTCGATCTCGAACGAGAACCCGCGCTCCAGGATGCTCGGGCCCAGGAAGCCGCGCTGGCGCGCCTCGGCGATCGCGTGAGCCAGTCGCCGGGTGGCCTCGGGGTACTCGCCGCGCACGTAGAGGAAGCCGCGCTCGGCGCCGATCGCGAAGCCGGCGATCGTCATCGCCTCGACCACCGCGAACGGGTCCTGCTCCATGAGCACGCGGTCCTTGAACGTCCCCGGCTCGGACTCGTCGGCGTTGCAGATCAGGTAGTGGGGGCGAGCGGGCGCCTCGGCGACCGCCTTCCACTTGACGCCGGCCGGGAAGGCGGCGCCGCCGCGGCCCGCGAGGCGCGAGTCGTGCAGCTCGCGCAACACCTCGGCCGCCCCGACGTGGAGCGCGCGCCGCAGCGCCCGGTAGCCGCCGTGGGCGCGGTAGTCGTCGAGCGAGCCGGGATCGGCGACGTCGACCCGCGCCAGCAGCCGCAGCTCGGGGTCGCCCTTCTGCGGCACCGAGCCCTCGCCCGGCCGCGGCGGCACGTCGCGGCCGCGCAGCACGGCCTCGAGCGCATCGGCGCTGGCGGGGGCCAGGGAGGCATCTTCGCGGCCGCGGCCCGCCTGTTGAACGAACGCGGCGGGACCGCGCTCGCACAGGCCCAGGCACGGGCTGCGCTGCCAGGTGCCGTGGCCGCCGACCGCGCTACCGGGCGGGCCGCAGCGGCGCTCGAGCTCGCGGCACAGCTCCTCAGCGCCGCGCGGAGAGCAGGCGACGTCGTCGCAGACGTGGACCACCGTCGCCGGGCGCTCCGTCGTCGCGAACATCGCGTAGAAGGAGGCGACGCCGTGGGCTTCGGCCGGCGGCACGCCGAGCCGGGCGCAGACGTAGTTCAGTCCGCCGGGGCTGATCCACCCGCGGCGGCCCTGCAGCGCGTGCAGGGCGGGCAGCAGCAGGTGGCGGCGCTCGCGCAGGACGCGGCCGCCGTCGACCTGGCGGGTGTCGGTGGCGGCGTCGCGGATGCCGCCGCGCCAGCCCGACTCGGGGGTGCCGAGCACGGCGTCGAGGGCGTCACGCTCGTCGGGGGCAGGCTCGTCTTTGGTGAAGTGGAGGTCCATCTCAGGCCCGCGCCTCCGCGGTACCGACGACGTCCGCGCGAACCAGCTTCTCGACGCGCACGGCCGTCGCCTTGAACTCGGCCGTGCCGGACTTGGGGTCCCAGGCGTCGATGGTGAGGCGGTTCACGTCGACTTCGTCGGGGAAGTGGAAGGTCATGAAGGCGAGCCCCGGGCGCAGGCCGGGGTCGATCCGCACCGGCGCCTCGACCGCGCCGCGGCGGCTGCTGACGCGGGCCGGGTCGCCCTCGCGCAGGCCGAGCTCGCGCGCGTCTTCGGGCGAGAGATCGATGCACTCGCCGACCCGCAGCGGCGAGGAGAAGCCGCCGCTCTGCACGCCGGTGTTGTAGTCGGAGAGGCGGCGGCCGGTGGTCAGGCGGATGGGGAAGTCGGCGTCGAGCGCGTCGACCGGAGGCTCGTGCTGGAGCACGGAGAACGGAGCCGGACGGCCGCGCTTCTCCGGGTCGCGCTCCCACAGGCGCCCGTGCAGGAAGGTGGCGCCGGGGTCGCTCCCGTCGAGGCAGGGCCAGCGCAGGCCGCCCGCGGCCTCGAGCCGCGCGTACGACATGCCCGCGTGCATGGGCGAGAGCGCGCGCAGCTCGTTCCACGCGTTCTCCGCCAGCTCGCGCGGCGTCTCGCCGAAGCTCCAGGCGTGGCCCAGGCGGTGCGCCAGTTCCTGCACGATCCACATGTCGTCGCGCGCGCCGGCGGGAGGCGGCAGCGCCTGCCGCACGCGCTGGACGCGGCGCTCGGAGTTGGTGACGGTGCCCTCGGACTCGCACCAGGCGGCGGCGGCGGGCAGCACGACGTCGGCCAGCTCCGCCGTGTGGGTGCGGTAGATGTCCTGCACCAGCAGGAAGTCGAGGCCCTCGAGCAGGCGGCGCGCGCGCAGCGCGTCGGCCTCGGAGGCCGCCGGGTTCTCGCCGATCACGTAGGCGGCGTGGAAGCTGCCGTGCTCCATCGCCTCGAACATCTCGGTCAGGAAGTAGCCGCGCTCCGGCGCGATCGTGCAGTTCCAGCGCTGCTCGAAGCGGCCGCGCGCCGCCTCGTCGCCCAGGTCCTGGAAGCCGGCCAGCTTGTTGGGGATCGCCCCCATGTCGCCGCCGCCCTGCACGTTGTTCTGGCCGCGCAGCGGGTTGAGGCCGCAGCCGTAGCGGCCGACGTGGCCGGTCAGCAGCCCGAGGTTGATCAGCGCCAGCACGTTGTCGACCGCGTTGTGGTGCTCGGTGATGCCGAGCGTCCAGCAGATCTGCACGCGGTCGGTGGTGCCGAGCGCGTGGGCGAACTCGCGGATCGCCTCGCGCGGCACGCCGGTCACCAGCTCGCCGCGCTCGAGCGTCCACGGCTCGACGCTGCGCGCGTACTCCTCGAGGCCGCTGGTGCCGCGGCGCACGAACTCGCGGTCGACCAGGCCGGCGTGGAGGATCTCGCGGGCCAGCGTGTTCGAGAGCGCGATGTCGGTGCCGACGTCGAGGCCCAGCCACACGTCCGCCCACGCCGCGGAGGAGGTGCGCCGCGGGTCGACGGCGTACAGGCGCGCGCCGTTGCGGATGCCCTGCAGGACGTGGTGGAAGAAGATCGGATGCGTCTCGCGGGCATTGCTGCCCCACAGCACGATCAGGTCGGCCTGCTCGACCTCCTCGTACGTGCTCGTCCCGCCACCCGCCCCGAATACCGTCGCCAGACCGACGACGCTAGGGGCGTGTCAAGTCCGGTTGCAGGAGTCGATGTTGTTGGTGCCCATCACCTCGCGCGCGAAGCGCGACGCCAGGAAGTTGACCTCGTTGGTCGCCTTCGAGCAGGAGAACACGCCGAAGGCCTGGGGCCCCTTCGCGCGCGCCGCCCGCAGGCCCGTCGCCGCCCGTTCGAGGGCTTCGTCCCAGGTCGCGTCCCGCAGCGCCGCTCCGTCGCGGACGAGGGGAGTGGTCAGGCGTTCGTAGCGCTGTCGCAAGGCTGCACCTCCGAATCCGGTGCACGCAGTCTAGCGCGAGCCACCGCGGCCCGGGCGCCGTCCGGGCGAGGCCAGGAGCCGGGTCGCCGCCCGCGACAGCGCGACCACCGCGGGGTTCTCCAGCCGCCGCTCGGCCGAGATCGCGAAGAACTGGCTGCGCACGCCGGTCGCCACGCCGACTCGCCGCAGCCCGTGGCGGGCGCGCAGCTCGCCCTCCAGCACCGCGGGCGCCGGGAACAGCCCGAGGCCGCGCTCGCCGAACGTGATCATCAGCGCGAAGTCCTCGAACTCCGCATGGACCCGGGCCCGCACGTCGCGGGCCAGCAGCCACAGGTCCAGACCGCGGCGCAACGCGGTGTCGCGGGTGGGCAGCAGCACGGGCGCCGACTCCAGGCTGCGGGGGAAGCTGCGCCGGTGGCGCGCCGCCAGCTCCGGCACCGCCATCCACACGACGCCGCACTCCCCGAGCGGGTGGTTGAACAGGCGCCCCTCCGGCGTGGGCGTGACCGGGGCGTCCGAGAGCACGACGTCCAGCTCGAGCAGTTCGAGTTCGGCCAGCAGCCGCTGCAGGGGCGCCTCGCGGAACAGCAGCCGCACCGGCTGCTCGAGCGCCAGCACCGGCTGCACCAGGGCGTGGACGATCTCCTTCGGCAGCACGTCGTCGACCCCGATCGCCACCCGCAGCGGGCGGTCGCCCGGGCGCTGGCGCACGGCGTCGAGCAGCTCGCGGCCGGTGCTGAAGATGTCCTCCGCGTAGCGGAAGACCAGGCGCCCCACCTCGGTGGGCACGACGCCGCGCCCGCTCTTCGCGAGCAGCTCCTCGCCGAGCGCCTGCTCCAGGCGCTTGATCTGGGCGCTCACGGTCGGCGGCGCCAGCCGCAGCTCCGCGCAGGCGGCCGCGATCGAGCCCGTGCGCACGACGGTCCAGAAGTACAGCAGGTGGTGGTAGTTCAGCCACTCCATGGCGCCTCCGGAAAGTGCGGTCGAAACGAAGAATGGCTCTCCTATTTTCTACTGGATCGAACGGTTGTCGAACCCTAGATTGGACTCGCATTCGAGGCGAGGCCACCCCCGGGCGGCCCGTCGGCGCGGGCAGCGCGTCCGCGTCGCCGGGCCGCCCTCCCCTTTCGGAGGAGACCATGGAGCGAGCAGCGATCACCGTGACCGACCGCGACCTGCAGGCGCTCGACCGCCTGCTCGCGGGCGTGGCGGGCGCGGGCCGCGAGTCGGAGGCGCTGACCCGCCTCGAGGAGGAGCTGGAGCGGGCCCGGGTCGTGCCCGTCGACGAGGTCCCGCCCGACGTGGTGACCATGGGTTCGCGGGTCCGGGTCCGCGACCTCGACAGCGGCGCGCAGTCGGAGTTCACGCTGGCGTGGTCGGCGCTCAACACGCCGCCCGGCGAGACGCGGGTCTCGATCCAGGCCCCGATGGGGGCGGCGGTCCTCGGCTACCGCGAGGGCGACCGCATCGAGTGGCCGGTGCCGGCCGGCGTGCGCCGCCTCGAGATCATCGAGGTGGTGGCCCAGCCCGAGGCGCTCAGGCGCCGGCTGCGCCGGCCCGCCTAGGGAGTCATCCGCGCGCGTCGAGGTGCGACTCCTCGACGCGCGACAGCGCCGCGCTCGCCCACAAGAGCAGGCCGATCAGCGCCATCACGCCGCCCAGCGACCACTGCGCGACCAGCCCCAGCAGCGGGTTGACGACCGCGATCGCGAGCGTGCGCAGCATCGAGGCGAAGGACAGCACCGTGGCCCGCTTGTCGGAGGGCAGGTGGGCGTTGATGTGGGCGGCGAAGAGGGCGACCCGCGGCAGGCTGAAGGCGAACGCGAGCACGACCAGCGGCGCGACGAGGCGCCAGTCGGCCGCAAGCGACAGCGCGACGAACGCCGCGCCGGAGAGGACCGTGGCCCCGGACAGCAGCCGCCGCTTCGAGCCGAGGAACCCCTCGAGGCGCGGCGCCGCGGTGAGGAACGCGATCTGGCCGAGGCAGGCCGCCGCGTGCACGTAGCCGAGGTGCCGCAGCTCGACGCCGGCGCGCAGCAGCAGCGGCTGGAAGGTCCAGATCAGCCCCCAGGCGAAAGCGTTCGTGAGCGCGGCTTCGACGGCGAGCAGCCGCACCACGGCGTGGTCGCGGAGGTAGCGGCCGCCCTCGCGCAGCAGCGCCAGGTAGGCCCGCGCGTCGGGGTGGGGCCGGTCGGCGCCGGTCGGCGCCTCGACGAGGGTGAGCGAGACGCAGAAGGCCAGGGCGGCCGGGATCGCGTAGGCGTACATCACCGCGGGCAACCCGAAGCGATCGGCGATGTACGCCCCGGACAGCGTCGCGACCACGATCCCCAGCAGCTTGAAGGCCTCCATGCGCGCGATCACGGCCTTCGCGCCGTCGAGCCTGCCGGCGGCCTTCAGGCTGTCCCAGGCCAGCGCCTCGTCGGCGCCGGAGTGCAGGGTGTAGGCCACGGCGAACAGCGCCTCGGCGAGCATGAAGACGGGGAAGGAGCGGGTGCTGACGTAGAGCAGCGCTGCGCCGACGCCGACGGCGCTGCCGAGCGCCAGCGACCGCCGGCGCCCGAGGAAGTCGGCGACCGTCCCGGTCGGCACCTCGAACAGGAAGTTGCAGAGGAAGAACCAGCCGTTGAGGGCGAACACCGCGGCCAGCGAGAGCCCGCCCCAGTCCTGGTAGAAGGGCACGAGCACCGCGCCGAAGAAGTGCATCCAGAACAGCAGGCGCACGGCGTACAGGCGCGGGACGTTGGCCGCGAAGCGCTCGGGGGGCATGCAGCGGCTCTTGTAGCATCCCGCCGGGGCCGGGGGAAGGGTGTCCCCGGCGGAGAGGCCGGGCACGTGGAACGGCGGGTTGCCGCGCGGCGAGAACTCGAGGAGCAGATCCGGGCCCTCGGCCCGTGGCACATCAAGGTCAAGGTGGCGCCGGGGGTGACGACGGAGGCGGGACGTGGGGAGGGGCCGGGGGCGCCGACGTTCCACGACCCCGGGCCGAAGGCGCGTCGGCTGCTGGCCGACGTCTACCCCGAAGGCCTCGCCGGCCGCAGCTTCCTCGATCACGCGTGCAACTGCGGCGCGTACTCGCTGATCGCCCGCGACGCCGGCGCCGGGCGCATCCTCGGCTACGACGCGCGCGAGCACTGGCTGCGTCAGGCGGAGTTCCTGCGGGCCCGGCTCGCGCCCCGTTACGACGACGTGGAGTTCCGGCGCATGGGCGTGGCCGACCTGGCGAGCCTGGCGCCGGAGCGGTTCGACGTGTCGTGGTTCGCCGGCATCTTCTACCACCTGCCGGACCCGATCGGCGCCCTCGCTCGCGTGGCGGCGATCACGAACGAGCTGATCTACGTGTCCACGCAGTGCTCGCCGCCGAGCGGGGACGCCGACCCGGGAGCCCTGTACGTGGGTCTCGAGAACGTCGAGTCGCCGATGAGCGGAATCGACGGCCTGAAGTGGCGCCCCTCCGGCCCGCGCCTGTTCCGTCTTCTCTTCCAGAGCCTGGGGTATCCCGGCTTCGCGGTGGTGAGCTGGGTCGAGGCGGCGCCGGGAGAGGGCCGCCTCACGCTGCTGGCCGCGCGCGATCCGGCGCTGACGGAGCGCTTCCGCGAGCTTCGTCGATCCCGCGCCGCGGCCCGCGCCGGGTCCCCGGGGACCGCGCAGGGCGCCTGACCGGGGACTTGACACGCGGCCACCCTTCCGGGTCTAAAATGAATGGTCGTTCATTCAGATACGGAGGGGCCCGTGGAGACAGGCCACACCGCGCGACTCCAGGTGCGCCGGGGGCTCGAGCAGTCGCACGCGGACGTGCTCACGGCCGCGGCATTCGACGCGCTGCGGGCGCTGGCACCGCTCGACGCCCAGCGCCGCGACCTGATGCAGCGCCGGATGGAGCGCCGCGCGCTGCGCTGGCGCGAACGGCGGCCGATCGAGTTCCTCGACCCGGGGGCCCGGATCGCCGGCACCGCGCTGTCGGTCGAGGACGCGCGGGCGGGCCGCTTCGACGGGGCCGAGATCCCGGCGGACCTGCAGCGGCAGTGGATCCAGGGCACGGGCCCCGCCGCGCGCCCGGGCGCCACCACCGAGCAGGGCCTGCGCAGCGTCGCGTACGCGCTGCTCTCCGGCGCCGACGGCTGGATGTTCGACGGCGAAGACGCGCTGGGCCAGGTCGGCGCGATGTCGCTCGACAACCAGCGCAACCTCAGCCTCGCGATCGACCGCGCCCCGCAGTTCCTGAAGGTCGCCGAGCGGGTGGCGGGGGAGATGAACGCCTGGGGCCGCGGCTTCTTCGGCCGCGAGATCGTCGCCGACTGGCGCGCCCAGCTCGACTTCACCACGCTGATCTACCGCGTCCGCGGCCTGCACCTCGCCGACCGCCACCTGCGCCACGCCGACGGCACCCCGTTCTCGGCCTCGATCGCCGACCTCGCGCTGTTCGTCTCCCGCAACCACGCGGCGCTGCGCGCGCGCGGGCGCTCGGTCGTGCTGTACCTGCCCAAGATCCAGACCGCCGAGGAGGCCGCGCTCTGGAACCGGCTGCTGCTCGCCATCGAGGATCACCTGGGGCTCGCCGCCGGCACGGTCAAGGTCTACGTGCTGGTCGAGCAGCTCGAGGCCTGCTTCCAGTTGATGGAGATCCGGGCCGCGCTCTCGCCCCACTTCGTCGGCTTCAACACCGGGCGCTGGGACTACATCAACAGCGTCGCCGACGCGCTCGGCTGGGACCCGGAGTTCGTCAACCCCAACATCGACGCGATCGGGATGACCTACGGCTACATGCGCAACTACGAGGACCGCGTGCGCCGGGCCGTCAACACACCCGACCGCAACGGCCGCTTCGCGCTGTGGCAGGGCGGGATGGAGACCAACATCCCGGTCGGCTCGGAGCGCGGCGTCGAGACCGGCATGGCGCGGGCGCGGGCCGGCGCCGAGCGCGAGCAGCGCGAAGGCGCCAGCGGCAAGTGGGTCGCGCACTGGAAGATGGTCCACATCGTGCGCCCGGTATGGGAGGTGGTCGGGCAGGCGAACCAGATGGGCCGCGTGTTCCCGCCGCTCTCGTACACCGACGACGACGCCCGCGGCCTGCGGCTGCTGGAGCCGGCGCCGCGCACGGTCCGCGGCGCGCGCGACCTGATCAGCGTCGCGCTGCAGTACGGCAACGCCTTCGGCCAGGGCCTGCAGGCCGCCGCACTGAAGCCCGCCGACTTCTTCGGCGACGACGACGTGCTCTACCTGATGGAGGACATGGCGACCGGCGAGATCCGGGTCAGCATCCTCTGGGAGTGGCTGCACAAGTCCGCGGCGCTGAACGCGGACGACGAGGCGACCAGCGTGCGCGCCGGCGATCGCTTCTCCGCCGAGCTGTTCGAGCGCCTGCTCGACGAGGAGTACCGGAAGCTGCTGGCGGCCTCCGACCGCGACGTGTTCGACGACTCGAAGACCACGACGCTGCCGGTCGCCCGCGAGATCGTCGACGCCCTGGTGCGCTCGCCGCTGAAGGCGCCGTGGTTCGTCGACCTGCTGAACCTGAACCTCGAGAACCACGACCTCGCCGTGGCTCGCCGCCGGATCCACCTCTACCTCGAAACGCTCGCGCGCGACGGCCGCCGCGTCGACCAGAACCTCGACTTCGTCGCCCCGTAGGGAGGCCCCATGACCCCGCTCGAGACCGAGATCGCCGAGACCACCCAGTGGATGAACGGCCCGCGCTTCGCGGGCATCGTCCGGCTCTACTCCGCCCGCCAGGTGGTGGAGCAGCGCGGCACCATCCAGGCGGACTACACCGTGGCCCGCATCGCCGCGGCCGCCTTCCACGACCGGCTGCGCGAGCTGTTCGCGCAGCGCAAGGCGGTCACGACCTTCGGGCCCTACTCGCCGGGGCAGGCCGTGGCGATGAAGCGGATGGGGATCGAGGCCATCTACCTCGGCGGCTGGGCGACCTCGGCCAAGGGATCGTCCGGCGAGGACCCGGGGCCGGACCTCGCCAGCTACCCGCTGAGCCAGGTGCCCGACGAGGCGGCGCCGATCGTGCGCGCGCTGCTGGCGGCCGACAAGAACCAGCGCTTCGCCCGGCTGCGGATGAGCGAGGCGCAGCGGGCGGCGACGCCCGAGGTCGACTTCCGGCCGTTCATCATCGCGGACGCCGACACCGGCCACGGCGGCGACGCCCACGTGCGCAACCTGGTCCGCCGCTTCGTCGAGGTCGGCGTGCCCGGCTACCACATCGAGGACCAGAAGCCCGGCGTCAAGAAGTGCGGCCACCAGGGCGGCAAGGTGCTGGTCGCCGAAGACGAGCAGATCAAGCGCCTGTCCGCGGCCCGCTTCCAGCTCGACGTGATGAAGGTGCCGGGGATCGTGGTCGCCCGCACCGACGCCGAGTCGGCCACCTTCCTCGACGGCCGCGGCGACGAGCGCGACCACCCGTTCATCCTCGGCGCCACCAGCGTCGACCTGCCGACCTACAAGGTCGGTTACGTGGCGCTGCTGCGCAAGCTCGCGTCGCGCGGCGTCGAGGGCGTCTACGGGCACCTGCTGTTCCGGCTCTCGGAAGCGGAACTCGAGGAGGCCGACGCCTGGCTCGGCAAGGCCGGCGTGACCCGCGCGCTCGACGAGGCGGTCGAGGCGTTCCGCAAGGGAGTGGCTGTGGACGTGCTGCTCGACGGCCTGGAGAACCGCTACCTCGAGGCGTGGCAGGCCGAGGCGGGGCTCAAGACCTACCCGCAGGCGGTCGCCGACGTGATCGAGTTCCGCGCGGCCGAAGGCGAGCGCTTCGAGCTGACGCCGGACGAGTGGCTGGCCTTCGCGAACCGCGCCTCGTTCCACGCGGCGCGGGCCCGGGCGCGCTCGATGGGCATCACGATCATCTGGGACCCGGAGGTCTGCAAGACGCCCGAGGGCTACTACCAGGTCCAGGGCGGGATCGACTACGCGATCGCCAAGTCGCTGGCGGCGGCGCCGTTCGCGGACCTGCTGTGGATGGAGACGAAGACGGCGGACCTGCACGACGCCAGGCGCTTCGCGGACGCGATCCACGCGGAGTTCCCGGACAAGATGCTCGCCTACAACCTGTCGCCCTCGTTCAACTGGGACACCACCGGCATGAACGACGAGCAGATGCGCAACTTCCCGGTCGAGCTCGGCAGGATGGGCTTCGTCTTCAACTTCATCACCTACGGCGGCCACCAGATCGACGGCCTGGCGGGCGAAGAGTTCGCGAGCTCGCTGCGCCAGGACGGGATGCTGGCGCTGGCCCGCCTGCAGCGGAAGTTCCGGCTCGTGGAGTCGCCGTACAAGACTCCGCAGACGCTGGTCGGCGGCCCGCGCGCGGACGCGGGACTGATGGCCGTCTCGGGCGGCACCGCGGCGACCAAGGCGATGGGCAAGGGCTCCACCCAGCACCAGCATCTGGTGCAGACCGAGGTGCCCACGAAGCTGCTCGAGGAGTGGCTCGCGACCTGGGCGAAGCACCACCAGCTCCCGGGTCTCAAGGTGACGCTGCGGCCGCACACCGCCGGCTCGGAGCTGCTGGAGCTCGCGCTCTTCAACCCGAAGCAGGAGAAGGTCGCGCAGGTCATCTTCGCGGTGATCGTCGACCGCAAGGGCCGCGTGATCCTGTCGGTGCGCGACCAGAACACGTTCGACGAGGCGCTGCGCAAGAAGCGGCTGATGAGCCTCGTCCACCTGTTCCTGATCCACCGCTACAAGGCGGCTTCGGTCCACTACGTGACGCCGACCGAGGACAACCACTACCAGGCCCAGAAGATGAAGGACCACGGCCTCTACGCGGAGATCCACGACGAGGTCGGACAGATCATCGTGGCCAACGTCGACGGCGCCTCGGTCAAGGAACTGCTGGCGGCGGGCAGCCGCCGGCTCGACGACCTGATCCACCAGCGGCGGGGCTGAAAGGCGGTCGCCGGGAGGGGCCCGGAGAGGAGTAGCATTCCCGGTGTGAAGCGCGCACTGGGCCGGCTGCTGTCCACGCTCGTCGTCCTCGGGCCGGCGTTCGCGGCTCCTGCGGAGACCCCGCTGATCGCGCTGGTGCTGGACACGTCGGGGTCCCTGTCTCCAGCCGACGTGGCCCGCCGGCAGGAGATCGCCGCCGGGCTGCTCGCCGCGCTGCCCGCGGGCAGCGAGATCGCGGTCTTCAACTTCGACGACGAGTCGCGGCTGGTGCTGCCGCGCAGCGCCGACCGGGCGAAGGTGATGGCGGCGATCGAGGCGCAGGGGAGGGCGGGCCGCTTCACCGCCCTGCACGACGCGCTCTACGACGCGACCCGCTACGTCTCCGAGGTGCCCGGCCGCCGCCGCGGCATCGTGCTGGTCACCGACGGCAAGGACGAGAACAGCGCGCTGCGGCTCGAGGACGGCGCGGCGCTGGCCCGCGACGGCCACGTGCCGGTGTTTTCGATCGGCGTCGGCAAGGTCCAGGACCGCGTGCTGCGCCGCATCTCCAAGCTGACCGGCGGGCGCTACCTCGGCACCGACGCCGACGGGGCGCAGGTGGCGCAGCAGGTGCTGGACGGCCTGCCGGCAGTCCAGCCGGTGCCGGCGCGGGCGGAAGCCGTGGCCCCCGCGGGGCTGGCCGCGGTTCCCGCCCCGGCACAGCCGGCGGCTGCCGGAGCGGTCGCTCCCGGCGCCACGACCTGGAGCTGGCTGGGGCCCGTGCTCGGCGTGCTGGCCGGCCTCGGTGTGGCGCTGCTCGTGCTGTGGCCGCAACTCGGCCGCAACGCAGCCGCAGCTCCGGCGGCGGTCGCGGCTCCCGCTGCGGCGAGCGAGCTGGCGGACGAACCGGGCACGCTCGTGATGCGGATGGAGGACCTGCCCGAGCCGACCGACCGCACGATGGTCATCACGATGAAGCCGCTGCTCCACGTGACGAAGGGCCCCGACAAGGGCCGCCTGTTCGAGGTCAGCCTCGATGCCGCCACCAGCGTCGGCCGCGCCGAGGGCAACGACGCGGCGCTCGGCGACCGCACGGTGTCGAGCCAGCACTGCCGCATCCGCCCGCTGCCCGACGCCGGCTTCGAGGTGATCGACCTGCAGAGCACGAACGGCACGTTCGTGAACGACCGGCGGGTGAGCCGTCAGCGGCTCGCGGCCGGCGACGTGATCAAGGTGGGGGAGACGCTGATCTCCTTCCGCATGGATCACATGAAGGGGGACTAGAGAAACCCGCTGCGGCCTCAGCGCCGGCGGTTCATCGCCTGGCGCGTCTCGCGGTCGAGGTCCTTCTGCCTGAGCGCGGCCCGCTTGTCGTGGCTCTTCTTGCCGCGGGCCAGCCCGACCTCGACCTTGACCCTGCCGCCCTTGAAGTAGGCCCGCAGCGGCACCAGCGTGCAGCCCTTCTCGGCCACCCGCCCGGCCAGTTTGTCGATCTGGTTGCGGTGCAGCAGCAGCTTGCGCGCGCGGTCCTCGGCGTGGTTCATCAGGTTGCCGTGGGAGTAGGGCCCGATCCGCACCCCGGCCAGGAACATCTCGCCGTTGCGCGGCTCCACCCAGCCGTCGCGGAAGTTGAAGCCGCCCTCGCGGATCGACTTGACCTCGGTGCCGCGCAGCACCAGCCCCGCCTCGAAGCGCTCCAGGATCTCGTAGTCGTGGAGCGCCTTGCGGTTGGTGGCGATCGCCTGCTCGTCGCTGCGCGCGGCCGTCTTCACGCGAACTGGAGCACGGTCTTCACGTCCTCGGGCGAGCGCTCGAGCGCGCGCGGCGCGTCGGTGAAGGGCAGCCGGCGGGTGATCAGCTTGCCGAGCCAGCCGGGCAGCCGCTCCTCGGCCGCGGCCATGTCGGCGACGCCGGACTCGAAGTGGCGACGGGCGGCGTTGACGGTGCCGAACACCAGGCGGTTGCCGAGCACCATCTCGCGGTTCCAGGTGGCGACGTCGACCTCGAGGTTCTTGCTGCCGCCGGTCACCGACGACAGGATGCACACCCCCGCCGGCCCCAGGAGCTGCATCGCGCGCAGCACGACGTGGGCGGAGCCCGTCGCCTCGAACACCAGGTCGACGCGGCCCAGCTTCGCCTCGAGATCCGCCAGCGGCGTGCGGCCGGTGCTGACGTAGTCGATGCCGGCCTCGTCGAGCAGGCGGTCCTTGAACGTTCCCTCGGGTTCGAGTGCGGCCACCGTCACCTCGTAGCCGCGCAGCCGCAACGCCGCGGCGGCGAGGATGCCGACGGGGCCGGCCCCGATCACGACCGCCTTGCGCGGGTCCCACGCCATCCGCTCCTGGATCCGCAGCGCCTGCTCGATGCCCTTCTGCACGATCGTCATCGGCTCCAGCAGCACCGCCACCTCGCGCAGCGAGTAGGGCACGCGCACCAGGTAGCGCGGGTCCTCGCTGTAGCGCTCGGACATGAAGCCGTGCAGTCCGCCGATGCCACGCTCCTTGAAGCGGCCGGTCAGGCACATGTCGTTCTGGTCGGCGGCACACGGACGGCACGGCTCGTCGCAGGGCCGGCGCACGGTGGCCACCACCAGGTCGCCCACCGCGACCGCCGCGCCCGCGGGCGCGCTGTCGACGACGCCGAGGTTCTCGTGGCCCAGCACCAGGTAGGGGCTGCCACCGGGGGCGGCGCCGTACAGGCCCTGGTGGATCTCGACGTCGGTGCCGCAGACTCCGGCCTCCAGCACGCGGACCACCGCTTCGCCCGCGCCCGGGGCGGGTTCCGGCACGTCCCCGCGCACGTGCAGGCTGTCCTTGTTCCCGGGCACGACGGCGACTGCTCTCATGGCGCAGACCTCACGAGGGTTCGCGGGTATCTTACCCGCCGTGCCCCGGGCCTCGATGGTCGCCGTTCTGGTCGCTGCCGCTGCCGCCTTCGCGGGCGGCACCGCGCTCGTGCGGCTGGGGCCGCTGCCCGTCGCGGCGGCGGCCCGCGGCGGCGAAGACGCATTCGCCACGGGGATCTACCCGCGCGAGTTGCCGCCGGGCCGGCCGCCGCTGCGCTGGACGCGGGCCGAGTTCCAGGTGGCTTTCGAGCGCCTGCCAGCGGTGCCGATCGACGTCGAGGTCGTGCTGCCGGGCCGCCGCGGGGCCGCGATCCTGAGCGAGTCGGGGAGGATCGTGGCGCGGCTGGCGCCGGGGGAGTCGAAGGCGCGCTTCGCGCTCGCGGCCGGGGAGCGCCGGCGCGAGATCCGGGTCGCGGTCGAACCCTTCGTCGCAGGTGACGGGCGGGCGCTCGGCGCGCAACTGGAGCGGGTCGCGCTGAGCTGGGCGCGCGCCGCCGCCTGGCCGGCGCCCGGCCTCGTCGCCTGGCTGGTCCTGGCCGGGCTGGGAACTGCCGCCGGGGCCGGTCGCGCCCGCGGCGGGCCGCTCGCGGTCGCCCTCGGCGCGTGCCTCGGCGTCGGCGTCGCCGTGCTGCTGCTGTGGCCGGTGGGGCTCGCCTGGTCCGGCGCGGCCCCGGTCCTCGCGGGCGCGGTGGCCGGTTGCGGCCTGCTGGCGGGCGAACTGGGACGGCGGCGGGGAGGCGGGCCGGGCCCTGAGGCCGCGCTGCTGGCCGCGGCGCTGTTCGCGTGCCTGGCGGTCTTCGGGCTGGCCGCCACCTCGCCCGCGATGGTGGTCAGCGACGCGGTGTTCCAGGCCAACAAGCTGAAGCAGGTCGCGGGGGGCGACCTGTTCCCGGTCAGCGTGACCCAGCACGAGCCGCCGTTCCGCTTTCCCTACGGCGTCGCCTTCTTCGCGGTGCTCGCCCCGCTCGCGCGGCTCGGCCTGGACCCGGTCGACGCGGTCCGCTGGGGAGCCGCGCTTTCCTTCTCGGCCGCGGCGCTGGCCTGGGTCCTGGCTCTGGCGCCGCTCGGCGCCCGGGCCGCGGCGGCCGCGGGGCTGGCGCTGGCCGCGACGCCGATCGCGTTCGACGTGTTCTCCTACGGCAACCTGGCCAACGTCTTCGCACAGGCGGCGACACTCGGCCTGCTCGCGTGGTGGATCGCGCCGACGCCCGGCGGGTGGCCGCTCGGGGCGCTGCTGGCCGTGGGGGCCGGCCTCGGCCACCTCTCCGGCGCGCTGGTGCTGTGGCCGCTGGGGCTCGCCCTGCTCGCGTTCGACGGACGGCGCGCCGGCGCGGTGCGGCTGGCGGCCCTGGCCGCGGGCCTGCTGGCAAGTGCCGCCTACTACGGGAGCTTCGTGCCGCTGGTCGCGGAGCAGCTCGGGCGGCTGGGGGAGGGCGGCGGGCGCGGCGCGGGCCTCGTCGCCGGCCTGGCGGGCCAGCTCCAGGCCGCGCTGTCGCAGCTCGGGCTGCCGCTGCTGGCGCTGGCGGGCTTCGCCGCGCTGCCGCCGCGCGAGGAGCGGGCGGGAGGTGTGGTGCGTGCGGCCCTGCTGGCCACGGCGGCGCTGGCGCTGGTGGCCGCGCTGTCGCCGCTCGAGCCGCGCTACCTCTACGCGCTCACCGGCGTGCTCGCGCTGCTGGCCGGGCGCGGCGCCGTGGCGCTCGCGCAGCGCGGTCGGGCCGGGGCCTGGACCGCCGGCGCGCTGCTCGCGCTGGCCGCGGCCCGGGCCCTCGCGAACCTCGCGGAAGCGCTCGTGACCCGCTACCGATAGCCGGTCTTCACAAGCTTTTTCGGCGCCGCGCCACCTTCGCGGGAACTCCGGGCGCGCCGCTTTGGTACATTCCTCGCGAATGACGGAGATCCGGGCGCGGCTGGCCGCGCCGACCGACCCGCGCGGCCGCCTCGTGTCGATCTTCGTCGGCGCGGTGCTCCTGCCCTCGCTGGCGCTGTCGCTGGTCCTCTTCTACCTGATTCCCGCTCACGCCGAGGCGACGACGGTCGCCCTCACCAAGCGCGCGGAGAAGGTGCTCGCCTACGTCGAGGAGGAGCTGGAGGAGGTGGTCCGCGCGCGGGCGCTGGAGGCGGCGCGGGCGGTGCCGACCGACCTGCTGCTCGAGGGGCGCCCCGAGGCGATCCACGAGGCGCTGCGCGAGCGCGGCTTCGAGTCCGGTCGCTTCGAGAGCCTGCACCTCGTGGTCAGCTCGCCGCTCGGCGGCGGCGCGATGGCCTCGACCAGCTCCGACGACTTCGCCGGCCTGCGCGAGGCGCTGGGCCGCTTTCCCGAGGGCGACGACCTCGACTCGGTGGAGATGCCGATCGGCGCGGGCAGCTCGGGCGAGCTGCGGTTCCGCTTCGAGTGCTCGTGGGTCCACGGCGAGCTGCTCAAGCAGTACTTCGAGAACGAGTTCGCGAACCCCGACCAGTCGATCGTCGTGCGGGTCACCGAGGGCGCGCAGGTCGTGTACGAGAACCGGCCCACGCCCGACGACCGCTTCGAGGTGACGCGGCTGCTGACGACGCCCTCGTTCCGCGGCCTCAAGGTCCACCTGCGCTACCGGGAGCGCTCGATCGCCGACGACGTGCGGCGCTGGAAGCTCGGCACCACCGCCCTGATCGGCTTCATCGACCTGATGCTCGGCGCCGGCCTCTACCTCGTCTACGCGAACGTGCGCCGCGAGATGCACCTGTCGCGCCTCAAGAGCGACTTCGTCGCCAACGTCAGCCACGAGCTGAAGACCCCGCTGGCGCTGATCCGCCTCTACTCGGAGACGCTGGAGATGGGGCGGGTGGCCAGCCCGGAGCGCGCCCACGAGTACTACCGGGTGATCTCCAAGGAGAGCCAGCGGCTGACCCAGCTCATCAACAACATCCTGGACTTCTCGCGGATCGAGGCCGGCCGCAAGGAGTACTCCTTCCAGCCGACCAGCGTGGCGAGGGTCGTCGAGGACGTGATCGAGGCGTACCGCTTCCAGATCGAGCAGCAGGGCTTCGTGCTGGAGACGGCGATCGCGGGCGACCTGCCGGACGTCGACGCGGACCAGGAGGCGCTGTCGCAGGCGGTGATCAACCTGGTCAACAACGCGATCAAGTACAGCCGCGACCAGAAGTGGGTGCGGGTGGAGGTGCGGCGCGAAGGCGGCGCGGTCCACGTGGCGGTCAGCGACCGCGGCATCGGCATCGCCCGCGACCAGCAGAAGCGCATCTTCGAGAAGTTCTACCGGGCCGAGGACAGCCTGGTCCACGAGACCAAGGGCAGCGGCCTGGGGCTGTCGCTGGTGCGGCATATCATGGAGGCTCACGGCGGCGAGGTGCGGGTGGAGAGCGCCTCGGGGCGGGGCAGCACGTTCACGCTGGTGCTGCCGGCGCCCGTCGCCGGGAAGCCCTGAACGGGGGAGAGACCTTGGGTCAGAAGATCCTGATCGTCGAAGACGAGCCCGACATGGTGCTCGGCCTGAAGGACAACTTCGAGTTCGAGGGCTACGAGGTGGTGACCGCCTCGGACGGCCTCGCCGGGCTCGAGCGGGCGCGGGCGATGAAGCCGGACCTGCTGGTGCTCGACATCATGCTGCCCAAGCTGTCGGGCCTCGAGGTCTGCAAGATCCTGCGCGGCGAGGGCTACGACAAGCCGATCCTGATGCTGACCGCGCGCGGCCAGGAGATCGACAAGGTGGTCGGGCTCGAGCTGGGCGCCGACGACTACGTGACCAAGCCGTTCTCGGTGCGCGAGCTGCTGGCCCGGGTCCGCGCGATCCTGCGCCGCGCGGAGGGCACCAAGAAGCGGCTCCAGCGCTACCGCTTCGCGGACGTCGAGCTCGACTTCGAGGCCTACAAGGCGACCCGCGGCGGCGCGCCGCTCGACCTCTCGCCGCGCGAGTTCGAGCTGCTGCGCTACCTGATCGAGCGCAAGGGCGAGACGGTCTCGCGCGACAAGCTGCTCGAGGACGTGTGGGGCTACGAGAGCTATCCCTCGACCCGCACCGTCGACACCCACATTGCCAAGCTGCGCTCCAAGATCGGCGACAGCGGCCAGGAGCCGAAGCACATCCTGACCATCCACGGCTTCGGCTACAAGTTCATCGACCCGTGACCTCCGTCGCCGACTCCGGGCACCTGCGGGCGCTGACGGCCGCCGAGGTGCAGGCGGCCTCGCACGCGGCGCCGACGCGCCGTCCGCGGGGTCTCGGGGTCGGCCTCGTCGCGGGGGCCGGGGTGCCGCTGCGCGAGTTGTGCGAGTGGGAGGAAGTCGATGCCCGCGTGGCCGCCGGGCGACTGGCCGACGACCCGCCGGAACTGCTGGTCGTCGACCGCGGCGTCGCCGACGACGACCGCGCGGCGCTGCTCGCGGCGCTGCCGCCGCCCGGCGACCCGCGGCGGCCCGCGCTCGTGGTGTTCTCCGCCGTCGGCCGGCGCGGCCTGGAGCCGCCGCTCGAGGACGCCGCGGACGACGTGGTCGCCTGCGACGGGCCGCCGGAGGAGCTGCTGGCGCGGGTGCGCACCGCGCTGCGCCTCCGCAGCGTGCTCTCCGAGCTGGCCCGCAAGAAGGGCGAGATGGAGACGCTCTACGCCCGGCTGGAGACGATCTCGCGGCGGATGGCCGACGAGCTGCGGCTCGCCGCCCAGGTCCAGCGCGGGCTGCTGCCGCCCGCCGTGCAGCACCCGCGGCTGGAGATCGCCCGCGAGTACATCCCCGTGCGCGAGATCGGCGGCGACTTCTACGACGTCGTCGCGCTGGGCGAAGACCGCTTCGCGTTCGCGATCGGCGACGTGATGGGCAAGGGCGTGCCGGCGGCGCTGCTGGCCGCCAATCTCAAGGCCTGCCTGCGCGCGCAACTGCTGGCCGGGCCGGAGCCGATCGACGACCTGGTCGGCCGCGTCAACCGGCTGTTCTGGGAGGTGTCGCCGAAGGGCCTGTTCTCGAGCCTGTTCTTCGGCCTGTTCGACCTCGCCGCGATGCGCCTCGACTACGTCAACGCCGGCCACGACTACCCGTTCGTCGTGCGCTCGCAGGACGGGGCGACGCTGGACCTGGTCGAAGGCGGTACCGTGCTGGGGCTGCTCGAGGAGGCGACCTACCGGGCCGCGTCGGTCCGGCTGCAGCGTGACGACCTCGTCGTGTTCTACAGCGACGGCGTCACCGATCGCGCCGACCGCAACGGCGAGTTGTTCGGCCTGGCCCGACTGCGGGAGACCGCGCGCCGCGCCCGCGGCGACGCCGCCCGCATCGCGCTCTACTCGCTGCTCGGCGAGGTGCAGGGCTTCTCGGCGGGCACCCTGCCCGACGACGACATGACGCTGGCGGTCGCCCGGCTGCGCTGACGGAGCCCCAACCGCGCGTCCCCTTCCGGCGTCTACGAGCAGGGCTTCGGCGGTCCGGCCCCGGCCCGTCGTGGCCGCTTAAGTCGCTGTCGCTTTGGAATTTAGGTCGGCCTGGTGCTAGATTGCCCGGGAACAGCGCATGGAATGGGTGTGCAGGGTCGGGACGCCGACCGGTGAGGTGATCGAGCGCAGCTTCGCGGCTCCCGACGAGGGCAGCCTGCGTGCGGAGCTGGAGCGCCAGGGCCTCTACCTGTTCAGCGCCCGCCGCGCGTTCTCGCTGGCCAACCTCGGCTTCGAGCCGCGGGTCGCGCCGTCGCTGCTGCAGCTCTTCTCGCAGGAGCTCGCCGCGCTGCTCAAGGCCGGGCTGCCGCTCCTGCAGTCGCTCGAGGTGATGCTCGAGCGCCAGAAGGAGCCGACGTTCCGCCGTTCGCTGGAGCAGGTGCGGGACCGGGTCCGCAACGGCGTGGCGCTCTCCGAGGCGTTCCGCGCCGAGGGGCCGCTGTACCCTCCGATGTTCGCGGCCAGCCTGGTCGCGGGGGAGCGCTCCGGCAGCCTCGAGCTGGTGCTGCGCCGCTTCTCGCAGTACCTGCGGCTGAGCCTCGGGCTGCGCCGCAAGGCGATCGCCGCCTCGATCTACCCGCTGGTGCTGCTGACCACGATGCTGGGGCTGATCGCGGTGCTGCTGCTGCGGGTGATCCCGCAGTTCGAGTCGTTCTACGAGGGCCTCGCCGCCGAGCTGCCGCTGCCGACCCGAGTGCTGCTGCGGCTCTCCGATCTCGCGACCACGGGGGCGCCGTGGCTGGCGGTCGCGGTGATCGCCGCCTTCGTCGGCTTCCGGCTGTGGCTCGGGCGCCAGGGCTCGGCCGCGGTCCTCGACGCGGCGCTGCTGAAGCTGCCGTACTTCGGCACCATGCTGCGGATGTACGCGACCGCGCAGCTCGCGCGCACGCTGTCGACGCTGCTGCAGGGCGGCCTGCCCCTGCTGCACGCCCTCGAGGTGGCCGCCGCGTCGATCGGCAATCGGGCGATGGCGCGCGCGGTCGCCGAGGCGACGCCGCGCATCCGCGAGGGCCGCAGCCTGACCGCCTCGCTCGAGGAGACGCGGATGCTCGACGACCTCGCGCTGGAGATGATCAAGGTCGGCGAGCACACCGGCTCGCTGGCCGACATGCTGAACTCGGTCGCCGAGTTCTACGACGAGCAGCTCGAGGTGCGGCTGCAGGCGGCGCTGGCGCTGCTGGAGCCGATCATGCTGGTGCTGATGGCGGTGATCGTCGCCGCCATGCTGCTGGCCTTCTACCTGCCGATGTTCGAGGCGATCTCGGCGATCCAGGGGAGGCTCTGAGCGTGTCGGGCGTCGAAGCGGCGGTGAGCGCGCTGGCGGCGGCCGGGTCCGAGGAGCAGCGTGCCCGCGAGCTGGCCCGGCGGCTGGAGCTGGAGTTCGTCGACGTCGGCTCCTTCTCGCCCGAGCCCGAGCTGCTGCAGAACGTCCCGGTCGACCTGATGTTCCGCCACAACTTCCTGCCCTATCGCCGCGACGGCGCGCGGCTGGTGCTGGTGATGGCGGACCCGGCCGACCTGCCGGTGATCGACGACCTGGCCTTCGCGCTGGGCTCGCCGATCCAGCCCGCGGTCGGCGCGCCGTCGGCGATCCAGGAGGCGCTCAAGCGCAGCCAGGGCACGCAGCGGGTCCTGGAGCAGGCCTCGGAGGGCCTGCAGATCGTCCGCGAGGACGAAGGCGGCGCCGAGACGCTGTCGATCGACACCATCCAGGCGGGCGAGTCGCCGATCGTGCGGCTGGTCGACTCCACCCTGTTCGACGCCCTCAACCGCCGCGCCTCCGACATCCACGTCGAGACCCGCGACGCCGAGGTCGTGATCAAGTACCGGGTCGACGGCGTGCTGCAGCCGGCGATGAAGCCGATCGCCAAGGAGCACCACGCGACGGTGATCAGCCGCATCAAGGTGATGGCGGAGCTGGACATCGCCGAGAAGCGGGTGCCGCAGGACGGCCGCTTCCGGGTGCGGCTGCGCGGCCGCCAGGTCGACTTCCGCGTCTCGATCATGCCGTCGATCCACGGCGAAGACGCCGTGATCCGCATCCTCGACAAGGAGAGCCTGTCCGAGCAGTTCGCCTCGCTGCGGCTCGACGTGCTGGGGTTCGACGAGCGCGAGCTGTCGCGCTTCCGGCGCTTCATCCGCGAGCCGTACGGCATGGTGCTGGTGACCGGGCCGACCGGCTCGGGCAAGACGACGACCCTCTACGCCGCGCTGTCGGAGATCAAGAGCGAAGAGGACAAGATCATCACCATCGAGGACCCGGTCGAGTACCAGTTGAAGGGCATCACCCAGATCCCGGTCAACGAGAAGAAGGGGCTGACCTTCGCCCGCGGCCTGCGCTCGATCCTGCGCCACGACCCCGACAAGATCATGGTCGGCGAGATCCGCGACGCCGAGACCGCGGACATCGCGATCCAGTCGGCACTGACCGGCCACCTGGTGTTCACGACCGTGCACGCCAACAACGTGATCGACGTGCTGGGCCGCTTCCTGAACATGAAGATCGAGCCCTACAACTTCATCTCGGCGCTCAACTGCGTGATGGCGCAGCGGCTGGTGCGGAAGATCTGCGACCACTGCCGGCGCTTCGGCCGCGCTTCCGCCGAGGAGCTGTCGCTGTCGGGGCTCGACCCCGCGCTCCACGCGGACCACCCGTTCGCCCAGGGACAGGGCTGCATCGAGTGCGGCGGCGCCGGCTACAAGGGCCGGATGGCGATCTCCGAGCTGCTCGACCTCTCCGACAACATCCGCGAGCTGATCCTCGACCGGCGCTCGAGCGCGGAGATCAAGCGCGCCGCCCGCGAGGAGGGCATGACGTTCCTGCGCGAGTCCGCGGTCAACAAGGCGCTCGCGGGCACGACCACGCTGCACGAGATCAACAAGGTCACCTTCGTGGAGGTGGTGTGACGCTGCTCGCGCGGCTGGCGCCGCCGGGCTCGGCGCTGCACAAGGCCTTCCTCGAGCCCGACCCGCCGGAGCTGGCGCTCGAGGTCCGCGAGGGCGGGCTGGGCCTGGTCCGGGCGCGGCTCGAGCAGGGGGCGCCGCGACTGCTGGCCGCCGGCGCGGTCGCGCTGGCGCCCGGGGCGCTGCGGCTCTCGCTGACCGAGCCGGGGGTCGCGGACGCCGCGGCCTTCGGCGCGGCGCTCGAGGCGCTGCTCGCGCGCTGCGGCGCCGCGGCCGGAGGGCGCGTCTGCCTGGTGCTGCCCGACGTCGTCGGCCGGCTGCGGCTGTTTCCCGAGGCCGAGCTGCGAGCGGCGAGTGCCGAGCAGTCGCTGGAGCTGGCCCGCTTCCGCCTGAAGAAGGCGCTGCCCTACGACGTGCGCGAGGCGAAGGTCGCGGTCTCGCTGCCCGCTCCCGGGCAGGGCGACGGCGTCGTCGCCGTGGTGGCGCGGTCCGTGCTCGAGTCGTACGAGCGGGCCTGTGCCGCGGCGGGCCTGTGGGCCGGCCGCGTGGAGCTGTCGTCCGTCGCGCTGTCGCGCGCGCTGCCGGCGCGCCCGGAACCCGTGCTGCTCGTCAACCGCGACCGTGGCTGGGCCTCGCTGCTCCTCTTGGCGGCAGGCTGGCCGCGACTGGTCCGCACCTTCGACCAGGAGGCCGTGCCTGACCCGGCCGCGCTGCTGCGCGAGGTGCGCGCCACCTGCGCCTTCGCGGAGGAGCGGCTGGGCTTCCGGCCGGCTGGCGTGGTGTTGCGCGACGCCGCCGGCGAGCCGGGCCTGGCCGCGGCGCTCGCGGGTGCCGCGGGGGTGCCGGCCGAGGCGCTGGCGGCCCCGCCCGGCGTGCCGGCCGCCGAGGCGCCCGCGCTGCTGGCGGCGCACGCAGCGTTCGAGGCCGTGGCGTGAGGCCCGACCTCAACCTGGCCTCGCGCCCCTTCCGCAACCGGCGGCTGCCGCTCCTGGCCACCGCCGCGCTCGTGGCGGCGGCCGTGGCGCTGACCCTGCTGCACGCGGCGCTGCTCTTCGAGCTCCTCTCGCCGCGCGCGCTGGAGCGGCGGGCGGAGGTGGCGCGGCTGGAGTCGGAATTGCGGGCGCTCCGTGAGCGGCAGGCGGGGCTGGTGGTCGCCGACGTGCCGGCGGCGACCCAGGCTCGCTGGAAGGCGGCCAGCGGCGTCGTGGAGCGGCGGGTGTTCTCCTGGACCCTGCTGCTGTCGCGGCTCGAGGCGGCCCTGCCGCGCGACGTGAGGCTGGTCTCGATCGCGCCCCTCCTGGAAGCCGGGACCGTGTCGATCGAGGTCCGGGCCGAGGCCGAGAACGTCGAGGCCGGCTTCGCCGTGGTGGCCCGCTTCGAGTCCCAGCCGGAGTTCGCCGACGTGCGCCCGCAGTCGATCGCCGACGGGGAGGCCGGACGGGTCGAGATGAGCTATCGCATGAGCTACCGGCCCGAGGCCGTTCCCGCACCGGCCGCCGCCGCGCCGGAAGCGGAGGCCAGGCCGTGAGCGGCGTGCAGGCGCGCCTGCGCGTCGTGGCGCTCTCGGTGCTGGCCCTGAACGCGCTGGGCCTGCTGGCCTTCACCCTGCCGCGCCGCGCGGCACAGGGCTCGGCGGCGCAGCGCGAGGCGGCCCTGCGCGCCGACGTCGGCCGCGAGCAGCGTCGCCTGCGCGAGCGCCAGGTCCGGGCGGACGCCCAGCGCGACAACGCCCGCGACCTGGAACGGCTGCAGGCGGCGCTGGCTCCGCGGGCGCAGGCGCTGGTGCCGATGCTGGAGGCGATCGAGAAGATGGCCCGCGACTCGGGGCTGCGCCCGCGCCAGCGCCGGTACTCGGAGTC
The DNA here is from genome assembly GCA_011526565.1 of Acidobacteriota bacterium. Taxonomy (GTDB): domain Bacteria; phylum Acidobacteriota; class Vicinamibacteria; order Fen-336; family Fen-336; genus WYBL01. The sequence goes on along the minus strand of WYBL01000047.1, from coordinate 11,947 downwards.
CGAGCTGCCCGGCACGGGGATCGTGCGGGTCGAGATCGAGCTGCCGCTCGAGGGCCGCTACGCGGCGCTGGTCGACTTCCTGGAGCGGGTCGAGGTCTCTGGGCGGCCGCTCTCGGTCGACGCCCTGGCGCTGCAGCGCGACGCGGGGCAGGCCCGGCTGCGGGTGCGCCTGTCGGCCTGGTTCGCGGCGGGAGGCGCGTCGTGAGGAGGCCGCGCCGCGGCGAGCGCGGCTACACGTTCTTCGAGCTGCTGGCGTGTGCCGGGATCCTGATGGTGCTGGCCTCGGCGGCGCTGCCGCTGGCCAGGGTGAGCCAGACCCGGCGCAAGGAGCTCGAGCTGCGCCGGGCGCTGCGCGAGATGCGCACGGCCATCGACCGCTACCAGGAAGCCGTGGTCCAGGGCCAGATCGGCGGCACCGACGTGAAGCTGGGCAGCGAAGGGTATCCTCCGACGCTCGAGGTGCTGGTGGACGGGGTCTCCCAGGTCGGGCGCGTGGACCACAAGCTGAAGTTCCTGCGGCGGATCCCGATCGACCCGTTCACCGGCAAGGCGGAGTGGGGCTTGCGCTGCTACCAGGACGACGCGGACGAGACGAGCTGGTGCGGGCAGAACGTCTACGACGTGCGCTCGCTGGCGCCCGGCAAGGCGCTCGACGGCTCGGAGTACGAGGCATGGTGAAGACGCGGCAGGCCGGCTTCACGCTGCTGGAGCTGATGGTGGTGATCACCATCCTCGGCGTGCTGGTGGCGGTCGCGCTGCCCTCGTACCGCAACGCGGTGGTGCAGGCGCGGGAGGCGGTGCTGCGGCAGGACCTGTTCGTGTTCCGCGACCTGATCGACCAGTACCAGGCCGACCGCGGCCGCTACCCGGAGTCGCTCGAGGCGCTGGTCGAGTCCGGCTACCTGCGCAAGATCCCGGTCGACCCGATCACTCAGCGCGCCGACTGGGTGGTCATCGAGGCGGAGCCCGACCCCGCCAACCCCGGCGAGGTGACGGGCATCTTCGACGTGCGCAGCGCGGCCCAGGGGACCTCGCTGGGCGGCACGCCGTACGCCGAGTGGTGAGTGCGGAACCGCGCCCTCGTCCTGGCCCTGCTCGCCGCGCTGGCGGTCGGCCTGTGGAGCACCTGGCCGGGCCTGTCGGCGCCCGAGCCCGCGTCGGCCGGCCCGGCCGCCCGGCCCGGCCGCGCCGGCGGACCGCCGCTGCGGATCGACTTCGACCGCGTCGCTGCGAAGCGCCCGCAGGCGCAGGTCGGCCGGCGCGACCTGTTCGAGTTCGGGCCGCTGCCGACGCCGGAGCCCACGCCGACGCCGGAGCCCACGCCGACGCCGGAGCCCACGCCGACGCCGGAGCTCACGCCGACCCCGCCGCCACCGCTGCCGCCGCTCGACGTCGAGTTCCTCGGGGTGGTGGAGGACGGGAAGGGGCTGAAGCTGGCCGTGCTGCTGACCGACAAGCGAGTGGTGCTGACGGGCAAGGTGGGAGACGTCGTGGCGAACCGGCTGAAGGTCGTCCAGATCGGCCTCGAGTCCGTGGACGTCCAGGAAGTCGGCAGCGAGCGCATGCGCCGCCTGCCGCTCAAGGGGAACTGATGATGCGATCCGCCTCCGCCCGGCGCGCCGCGGTCGCGCTGCTGGCGCTCGCCGCGCTCGCGGGCTGCGCCGCGCGCTCGGCCTACCGCCAGGGACTCCAGGAGGGCCGGCGCGGCAACTGGGACGTCGCCGTCGCCCGCCTGACCAAGGCCCTCGACTCCGACCCCGAGAACATCAGCTACCGCATCGCGCTCGAGAACGCCCGCTCCCAGGCCTCGCGCATGCACCACGTCGAGGCCCGCAAGCGGCTCGCCGCCGACGACCTGGCGGGAGCTGTCGACGCGCTGGAGATCGCCGCCAAGTACGACCCCGGCAACAAGTCGGCCTCGGACGACCTGGCCATCGTGCGCGCCAAGCTGCGCGACCGCGAGGCGGCGAAGCAGCAGCTCGCGGAGTTCGAGGCGGCTCGGCAGCGGGCGCGCAGCCAGCTCCCGGTGCCGGTGCTGTCCCCGCGCAGCCCGGTGCCGATCTCGATCAACTTCTCCGACCAGAGCCTGGAGAAGGTGTTCGAGACGATCGGCAAGCTGGCCGGCGTCAACGTGCTGTTCGACGAACAGTTCCGCGACAAGAAGGTCGGCGTGCGGCTCTCCGGCGTCACCTTCCAGGAGGCGCTCGACCAGATCTGCCTGGTCAACCGCCTCTTCTACAGGGTGCTCGACCAGAACTCGATCATCGTCGTGCCGGAGTCGCCCGCCAAGCGGCGCTCCTACGACGAGGTGCTGGTCCAGACCTTCTACCTCCAGAACGCCGAGGCCAACGAGGCGGTCAACGTGATCAAGCAGATCGCGGGCGTGACCAAGGCCCAGGTCACGCCGGCGCTGGGCGCCATCACGGTCGTCGCCACCCCCGACAAGATGGCGGCCATCGAGCGCGTGCTGGCGGCCCACGACAAGGCGCGCGGCGAGGTGATGGTCAAGGTCGAGATCCTCGAGGTCAACCGCAACAACCTGAAGCGCTACGGGCTGTCGCTGTCGAACTACGAGGCCTCGGTGACGCTGTCGCCGACCGGCGCGGAGGGCGAGCTGGCGAGCGGCTTCACCAACGCCCGCGCCCACCTGCTCTCGTCGCTCAACCTGGCCGACTTCGTGGTCAGCATCCCGTCGACCCTGCTCGCCCAGTTCCTCCAGACCGATTCGACCGTGCGCATCCTGGCCTCGCCGCAGCTGCGCGCGGCGGAAGGGAAGAAGACCGCGCTCAAGATCGGCACCGAGGTCCCGGTCCCGGTCACCACCTTCACTGCCACCGCGGTCGGCAACTCGACGTTCTCGCCGGCGACCTCGTTCCAGTACCGCAACGTCGGCATCAACCTCGAACTGGAGCCGAAGGTCAACGCCGCCGGCGAGATCTTCCTCGGCATGACCGCGGAGTTCAGCCTGCTGGGCGAGGACCGCAACGTGGGCACCGCGGCGGCCCCGCTGGTGGTGCCCACGTTCCTGACCCGCAACGTCACGGGCACCCTGCGGCTGAAGGACGGCGAGACGTCGCTGATCGGCGGCCTGCTCAGCCAGCGCGAGGCCGACTCCTTCCGCGGCGCGCTCGGCCTGCGCAACGTGCCGCTGCTGAACAAGCTGCTGGGCGCCAACTCGAAGACCCAGGACGAGACCGAGATCCTGATCTCGATCACGCCGCACCTGGTGCGGGCTCCCAAGGTCACCGAGGACGACCTGCGCGCCTTCTCGTTCGGCACCGAGGAGGTCGCGCGGGTGCCCGGCGCGCGGCCGCTGTTCGGGCCGGACCTCGAGCCGGCCGCGGACGCCGCCGCCGCGCCCGTCGCAGCGGCTCCAGCGCCCGCGCCCAGGCCCGGCGCGACGCCGGAAACCCGGCGTCGCCAAGAGGCCCGGCCGCGCCCGACGCCGACGGCCGCAACGGGCGGGCCGCCGACGCCGCAGGCAGCGCAGTCCGTGAGGCTGGCGCCGGCCTCGCTGACGGCGCGCCGCGACCAGGCGCTCGAGGTCAACCTGCTGCTGGCAGCGCCCGCAGAGGTGTCGGCCGTCGAGGTGGTGGTCCGCTACGACCCGGAGCGCCTCACCGGTTTCGAGGCCGTGGCAGGCTCGCTGCTGACGCTCGACGGCGCCCCGGTCGGCGCGGAGCGCAACGAGGAGCCGGGCCGTCTGCGGGTCCGCTTCGTGCGCCCGCGGGCCGCAACGGGTGCCGGGGCCCTCGTGGCCTTGCGCGCCCGGGCGGCGGCCGCGGGGGCGACGGCGGTCGCGGTCGAGAGCGTCGTCGTCACCGGGCCCGGCGGGGAGCAGAAGCTGGCAGTCCCCGCGCCCGCCACCATCGAGGTCCAGGAATGAACGCCCGAACCCAGAGGCGCCCCGCGGCGCTGTTCGTTGCGGCGCTGCTCGGCCTGTCCCAGGCGACCTGCCACCAGGCGATCCTCGTCGCGCCCCCCGGCTCCACCCTCCAACTCTTCTCGAACCCGACGTTCATCCCGGCCTTCGGCGGGCGCGCGGTGATCTCGGCGCTGGTGATCGAGCCCGCGGGCACGCCGGTGCCCGACGGCACCGTCGTCCAGTTCTTCACGAACCTCGGCCGCATCGAGGAGCAGGGCAAGACCAACGACGGCGTGGCGCGCGTCGCGCTGACCGCCGACAGCCGGTCGGGCCTCGCCACGGTGACCGCCGTGTCCGGCGGCGGCGCGACCCAGACCGCCTCGGTCGAGGTCGGGATCGGGTCGGCGCTGCCCCGCACGATCCTGCTCACCGCCGACCCCAGCCGGCTGACCGAGTCCCGCTCCAGCCACGTCACGGCCAACGTCTTCGACGAGAACGGCAACCCGGTGGCCAACGTGCCCGTGATCTTCAGCATCGAGGCGAGCCCGTCGACGGAGACGATGGACTCGCAGGGCCGGCCGCAGTTCACCGACAGCAACGGCCGGGCCAGCGACGTGATGCGGACCCGCCGACAGTCGAACGGCACCGCCCGCGTTCGGGCCCAGGTGGTGAGTTCCAGCGGCACGATCGAGGGCACGGTCGACATCGCGATCGTGCTGTTCTAGAAAAGAACCGTGCGCCTCCTGCCGATCGCCATCGCCGCCCTCGTGGCCGCGGCACCTGCCGCCGCGGACATTGCGGTGCTCGCCCACGGCGGCACGCTGAAGGTCGACGCGGTCGAGCGCCGCGGCGATTCGGTGCGCCTGGCGCTGCGTGGCGGCGGCGAAGTGGAACTGCCCGCCAGTGCGCTGCGCGGCGTGGTTCCCGACGAGGTCGTCCTTGAGATCGCGGCCGCGGAGGCCGCGCCCGGGCCGCACGACCCGCGGGCGCTGGCGCAGGAGGTCGCCCGCCGCCACGGCCTCGACCCCGCTCTGGTGCTGGCCGTGATGGGCGTCGAGTCCTCCTTCCAGCCCGACGCCGTGTCGCCGAAGGGCGCCCAGGGCCTGATGCAGTTGATGCCCGCCACGGCGAAGGAACTGGGCGTCACCGACCCGCTCGACCCGCTGCAGAACGCGGACGGAGGCGCGCGCTACCTGCGCGACCTGCTGGCCCGCTACGACGGCGACGTGGAGAAGGCGCTGGCGGCCTACAACGCCGGCCCGGGAGCGGTCGCCCGCCACCGCGGCGTGCCGCCCTACCGCGAGACGCAGGCCTACGTGCGCAAGGTGCTCGAGCGCTACCAGCGGGAGGGCGGCGGGAAGTGAATCAGGAGCGGGGCTACGTGATGGTGGCGCTGCTGGCCGCGATCGCGATCCTGCTGATCGGGATGGGCGCCGCGGCTCCGACCTGGAAGTACGTGATGCAGGACTCCCGCGAGCAGGAGCTGATCTTCCGCGGGTCGCAGATCGCCGACGCCATCGGCCGCTACCAGCGCAAGCACGCCAACGCGCTGCCGACCTCGATCGAACAACTGGTCAAGGGCAAGTTCCTGCGCCGCGAGTACGCGGACCCGATGACCGCCGATGGCAAGTGGCGGTTGCTGCGCCCGGGCGAGGTCGCGGGCATGCCGGGGCGTCCCGGCGCGCCCGGCGGCACGCCGGGCGCGGGACCCCGGACCCCGGGGGCGCAGCCCGCGTCGCCGGGTGGATTCGGCGCCGGGACCGGTCTCGGCCCGATCGCGGGCGTCGCCAGCCGCAGCACGGAGTCTTCGCTGCGCATCTTCAACGGCCGCACCCGTTACAGCGAGTGGCTGTTCATGCCGGGGCAACCGCGCGTGATCGGCCGTCCGCGCACCCCGGAGCCGCGCCAGCCCGGGACCCAGCCGCGGCCGTCCCCGTCACCATCGGTGCGCTGAGCTCTTCCGCCGGCTGCCCGGCCGGGTCAGGGCCTGGGCGTGGGCTCCGGCGTCGGCATCGGAGTCGGCTGAGGCGCGAAGGGCGACACCGGGAAGCGCACCGGACCAGGGCCCAGCGGCGAAGCGGGGCCCTTCGGCGACTCCGGACGGGCCGTGCCGGGCTCGGGGCCAGGGTCCTGCGGCGACGCCTCCTCCTGCGGTGCCTCGGCGTCGCCTCCCGCCGCATCCCCTGCACTCGAGTCTTCGCCGTCGGCGTCGGCGTCGCCGGCTGCGGCGGGCTCGGAGGGACGCAGGGGTGCAGGGCGGGGAACCGACGAGGAAGGCCGCGGGCCGGCGAGGTCCCCGGGGCCCGAAGGCGCGCGACTCCCGGCGGTCGACGGCGCGCTGCCGAGGATCAGCGTCGTCACCCGGGTCCCGCTCAGATCCAGGGCGACGGCGTAGTCCAGCGGCTGGCCCTCGAGGATCGCGGCCAGCGCGGCCGCCGGGTGGCGAGCCTGCAGCTTGAGCGTGACGAGTGCGCGCTGAGGCGTGCCCTCCCAGGTGAGTTGCGCCCCGGCCACGCGCGCGAACTGGTCGAGCACTTCCGAGAGCGGAGCCCGGTCGGCGTCCACCGACACCGTGCCGTCCGGGGCGATCGTGACGGCGGGCTGCGCGGAGGCGCAGAATCCCGGCGCCAGGGCCAGCACCAGGACCAGCGCCCGCGTCGAGTACCTCACGCTCGGAAGCGTACGCCGGCGCGGGACGGCGGTAAAGGGCTCAGGAGATGGCCGGCGGGGGCAGGGCGGCGAGGGCCAGCGCCGCCTGGCGCAGGAACACCGGGCGCAGCACGGCAGCGATCGGTTCGGCCGGAGGAAGCTGGACCGCGAGCGGGTTGACCCAGGCCCCGCTGCGCTTCATCCGGTAGTCCAGGTGGGGCCCCGTCGCAAGGCCCGTCGACCCCACGGCGCCGATGCGATCTCCCTGCGTCACGCGCGCCCCCCGTCGCACGTCGATGCGGGACAGGTGCCCGTAGAGCGTCTCGAAGCCGTTGGCGTGGCGGAGGCGCACGGTCTTGCCGAAGCCGCCCTCCCAGCCGGCCGCGAGCACGGTGCCGTCGGCCGCCGCCTGCACGGGGGTGCCGGTCGGCGCCGCGTAGTCGATGCCGAGGTGCGGGCGGCGGATGCCGAGCACCGGGTGCAGGCGGCGGGTCGAGAAGCCGGAGCTGATCCGCGTGAAGCGGAGCGGGGAGCGCAGGAACGCCTTGCGCAGCGGCGTGCCGTCGGGCGCGTAGTAGCCCGCGCGGCCGTCGGCCTCGAAGCGCACCGCGCGCAGGACCCGCTCGCCGCGGCGGAACTCGGCCGCCCGGATCGGGCCGTAGCGCACGAAGCGGTCGCCGACGGCGAGTTCGTCGACGACGAGGCGGAACGAGTCGCCGCGCTGCAGCTCGGTGTTGAAGTCGACGTCCCAGGCGAAGATCTCGGCGAGATCGAGCGCGAGCTGGTCGCGGCCACCGCTGGCGGTGACGGCCGCGAACAGGCTCGACTCGATGGTCCCGGCGAAGGTGGCTGCCGTCGCCGTCACGTCGCGGGTGACGATCCGCGCCTGCCAGCCCGTGGCCGCGCGCTCGACGCGCAGCGTGCGCAGGGTGTCGATCCCGTAGGTGAACGCGAGCAGCCCGTCCGGCCGCAGCGCGAGGCCCCACGGCTGGCCGGTGGCGACCCGCGCGAGGTCGTGCAGCGGGCGGGCGGCGGCCACGATCTCGTGGAGCTGGGCGCCGTCGAGCGCGCCCTGCAGCGCCGAGCCCAGCGTGCCGCCGCGCGGGATCGTGCCTCGCAGCACCGTGGCCTCGAGCAGGGGCGCCGCGCCGGCGGGCGCCGCACGCCCCACGAACTCGCAGGGCAGCAGCAGCAGCGCGAGCAGCGAGGCGCCGGCGGCCGCGCGGCGCAGGCGGGGCGAGCAGAAGGCAGGGCGACGCAAGACGGGCCATTCTCCCGGCCCGGCCGCCGGCCGGTCAAGCGAAAACGGGTCGCCGGCCGCGAGTGTCGCGCCGCGTTTGCCCCTTGACTGGAGCGGGTGCTACGCTTCTTCGAGTCGTCCCGGGCGCGGACGCGCCCGCTCGCCGCCGCCTCGGGCGCGCGAACCCCAGGAGACCATGCCCACAGCTTCCGCCCTCGTGCACGCCACGATCCAGGACCGCGCCCTCGAACCGATCCGCGAAAAGGTGCTCGCCGGCCGCCGCCTCGGCTTCGAGGACGGGGTGGCCCTGTACCGCAGCCACGACCTGCTGGCGATCGGACAGCTCGCCAACCACGTGCGCGAACAGCGCCACGGCGACGCCGGCTACTTCGTGTGGAACACCCACATCAACCACACGAACGTGTGCGTCGCCACCTGCGACTTCTGCGCCTTCGCCGCGAAACCGGGCGAAGAGCGCGGCTACACGATGAAGCTCGAGGAGGTCTTCGACAACGTGCGGGCGCTGCCGAAGCCCGTGCGCGAGGTCCACGTCGTGGGCGGGCTGCACCCCGACCTGCCGTGGGAGTACATGACGGACATGCTGAAGGGCATCAAGCAGGTCCGGCCGGACATCCACGTCAAGGCCTTCACCGCGGTGGAGATCTGGTTCTTCCACAAGCTCTACCGGAAGAGCGTGGCGGAGGTGCTGGCGGAGCTGAAGGACGCAGGCCTCGACTCGATGCCCGGCGGCGGCGCGGAGATCTTCGCGAAGGAGACCCGGAACAGGATCATCAAGGGCAAGGCCAACGCCGAGCAGTGGCTGGACGTGATGCGCGAGGCCCACCGCCAGGGGATTCCGACCAACGCGACCATGCTGTACGGCCACGTCGAGTCGATCGAGGATCGGGTCGACCACCTGGTACGGCTGCGCGAGCTGCAGGACGAGACCGGCGGCTTCGTCACCTTCATCCCGCTGGCCTTCCAGCCGTGGGAGGCGCCCGCGCTGAAGCTGCCCGAGACCACGGGCTTCGACGACCTGAAGGCGATCGCGATCGCGCGGCTGATGCTCGACAACGTGCCGCACATCAAGTCCTACTGGATCATGATCGGCCCGCGGCTGGCGCAGGTCGGGCTGTCGTTCGGGGCCGACGACCTCGACGGCACCGTGACCGAGGAGAAGATCGCCCACGACGCCGGCGCGCAGACCTCGCAGTCGCTGACCGTCCACGAGCTGTGCCGGCTGATCCGCGAGGCCGGCCGGCGCCCGATCGAGCGCGACACCGTCTTCAACGTGATCAAGGAGTGGTGACGACCGCGGTGGCCGCCTGCCGCCTCGGCGTCGTCGGCTATCTCAACTCCGTGCCGCTCGTGGCCGGGCTCGGGGCCGACGCCCGCTTCGAGCTGCGGCGCGCGGTGCCGTCGCGGGTCGCCGACTGGCTGGCGTCGGGCGAGGTCGACCTCGGCCTGATCCCGGCGGTCGAGTACGCCCGCCAGCCCGGCCTGCGCATCGTGCCCGGCCTCGCGATCGGCAGCCGTGGTCCCGTGCGCTCCGTCCTGCTCTTCCACCGCGGCGACCTCGACGCCGTGCGGCGGGTGGCGCTCGACACCTCGAGCCGCACGTCCGTCGCGCTGACCCGGGTGCTGCTGCACGCGCGGCTGGGCCGCGAGCCCGAGTACGTCGCCGCAGCGCCCGACCTCGACGCGATGCTGGCGCAGGCCGACGCGGCGCTGGTCATCGGCGACGTCGCGCTCGAGCACGAGGACGCGGCCCCGAAGCTCGACCTCGGCGCCGAGTGGACGCGCCAGACGGGCCTGCCCTTCGTGTGGGCGTTCTGGGCGGGCCGGCCGGGAGCGGTCGACGCCGCCGGCGTCCTTGCGATGCAGGCCGCGCTGCGGCGCGGCCTGGAGTCGATCGACGCGCTGGCCGCCGACTACAATCCCGGCGACGCGGGGCGAGCGGCCCGCAACGCCGCGTACCTGCGCGAGAACATTCGATACACGATGGGCGAGGACGAGCTGCGCGGCCTGCGGGAGTACTACCGCAGGGTCGCCGCGCTCGGCCTGGTGCCCGAGGTCCCGGAGATCCGTTTCCATGGCGATCGCTGAAGAGGTCCGTCGCAAGGTCCACGGGGGAGAGCGGCTCACGCGCGAGGAGGGCATCGCCCTGCTGCGCGACGGCGAGTTGCTCGAGCTGGCCGAGCTGGCCGACGCCGTGCGCCGGCGCCTCCACCCCGAGGGCATCGTCACCTACATCATCGACCGCAACATCAACTACACGAACGTGTGCAACGCGCAGTGCGCGTTCTGCGCGTTCTACCGCGACCTGCCCGCGCAGGACGGCTACGTCCTGAACCGCAGCGAGCTGGCCCAGAAGATCGAGGAGACGATGGCGCTCGGCGGGCGCCAGTTGCTGCTCCAGGGCGGGCTGCACCCGGACCTCGGGATCGAGTTCTACGAGGAGCTGTTCCGCTGGATCAAGCAGAACTACCCGATCTGGATCCACGGCCTGTCGCCGGCCGAGGTCAAGCACGTCTGCAAGGTGTCCGGCCTCACCACCGAGCAGTGCCTCGTGCGGATGCGCGACGCCGGGCTCGACTCGATCCCCGGCGGCGGCGCCGAGATCCTGTCCGACCGCGTGCGCAGGATCATCGGCATCGCCAAGGGCACCACGGCCGAGTGGCTGGAGGTGATGGAGGTCGCGCACCGGATCGGCATGCGCACCACGGCCACGATGATGTTCGGCCACGTCGAGACGCTCGAGGAGCGGATCGACCACCTGCTGCACCTGCGCGAGCTCCAGGATCGCACGGGCGGCTTCACGGCCTTCATCGCCTGGACCTTCCAGCCCGAGAACACGGCGCTGGCCGGCGACGAGCTGTCGTCGTTCCAGTACCTGCGCACGCTGGCGGTGTCGCGGCTGATGCTCGACAACTTCCGCAGCGTGCAGGCCTCGTGGGTGACCCAGGGCGGCAAGATCGGCCAGGTCTCGCTGCGCTTCGGCGCCAACGACTTCGGCAGCCTGATGATCGAGGAGAACGTGGTCTCGGCGGCGGGCGCCGCGTTCCACCTGACGGAGGCCGAGATCGCGCGCTCGATCCAGGACGCCGGGTTCGTGCCCAAGCGCCGCACGATGCACTACGAGATCGTGGGCGACCCGTACTGCTGGAGCCACGCCACGCCGCAGATGCCGGCGTCGCGCCACGTGCTGCCGGTCGTCGCCAGCCGCTGACCGGGCGAGCCCGCCCCCGAGGTCAGGCGACCCAGTAGTTGTTGGCGTGCAGGATCGCCAGCATCACCTGGAGCGCGAGCAGTCCTCCCAGCAGGAGCGGTCGCAGGGCGGCGGCCCGCGGGTGGTTCAGGAGCTGGCCCCACACCAGGAACGCCGGGAAGACGACCGCCAGGTAGCGCAGGAAGCAGGTGAAGCCGCCCTGTGCGATCCCGGTGACGAGCCCCATCGGCAGGGCGAACGCGAAGTGCACCGGGCCCAGCCGGACCAGGATCGCCGGCAGGCTGGCCACGAAGAGCGCGAAGAAGGCGCGGTCGAGCGGCGAACGACGGAACTCGTGGTGGGGCCCGAAGTCGAGGAACTCGCGCAGGACCGTCACCGGGTCGAGCAACCGCGCGAGCGAGCCGCGTCCGACGTACTGCGCCTGAATCGTGGTGGACGCGAAAGGATCGCCGGTCTTCCAGTACAGCAGCGCGGCGTGGGCCACGACCCCGAGCAGGGGCAGCGCCACCGCGACCAGGTAACTCCAGCGCCAGCGGCGATCGGCACGCCAGGCCAGCAGCGCGGCCACGGCGATCGGAAACACGATGAACGCGCCGGGCGGACGCACCAGCGGGACGAAGAAGCCGACGGCTCCGGCCGCCAGAAGGTGCCCGGACTCGAGCCGATCGACGACGACGAGGCACAGCACCAGGAAGAGCGACTCGGCGTAGGGCAGCCCGAAGAAGAAGGCGGCGGGCTGGACCAGGAACAGGGCGAGGGCGGTGTCCGCCGCGCCGTCGCCGAGCTTGCGCGCCGCCATCCGGCGCAGGAGCACCGCGGCGACGACCGACAGGCCTGCCGCCAGCACCAGCGCGGCCGCCAGCCGCGCACCCCCGAACAGGGGCGTGGCCGCCGCGATCAGCCAGGGCCAGAGCGGATAGAGGGCCACCGACGGGTGGCCGGGCTCGTAGGCGTGCTGGCTCAG
>WYBL01000046.1 GCA_011526565.1 Acidobacteriota bacterium | reverse complement strand
CTGGTGATCGACGACGGGTCCTCCGACCGGACCTCGGCCGTCGCCCGCGAGCACGGCGCCGACCACGTGGTGCGCTTCACCCAGAGGAAGGGCCTGGCCCACGGCTTCATGGCCGGCGTCGACGCCGCGCTGCGGCTGGGCGCCGACGTGATCGTCAACACCGACGCCGACAACCAGTACCCGGCCGACGCGATCCCGGCGCTGATCGCCCCGATCCTGCGCGGCGAGGCCGACATGGTGATCGGCGACCGCGGGGTCGGCGAGGTCGCCCACTTCTCGTGGACCAAGCAGCGACTGCAGATGCTCGGCTCGTGGGTCGTGCGCAAGGTGTCCGGCACCCGCGTGCCCGACACCACCAGCGGCTTCCGGGCGATGAGCCGCGAGGCCGCGCTGCGGATCAACATCGTCTCCGAGTTCACCTACACGCTGGAGTCGATCATCCAGGCCGGCAAGAAGAAGCTGGCCGTGACCTCGGTGCCGATCCACGCCCAGGAGACGCGGCCCTCGCGGCTGTTCGCCTCGACGGCGGAGTACGTCAAGCGCTCGGCGGCGACGATCGTGCGCATCTACGCGATGTACGAGCCGTTCAAGGTCTTCATGATCCTGGGCGGGGTGCTGTTCCTGGGCGGCTTCGCGCTGGGCCTGCGCTACACGTACTTCTGGTGGATGGGCGAGATCCGCGGCCACCTGCAGTCGGCGATCCTGTCGGTCCTGCTGCTGATCCTCGGCTTCGTGACGATCCAGTGGGGGCTGATGGCGGACCTCGTCGCCAGCAACCGCAAGCTGATCGAGGACGTGCTCTACCGCATCCGCCAGATGGAGCTCAAGGGGAACGCGGAGCGTCCGGAGGACGCGGGTCGTGGCTGAACCGGCCGAGGTCTCGGTGGTGATTCCCGCCTTCCACGAGGAGGAGGGCATCGGCGACGTCGTGCGCGCGCTGCTGGCGGCGGCCCCGTGGGGCGAGGTGCTGGTGGTCGACGACGGCTCCGGCGACCGCACCGCCGAGCGGGCCGAGGCCGCCGGCGCCCGCGTCGTGCGCCACCCCTACAACAAGGGCAACGGCGCCGCGGTCAAGACCGGCCTGCGCGAGGCCCGGTTCCCGGTGGTGCTGCTGATGGACGCCGACGGCCAGCACGACCCGGGCGAGGCGCGATCGGTGGTGGCGCCGATCGGCCTCTACGACATGGTGATCGGGGCCCGCGCCGCGGCCGACCAGCACTTCGTGCGCGCGCTCGGCAACGCGGTGTTCCAGCGCCTCGCCTCGTGGCTGACCGAGCGCGAGATCCCCGACCTCACCTCCGGCTTCCGGGCAGTCAAGCGCGAGCGGATGCTGGAGATCCTCCACCTGCTGCCGAACGGCTTCTCCTACCCGACGACCTCCTGTCTCGCCTTCCTGAAGGCCGGCCACAACGTGCTGTTCGTGCCGATCAAGGCCCGGGTCCGGGTCGGCAAGAGCAAGATCCGCGTGCTGCGCGACGGCCTGCGCTTCCTGCTGATCATCTTCAAGGTCGTCACGCTGTACAGCCCGCTGCGGGTGTTCTTCCCCGTGGCGGCCGCTGCGCTCGCGACCGGCGTGGCCTACGGCACCTGGAACGTGTGGGCCTTCGGCAAGATCCCGATGGGCTCGGCGCTGCTGATCCAGCTCGCCGTCGTCGTCTTCCTGTTCGGGCTGATCGCCGAGCAGATCGCCGCCCAGAACGAGCGGCGGTGAGGCGCCGGCCGCTCCGCGAGCTGGAGGCGGCGGGCCTGCTGCTGCTGCTGCCGGTCCTGGCCCACGCGCCGGCGCTCCTGTCCGACACGCTGCTGGGGCCCGGGGACGGCGCCGCGCTGCACCTGCCGCTGCGGGCCGAGGTCTGGGAGGCCTGGCGCAGCGGCGAACTGCCCGCGTGGAACCGCTCCCAGTTCGGCGGCAGCCCGCTGCTCGCCTCCTACCGGCCCGGGGCGTTATACCCGCCGATGGTCGCGCTGGCCCCGCTGGACCCGTTCGGGGCCTTCCAGTTGCTCGTGCTGTTCTCGCTCGCCGCCGCCGGCCTCGTCACCTTCTTCTACCTGCGCCGGCTCGGCGCCGGCATGACCGGTTCCTACGTCGCCGGGTTGTGCTTCGCGCTCGGCCCCTACCTCGCCGGCCACCTCGGCCAGACCGACGCCGTGGTGGCGGCGCCGCTGCTGCCGCTCGTGCTGCTGGCCGCGGAGTCGCACATGAACCGGGCCTCGGTCGGACGCGCCGCCGGCCTGTCCGCGGCGCTGGCCCTGCTGCTGGTCGCGGGCTCGCCGGCCGCCGGCCGGGCCGGCGTCGCACTGCTGCTGGGGCGCCTGCTGCTGGGACACCTGCGCCCCCACGACGGCGGGCCCAGCCCGCGCCAGAGCGCGCTCGCCGTGGCGCTGGGCTTCGCGCTCGCCGCGCCGCAACTGCTGCCGTCGCTGCTGCTGCTGCCCGAGGCCGGCCGCCAGGTCACGGGCCTCGCCGACGGCACGCCGGAGTGGCCCGGCTTCGCGGGCCTGATCGTGCGCTACGTGTCGCACACGCCGGCGCCGGCGCTGGCGCTGGCGGCGCTGCCGCTGGTGATGACCCACATGGCGGTGCGGGTGCTGGGGCTCGCGCTGCTCGTCTGCCTGTGGCTGCAGTGGGGCCGCGGGCCGCTCTCGGAGCCCGGCGCGCTCGCGCTGGTGTTCGACTTCGCGCTGGCGGTGTTGTGCGGGCTGTCGCTGTCCGTGCAGTGGCGGGCGCGCCACGAGCCGCTGGGGGCCCGGTTGCGGGCCTGGTTCCTGTTCGCGGCGCTGTGCTCCTCGGCCGCGCTGTCGGTGGCGGCCGCCGCCACCGGGCCGCTGCCGGAGTCGCTGACCGCGGCCGTCGGCGTGCTGGCCTTCGCGATGATCGTCTACTTCGCAACGGTCACCCACCGCGACCCGCTGATTGCCAACGTCTGGCTGCTGCCGCTGACGGCGGCGTTCCTGCTCCAGCCCCACGGCCGCGGCGCGTGGACCGGGGCGCCGAGTCGGTCGGTCATCGAGGAGGGCACGGCCACCCGCCGCAGCGTGGAGGCGGCGATGGGCGCCGGGCGGCGCGAGCTGTCGCTGAGCCTCGCGACGGCGTGGCCGGAGGCGACCGCCGCCGACCTCGGCCACGCCGGCCTCGCCCGCTTCGGCGGCCGCCGCAACGCGGCGGGCTACGACCCGATGGTGCCGCTGCGCACGCGGGCGGCGATCGGCGGCATGGGCCCGGACGGCACCCTGCGCGGCGACTTCTTCTCGACCTCGCCGGCCCGGCTCGAGGCGCTCGGCGTGCGCTGGGCGCTGGCCGAGGCCGAGGCCCTCAGCAGCCGCCCCGACCCCTGGGGCCTCGGCGAGCCGCTCGACCTCGAGCTGCTGCCGGACGTGCCCCGCTTCCTCCCGCTGCCGCTGCAGCCAGCCTCGGAGCTGCGCCTCGCCTCCCACCTCGCCGACGCGAAGGACGTGGAGGAGGGCACGGTGGTCGCCACCGCCGAGATGCGGCTCGCTTCCGGGCGCACGATCGCGCTGCCGCTGCGCGCCGGGGAGCACACCGCCGAGTGGGCCCACGACCGGCCCGACGTGCGCGCCGTGATCCGCCACGGCCGCGCCCCGGTGCTGGAGAGCTGGCCCGCCGACGGCGCCGCGTTCCTGGGCTACCGCTACTTCGCCAGCCTGCCGCTGCCCGGGCGCTTCCTCGTGGACGGGGTGCGTCTGGTGCGCGCTCCGGGCTCCTTCCGCTTCCTGTTGTCGCGGCTGTCGCTGCGCGACGCGGCCAGCGGACGCTTCACGCCGGCTTCGCGGGTCTCCGCCTGGCTCAGCGACACCCGCGTGCTGCACGAGGTGGCGGCCACGCCGGGCGTGCGGCTGTTCGCGTTGCCCGACGCGCTGGGGCCGGCGGCGGTGCTGGGTCGGGTGCGGGTGGTGGCGGACGAGGACGCGCGGTTGCGGGCGCTGGCGGAGCCGGAGCGCGCGGGCTTCGACCCGCGACGCGAGGCGCTGGTGGCGGCGGTGCCCCCGGGCTTCGTCGCCGGCGACCGTCCGCGCCGGGCGCTGCTGGCGCGGGCCGCGGGCAGCCGGCTCGAGGCGCTGGCCGAGGGCCCGGGGCTGCTGGTGCTGGCGGAGAGCTGGGACCGCGGCTGGTCGGCGACGCTGGACGGCCGGCCCACCGAGGTCGTCGCGGCCAACGAGGCACGGCTCGCCGTGGCGCTGCCCCCCGGCTGGCACCGGGTCGTGCTGCGCTACGACCCGCCCGGCTTCGCGGCCGGGCTGGCGCTGGGCGGCCTCGCTTTCGCCGTGCTGGCCGTCCGTCTCGGGTTTGACCGCCAAAATCGTCGCGCGCTACGATCGCGCGTTTCGCCGCCCGCGCCCTGACCCCGATGACCAAGCCTCCGAGCCTCTCCATCTTCTTCCCGGCCTACAACGACGCCGGGACCATCGCTTCGCTGGCGATCGTGGCCCACATGACCGCCCGCCTTCTGACCGACGACTACGAGGTGATCGTGGTCGAGGACGGCAGCCCCGACCACACCGGCGAGCTGCTCGACGAGATGGCGAAGAGCTTCCCGTGGCTGAAGGTCGTCCACCACGAGAAGAACAAGGGCTACGGCGGCGCGCTGCGGACCGGCTTCCAGACCGCTTCCAAGGACCTGATCTTCTACACGGACGGCGACGCCCAGTACGACCCGCGCGAGCTGAAATCGCTGTGGGAGGCGTTCGGGCCCGAGGTCGATTTCGTCAACGGCTTCAAGATGGGCCGCTCCGACCCGTTCCACCGGGTCGTGATCGGCCGCGTCTACCACCACTTCGTGAAGACGATGTTCGGGCTGAAGGTGCGCGACGTCGACTGCGACTTCCGGCTGATGAAGCGCAGCGTGTTCGAAAAGGTGGTGCTCGAGCGCAGCTCCGGCGTGATCTGCGTCGAGCTGATGAAGAAGGTGCAGGACCACGGCTTCCGCATCGCGGAGGTCGGCGTCCGCCACTTCCACCGGACCTACGGCAAGAGCCAGTTCTTCAACTTCCCGCGCGTGGCGCGCACGCTGCTCGACCTGATGAACCTGTGGTTCGAGCTGGTGGTCCGCAAGGAGCACCTGGCGCCGCGGACGTAGGGGAACGGGCCGTGGGCGACTACCGCGACTTCTACCGCGGCCGCAGGGTGATGGTGACCGGCGGCCTCGGCTTCATCGGCTCCAACCTGTGCCGAACCCTGGCCGACCTCGGCGCGCAGGTGATCGCGGTCGACAGCCTGCTGCCGGACTACGGCGGCAACCCCTTCAACCTCGCCGGCTACGAGGACAAGGTCCGGATCAACGTCGCCGACGTGCGCGGCCACGCCATGAAGCACCTGGTCCGCGGCCAGGAGGTGCTGTTCAACCTCGCCGGCCAGGTCAGCCACATGGACTCGATGACCGACCCGTTCACGGATCTCGAGATCAACTGCACGTCGCAGCTCTGGATCCTGGAGGCGCTGCGCCAGTTCAATGCCGACTGCAAGGTGGTCTACGCCGGCACCCGCCAGATCTACGGCAAGCCGCGCTACCTGCCGGTCGACGAGCAGCACCTGCTGAACCCGACCGACGTCAACGGCATCAACAAGATCTCGGGCGAGTTCTACCACCTGGTCTACAACTCCGTGCACGGCATCCGCGCCTGCTCGCTGCGGCTGACCAACACCTACGGGCCGCGGCAACTGATCCGCCACAACCGCCAGGGCTTCATCGGCTGGTTCATGAAGCAGGTGGTGCTGGGCGAACAGATCCAGATCTACGGCGACGGCGCGCAGCGCCGCGACTTCGACTACGTCGACGACACGGTCGACGCCTTCCTGCGGGCCGGCGCCATGGAGCAGGCCGACGGCGAGGTGTTCAACCTCGGCGGCGACGCGCCGGTCTCGCTCAGGGACCTGACCGAGCTGATGATCGAGCTGGCCGGCCGCGGCTCGTACCGGCTGATCCCGTTCCCCGAGGAGCGCAAGAAGATCGACATCGGCGACTTCTACGCCGACACCTCGAAGATCAAGGCGGCGCTCGGCTGGCAGCCGGTGACGAAGCTGCGCGACGGCCTCGCCCGCACGATCGCCTACTACGACGCGCACAAGGAGCATTACCTGTGACCACCGGGCCCGTCCCCTTCGTCGATTTCCGGCCCCACGTGGCGGCCCACCGCGCGGAGATCGACGCGGCGATCGCCCGCGTGCTCGACTCCGGCTGGTTCATCCTCGGCCCCGAGTGCGAGGCCTTCGAGCGCGAGCTGGCCGCGCACTTCGGCGTGGCCGACGCGGTGGCGGTCGCCAACGGCACCGAGGCGCTGCAGCTCGCCCTCGAGGCGCTCGGCGTCGGCCCCGGCGACGAGGTGGTGACCTCGCCGGTGACCGCGGCCTTCAGCGCGATCGCGATCGAGCGCGCCGGCGGCACCCCGGTGTTCGCCGACGTCGACCCCGCGACCGTGGCGGTGACGCCGGAGAGCGTGGAAAAGGCGATCACGCCCCGCACGAAGGCGCTGATGCCGGTCCACCTCTACGGCCACCCGGTCGACCTCGACCCGATGCTGGACCTGGCGCAGCGCAAGGGGCTGCCGCTGCTCGAGGACGCCTGCCAGGCCCACGGCGCGCGCTACAAGGGCCGCAAGGTCGGCAGTCTCGGGCCGCTGGCAGGCCTCAGCTTCTACCCGACCAAGAACCTCGGCGCGTTCGGCGACGGCGGTGCGGTCCTCGTCTCGGACACCCGCTACTCCGAGCGGCTGCGCCGGCTGCGCAACGGCGGCCAGAGCCGCCGCTACTACCACGACGAGCCGGGCATCAACTCGCGGCTCGACGAGCTGCACTGCGCGGTGCTGCGCGCCAAGCTGCCGCACCTCGACGCCTGGACCGCGCGCCGCCGCGCGATCGCCGCGATCTACGACCGCGAGCTGGCGGACGGCGCGGTGCGGCCGCTGGGCGAGCAGCCGTACGCGCAGTCCTGCTACCACCTCTACGTCGTGCGCTCGCCGCGCCGCGACGCGCTGGCGCAGGAGCTGCACGACAAGGGCATCGGCACCCTGATCCACTACCCGGTGCCGCTGCACCTGCAGAAGATGTACGCCCGCCTCGGCGGCAAGGTCGGCGACTTCCCGAACGCGGAGCAGGTCGTCGGAGAGATCCTCTCGCTGCCGATGTACCCGGAGCTGACCGACGCCCAGGCGCTGGCCGTGGCAGCGGCCGTGCGGGAGTCTCGCTGAGCCTCACGCCGCCCGTCGTCGCCGCGTCGTGCGGCGCCGCGCTGTTCCTGCTGCCCGGCCTGTGCTGGCTCGCGCTGCTGCCCGCGCGCGAGCGCGACGCGCTGCGCCTCGACGAGCGGCTCTTCTTCGCGCTGTTCGCCAGCACCGCGTTCGCGGCCTGGCTCTCGCTGGTGCTGGCGGAGGCGGGCGCCTTCTCGCTGCCGCTGGCGGGCGCGCTGTCCTTCGCGGTCTGCGCCGCGGCGCTGCTCGCGCGGCTCGCCCGCGCCGGGCGCGCCGGCCTCGCCTGGCCCCTGGCCCGGCCCGGCAGTCGCGCGGACTGGGCGCCGTTCGTGCTGCTGGCCGCGGCGGCCCTCGCCCTGTACGCGCGGCCCTCCGAGTACATCGTCGGCGGCCGCGACCCGGGCGCCTACGTCGCCACCATGGGCCTCGTCGCCCGCACCGGCGCGATCGTCCACGCCGATCCCGCGGTGCTCTCGATTCCGGCTTCGGACTTCGGCCTGTTCTACCGCAACCCGGAGAAGAGCGAGCCGCTGTCGTGGTCGCGCTTCATGGGCTTCGACCTCGAGCGCCCCGAGACCGGACGCGTCTACCCGCAGTTCTTCCACCTGTTCCCCGCCTTCGGCGCGCTGCTGTTCTCGGCCTTCGGGATCAAGGGCGCGCTGGCGGCGCCGCCGGTGTTCGGGGTGCTCGGACTGCTGGCCGCCTTCCTGCTGCTGCGGCGGCTGTGGGGCCCCGGGGTCGCCGCGGCCGGTGCGCTGCTGCTGCTCGTCAACCCGCTGTCCCTGTGGTTCGCGCGCTACCCCGTGTCGGAGCCGATGTCGCAGGCGCTGCTGCTCGCCGGCCTGCTCGCGTTCAGCCACTGGGAGGAGTCCCGCGGCCGCTGGCAGGGGGCGCTGGCCGGGCTCGCCCTCGGGCTCACGCTGCTCGTGCGGATCGACGCGGTGCTGCTGCTGGGGCCGCTGGCGCTCTACGTGTTCGTCCGCCGCTGCCGGCGCGCGGCGAGCTGGCCCGAGCTCGGCGCCGTGCTGGTCCCGTTCGCCCTCCTCGCGCTGCACGCCGCCGTGCACGCGGCGATCTGGGCCCCCAAGTACGTGCGCACGATCGTGGACCGTCCGTACTGGCGGCAGCCGGCGTGGGTGTGGGTCGCGCTGGCCCTGCTCCTGGCCGGCGCGCTGCTGGCCGCCGACCGCGTCGGACCGCGGCTGGCGGCAGCCTTGCGGCCCCACGCGCCGCGGCTGCGGCTGGTGCTGGGTGCCGTCGCGGTGCTGGCGCTCGGCTACGCCTGGTTCCTGCGCCCGCTGCTCTCGGCCTGGGCGGGCGGCGACGGCAACCCGGGGCCGGCCGCCCTGCCCGCGGGAGACCTGCGCGCGACGCTCGAGGCCTGGGGCTTCCGCCGCCTCGCCGCCCACGACGCCCAGGCGCTGGTGCGGCTCGGCTGGTTCGTGACGCCGCTCGGGATCGCGCTCGGCGTCGTGGGCGGCCTCTTCGCGCTCCGCGAGTGGAAGGAGCGGACGCTGCTGCCGCTCCTGGTGTTCGCCAGCTTCACGGCCTTCTACCTGTACAAGATCCGGGTCTTCAACGACTACCCGTTCGCGATGCGGCGCTACCTGCCGGCGACGCTGCCGCTGCTGCTGGGCCTCGCCGCGCTGGCGCTGTTCCGGCTGGCGGGCCGCCAGCGCTCACGGCAGGCGCTCGCCGCGATGCTGGGGGTGGCGCTCTTCGCGAGCTCCGCCGCGCAGTCGCGGCCGCTCCTGCGTTACGTCGACTGGACCGGCTCCGTGCGCTTCGTCGCCGACCTCGCCCGCCGCTTCGGGCCGCGGGACGTGGTGATCTTCGAGCAGCCCAAGAGCGTGCACCTGCTGTCGCTGCCGCTGTGGGCGGCGTGGGGCGTGAACGGCCTCGAGTTCGCCCGCTTCGACCCCGACCCGGCGCGGCTGCAGCATCTCGTGGACGACTGGCGAGGCCGCTGGCGCAACATGTACTTCGTCCACACCTACAACACCAACCTGTGCGGGTTGTTCCTGGAGCGGGTGGCCGACTTCTCGTTCGGCACCTTCGAGTGGTACGCGTACAACCAGCGGCCGGATCGCCCGCAGTTCCGCTCCGTGCACTTCACGCTGTCGCGGGTGGTGCCACCCGACCAGATCCGGGTGCCGCCGCTCGACGCGATCGACGTCGGCGGCTCCGACGACGTGATGGTCTCCGGCTTCTTCGACAAGGAGGGCGGCGGCGAGCGCACCTACCGCTGGAGCGGTGCCTGCGCCAGCCTCTACGCGCCGGGCGCCCACCCGGGCGGGGCGGTCGTGCTGTCGCTGTCGCCCGGCCACCGCCCCGCCGAGCGCCCGGCCCGGGTCGCGGTGTCGCTCGACGGGGTGGCGCTGGGCGAGGTGGTGCCGGCGCCCGGCTGGGGCGAGTACGCGCTGCCCCTGCCGGCCGCGCTGCCGTCGGGACCGCGCGTGCTGCGGCTCGACGTCCCGGCGTGGCGCCCGGTCAACACGCTGCCCGGCTCGAGCGACGTGCGCGACCTGGGGGTGATGGTCGACCGCGTGCGCTTCGTCGCGCAAGGCGCCACGGAGCCGCGTGCTACGATGCCGGCCCGCCGACCGTGAGCCCCCGCATCCTCGTCGTCGTCCCGACCTACAACGAGCGCGACAACATCGCCCCGCTGATCGCGGAGCTGTTGGCGCTGCCCTACGAGCTCGACGTGTGGGTCGCCGACGACGGCAGCCCGGACGGCACCGCGGACGCGGTGCGCGAGGCGATGGCGACCCACCCGGGCCGCGTGGGCCTGGTCGAGGGGCCCCACAAGCGCGGGCGCGGCGCGGCGGTGATCGACTCCTTCAGGCGCGGCCTCGCCGACCCCAGGCGCTACGAGCTGCTGTTCGAGATGGACGCCGACTTCTCGCACCACCCGCGCGAGATCCCCAAGTTCGTGGAGAAGCTGCGCGAGTGCGACATGGTGATCGGCTCCCGCTACGTCCCGGGCGGCGGCACCTCGGAGTGGGGCCTGGCGCGGCCGATCCTCAGCGCCGTCGCCAACGTCTACGTCCAGCTCGTGGCCGGGGTACCGATCCGCGACACCACCTCGGGCTACCGCGGTTACCGGCGGGCCGTGCTCGAGGAGACCGAGTTCGACCGCATCAAGATCTCGGGCTACGTGGTCCACGGCGAGATGGCGTACCAGGCCTGGGTCCACGGCTTCCGCCTCGGCGAGGTGCCGATCCACTTCAAGAACCGGGCCCGCGACGCCTCCAAGCTGAGCCTCGAGGAGGTGTACATGGCGGTCCTCAACTTCGCCCTGCTGCGCTTCCGCTACGGCTTCCGGCCGCGCCGCCGCCCCGTCGCCTGAGGCCGCGCCCGTGCGCGTGCTGATGGTCACCTCGTCGTACCCGCTCCACCCCGGTGACGGCACGGCGCCGTTCATCGAGGAGATCGCGCGCGGCGTCGTGCGCCGCGGCCACCAGGTCGACGTCGTGCTGCCCGAGCACCCGCGCCTCGCGCGGCCGGCGGAGCCGGGCCTCGCCTTCTTCCCCTACCGCTACGCGCCGACGCCGCGGCTCGCGGTGTGGGGCTACGCGCAGAGCCTGGTCGCCGACACCCGGCTGCGGCTGGAGCTGCCGCTGGTGGCGCCGCTGGCCGCGCTGGGCCTGCGCCGGGAGCTGGCGGCGCGGCTGCGCGCCACGCGCTACGACGTCGCCCACCTGCACTGGGTGATCCCCAACGCCGCTCTCGTCACCGGCAAGCTGTGGCGGGCGGGCGTGCCCCAGGTCGTGAGCCTGCACGGCAGCGACGTGTTCATGGCCGAACGCCGCGGCTTCCTCGGCGACCTCGCCGCCCGCGCGTTCCACCGCGCCGGCGCCGTCACCGCCTGCTCGGGCGACCTGCACCGCCGCGCGGTCGTGCTCGGAGCGCCCGCCGACCGCACGCGCACCGTGCCCTACGGGGTCGACGCCGCGCTGTTCGCGCCGCGCACGCCCGACCCGGCGCTGCGGCGCGAGCTGGGCGCCGAAGACGGCGAGCTGCTGGTGTTCGCGTTCGGCCGCCTGGTCGAGAAGAAGGGACTGCGCTTCCTGGTCGACGCTGCCGCGCGCTCCGACCGCCGCTGCGCGTTCGCGATCGCCGGCGACGGCGACCTGCGCGCATCTCTCGAGCAGCAGGCACAGGCGGCCGGCGCGCGCGTGCGCTTCACCGGCGCGCTGACCCGCGAGCGGGTGGCCGCGGCGCTGGCCGTCGCCGACGTGGTCGCGGTGCCGTCGGTGGTGGATTCCGCGGGCAACGTCGACGGGCTGCCCAACGCGCTGCTCGAGGCGCTGGCCGCGGGCGCCGCGGTGGTCGCCTCGCGAGTCGCCGGCATCCCCGACGTGGTCGAAGACGGGATCAACGGGCTGCTGGTGCCGCCGGGGGACGGTGCTGCGCTGGCCGCCGCGATCGCGAGACTCGCCGCGGACCCGGCGCTGCGCTCGCGGCTCGCCGCCGCGGCCCGCGAGCGGGCCCGCGCGCAACTGACGTGGGACGCGGCCGCACAGGCCTTCGAGGAGTGTTATGTCCGCGCGCAGGCGCTGGACCAACGTCCGCGGGACTGAGAACCGCATCTACGAGCCGCTCGAGCGGCTGGCGGTCGGCGCCTTCGACCTGCCGGGCCGCGCCTGGGCCGCGCTGCGCGGGCGGCCGCCGGGACTGCCGCTCGACCCTGCGGAGCTGCGCGAGGTGCTGGTGCTGCGGCTCGACCGCATCGGCGACGTGGTGATGAGCCTGCCCGCGCTGGCCGACCTGCGGCGCGCGCTTCCGGACGCGCGGATCCGGCTCGCCGTCGGCCGCTGGAGCGCCGACGTCGCGCGCAGCGCGCCGGTCGACGAGGTGATCGAGTGGAGCGCGCCGTGGGTCGGCCGCCGCAGCGAAGGTGCCGACGGCTTCGGCGCCCTGTGCCGGCGCGCCCTCGGCCTGCGGCGCGAGCGGCTCGACCTGGCGCTCGATCTGCAGGGCGACGTGCGCGCCTCGCTGCTGATGTGGCTCAGCGGGGCCCGGGCGCGGGCGGGATACGCGAACACCGGCGGCTCCTGGATGCTGAGCCACGTGGTGCCGCTCGACGAGGACGTGAGCTGGGTCGCGCAGAACCGGCTGGCGCTCGACGTGGTGCTCGGCCCGCAGCCGCGGGGCCGCGTCGCCGACCCGCTGACCGCCGCGGAGCGCGCGGCCGCCGCCGAGCTGCTCGGGCGCCTGGGGCTGGGCCCCGGCGGCCCGCGCGTGGGCGTCCACCCCTCCGGCGGGCGGCTCATCAAGCAGTGGCCTGCGGAGCGTTGGGCCGAGGTGGGAGCGCGGCTGCAGCGCGAGTTCGGGGCGCGGGTGGTGATCACCGGCTCCGGCGCCGACGCGGCGCTCGCCGCCGACGTGGCGGCGCGGCTGCCCGAGCGGCCGACCGACCTCGCCGGCCGGCTCTCGGTGCGCGAGACGCTGGCGGTCGTCGAGCAGCTCGACCTCTACCTCTCGCCCGACACCGGCACGATGCACCTCGCCTGCCTGGTCGGCACCCCTACCGTCAGCGTGTTCGGGCCGTCCGACCCGGGCCGCTACTTCTTCGACTTCGAGCCCGCGGAGCGCCTTCGCCACGTCGTGTGCCGGCCCGACCTGTGGTGCGCGCCGTGCAACCTGATCCGCAAGCCGCCGGCCGAGTGCGCGAAGGCGGCGCTGCCCGAGTGCCTCGACCTGGTGGGCGTCGACGAGGTCCACGCCGCCGCCGCGCGGCTGCTGAAGGCGGGGGGGTTCGCGCCGCGGGCTTGACGGGAGCGGCCATAATCGCTCCATGCCCCCGCGACCCCTGGCGTCCGGGACCATCTCGTTCGGGATGGTCTCGATCCCCGTCAACCTCTACGCGGCCACCGAGTCGAAGGCCGCGATCTCGTTCAACCTGCTGCACGGCAAGTGCAAGGGCCGGCTCAAGCAGCAGTACGTGTGTCCGAAGGACGGCAACGAGGTCGTGCCGCGCGCGGACATGGTGAAGGGCTACGAGTTCGCCAAGGACCAGTACGTCACGTTCACGGACGACGAGATCAAGTCGATGCAGCAGGAGGCCAACCGGCTGATCGAGATCGCCGAGTTCGTGCCGGCCGCGGCCGTCGACGCGCTCTATTTCGACGGCGCCTACTACGTGGGTCCCGACAAGGGCGCCGACCGCGCCTACCGGCTGCTGGCGGCGGCGATGGAGAAGACCGGGCGCTGCGCCCTGGCGCGCTGGGCGGCGCGCGGCAAGCAGTACCTGGTGCTCTTGCGGCCGATGGGCCGCGGGCTCGTGATGCAGCAGCTCCTCTACGCCGACGAGGTGCGCGGGATGGACGAGATCCCGACCGGCGAGAGCGAGGTCAAGGAAGCGGAGCTGGGTCTCGCCGTCCAGCTCGTCGAGCAGATCGCCGCCGACCGCTTCCGCCCCGAGGCCTACGAAGACGAGGTGCGCAAGCGGATGCAGGAGGCGATCGAGCGCAAGGTCGCGGGCCAGGAAGTCGCGATGGCACCGGAGCCGAAGAAGGCCGAGATCGTCGACCTGATGGAAGCGCTCAAGGCCAGCCTCGCCGCCAGGGCGGCGGCTGCCGCGGCACCCTCGGCGGTCGCGGACGACACCCCGCAGCGAGCGGCCGGCTAGGCCAGGTCCCCGAAACGCCGGGCCAGGCGGGGGCCGGTGCCGGCGTCTTCGTGCTTGAAGAAGACCCACGCTTCGGCGACGCCGCTCACGGCGCGCAGCTTCGCATGCCAGCCGCGCAGCGCGTCGTCGTCGTAGTCCGACCGCCGCAGCCGCAGGTAGGCCCAGCCCGCGGTGCCGACCAGCGGCGCCCCCTCCTCGCCGTGGTCGTCGGTGTCGGAGGCGACCAGGGCGTGGCCGCGTTCGCGCAGCCGGGAGTGGACGGCGTCGTCGAAGAAGCCCGGGTGGCGGAACTCGAAGGCGAAGCGCAGGTCGCCCGGCAACAGGGCCAGGAAGCCGTCGAGACGCTCGAGGTCGGGCTTCATGTTGGGCGGGGTCTGGACCAGGATCGGCCCCAGCCGCGGGCCCAGCGTGCGCGCGACCTCCACGAAGTGCGCGAGGTCGGGGGCGCACTCGGGCTTGAGGCGGCGGATGTGGGTGATCTTCTGCGGCGCCTTGAGCACGAAACGGAAGCCGTCGCCGACCTGGGCCGCCCAGCCTGCGAGCAGCTCCGGCTTCGGCATCCGGTAGAAGGTGTTGTTGATCTCGACCGCGGCAAAGCGCTCCGCGTAGTAGGGCAGGAAGCCCGCGTCCTTGAGCTCCTTGGGGTAGAACGAGCCCTTCCACTCCTTGTAGGCGAACCCGCTGGTGCCGACGTGAAGCCGCATGGTTCCGCCGATGCTACGCCGGCGGGGCGCGCGGACTACACTCTCGCCCGCGATGGCGCGAGTCCGAGTGCTCCTGTTCTGCGGGGACGACGGCGCGGCCCTGCTGCGCTCGCGGGCGGAGGGCGACCGGGTCGTGGCCTGGGACGAGGCCGCCGCCGCGGTCGCCCGCGACGCGGGCCTCGAGGCGGCGACCGTGTCCGAGGTGCTGGGCCCGGAGGCGGACGGCGCGATCGAGGACGCCGCGATCGCCTGGACCAAGGACTTCGGCTCGAAGCCGCTGGCGGACGGACGGCCGCTGCGTGGCTGGCTGCGGCACGGGGAGCTCGACCTGTGGTGGCTCGCCGAACTGCACCTGTTCCACGCCACCGCGATCCCGGGCCGCGTGCGGCGGATCGAGACCTTCGCCCGGCTGCTCGAGGCGCTGCGGCCCGACGAGGTGGCCGCGGTCGGCCTGCCCGTCGAGGACCACGTGCTGCTGGGCCGCGCCGCGACGGCGCTCGGCGTGTTCTGCGAGGCGCCGCGGCAGGCGCCGCCCGGGTCCGCCACGCGGGTCGTGTGGCGGGCGCGGCTGCAGGCGCTGAAGCTGCGGGCGGCCGTCCTCAAGCGCGCGCTGGGGCCGGCGCCCGAGCTGCCGCCGCGAGGCCCGGGCCGGCGCGCGCTCTTTCTCTCCCACGCCGCGTTCTGGCGCTCGCGCCGGCGCGCGGACGGCGAGACGGAGATCCACGAGCACTACTTCGACCGCCTGATCCCCGACCTCGCCGCCGAGCCCGGGTGGGACGCCGCCGTGGTCGCCGTGGGTCCTCGCGCCGCGTTCCGGCGCCGCGGCCCGCGCGAGCGGCTCGTCGACTGGTTCGCGCCCGCGCCGGCCGGGCCCTACGTCCACATGAACGCGTTCGCGACGATGGCCGCGCTGCACGCGACCCGCCACTCGGTCCAGGCCGTGTGGCGCGCCTGGCGCGAGCTGCGCGACGCCCCGGGCCTGCGCGACGCGCTGGTCCACCGCGGCGTGCGCTTCGCGGAGATGTGCGCGGCCGACGTCGCCTCGGTGTTCCTCGAGCAGTTGCCGTGGGCGATCCGCAGCTTCGAGGAGACGCGCGAGGCGCTGCAGGCGCTCACGCCCGACGTGCTGGTGCTCTACGCCGAGTCCTCGGGCTGGGGACGAATCGCCGTGGCCGCGGCCCGCTCCGCGGGGATCCCGAGCGTGGCGATGCAGCACGGCCTGCTCTACCCGCACTACTACTCGTACCTGCACCGGGGGGACGAAACGGACGCGCCGCGGCCGGACCGCACCGCGCTGTTCGGCGAGGCGGCCAGCCGCTTCCTGGTCGAGGCGGGCGGCTACGCCCCCGAGTCGCTCTCCGTCACCGGCTCGCCGCGCTTCGACGCCCTGGTCGCGCAGGCGCGCAACCGGGACCGCGAGGCGCTGCGCGCGGAACTCGGCGTGCTTCCCGACCAGAAGCTGTTGCTGGTCGCCAGCCGCTACCGCGGCATCCGCGAGACCCACCCGGCGCTGGGCGCCGCTTTCGCGCGGCTGGCGGCGGCGATCGAGGCCGACCCGCGGCTGCGCGGCCTGGTCAAGCCCCACCCGGCCGAGTCGCCGGCTCCCTACGCGCGCGACCTCGCCGGCCGCACCCGGACGGCGCTGGCCGCGCCCGA
Organism: Acidobacteriota bacterium; assembly: GCA_011526565.1. Lineage (GTDB taxonomy): Bacteria > Acidobacteriota > Vicinamibacteria > Fen-336 > Fen-336 > WYBL01. The sequence continues at coordinate 38,167 of WYBL01000046.1, read as the reverse complement.
CGCCGACCTGGTCGCGCTGATGGCGGCGGCCGACGTGCTGGTGACGGTCGAGTCGCTGTCGGCGGTCGAGGCCCTGGTGCTGGGGCTGCCGGTCGTCGTGCTGCAGCACCCGACCCACCTGCGGGCGCTGGTGGAGGCCGGCGTGGCCCTCGGCGTGGCCCCCGGGGCCGACCCGGCGCCGACGCTGGAACGAGCCCTGTTCGACCCCGCGACCCGGGACGCGCTCGCGGCCGCCCGGGGGCGGTACGTCGACGACGTCGCCTGCGGTGCCGACGGGCAGGCCGTCCGCCGCATCCTGGACCTGATCCAGAGCAGCGCCCGCTGATTCACGCCCGAAAGGGCCGGGACGTTACGATTCACGCGCCATGCGCCAGGCCACGATCCGCGTCGGCAGCCGGGAGATCGGCGAAGGACAGCCCTGCTTCGTCCTCGCCGAGGTGGCCTCCGCCCACGGCGGGGACGCTGCGGTCGCGCTCAAGATGCTGGAGGCGGCCTTCAAGATGGGGGCCGACGGCATCAAGTTCCAGCTCTTCCGCGCCGAGCGGCTGGTGATCGCCCGCCACCCCGGCCGCCGCGACTTCGACCAGATCGAGCTCTCGGAGAAGGAGTGGGCGCGGGTGCTGCGGGAGGCGAAGGCCTCGGGGCTGACGCTGTTCGCCGAGTGCTTCGACGAGCCGTCGCTGGAGCTGGCCGCGGCCGAAGGCGCCGACGCCTTCAAGATCCACACGACGGACATGGAGAACCCCGACTTCATCCGCGCGGTGTGCGCGGTGGAGCGGCCCGTGTGGTTCGCGACGGGCGGGGTGCCGGAGGACGCGCTGGGCGAGGCGCTGGCGATCTGCGGCGCCGTGCCCTACGGCATCCTCCACGGCTTCCAGACCTTCCCCACGCCGATCGAGGAGATCCGCTACCGCGACCTGCGCTCCGCGAAGGAGCGCTTCCGCGTCCCGGTCGGCTTCCTCGACCACACCGACGGCGGTTCCGCGTTCGCGCTGGTGGCGCCGGCGCTGGCGGTCGCCTGGGGCGCCGACCTGGTCGAGAAGCACTTCACGCTCGACCGCAGCCTGAAGGGCTTCGACTACCAGAGTTCGCTCGACCCCGGCGACTTCTACCGCATGGTCGAGCTGCTGCGCCAGGCCGAGCGCGCCCGCGGCGACGGGCCGGCGGGCGAGAGCGAAGGCGCGTTGCGCTACCACCGGATGATGGCGCGCCAGATCGTCGCCGCGCGGCTGATCGCCCGTGGCGAGGCGATCACCGCGGAGATGCTGGCCTTCAAGCGCACCGACCCCAAGTTCGAGCCGGGCCTCGCGCCGCGCGAGCGCGACCGGCTGATCGGGCGGCGGGCAGCGCGGCCGATCCAGGCCGACGAGGTGCTGCGCGAGGAGCTGCTCGAGTGAACGGCACGTGGGCCGTGGTCACCGCGCGGATGGGCTCCACGCGGCGGCCCGGCAAGGCGCTGGCCGAGCTCGCCGGGATCCCGCTGCTGGAGGTGCTGCTGCAGCGGGTCGCCGCCGCCCGCGGCCTCGACGGCTTCGTCTTCGCGACCTCGACGCGGCCCGAGAACGAGCCGTTGCTGGCGCTCGCCCGCCGCTGCGGGTGGGAGACGTTCGCGGGCGACGAGGACGACGTGCTGAAGCGCCACGTCGAGGCAGCCCACGCGGTCGGCGCGCGCCACGTCGTGCGCATCACCGGCGACAACCCGCTCACCTGCGTCGAGACCCTGGAGCGGCTGGTGGCGCTGCACGCCGAGTGCCAGGCCGACTACACCTACGTGCCGGGCGACGCGCTCCTGATGGGCATCCTCAGCGAGGTGATCTCGGTCTCGGCGCTCGAGCGGAGCTGGCAACGCGGCGACGGCCGCCACCGCTCCGAACTCGTCACGCTCTACATCAAGGAGCACCCGAACGAGTTCCGGATCGCGACCGCCGAGCTGCCGCCGGAGCTGTATCGCCCGGCGTACCGGCTGACGGTCGACGAAGAGGACGACGTCCGGCTCATGCAAGCGCTCTTCGAGGGGCTCGCGGTGGACGGACGCGTCCCGTCGACCCGCGAGGCGATCGCCCTGCTCGACGCGTCTCCGGCGCTCGCCGAGATCAACGCCCACCTGCAACACAAGGCCGCCAACCTGCGCTCGGTCGCTCTCGATGCCGGGGTGGCTGCGGCCACGAGGAAGTAGATGCGCTCCCAGTTCGAAATCGCGGGCCGCCCGGTCGGCATCGGCGCGCCCGCGTACGTGATCGCGGAGGCCGGCGTCAACCACAACTGCGACCCCGCGCTGGGCCGCCGCCTGATCGACGAGGCGCACGCCGCCGGTGCCGACGCCATCAAGTTCCAGAGCTACACCGCGGGCAAGATCTCGACCCGCGTCGCGCCCCGCTACTGGGTCGAGCCGAAGGACCCCAGCGGCACCCAGTGGGACACCTTCGACAAGCTCGACAAGCTGTCGGACGACGAATTCCGCGGCCTGATGGCCCACGCGAAGAAGCAGGGCATCGTCGCCTTCTCGACCCCGTTCGACGACGAGGCGGTCGACTTCCTGGCCTCGCTCGACGTGCCGGCCTTCAAGATCGCCTCGGCCGACCTCACCTGCCACGGCCTGATCGAGCGCTGCGCCGCCTTCGGCAAGCCGATGATCCTGTCGACCGGCACCGCGACGCTCGCGGAGGTCGAGGAGGGGCTCGAGGTCTGCCGCCGCGCCGGCAACGACCAGGTCGTGCTGCTGCACTGCACGCTCAAGTACCCGTGCCCGCCCGAGGGCATCAACCTGCGCGCGATGCAGCACCTGATGGCGGCCTTCCCGGGCGTGCCGGTCGGCCTCTCGGACCACTCGCTGGGGATCGCGATCCCGCAGGCGGCGGTGGCGATGGGCGCCTGCATGATCGAGAAGCACTACACGGTCGACAAGACGCTGCCCGGCTCGCCCGACCACCACCTCTCGGTCGACCCGCCGGAACTCGGCGCGCTGATGTCCGGCATCCGCGCGATCGAGAAGGCGATGGGCTGTGCCACGAAGGGCGTCGAGCCGCTGGAGCGCGACGCCTTCCGCTACGCCCGCCGCAGCGTCACGTCGAAGGTGGCGATCGCGAAGGGCACCGTGATCGAGGCGTCGATGCTGACGTACAAGCGCCCCGGCACCGGGATCAGCCCGAAGCACATGGACCTCGTGGTCGGCAGGATCGCTCGCGAGGAGATCCCCGAGGACACGACGCTCACGTGGTCGATGGTGTGACCCGGGTCGTCGCCCTCGTCCCGGCCCGCGGCGGATCCGACCGCGTGCCGTACCTGAACCTCAAGCGGCTGGGCGACAAGCCGCTGCTGGCGCACACGCTGGAGGCCGCGCGCGCGGCCCGCTCCGTGCACCGGGTCGTGGTGTCGACGGACGACGAGCGGGTGGCCGAGGTGGCCCGCGAGTTCGGCGCCGAGGTGCCGTTCCTGCGCCCCGCCGAGCTGGCCGCCGACCTGCCCAGCCTGAAGCCGGTGATCGTGCACGCGGTGGGCGCGCTGGAGGCGCAGGGCGAGCGCTGCGACGTCGTGGTGGTGCTGCAGGCGACGACGCCGCTGCGCGACGCCGCGGCGATCGACGCCGCCGTGGCGCGGCTGCTGGGCTCGGACCTCGACGCGGTGATCTCGGTGACCGAGGACCGCACCCTCAACTGGCGCGAGCAGGACGGGCGGCTGGTGCCGCTGTTCGCGCGCGAGGGCCGGCGCGAGGACCAGCCGGCGCTCTACCGCGAGAACGGCGCGGTGGTCGCCCTGCGGCGGGCGACGCTCGACCAGCCGACGCGCTTCGGCGAGCGGATCGGCTTCGTCGTGCTCGACAAGCGCGCGGGCTTCACGGTCTACGACCTGCACGACTTCTGGATGGCGGAGCGGCTGCTGGGCCAGCCGCGGGTGCTGTTCCGGGTCGATGGCGGGGCGGAGATGGGCCTCGGCCACGTTTTCCGCTCGCTGGCGATCGCCGACGCGCTGCGCGAGAACTCTCGGGCCGAGACCGGGTTCCTGATGCGGTCGGACCCGCCCGAGGGCCTGAAGGTGGTCGCCTCCCACGGCTACCCGGTGTTCGTGCTGGGCGACGCCGGGCTCGAGAACGCGCTCGGCCGCGTGCGCGACTTCGCGCCCGACGTGATCGTGAACGACCTGCCGCGGATCGAGGCGGCCTGGCTGCAGGCGCTGGCCCACATCGGCGCCGCCACCATCAACCTGGTCGACACCCCCGACGACGTCGAGCGGCCCGAGGCCTACGCCCAGGTCGTGGTTTCGGTGATGGCCGACGAGCGCGAGACGCCGGAGGGCTTCTACGCGGGCCCCTCCTACGCGATCCTGCGCGAGCACTTCAGCGGCGCGCCGGAGAAGGAGATCCGCGAGCGGCCGCGGCGGGTGCTGCTGACCTTCGGCGGCGCCGACCCGCAGGGCCTGACCGTGAAGGCGGCCCGCGCGCTCGACGTGCTGCCCGAGGACGTCGAGCTGCTGGCGGTCGCGGGGCCCGCCTTCCCGTGGAAGCGCGAGTTCGAGGCGCTGGCCACCGGGCTGCGCCACCGGGTGCCGCTGATCTCCGGGGCCGGCGGCCACATCGCCGACCTGATGCAGGACGCCGACCTCGTCGTCTGCTCGGGCGGGATGACGGTCTACGAGCTGGCGGCGCTCGGCACGCCGGCCGTGGTCCTGGGGCAGAATGCGCGCGAAGAACAGCGGATGCGGGCCTTCGCCCGCCACGGCACGCTGCGCTTCCTCGGGCTCGGGCCCGACGTGGCGGACGAGACGCTGTTCGCCGCGGTCGCGGCGCTGCTGCACGACGCGGCGGCACGGACGGAGATGAGCCGCAACGGGCGGCGACTGGTGGACGGGATGGGCGCGTCGCGGGCGGCCGAGGTGGTGCTGCACCGCGCGCGGGCCCGCGACGGGCAAGAGGGGAGAACGGAGTCATGAAGGCGCTGATCACGGGCGGGGCGGGATTCGTGGGGAGCCACCTCGCGGAGGCGCTGCTCTCGCGCGGCGACGAGGTGTACGTGCTGGACGACCTGTCGACCGGCGCGATCGACAACATCGACCACCTGAAGTCGCACCCGAATTTCCGCTACGTGATCGACACGGTGATGCACGAGCCGGTGACGGCGGAGCTGATCGACCGTGCCGACGTGGTGTTCCACCTGGCGGCGGCGGTGGGCGTCAAGCTGATCGTGGAGAGCCCGGTCAACACGATCGAGACCAACGTGCACGGCACCGAGACGGTGCTGAAGCTCGCCAACAAGAAGAAGAAGAAGGTGCTGATCGCCTCGACGTCGGAGGTCTACGGCAAGAGCACCAACGTGCCGTTCGCCGAGGACGCCGACCTGGTGATGGGGGCGACCTCGAAGGGCCGCTGGAGCTACGCCTGCTCGAAGGCGATCGACGAGTTCCTGGCGCTCGCCTACCACAAGGAGAAGCACCTGCCGGTGGTGATCGCGCGGCTGTTCAACACGGTCGGTCCGCGGCAGACCGGGCGCTACGGGATGGTGATCCCGAACTTCGTCAAGCAGGCGCTGCTGGGCCACCCGATCACGGTGTTCGGGGACGGCGCGCAGAGCCGCTGCTTCACGTTCGTGGGCGACGTGGTGGGGGCGCTGATCGGGCTCGTCGACCACCCCGGGGCGGAGGGCCAGGTCTTCAACATCGGCAACGACCGCGAGGAGATCTCGATCCTCGATCTCGCGAAGCGGGTCAAGGCGCGGACCAGGTCGAAGAGCGAGATCCAGATGATCCCGTACGACGAGGCCTACGAGGCGGGCTTCGAGGACATGCCGCGGCGGGTGCCGGAGCTGTCGAAGATCCGCGGCCTGATCGGCTACGAGCCGCAGGTCCACCTCGACGAGATCCTCGATCACGTGATCGCCTTCTTCACCTCGGACAAGGGGAGGCTCTGAGCCTGGCGCTGCGCGCCTCGCTCGCGCGGCTCCTCTCCCACTCCGCGATCTACGGCGCCGCGGACGTGTTCGCGAGCGCCGTGTCGTTCCTGCTGCTGCCGCTGTTCACCGCGTGGCTCTCGCCGCGCGACTACGGCACGCTGGCGCTGCTGATCCTCTTCTCGAGCTTCGCCAAGATCCTGTTCCGGCTGGGGCTCGACGCCGGCTACTTCCGCATCCACTACGACCAGCCGGGCCCCCGCGAGCAGCGGCGGCTGGCAGGCAGCGTCGCGCTGTTCGCGACCGGTGCCGGCACCGCGTTGTTCCTGGCGACCGTGGCGCTGTCGGGGCCGCTGTCACGGCTGCTCTCCGCCGACGAGCCGCCGCCGCCGCTCTACCTGGTGCTGGCGGCGGCCGACGTCTGGCTCGCGACGTTCTGCTTCGTGCCGCTGGCGATCCTGCGGATCGAGGGGCGCCCGGGGCTGTTCTCGGCGTACTCGGCGCTGCGCCACGCGACCAACGTCGGGCTCAAGGTCTACCTGCTGATGAACGGCCACGGCGTGCTCGGCGTGCTGCTGGCCGACGTGGTCTCGACCGCGCTGTTCGCCCTCGTGCTGTCGCCGACCCTGCTGCGCGGCACCGTGCCCGCCTTCGACTGGCCGCTCGTCCGCGCCGCGCTCGGCTTCGGCCTGCCCAAGGTGCCGCACGGGCTGATGGTGCAGGCCCAGAACCTGCTCGACCGCCGCATCCTCGAGGCCTTCGTCTCGCGCGCCGAGCTCGGCGTCTACCACGTCGGCTACACGCTCGGCGGCACCGTCAAGTTCGCGCTGTCGGCCTTCGAGCCGGCCTGGCAGCCGTTCCTCTACGAGCAGGTGCGCAAGGAGGGCGCGCCGCGGCTGGTGGCCGGACTCGTCACCTGGGTGTTCGCCGCCTTCCTGTTCTGCGGCACCGCTCTCGCCGTGCTGGGGCGCGAGGTGGTGGTGCTGATGACCGACCCGCGCTACCACGACGCCGCGGCGATCGTGCCGGTGGTCGCGATCGCCTACGTGTTGCACGGCGCGTTCCTGCTCGGCTCCGTCGGGATCGGGATCACCAAGAGCGCGCGCTACTACCCGCTGGTGACGGCGGTGTCCGCGGCCGTCAACGTCGCGGCCAACCTGCTGCTGATCCCCCACTACGGGCCGCTCGGCGCGGCGTGGGCCACGGTCGCCTCCTACGCGGCGATGGCCGGGCTCGGCATCTTCCTCTCCCAGCGGCTGTGGCCGATCCCGTTCGAGACCGGGCGGCTCCTGTGGCTGGTCGGCGCGGCGGCGGTGGTCCTGGCCCTCGCTCCGCTGGTCCCCGGCGCGGCGGGGGTCGCGATCCCGCTCAAGCTGGCCCTGCTCGTGGGCGGGTTCGCGACGCTGCTGGTCGTCCGTGGCTTCCTGACCGGCGGCGAGCGCGCGGCGCTCGCCCGCGGCTTGGGGCGGCTCGGGGGGCGCGGGTAGACTTCACGTTTCGACGATGACTGGAGCGGCGCCCGGGAGCCCGGGGGAAATCCGGGTCGAACAGCGGCGGCCCGAGCACGACGCGGAGCTGTTCGCGCTCTACGCGGACATCTTCGGCGAGAAGAACGCGGAGGCGAGCCGCGGCCGCTGGCGCTGGCAGTACCTCGACAACCCGCTGACCCGCGACAGCGGGCCCGTGATCTGGATGGCCCGCGAGGGAGACCGGTTGATCGGGCAGATGGCGACGATGCCGTGCGAGACCTGGTGGGGCGACCGCGAGGTCCACGGCTCCGTCGGCATGGACTACTTCGTGCGACGCGAGGCCCAGGGCCGCGGGCTCGGCATCCTGCTGTCGGAGACCTGGGCCGCCCACATCGGCATCGCCTTCGCGATGGGCCTCACGCCCTCCTCCTACCCGCTCTTTCGCAAGATCTTCAAGGACGTGGGCCCGGTCCCGTTCTTTCAGAAGATCGTCGATCCGCTGGCTATTTCCAGAAAACGTCTCGGCTGGCTGCTTGGAACCCTGGGCATGCCAGCGCTCGCAGCGGGTCTGAGGCTGAAATTTGGCGCAGAGCCCAAAATTGCGCCTGGCTGGGCGGTTCGTGCGGTGACGGATTTCACCGACGAATACGACCGGCTCTGGGAGCGGGCCCGGTCGAGCTACCTGTTGTGCGTCGCCAAGCGCCGGGACTACCTGCGCTGGAAGTACCTCGCCTGCCCGCAGCGCACCTACGACGTGCTCGAGGCCCGCTTCGACGGTGAGTTGCGCGGGTTCGCGGTGACGCGGCTGGGCGAGCACAAGGGCCTGCGGCTCGGCTACCTGATCGACCTCTTCGCCGACGCGGGCGATCGCGACGGGAAGGCGGCACTGCTGCGGACTGCGCTCGACCGCTTCCGCGCGGCGGGGGTCGCCCGCGTGCAGGCCTGGACCATGAACCGCGCGCTGCAGGAGGACCTGCGCCGGTTCGGGTTCTTCCCCGGCCAGTCTTCGGTCCAGTTCTGCATCAAGTGGACCGAGGACCCGCACGGCGCGTTCGACGACCTGGGGCGCTGGCAGTGGATGCTCGGCGACGGGGACCTCGACCGATGACGGCCTTCCTGATCGGCGTCGACACCGAGGCCGACGACCAGTGGACGCTGCAGGGCCGCAGCGAGCTCTCGGTGCGCAACGCGGAGCGGCTGCCGCGGCTGCAGGCGCTGTGCGACCGCCACGGGATGCGGCCGTCGTACCTCGTCACCTGGGAGATGGCGACCCGGCCCGAGAGCGCCGCGGTGCTGCGCGATCTGGCGCGGAACGGGCGCTGCGAGATCGGCGCCCACCTCCACCCGTGGTCGTCGCCGCCGTTCCGCCCCGAGGACCGCGAGGCCGGCACCTACCCGTCTCAGCTCCCCGACGAACTGCTCGCGCGCCAGCTCGCCGAGCTGACGCAGGCGATCGAGGAGCACGTCGGCGTGCGGCCCCGGAGCTACCGCGCGGGCCGCCACGGCTTCGACGCGCGCAGCGTGAAGATCCTGGAATCGCTCGGCTACCGGGTCGACACCAGCGTCGACCCGCTGTTCAACGAGGTGCGCAAGGGCGGTCCGCTGTTCGCCGGCGCGCCACTGCGCCCCTACCGGCTCGACTACGCCGACGTGCGGCGCCCGGGGAGCGCGACGCTGCTCGAGATCCCGGTCAGCGCCGACACCACTCCGGCGCTGCCGAAGGCGCTCGAAAAGGCCTACGCCTCGCTGCGGCCGATCCCGTGGCGCGGCTACTTCAAGCGCCTCGGCCTGCGCCCGCGCTGGCTGCGGCCCTCGTACACGGGCCTCGCCGACACGATCGCGCTGGCCAGCTCGCTCGCCGCGCGCGGGCTGCCGCTCAATCTGCTGTTCCACTCGAGCGAGCTGCTGCCCGGCGGCAGCCCGTACAACCGCGACGAGGCCGCGGTCGACCGCTTCTTCGAGGCGCTCGAGAAGCTGTTCCTGCACGCGACTTCGAAGCTCGGCGCGCGCGGCCGCACCTACGCCGAGTTCGCGGCGGAGTGGACGTCGTGAAAGTGCTGATGGTGACGCCGCACCTGCCGCCCTACCAGGCGGCCAACGCGCTGCTGCCGCACCTGCTCGGCGTCGCCCTGCGCGAGCGCGGCCACGGCGTGCGCTTCCTGACCTTCGGCCGCGGCCCCGACGGCGCGGAGATCGCGTACGTGCGGCGGCGCGGGGCGCGGCTGCGCGCGACCCGGGTACCGCAGGCGCTGGAGGCGGCCGAGACGTGGTGGAAGGCCGAAGCCCTGCTCAAGACCGCCGACGTCGTCCACGTCCACTCCAACACCTGGATGAACCAGGTGGCGGCGCGGCTGTGCGCGGCCCGGCGCAAGCCGTACGTGCTGACCCACTACGGCACCGAGATCTGGCACCACGACGGCAAGGACGAGAGCTTCAGGCGGATGAACCGCGAGGCACGCCACGTGGCGTTCTACTCGCAGGCGCTGCACGCGCGGGCGGTCGAGCTGCAGGTGCCGCTGCCGGCGGCATCCGTCGTCTACCCGCCGGTCGCCGACGAGTTCCACGAGCGTGAGCCGGGCCTGCGCAGGGCGGTGCGGGAGCGGCTCGGCCTCGCCGCCGATGCGCCGCTGCTGCTCAACGTCAAGCGGCTGCACCCGCTGGCCGACCAGAAGACGCTCTTCGACGCTTTCGCCGCCATCCGCCGGGAGCGGCCCGCGGCCGTGCTGCTCGTCGCCGGCTCCGGCGAGTGCCGCGAGGCGCTGGCGGCCCAGGCGCGGGCGCTGGATCTCGGCGACTCCGCCCGGCTGCTCGGCCTCGTGCCCAACGAGCAGGTCGCGGAGCTGCAGGCCGCGGCCGACCTGTTCGTGCTGAGCTCGACGCTGGAGGCGACGCCGACGGTCGCGCTGGAGGCGCTGGCCTCGGGCACCCCGGTCGTCTCCACCGACAACCCCGGCGGCGTCGAGCTCGCCGCCCTGTTCGGGGACGACGTGAGTGTCGTCCCGAAGCAGGACCCGGCGGCGTTCGCCGCGGCCGTGCTCGCCTTCCTCGCCGCGCCGCGCCGCGCGCGGGCGGAGAGCCGCGAGCGGATCGCCGCGCAGTTCCGGCTGCCCGGCGTGGCGGAGCAGTACCTGCGCATCTACGGCGAGGCAGCGGCGTGAGGGCGATCGACGACGCCGCGATCCGCGCCGCGGGCGAGAAGCGCTTCCGCAGCGAGTACGACTACGCGGTGTTCGAGTACCTGCGCAGCGCCAAGGTGATCCAGGCCCTCGAGCGGGCGGGCGTGCGGGTCGCGGGCCGCATCCTCGACTCCGGCTGCGGCGGCGGCGGCACCGCGCTGTCGCTGGCCGAGGAGTCGGAGTTCGCCGTCGGCATCGACCTCGCCCCGCGCTTCCGCGACGCCGGCACCCGGCTCGGCGCCGAGAAGGGCATCGGCAACGTCGCCTTCCTCTCCGGCGACGGCACGAAGCTGCCGTTCCGCGACGGCAGCTTCGACCTGGTCTTCTCGCACTCCGTGATCGAGCACCTGACCTCGGCCACCGCCTACCTCGCCGAGTGCCACCGGGTGCTGAAGCCGGGCGGCGTGATGTACCTGTCGACCGCGCCCTACTTGTCGCTGGCCGGCGCCCACCTGCCGCGGCTCAAGGTGCCGGTCCCGATTCACCTGCTGCTGGGCCGGCGCCTCGCGTTCGCCAGCTTCCGCGCGCTGGCGCGCCACGCGCCGTGGACGCTCTCCGAGCCGCGCGAGGCCAACTCCTTCATCGGCTGCGCCGAGGCCGGCCGCGAGAAGGAGGACGACCTGCTGCAGAAGGTGACCGTGCGGCGGATGGCCGCGTGGGTCGAAGGCTCCGGCTTCCGCGTCGTGCGCGAGGAGCGCCACGTCACCGGCTTCTTCCGCCGCGCGCTGCCGGGACCGCTGCTGCGCTTCTGCGCGGCGCGCCCGTTCCTGCAGGACGTGATGATCGGCCACATCCAGTGCGTGCTCGCGAAATGAGCGGAGGCGTGCTGGTGGCGGCCGACATCCGCTTCCCGCTGGAGCGCGCCAACGGCGTGCAGACCGTGAAGACCGCCGCCGCGCTGGCCCGCGCCGGGTGCCAGGTGCGCCTCGTCGTGCGCGACTCCGACCCGCGGCCGACCGCCGAGATCCTCGCCCTGTACGGCCTGGCGCCCGACCCGCGGCTGCAGGTCGTGCGGCTCGGCGTGCTGCACCAGCGTGGCGCCTTCGCACTGCCGCGGCTGCTGTACCTCGCTCGGGCCGGGCGCGCTGCGCGGCGGGCTGCCGCCCGTGGCGACGTCGTCTTCACCCGCGACCTGCAGCTCGCCGACCTGCTGCTCAGCGCGCGCACGCCGCGCGTCGTCTACGAGGCACACGCGGTGGAACACGTGATGTACGCCGAGCGCGGCGCGCTCTACGGCACCGCCGAAACGGAGGACCCGAAGAAGACCGCGCGGCTGCGCGCGCGCGAGGCGCGGGTGTGGCGCGGCGCCGCGGGCTTCGTCACCACGACCGCCGGCATCCGCGACGCCTTCGCCGACGCCTTCGGCCGGCGCGAGCGGGTGGCCGTGGTCGGGAACGGCGGCGACGTGCCCGAGGACCGCAGGTTCCCCGGGCTGGCCTCCGGGGGTTCCAAACGAGTCCTCTACGCCGGCCAGCTCTACCCGTGGAAGGGCGTCGACGTGCTGCTCGAGGCGATGGCGGGGCTGCCCGACGCGGAGCTCGTGATCCTCGGCGGCCTCGAGGGCGAGCCCGACCTGCAGCGGGTGCGGGCGAAGGTCGACGCCCTGGGGCTCGCCCCGCGCACGACGATGCCGGGCACCGTGCCGCAGGCCCGCGTCGCCGAAGAGCTGGCCCGCGCCGACGTGGTCGCGGTGCCGTTCCTGCTGTCGCGGATGACCGAGCGCCACACCTCGCCGATCAAGGCCTTCGAGGCGATGGCGGCGGGCCGGCCGATCGTCGCCTCCGACACCCCGGCCACGCGCGAGATCCTCGAGGACGGCAACAGCGCGCTGCTCGTCCCCCCGGGCGACGCCGCGGCCCTGCGCGCGGCGATCGGGCGGCTCCTGTCCGACCGGGCCCTGGCAGAGACGCTCGCTCGGGCCGCCTGGGACGCCTCGGTGCGCCACTCGTGGGCAGCCCGGGCCCGCGCCCTCGGCGTGCTGTTCGACGAGGTGGCGGCGTGAGCATCCGCGGCGAGCGCTGGCTGGTCGTCGCCTTCGTGCTGATGCTGCCGTTCGTCACCTTCAAGCTGCGCGGCGCCGACGAGATCGAGTACTTCTCCTACCTGCCGTCGCTGGTGATCGACCAGGACCTCGACTTCGCCGACGAGTACCTGCACTTCCACTCGCACGACCCGGTCGGGCTCAAGGGCTTCAAGGAGACCTTCCTCGACCGCCGCGAGCCGCTCACCGGGCGGCCCATCAACTTCGCGCCGATCGGCTCCGCGCTGCTGTGGTCGCCCTTCTACCTGCTCGCCCACCTCGCCGTGGTCGTCGCCGCCCGCGCCGGGCTGCCGGTCGTGGCCGACGGCGTCTCGTGGCCCTACCTGGTCGCGGTCTGCTTCGCCTCCGCGTTCTACGGCTTCCTGGGCCTGCGGCTGACCGCCCGCATCCTCGTCGAGCACTTCCACGTCGAGGAGCGCAGCGCGCTCCTCGCCACCTTCGCGCTGTGGTTCGGCTCGCCGCTGCTCTACTACATGACCGTCGCGCCGGGCTTCTCGCACGCGACCTCGCTGTTCGTGGTCGCGCTGCTGCTCAAGCGCTTCCTCGAGGAGAGCGAACGCAAGATGTCCGACCTGCGCCTCGAGCGCTGGGCGTGGATCGGGTTCTTCGGCGGCCTCGCCGGCAGCGTGCGCGAGCAGGACGGCTTCTTCCTCCTGCTGCCGGGGCTGTGGCTCGTGGGCGACGCGGCGCGCCGGCTGGCCCCGCTGCAACTGCTGGCCCGCGCCGCGGTGATGGCCGGGGCCGCCTTCGTCGCGCTCGTCCCGCAACTGCTCGCCTACAAGGCGATCAACGGCCGCTTCGGGCCGAGCACGCTGGTCGCGCGCAAGATGGACTGGTCGGCGCCGCACGCCTGGGGCGTGCTGTTCGACCCCGGCCACGGCCTGTTCCTGTGGACGCCCGTGCTGCTCGTGGCCGTGCTGGGCCTGCTGGTGCGGCTTCTGAGCCGCCGTGAGGCGACCGCGGCGCTGTTCGTCGTCGGCTTCGCCGTACAGACCTGGCTGTCGGGCTCGGTGCAGAGCTGGACGATGGCCGGCGCCTTCGGCTCGCGCCGCTTCCTGTCGCTGGTGCCGGTGTTCGCGCTGGGCCTCGCCTTCGTGCTGTCCGGGCTGCGCAAGCGGACCCCGGCGCTGGCCGGCCTGGTGGTGGCCTTCGCCGTCTGGTGGAACGTGTCGCTGATGGTCCAGTTCGGGCTGCGGATCATGGACCGCCAGAAGCTCGTGTGGCCCGACGTGGCCATCAACCAGGTGACCGCGGTGCCGCCGCGGCTGTTCGGCGTCGTGCACGGCTATCTGACCGACCGCGAGGCGCTGGTGAGGGGGACGCGGTGATCTCGGAAGCGCTGCGGCGCAAGCTCGGCTGTCCCACCTGCCTCGAGGCCGCAGGCTGCGCGCGCTGCGAGCGCGCGAGCGCCGGCCCTGCCGACTACGCGCTGCGCGCCGCCTGCGCGTGCGGCGGCCCCGACAAGGTCGCGCTGCGCGAGGCGGCAGCGGCGCTGCATTGCCCTGCCTGCGGCGTCTCCTACCCGCTGGGCGACGGCCACGTGGACCTCTCGCCGCGCGACGCGGTTGGCGCCGTCACCCAGTACGCCGACCACGAGTTCCACGAGCGGCTGGGCGTGGTCGACGCGCCGCCGGTGCTCTCGGCCCGGGTCAAGGCCGACATGATGCGCGGGCTGCTCGACCTGAAGCCCGGCGACAGCGTGCTCGACCTCGGCTGCGGCGCCGGCAAGTTCGCGCTCTACGCCTCCGACTGCGGGGCGACCGCCACCGGCGTCGACATCGCGTCGTTCTTCCTGCCGCGCGCCGCCGCCACGCTCGACCTGGTGATCGGCGACCTGCGCCGGCTGCCGTTCCGCAAGGGCAGCTTCGCCAAGGCCTACACCCTCGACGTGCTCGAGCACCTCGACGAGACGGGGGTGCGCGAGGTGCTGCTCGAGGCGCGGCGGGGGCTGACGGCGAACGGCCGGCTGTTCGTCTACACCCACGCGATGGAGTCGTCGAAGCTCGCCGCGTTCCAGCGCGCGGTCAACCGGCTGGCGAAGCGGCTGGGCCGGCGCGGCCTGATCGACCACGAGCGCGAGGCGATGCGCAAGAGCGACCACGTCAACGCGATCCGCTCCCACGAGCACTTCGAGGAGCTGTGCGCGGGGGCGGGGCTGCGGGTCGCCGAGCGCCGCTACTACAACGTGGTCTTCAAGGCGGTGATCGAGGACCTGCTGCTGCGGATGATCGAGCAGCGGCGGCGAGCGCGCGCGGGAGCGCCTGCGGCCCACGAGCACGACGGCCCCGAGGCCGCGGCCCCGGCACACGCGCACGCGCACGCGCACGGCCCCGCCCACGACCACGCGCCGGCCGCGCCGCGCAAGCCGCCGACCCGCTTCGAGCTGGCCGTGGCGATGGCGCTGACCTGGCTGCTCAAGCTCGACGTCGTGCTCTTCGGCGGCATCCGCACCGGCCCTTTCTTCGGGGTCCTGGAGAAGACGCGCTCTTGAAGATCGTGTACGCGGCGTCCGACCAGCGCCACCCGGGCCGCACGGGCGGCTCGGTCCACGTGCTGGAGGTGGCCCACGGCCTCGCCGCCCGCGGCCACGAGGTCCACGCAGTGGTGGAACGCGGCCCCGGCCAGCCGCCGCGCGAGCGCGACGCGCAGGGCGTCACCTGGCACCGCATCTCGTGGTTCCCGCCGCATCGCTTCTTCCGTCTCGCGGCGCGGCCACAGGTGCGGGCGCTGATCGCCGCGGTCGGCGCCGACGCGGTGATCGAGCGCTACTACAACTTCGGCGGCGAAGGCGTGCTGGCCGCGCAGGAGGCGGGCGTGCCGGCGCTGCTGGAGGTCAACTCGCCGGTGCTCGACCACCCGGGCTCGTGGAAGGCGGCGCTCGACGCGCTCTTCGTGGTGCGGCCGCTGCGCCGCCACCGCGAGCGGCTGTGCCGCGCCGCCGCCGCCCTCGTCTCGCCGCTGCGCGAGATCGTGCCGGAGTTCGCCCGCGACAAGACCGAAGTCGTGACCTGGGGCGCCAACGTCGAGGCCTTCCACCCCGGCCGCCGGGACCCGGCGCTGCGCGCGCGGCTCGGCGTGCCCGAGCGCGCCGTCGCGGTGCTGTTCTCCGGCAGCTTCCGGCCGTGGCACGGCGTGCACGTGTTCGAGGCGGCGGCGCGCGCCCTCGCCTCTCGCGAGGACCTCTGCTTCGTGCTCGCGGGCGGGCCCGAGGCGGGCCCCGGGGCGGGCTACCGCGGCGTCCGCCTCGGCGCCCTCCCCTACGCGCAGATGCCGGCGCTGACCGCCTCCTGCGATGTCGGCGTCGCCCCCTACGACACCGCGCGCCTCGCCCAGCTCCAGCTCGGCTTCTACTGGTCGCCGCTCAAGATCTTCGAGTACATGGCGAGCGGGCTGCCGACGATCACGATCGCGCGACCGCCGCTGACCGAGATCGCGCGCGCGGAGCAGGAGGCGCTGCACTTCCGCGAGGCCGATCCGTCCTCGCTGGCCGCGGCGATCGTGCGCCTCGCCGACGACGCCGCGCTGCGCGCGCGGCTCGGCGCATCGGCCCGCGAGCGGGTCGCCGCGCGCTACTCGTGGGCGACGCACTGCGCCCAGCTCGAGGCGGTGCTCCAGAAGGTGGCGGCGTGAAGATCGCGCTGGCCTCCGAGGTGTTCCCGCCGCGCGCGGGCGGCGCCGGCTGGTCGACCCGCGCGCTGGCGCTGGGCCTGCGCGAGCACGGCCACGAGGTCGTGGTGTTCACCACCAGCCCCGGCCCCGACGACGAGGAGGGCCTCCCCGTGAAGCGGCTGGCGGCGCCCGGCCGCAAGCGCTTCGCCCAGCCGCGGGCCTTCGCCCGCGCGCTGCGCGGCGGCTCCTGGGACGTGGTCCACGCCCAGCACTCGCTGGCGGCGCTGGGCGCCGTCGCCGGCTTCGACCCGGCGCGCGTCGCCGTCACCATCCGCGACCACTGGCCCGTCTGCTTCTGGTCGACGCGGATCACGGGCGGCGCGCTGTGCCCCGGTTGCGGCACGCGGGCGATGACCCGCTGCGTGCAGGACCACGTGGTCGGCTGGCCGCCGCTGCTGAAGCCGGCCGCGATTCCCTACATGCAGCTCGACCTCGCGGCCAAGCGCCGCGCGCTGTCGCGGGTCGGCGCCAGCCTCGCGGTCTCGGAGTCGGTCGCGGCCGAGCTGCGCGCGGCCGGCCTGCCGCGGGTCGAGGTGCTGCCCAACGTCGTCGACGTCGCGGAGACGCTGGCCCACGCCGGCGGCGAGCCCGGCTTCCCGCTGCCCGAGCGCTTCCTGCTGTTCGTCGGCAAGCTGGAGGAGAACAAGGGCGCGCGGGCGCTGGTGCCGGCGGTGGCCGCGGCGAAGACCGGCCTGCCGCTCGTCATCCTCGGCGAAGGCACGCTGACCCACGCGATCAAGTTCGACGCGACCGCAGCCGGCGTGCCGCTCGTCCACCGCGGCTGGGCCCACCGCGACGACGTGCTGCGGGCGATGGCGCGGGCGACCGCGCTGGTGTTCCCCTCGCTGTGGCCCGAGCCGCTGTCGCGGGTGCTGCTGGAGGCGCTGGCGCTCGGCACCCCGGTGGCGGCGATGGACACCGGCGGCACCCGCGAGATCCTCGAGCACGGGCGGAGCGGGCTGGTGGTCGACGACGTCGCCTCGCTCGGCGACGCGGTCGCCCGCATCGCCGGCGACGACGCGCTGCGGGCGGCGCTCGCGGAAGGCGCCCGTCTTCGTGCCGCGGCGTTCTCGCCCGCGCGGCTGATCCCGCGCTACGAGGCGGTGTACCGGAGGCTCGCGGGGTGAGGGTCGCGCTGGTCGCGCGCGGCGCCTACCCGCTGCACCCGCCGGGCGGGATGGAGAAGGCCGTCTACCTGCTGGCCCGCCACCTCGCCGCGCGCGGCGTGCAGAGCGTGCTCTACACGCGGCCACCGCAGGGCGGCACGCCGGGCGTCGACTTCCCGGGCGAGGTGGTGAGCGTGCCCTACGGCGCGCTGCCCGGGCTGCGCCACGGCCGCGTGCTCGACCGCACACTGCTCTATCCGGGTTTCGCGCGCCGCGCCGGCGCTGCGGTGGCGGAAGCCGTGCGCGCGGGCCGGGTCGACGTCGTCGACGCCCAGGGCCTGTGCGCGCTCGGCTACGCGCGCCTGCGAGAGCGCGACCCGCGGGGGCTGCGGGCGCCGCTCGTGATGAACCCGCAGGGGCTCGAGGAGCACCGCACCCGCGGTCTCAAGCGCCTGGCGCTGGCGCGCCTGCGGCGGCTCTCGCGCGAGGCCGCACGGGGCGCCGATCGCGTCGTGGCCACGGACGTCTCGGCTCGCGAGGACGTGGTGCGCCTGCTCGGCGTCGCCCCCGCGCGGGTCGTGGTGCTGCCCAACGGGATCGACGCGGACGAACTGCGCGCGCTCACCCCCGCCGACCCCGCGGCGTTCGTCGCCGCGCGCTGGCCCGCGCTGGCGGCCGCGCGACCGCTGCTCGTCTCGGTCGGCCGGCTCGAGGCCTACAAGGGCTTCGCCGACACCCTCGCCGCGCTGCGCCTGCTGAGGTCGCGCGGTGACTGGCCCGCCGGGCTCGCCTGGGCCGTCGCCGGCGAAGGACCGCTGCTGGGCGAGCTGCGCGCCGTGGCGCCGGAGCTGCCGGTGCATGCGCTGGGCCGGGTCGACGACGAGGCGCTCCACGCGCTCTACGCGCGCGCCGACCTGTTCGTGCACGTGCCGCACTTCGAGGGCTCGAGCCTGGTCACGCTGGAGGCGATGGCCCACGGTCGAGCCGTCGTCGCCGCCCGCGCCGGTGGCCTGGTCGACAAGGTCGAAGACGGGGCCAGCGGGCGCCTGGTCCCGCCGGCGGACCCCGCCGCACTGGCCGACGCGCTCGCCGACGCGCTCGCCGACGCGACACGGTTGCGGGCCTGGGGCGAGCGGGGCCGGCAGCGCGTGCTCGTGGAGTTCGCCTGGCCCGCGCTCGCGGGCCGCGTGGAGGCGCTCTACCGCGAGCTGCTGGCGGGGCGCGCCGCGTGAGGTCCGCCCGCAACGCCAGCCTGGTGTTGCTCTTCGCGGTCGGCTTCGACCTGCTGTGCGCGCTGGTCGGCGGCTTCTCGCTGGCAGCCCCCGCGTCAGCGCTCACGCCGGCGGGCCTGGCCGTGCGCCTCGCGCTCTTCTACGCGCTGTTCGCGCTGCGCTTCCGGGCGCTGGCCGGGCCGGGGCAGGCCGTCTCCGGCGCCCACCTGCTGCTCGTGGCGCTGCTGATGCCGACCCTGCAGCAGTTCCAGTTCGCGGGCGGCCGCACCGGCGGCGACGGCCTCGGCTACTACGTCTTCGTGCGCTCGCTGTGGAAGGACGGCGACCTGCACTTCGCCAACGAGTACGAGCACTACGGCTACCAGGACCGCGCCGACATGATGGCGCCCACCCGCACGGGCCACCGCCGCTCGGTGTTCTCGATCGGTCCCGCCGTGCTGTGGACGCCGTTCTTCGGCATCGGCGAGGGGATCGGACGCCTGCACCGCCGGCTCGGCGCCGAGGTCGACCTCTCGGGCTACGGTGCCGTCCACGTCAACGCGTGCAGCCTCGGCAGCCTGCTCTACGGCTTCTTGCTGGTCCTGCTGATCCACGACCTCGCGCGCCGCCACTTCGCGCCGGGCCTCGCGCTGCTCGCCGCGCTCGCCACCTGGGGCGGCACGTTCCTGCACTGGTACATGGTGCAGCACCCGCTGATGGCGCACGCGCTGTCCGGCTGCGCCGCCGGCTTCGTCGTCTGGCTGTGGGACCGTCAGCGCGCGCAGCCCTCGGCCTGGGGCCACGCCCGCCTCGGCCTCGCGCTGGGACTCGCGATGACCACCCGCTGGCAGAGCGGCCTGCTGCTGCTGCTGCCGGGTCTCGACCTGCTGGCGCGCCTGTGGCGCGAGCGCGCCGCGGCGCTGCCGTCGGTGCTGCGCCACGGCGCGGCACTCGGCGCGCTGGTGGCGATCGGCGCGTTCCCGCAGATGGCCGCGTGGAAGACGCTGTTCGACGAGTGGCTCCTGACCCACCCCCCGCACGGCATCGGCTGGGTGCGGCTGTGGCGGCCGTACCTGCTGGAGACGCTGTGGTCGTCGCGGCACGGGCTCTTCGCCTGGACGCCGGTGTTCCTGCCCGCCTTCCTCGGCCTGTGGCCGCTGGTCCGGCGGCGCTTCGCGCTGGGGGCGCCGCTCGTGCCGATCGTGCTGTTCACGACCTGGGTCAACTCCGGCGCCGGCGACTGGTGGGCAGGCGGCGCGTACTCGCTGCGCCGCTTCGACCCGCTGCTGCTGCCGCTGGCGCTCGGCCTGGCCGCCTTCTTCGAACGCGCGCAGGAGTGGGTGCGGCGGCGGCCCGAGGTCGTGGCCGCGCTGCTTCTCGTGCCGGTGGCGGCCTGGAGCCTGCTCCTGTCGCCGGGCGACAGCCGGCTGCCGCCGCACTTCCCGCAGCTCGCACGAGTCGCCTGGCTGCGCATGGCCGACGCGGTGGGCAGCCCGCAGACCTGGCCCGCGAGCTGGCTGTTCGCGTGGCGGACAGGGCGGCCGCCGGGCGCGTACGACCTCGCCGTCGGCCGCTACCTGTTCTTCCGCCAGGGCAACCTCGGCGGCCGCATCGAGCTCGGCGGCGCCAGGGACGACGGCGGCCTGCTGGCCGAGGGCTTCGGGCCGCCGGTGCACGAAGACGGCGCCGAAGCGCGCACGGTGCGCACCCGCGCCCGCGCCTTCGCGCCGCTGGACCTGCCCGAGACACTGACCGTCCGCGTCCGCCTGCGCGGCCCCGCCAGCGTCGCCCTTGCCGTCAACGGTCACGACCTCGGCGTGGTGGCCGTGGCCGCGGGCTGGACCGAGGCGAGCTGGCGCGCGGACGCGCGCCTGTGGCGCAAGGACCTCAACGACGTCGTGCTGGAGACGCGCTCGGGGCCGGTGCTCGTGGACTACTTCCAGTTCCAGCAGGAGCCGCGTCCGTGAGCGTGGCGCTGGTGGCTCTCGGGCTCGTCGCGCTGGGGGCGGCGCAGCGGGAACGCTGGCGCGCGGCGCTGCTCCCGCTGCTGCTGTGGTTCGCCGGCACGCCGCTCTCGGAGCTCGGGCCGGGCCGCTTCGCCGTGGCGTTCGCCCTCGCCGCGGTCGCCACCGCGGTGCCGCGGCTCGCGGGCACGCCTGCGGCGGTCGCGGGGCTCTCCGCCGGCGTCGCGCTGGGCGCTCCGATGCTGCGCGAGATGGAGCTCGCGCGGCTCGCGGTCGGGCTCTTCGCGGTGCCCGACGGGGCCCTGTTCCGCAGCCCGCTGCTGTGGGTGGCGCTGGCCGGCGCCTTCGTCGCGCCGCGGGCGCGGGCCGCAACGGGCGCAGGCGCGCTGGCCCTGGCGCTCGCCGCCGCACTGCCGGACGCCGCCCGGTCGCCGCTGCTGGGCGCCGCGCTGGGGCTGCTGTTCGCGGGGTTCGCTGCGGCGACGGCCGCGCTCGCGGCCGCCCTGCGCCGTCGGCCTGCGAGGGCGCTCGGCGCCGTGCTCGGCGCGCTCACGCTGTGGAACGTGCTGTCGATGGAGAGCTACCGCCGCTGGCTGGTGCCGCGCGACGACACCGTCGCCTTCGCCGACTTCGCCTTTCACAACGCGGCGATCCTGCGCTCGTGGGTCGGCGCGCCGTCGGCGTGGCCCGCGAACGTGCTGTTCGGCGCCCGCCACGGCCTGGTCGCCGCGCGCTGGGACCGGCTGGCGACGGCGCACGCGCTGGAGCCGTGGCCGGGGCTGGGCCACGAGATCGCGCTGGCCGGGCCCGGCTTCGAGGTCGACGGGCTGCTCGACGGCGACTGGGGCGCGCGGGTGCCCTGTCCGCCCGAGTCGTGCCGCAACCTGAACGGCGAAGCGCTCGTCTACTTCCAGCTCCGGCAGCCGACCCGGCTCGCGCTCGGGTTCGAGGCGCGCGGGCCGGGCGCGGTCGACGTCGCGCTCGACGGTTTCGCGCTGGGGCGGCTGGAAACGGGCGAGGCGCTCGCCCGCCACGTGCTGCGGCCGCCGTTTCCGCTGCGCGCCGGCCTGCGACGCCTGACGCTGCGCCCGCAGGGCGATGCGAAGCCGCGGGTGTCGAAGGTGTTCTTCCTGGAGGAGCGGTGAAGCCCGAGGAATACCCGCGGATGGCGGAGGCCGAGGGCCGCCAGTGGTGGTACGTCGGGATGCGGGCGATCACGGCGGCGCTGCTGGGCCGGGAGCCCGGCGGCGGGAGGCGGCCGAGCCTGCTCGACGCCGGCTGCGGCACCGGCGAGAACCTGGTGCGGCTGGGCCAGCGCCACGCGACGGTCGGCGTCGACCTCGCCCCGGCCGCCGTCGACTTCTGTCGCGCCCGAGGCCAGCGGGTCGTGCGCGGCAGCGTGCTGTCGCTGCCGTTCCGCGACGGCAGCTTCGACCGCGTCACCTCGTTCGACGTGCTCTACCACCGCTGGGTCGAAGACGACGCCGCGGCCGTGCGCGAGCTCTCGCGCGTGCTGCGCCCCGGCGGCGTGCTGCTGGTGCGGGTGCCGGCGCTGAAGGTGCTGTGGGGCGCCCACGACGCCGCGGTGTTCTCGCGCCACCGCTACACCGCGGGCGAGCTGCGCGCGCTGTTCGCGGGCGCCGGCCTCGAGGGCGTGCGGACGACCTACGCGAACACCCTGCTGTTCCCGCTGCTGCTGCTGCGCCGCTGGCTCGACCGGCGGAGCGGCCGCGAGGGCTCGGACGTCGGCTTCCTGCCCGCCCCGCTCGAGTGGCTGTTCACCCGCCTGCTGCAGGTCGAGGCTGCGCTCGTCGCCGCGGGACTTCAGCTGCCGATCGGCGCCAGCGTGTTCGCGGTGGGCCGCAAGCCGGCGGATCCGGCCCCGCGCGTAGAATCGAATCCCTGAACGTGGCTGAACCCGAAGACGACGAGAGCGCGCGCCGCGAGCAGGTCGCCCGACGCCTGCGCGCCGCCCGCGAGGAGGTGCGCGAGCGCGCCCTGCTGGCGGGCCCGTCCCGCCCTGACCTGCCGCCGGCGCGCGAGCCGCAACTGCCGCCGGTGACGCCGATGGCCGCGGCGCCGGAGCGGCCGCAGCCGCCTCCGCGGCCGGACGGAGCCGCCGTCAACGACCTGTGGCGGGCGACGCCCGTGTTCCCGCGCGGACCGAAGGGCTGGCTGGGCCGGCTGCTGTGGTCGCTGCTGCGCCCGGCCCATGAGGCGCAGGTCGCGTTCAACTCGCGCCAGGTCCAGCTCGACAACCAGCTCTTCGACTGGGTCGAGGGCCGCTTCGCCGCGACCCACGGCCACTACGACGCGGTGCTCGGCCAGCACGGCCGCCACCTCGGCGAGGCCGACACCCGGCACATGATCCTGCAGGAGGAGCTGGTCGCCCACGTCCACGACCTGGTGCGGCGCATCGACCTGGTGCTGGCCGACTCAGAGCGCGGGCGCCACGGCCTGGAGTTCGCGCTGCGCGACCTGCGCGAGCGGCTGCGCGCGCTGGAGGAGCGGCTGCCGCGCGCATGAAGAGCGTGCTGGTGTGCGCGGCGCAGGCGCCCTTCATCACGGGCGGCGCCGAGATCCTGGTCGCCGAGCTGCGCGACAACCTCGCCCGCCGCGGCTTCCGGGTCGACGTGGTGAACGTGCCGTTCAAGTGGTACCCGGTGCCGGAGCTGGTGCGCCAGGCGCTGGCGTGGCGGCTGCTCGACGTCACCGAGAGCAACGGCACCGCGGTCGACCTGGTGATCCCCACCAAGTTCCCGAGCTACCTGGTGCGCCACCCGAAGAAGGTCGCGTGGCTGTTCCACCAGCACCGCGAGGCCTACGACCTGTGGGGCACGAAGTACTGCTCGTTCACCGACAGCCCGCAGGACCTCGAGACCCGCGACGCGATCCGGGCGATGGACGGCGCGGCGCTCGGCGAGTGCGAGAAGGTGTACACGATCTCGCGCAACGTCGCGCGGCGGCTGTCCGACTACAACGGCCTGCACGGCGAGGCGCTGTACCCGCCGCCGCACCACCTCGGCCGCTACCGCTGCGATCCCGCGGGCGACTACCTGTTCTACGCCGGCCGCCTCGACCGCCTGAAGCGGCTCGACCTCGCCGTCGACGCGATGACCCACGTGAAGAGCGGCGCGAAGCTGAAGATCGCCGGCTCGGGACCGCTGGCGGAGGAGCTGCGCAAGCAGATCGAGGGGCTCGGCGTCGGCGACCGCGTCGAGCTGCTCGGCTTCGTCTCGGCGGACGCGCTCGTCGATCTCTACGCCGGCTGCCGCGCCGCCTACTACGCGCCGCTCAACGAGGACTACGGCTACGTCACGGTCGAGGCGTTCCTGTCCGGCAAGCCGGTGCTCACCACGACCGACGCCGGCGGCCCGCTCGAGTTCGTGACCGACGGCGAGACGGGCCTCGTCGCCGAGCCGACGCCGGCGGCGATCGCCGACGCGATCGATCGGCTGTGGACGTGGCCCGAGGCGCGGCTGCGCGACGCCGGCGAGGCGGGCCGGCGGCGCGTCGCGGACATCTCGTGGGACCACGTGATCGACCGCCTGACCGAGGGCGTGCGGTGAAACTCTCCGTCTGGAGCCCGTGGCCGCCGGCCGCCTCCGGCGTCGCCGACTACGCGGCCGAGCAGCTCGCGGCGCTGCGCGAGCACGCGCGCGTGACCGCGGTCGCCGAGGCGCCGGAGGCGGTGCGGGGCCTGCCGGACGGGGTCGCCGTCGCGGCCGCCGACGCGCCGCCTGCCGCGGACCTCGACCTCTACCACCTCGGCAACTCGGCGCTGCACGGCTTCGTCTACCGCCGCGCGCGGGCCGTGCCCGGCGTGGTGCTGATCCACGACGCCTGCCTCCACCACCTGGTGCTGGGCGAAACCGTCGAGCGCGGCGACGCCGCCAGCTACCTGCGGCTGATGCGGCGGGAGCACGGGGAGCGCGGCACCTTCGTCGCGCGCCAGATCGCGCGCGGGCTGGGCGGTGCCTTGTGGCCCGCCCTGCACCCGCTTTCCGAGCATCTGCTCGAGGAAAGCCTCGGCGTCGTCGCCCTGTCGCGCGCGACCGCGGCGGCGCTGCACGCCCGGCTCGGGCGCACGCCGGTGCTGGCGCTGCCGATGCACCTGCCGCCCTGCGCCGCGCCCTCGCAGGCGGAGGCGCGGCGGGCGCTGGGGCTGCCCGCGGACGCGCTGCTCGTCACCTCGCCCGGACTCGCCAACCCGCACAAGCGCCTCGCCGCTGCGGCGCAGGCCGTGGCCCGGCTCCGCTCGCGCTTCCCGTCGTTGCAGCTCGTCGTGGCCGGCGACGTCGAGCCGGGCTTCGACCTCGGGACCGTGGCGCGCGCCGCCGGCCTCGGCAGCGACGGCCTGCGCGTCACGGGCCGCCTGTCGCTCTCCGACTTCGCCGCCCACCTGGCCGCGGCCGACGTCGTGCTCGCGCTGCGCTTCCCCTCGCACGGCGAGATGTCGGCCGCGCTGGTGCGGGCGATGGGGCTCGGTCGTGCCTGCCTGGTGAGCGCCGAGACCCCCGCCGCGCTGGAGTTCCCCGAGGGCGTCGTGGCGCCCGTCGATCCGGGGCCGCTCGAGGGCGCGCACCTCGAGGCGGTGCTCACGGAACTCTGCTCCGACCGCGGCCTGCGCGACGCGATGGGCGCGGCGGCGGCGGACCACGTGCGGCGCCACCACGACCTGGCGGCGACCGCTGGCACGCTCTCCGGCTTCCTGGCCGCGCGGGCCGGCGCGGCACCAGGCGAGCGGGATCGCATCGCCTCGGCGCGACGCCTCGAGGGCACCCGGCTCGGCAGCTACGTCGACGAGGTGCGCTGGGCCGCGCGCGAGCTGGGCCTGGGCGCCGTGCCGCCGGCCGTCGTCGAGCGGCTGCGCGAGGTGGCGGGATGAAGCTGTCGGTCGTGATCCCCGCCTACAACGAGGCGGAGCGGCTGCCGCCCACGCTGCGCCGCGTCGCGGCGGCGCTCGCCGGCCGCGACTTCGAGATCGTGGTCGCGGACGACGGCTCCGGCGACGGCACCGCCGAAGCGGCGCTGGCGCTGGGCCTGCCCGCGCTGCGCGTGCTGCGCGCCGGGCACAACCGCGGCAAGGGCGACGCCGTGCGCCGCGGCATGCTGGGGGCCGTCGGTGACAGGCGCCTGATGACCGACGCCGACCTGTCGACGCCGATCGAGGACCTGGCGCGGCTGGAGGCGGCGCTCGACGCCGGCGCCGACGTCGCGATCGGGTCGCGGGCCGTGGCCGACTCGCGGGTCGAGGTGCACCAGCCGGCGTACCGCGAGGCGATGGGCCGGCTGTTCAACGCCTGCGTGCGCGGCCTGCTGCTGCCGGGGCTGCACGACACCCAGTGCGGCTTCAAGCTGTTCACCGCCGCCGCCGCGGAACGCGCGTTCGCGCGCAGCGTGCTCGACGGCTTCGGCTTCGACGTCGAGGTGCTCTACGCCGCCCGGCGCGCGGGCCTGCGCATCGCCGAGATCGGCGTCACCTGGCGCAACGACGCTGCCACCCGCGTCACCTTCGGCCGCGGTGCCCGCGCTTTCGCCGACCTGCTGGCGATCCGCCGCAACGGCGCCCGCGGCCTGTACGACTGACTATTCGCGCCAGCCCTCGACCAGGCGGATGCGGGCCGCTCGGCGCAGGTCGGCCACCCAGGCCTCGACCCGGGCGTCGAGGGCGCGGCGGCTGCGGGCCTCGCGCAGCGGCGCGCGGGCCTCGGCGAACGGCGGCCGCGGCTCGGGCAGCGCCAGCCAGTCGCCCTGCACCTCGGTCTCGTCGGCCTCGGTGACGAGCGGCCGGAAGCGGAACTCGACGTAGCGCAGGATCCACGCCTCGCGCCGGGCCAGACGGCGCAGCGCGGCGCGCGGCACGTCGGGCGCGCGGACGGCGAGGCCGTCGACGAGCGCCTCCACCTCGTCGTCGGCCGGGGCCAGCGCAGCGAAGCGCTGCGCCTCGCGCTCCATCAGGAACTGGTCGATCAACTCCTCGCGCGCCCTGCGCTCGCCGAGCCCCTTGACGGCCGCTGCCGCCCTCAGCTCCGAGAGCAACACCGGCCGCCCGTCGACCACGGCGACGACGGCCTCGATCCGCTCGCCCGCGGCAGCGGCGGCCGGCGCCGAGAGCACCGCGGCGAGCAGCAGCTCAGAACGCATGGCCGACCGTCACGTGGAAGCGCGAGCGCGACTCGCCGGGGCGGCGGTTCAGCTTGTAACCCCAGTCGAGCCGCAGCGGCCCCAGCGGGCTGCGGTAACGCAGGCCGATCCCGGCGGCGTAGCGCAGGTCGCGCAGCGAGACGTCGCCGACCAGCGGGTACACGTTGCCCACGTCGGCGAACGCCGCCAGCGAGGCCCGCTCGCGCACCTCGAAGCGCAGCTCGCCGCTGCCCAGCAGCAGCGCGTTGCCGCCCTTGGGCGCGACCGCGTCGGGGGCGAAGCCGCGCAGCGAGTAGTCGCCGCCGGCGAAGAAGCGCTCGGGCAGCGGCAGCAGCAGCGGCTCGTCGAGGCCCAGCGTGCGTGCGAGGCCGACCCGGGCGGACAGCGCGAACGACAGCCGGCGCTGCAGCCGCTCGAACACCGCCGCCTGGGCGAAGGCCTTGAGGAAGTTGTCGCCGCCGAGGAGGCGCGAGGAGTAGAGCACGTCGGCACCGAGGAAGAAGCCGCGGCGCGGGTCGAGCGCGTCGTCGCGCTCGTCGAGGACCAGCGACACCGACGGTCCGGTCACGGCGGCGTCGCAGAACTGGCGGTCGACCTCGTCGCACGGCACGACCACGTCGTTGGTGTCGGTGTCCTGGAACAGCAGCCGCCCGACCAGCGACAGCCGGGCGTCGATCGCCTGCGCCACCTGCACCGACAGGCCCATGCGCCGGAAGTCGAAGTTGTCGCGGTCCTCCTCCTCGCGGAAGGCGGTGACCAGCAACTCGCGCCGCGAGCCGAACAGGAACGGCTCGCGGTAGCTGCCGAGCAGCCGCGAGCCGCGGTACGAACCGCGCAGGAACAGGGCGCCGGTGCGGTCGCGGCCGCCCAGGTTGCGGCGGCCGAGCTCGAGGCTGGCCCGCAGCAGGTCGCGCTCGCCGAAGCCGATGCCGTAGCCGACCGTCGTGCGCGGCGCCTCGTCGAGCTGGACGACGACGTCCGTGGTGCCGGCGGCGGTCTCGACCTCGGCGAGGTCGACGCGGCCGAACAGCCCCAGCGCCGACAGCCGCCGCTGGCTCTCGATCGCGTCGGCGAGGCCGAGCGGCGCGCCTTCGGTGATCCGCAGCTCGCGGCGCACGACCTCCTCGCGGGTCCGCTCGAGGCCGGCGACGACGATGCGGTCGACGAAGGTGCGGGGGCCGGCGGCCACCGCCAGCGTCACGGCCACCGCCTGCCCGTCTTCGGCGAAAGCGAGCTCGGGCGTCACCTCGACCTGCTGGTAGCCGGCGTTGCGCCAGGCCGAGAGCAGCGCCGCCCGATCGAGCGCGACGTCGGTGACGCGGTACGGCGCGCCCGCGCGCAGCCGCAACTCGCGCGGCTCCGCCTCCTCGGGCAGCGGCACGTCGGGTCGGACCTCGAAGGCCGAGACGATCACCCGGCGGCCGGGCCGGGCGCGGAACGTGGCGGTGACGTGGTCGCCGGACTCGGGCAGGTCCAGCTCCACCGCGGCGTCGGGGTGGCCGTGCTCGCGCAGGGCCGCCTCCAGTGCCCGGCGGTCCTGCTCGAGCAGCGCGTCGCGGGCCGGGGCGTCGGCGCGGCTGGCGAGCGGCGGCAGCGCCAGACCCGGAGGGAAGGCCTCGAGCGCGACCGCCGCCAGCCGGGTCGCCGGGCCCGCGCTCGTCGCGTAGACGAGCTCCTGACCGCCGGGCGCCGCGACTTCGCTCCAGCGCGTCTCGGCTCCACGGTGGCCGCGGCTGGCGAACCAGGCCTCGACCTGCTCGGCTGCCGCGTCGAGGGCGTCGGTCGCGGCGCGGCCGTCGACGATCAGCCGGCTCACCCGCGAACGCACGGAACCCGGCAGCGGCGGTCCCTCGAAGCGCAACACGAGGCGAGGCCCCGCCTCGGCGACGAACTCGAGTGCGACCTCCGCCGCTGCCGGATCGTAGACGCGGCGCACGTCGACCTTCGCCCGCCAGTGGCCGGCCACCACCAGCGCGCGGCGCGCGTCCTCCGCCACCGCCTCCGCCCGCGACCGCGACTCGTGTCGGCCCTGCAGCGCGAGCAGCGGCCCCCGCAAGCGGGCGTCATGGGCGGCCGGGGCGCCTCGCAGGCGCACCGACGAGACCCGGGCCCGGCGGCCGGCCTCGATCGCGAACACCGCGTCGGCGCGCGCACCATCGCGCTCGAGGCGGCCGCTGACCCGCGCCTCGAGGTAGCCGCGGCGCTCCAGCTCCAGCGCCAGCGCCTGCGCGGCGCGGTCGAGGCGCACGGCGTCGAGCGGCTCGCGGTCGCGCAGCCCCGCGATCCGGCGCGCGTCGCCGCCGTCGAGCACGTCGCCGGGTTCGGTGCGCACGCCGTGCAGCCGCGGCAGCGGGACCAGCACGAAGCGGACGCGGGTGCCGTCGGCTGCCGCCTCCTTCTCGACCTGCACGTCCTCCAGCTCGCCGGTCGCGAACAGCCGCTCGACCGAACGACGCACCGCTTCGGCGTCGAGAGGCGCGCCCGTCTCGAGGCCGACGTAGCGGGAGAGCCGGCCGCGCAGCTCGGCGGGGCCCTCGACGCGCACGTCGACGACGGGCGGCTCGGCCGCGCCGAGACGCCCTGCCGCCAGCAGCAGCGCGAGGAGCCGGGCCGGCTTCACCGGTAGGTCCTCCGCACCCGCAGGTCGAAGCCGATGCCGTCGGGCTCCGCCTGCGTGGCCAGCACCGAGAGGCGGTCGGAGAGCGTGTACTCGACCGAGAGGATGCGCTCCTGGGTGCCGCGCAGGTCGACCGAGTACAGCACCGACAGGTCGGGCGTGATGCGCTTGCCGACGGTGAGCCGCGCGGTCGGGTTGGTGACGCCGCCGCGCAGCGCGCTGGGGTCGATCGAGAAGCGGTTGAGGCCGAGCAGGCGCTCGGCGCCGCGCTCGAGGCCCACGCCTTCCGAGAGCCGCCCGGCGGCGAGGGTGGCGGCGCCGGTGGCGGCCAGGTTCGTGCTCTCGCTCTGGACCTGGGTCAGCGACGCGACGTCGCGCTCGTCGGCGCCGGCGAGCAGGCTCAGGATCTGCACCGCCGACAGCGGCGGGTCCGAGGTCAGCGTCGGCGAGACCCGCTCCAGGGTGCCGTTGAAGCGCAGCGAGACGCGGTAGGAGCGCAGCCGGGTCTCGGCCTCGACGTCGAACAGCGGGTCGATCCGCTGCGGGTTGGCGAAGTCGATCACGCCGCGCCGGATCTGGTAGGTGTTGCCCTGGAAGTAGAGCCGGCCGCGCTCGACTTCGGCCCGGCCCAGCACCGCGGGCGCCTCCGCCGCGCCGGTCAGCCGCAGGTCGGCCCGCGCCACCAGCGTCGCCAGGTTGTTGTCGATGCGCAGCGTGCCCGGCGCCCGCAGCCGCAGGTCGAGGCGGACGCCGGACGACAGCGCCGTGGGCGCCGCGGGCGCCATGGCCGTGGCCGACAGCAGCTCCGAGGCGAGGTCGTAGCGCCGCGTCCACGAGGCCTGGCGCACGTCCACGTCGCCGGTCAGCCACTGCTGCTCGCCGTCTCCGAAGAGCCGCAGCTCGGCGTCGAGCTGGCTGCGCAACCCCTCGGGGTAGCGCAACGCGATGCCGCGACCCGAGGCCTCGACGTCGAAGCGGGAGAGCCGGCCCGCGGACCACGCCAGCCGCCCCGAGGCCTCGACGGGGCCGCCAGCGAGGGTGCCGGTCAGGTTCTCGAACTGGGCGCCCTGCTCGGAGATGCGGACGCTTCCGCGCACGCCTTCGAGGCCGTGGGGGAACCCGCGCAGGCGCAGGCCGCCGCCGTCGACCTCCAGCGCGCCGGACAGCCGCGGCGCGTCGCGGGTGCCCGCGACGTCGAGTGCCAGCGACATCGCCCCGCGACCGCGCAGGTTGCGGCTGAGCGCGGCCAGCGCCTGGAGGTCCGCGGCGCCGCGCACCGCGAGCGCCAGCGGGCCGTCTTCGAGCAGCGCGGCGTGGCCGGAGACGCGCAGGTCGGTGCCTTCGCCGGAGAGCGCGAAGGCCGAGACCTCGAGCCGCCCGGCGTCCACCTCGAAGCGCAGCGGAGCGGCGTTGCGGACCTCGTACTCGGGCAGGCTCAGCCGCAGCAGCGGCGCCTCGCCGCGGACCTTCAGCGCCTTCGGGTCGAGCAGCGGCCCCTCGAGGTCGACGCCGCCGCTGGCCACGACCGAGAGCAGCGGCGGCAGCGCCGGCGACAGGGCGCGGGCGAACGGATCGAAGCTCGTGTCCTCGGCGCCGAGCCGCAGCCGCGCGGCGTAGGGCTCGGCCGCGCCGATCGTGCCGTCCAGGCGCAGCGCGACGCGGGCCGAGCGGGCTTCGGCGTGCAGCGCGACGTCGCCGCTGCCGTCGCCGCTGGCCGTGCCCGACAGCGCGCCGAGACCCTCGTCGCCGAGGAACACGCGAGGAGCACTCGCCGTGCCCGCGAGCCACGGCCGGTCGAGGCTGCCGGCGAGCGTGGCCTCGGCGCTGACCCGCCCGCTCCAGCCGACGCCGGGGGCGACCTCGGGCACGGCGCCCGCGAGGTCCACCGCCTCGATCCAGGCCTTGCCGTCGTAGGTGCCCTCTTCGCGCGCCACGCCCGCGAAGCGGACGCGGCCGCCGCCGACGGTGGCGCCGCCGCTGGCGCGCGAGACCGTGCCGCGCAGCTCGGAGTCGACCGAGAGCGCGGTGAACGGCACACCGTAATAGACGCCGTTCTCGGAGCGCAGCGCCGCGCGACCGCGCGGGGCGCTGCGGCGGCCGGTGACCGAGACCTCGCCGCTGATCGCGGCGTCGAGCTCGAGGCGCCACGCCATCGCCGTCAGCAGGTCGCGCGAGGGCCAGCGCCGCAGGCGCACCTCGGCCTCGACGGCGTCGAGGTCGCCCAGGAAGCCGGTCTCGCTGCGGCCGGTCATCTCGATCCACGCCTCGTCCTTGCGCAGCACCAGCGGCTGCGAGCGGACCTCGAGCGCATCCGCCGTGCCGGTCCACTCGACATTCCCCCAGCGCACGCCCAGCCAGCGGGCATCCTGTGCGGTGGCGCGGCCCTCGAACAACGGGTCGTCGAGCGTGCGGCGCCAGCGGCCCTCGAACGTCGCGCGACCGCCGAAGCCGACGGGCACGGCCTCCGGGTTGCCGACCGCGGCGCGCAGCCGCGCCGCGAGGCGGTCGGCGGCGGCCAGGTCGCGGGTCTCGACGCGCACCGCGAGATCGGCGCGGCGATCGACCTCGACCCGGCCCGCCACGTCCGCCTCCGAGTGCGGGGTCTCGAAGCGCCCGCGCTCGATCCACTGCACGCCGTCCTCGGCGCGCCAGTCGAGCCTTCCCCACAGGGCCGTGCGCGTCTCGGGCCGGAACCCCTCCGCCCGCGTGTCGGGGGTTTGGGGGCGGAGGAGGCCCGTTGCCGACGGAGCCCCCATGGGACCGGCGCCGGGTTCATCCCGGCGTCGGAACCCGAGGTCGAGGCCGATGCGGCCCGAGAGGCGATCCTTGAAGCGGCCCTTGGGCCAGGCGAGGTCGATGCGGCCGGTGGCGGCGGCGGCGAGGCCGAGCGGGCCCCAGTCGAACACGGCGCGGGCGAGGCCCTCGGCGTCGGCGCCGCGCACGTCGGCGCCGAGCGTCGAGGTGGTCGTCTTGCCCGGCGGCACCACCAGGTCGACGACGCCCGAGCCGCCGAGCGTCTGCAGCTCGAGGCCGGTGAGGTGCACGCCCTCGCGGTCCCAGCGGATGTCGCCGCGGAAGCGCTCGACCGGCACCGCGTCGAACTCGCCGTCCGAGCCGGACAGCTCGCCCTGCACGCCGAGCTGCGAGCCGTTGACGGTGACGATGCCCTTGAAGCGGCCCTGATCGGCCTTGATCCCGAAGCCCGTGCGCATCAGGTGCTCGTCGAGCAGCGCCAGGCTGATCGGGCCGTCGAGCGCGAAGCGGCCGACCGGCTGCGCCTGGATGCGGATCTGGCCCGTGTAGCGCAGGTCCGTGTCCGGGGCCCGCAGGTGCCCTTCCTGCACGATCAGCTCCGGCCCCTCGATGCGCACCTCGATCGCCGTGCCGATCGGGAACTCCGGGTTCTCGCCGAAACGGAGGCGCCCGGTGCCGAACGAGATCCGGCCCAGCAGGGCGCCGGCGCGACCCTGGGCCAGGCGTGCCTCGAAGTCGGGCAGGTCGAGCTCGAGCGGCACCCGCTTGTGGTCGAGCACGAACAGGCCGTCGTCGAGCACCAGCCGCCGGATCCGGATCTGCGGCCCGCCGCCGCCGCCGCGTTGCCGCTGCGGCTTGGGGATGTCGTCGCCGCCTTCGGGGAACGCGCGCAGGTGCAGCCGCAGCCGCTCGATCCGCACCCGCTCGAAGGCCAGCCGCGGACCGCCCAGGGTCTCGAGCGCGGGCACCAGGTGTACGCGCGGGATCTCGACGAACGGCGGGCCGCCGGGCTTGCGGCCGGCGATGCGCACGTCGCGCAACTCGACGCCGGGCGGGTCGAACGTCAAGTGGACCGAGGCGACTCGCGTCGACCGCTCCAGCGCCTGGCCGATCGCGAAGCCGGCCACCTCGCCCGCCACGAAGGGCATCCGCGTCCAGCCGAGCGCGACCGTGGCCGCGAACAGCGCGAGCAGGAGCAGCCGCGCGCGGCGGCGGGAGCGCGGCGGCGGGAGCGCGGGCGGCTCGGCTTGCGTCGTTTCGGACGGAGCGTCGGCAGGCGCCGGCGCCTCCGCGTCAGCGGGCGCGGCCGGCCGGCGTCGCCAGGGCCACAACGCCGCCTCCGGCCTACTCGATCACGACGAGCAACGCCCCCGTCTCCACGGCCAGGCCCTCGCGCGCGGCGACACTCTGGACCCGCCCCGCGCGCGGGGCGCGCAGCTCGTTCTCCATCTTCATGGCTTCCATCACCAGCAGGCCGGCGCCCGCGGCCACCTCCTGGCCTGCCTCCACCAGCAGCCGCACGACCTTGCCCGGCATCGGCGCGGTGACACGGCTGGGGCCGCTGGCCTTCTTGTGGGCGGCCGCGGAACCGCGAGCGGCCTCCTGCAGCACCACGGCGATGTTGTCGGCCGGCAGGTGGACGACGAAGCCGTCCTCCCTGCGCTCGAGCCCGGCCTCGAAGCTGCGGCCGTCGAGCAGCAGGCTCGCGAAGTCGCGGCCGGTCTCCCGGAAGTCGACGACGTGGGGCCTGCCGTCGATCACCACGGTGTAACTGTCGGCCGTCGTCGCCTTGACCTCGGCCTTGACGGTGCGGCCCTGCACCGAGACGTCGAAGATCACAGCCGCCCCCCGGCGCCCTCGCGCCAGCCGCGTACGCGCCAGCCCGACACCGGCGCGGCTCCCGCCGACTGGCTGAGCGCGCCACGCCGCGCCTTGCGGTCGCGGAAGGCCTGGATCGCCGCCGCCGCGACCGCGACCTCCCACGGAGCCTCGCGCACGACCTCGTGGCGCCGGAAGGCGACGTCCACGAACGAGGTGTCGAAGTCGCCGGCCAGGAAGTCGGGGTGGCGCATCACCCGCTCGAAGAACGGGAGCGTCGTCTGGATGCCGAGCACCTTGTACTCGGAGACCGCTCGGCGCATGCGGCCGATCGCGTCCTCGCGGGTGCGGCCCCAGGCCACCAGCTTGCTGATCATCGGGTCGTAGTGGATCGGGACATCGTAGCCCTCGTACACGCCCGAGTCGTCGCGCACGCCGGGCCCGCCCGGCACCCGCAGCGCGGCGATCCTGCCGGGCGAGGGCAGGAAGCCGCGCTCCGGATCCTCGGCGTAGACGCGGCACTCGATCGCGTGGCCCGTCTGGCGCACGTCCTCCTGGGTGATCGGCAGCCGCTCGCCCTGGGCGACGCGGATCTGCAGCTTGACGAGGTCGAGGTTCGTGACCATCTCGGTCACCGGGTGCTCGACCTGCAGCCGGGTGTTCATCTCCAGGAAGTACGGCTCGCGGTCCTTGTCGACCAGGAACTCGAGGGTGCCCGCGTTCACGTAGCCGACCTTCTTCACGAGCGCCACCGCCAGCGACCCCATCCGCTCGCGCAGCTCCGGGGTCAGGAACGGCGACGGCGACTCCTCGATCACCTTCTGGTGACGGCGCTGGATCGTGCACTCGCGCTCGTACAGGTGGATCGCGTTGCCGTGGGCGTCGGCCATCACCTGGATCTCGATGTGGCGCGGCTTCAGCACCGCCTTCTCGAGGTACACGCTGTCGTCGCCGAACGCGCTCTTCGCCTCGGAGCGGGCGCGGTCCACGGCCGTCGCCAGGTCGTCGGCGTGCGGCACCAGGCGCAGGCCCTTGCCGCCGCCGCCGGCCGCCGCCTTCAGCATCAGCGGGAAGCCGATCCGCGAGGCCTCGCGGCGGATCTCCTCGTCGGACGCGACCGGGTGCAGCGTGCCGGGCACCACCGGCACCCCGGCCTCGACGGCGATCCGCCGCGCCGAGGTCTTCTCGCCCATCGCCTGGATCGTCTCCGCGCGGGGGCCGATGAAGGTGATGCCGGCCTCCTCGCACGCCCGCGCGAAGGCGGCGTTCTCGGACAGGAAGCCGTAGCCGGGGTGGATCGCGTCGGCGCCGCAGCGCTTCGCCACGTCGAGGATGCGGTCCATCCGCAGGTAGCTCTCGCGCGACGGCGCGGGGCCGATCTCGTAGGCCTCGTCCGCCCGCCGCACGTGCAGCGCCAGGCGGTCGGCCTCCGAGTAGACGGCGACCGAGGGGATGCCGAGCTCGCGGCAGGCGCGGATCACGCGCACGGCGATCTCGCCGCGGTTGGCGATCAGGATCTTCTTGAGGTTCACAGCGGGATGTTGCCGTGCTTCTTCGGCGGGTTCTTGTCGCGCTTGTGGCGGCTCATCTCCAGCGCGGCGATCAGCTTGCGGCGCGTGTCGCGGGGAGCGATCACCTCGTCGATGAAGCCGCGGTCGGCGGCGACGTAGGGGTTCGCGAACTTGGCCTTGAACTCCTCCACCTTGGCCTTGCGGTAGGCGACCGGGTCGTCCGCCGCCTGCAGCTCGCGGCGGTACAGGATGTTGACGGCGCCCTCCGGCCCCATCACCGCGATCTCCGCGGTCGGGTAGGCGAAGTTGACGTCGGTGCGGATGTGCTTGCTGGCCATCACGCAGTAGGCCCCGCCGTAGGCCTTGCGGGTGATCACCGTCAGCTTCGGCACCGTCGCCTCGGCGAAGGCGTACAGCAGCTTGGCGCCGTGGCGGATGATGCCGCCCCACTCCTGGGCGGTGCCGGGCAGGAAGCCGGGCACGTCCTCGAAGGTGACGAGCGGGATGTTGAAGGCGTCGCAGAAGCGCACGAAGCGGGCGCCCTTGACCGAGGCGTCGATGTCGAGGCAGCCGGCCAGCACCGCGGGCTGGTTGGCGACGATGCCGACGCTCCTGCCGCCGAGCCGGGCGAAGCCGACCACGATGTTGGGCGCGTAGTGCTCGTGGACCTCGAGGAAGTGGCGATCGTCGACGATCGCGGCGATCAGCTTCTTGATGTCGTAGGGCTTGTTCGGCTCCTGCGGGATCAGCGTGTCGAGCTCCGCGTCCGCGCGGTCGGGCGGGTCCTCGGACTTCAGGACGGGCGGGTCCTCGAGGTTGTTCTGGGGCAGGAACGAGACGAGTTCGCGGATCAGCGCCAGGCAGGCGCGGTCGTCGTCCACCGCGAAGTGGGCGACGCCCGACTTCACGTTGTGGGTCATCGCGCCGCCCAGGTCTTCCTTGCTGACCTCCTCGTGGGTGACGGTCTTGATCACGTCGGGACCGGTCACGAACATGTACGAGGTGTCCTTCACCATCACGTTGAAGTCGGTGATGGCGGGGCTGTACACCGCGCCGCCCGCGCAGGGGCCGAGGATGGCGGAGATCTGGGGCACGACGCCGGAGGCGAGGGTGTTGCGCAGGAAGATGTCGGCGTAGCCGCCGAGCGAAGCGACGCCCTCCTGGATGCGGGCGCCGCCCGAGTCGTTGAGGCCGATCACCGGCGCGCCCATCTTCATCGCCAGGTCCATCACCTTGACGATCTTCTGGGCGTTGGTCTCCGACAGGCTGCCGCCGAAGACGGTGAAGTCCTGGGCGAAGACGAAGGCCAGCCGGCCGTCGATCCGGCCGTGGCCGGAGACGACGCCGTCGCCGGGGATCTTCTGCTCCGCCATGCCGAAGTCGAGGCAGCGGTGCTCGACCAGCTTGTCGAGCTCCTCGAACGTGCCCTCGTCGAGCAGCAGCTCGACCCGCTCGCGGGCGGTCAGCTTGCCCTCGGCGTGCTGGCGCTCGCGGCGGGCGGCGCCGCCGCCGGCTTCGGCGCGGGCGATCTTGTCCTGGAGGACGGCCGTCGGGTCGTGCATCATCATCCGCGGCACCCGCATCCGCCGCCGCAGCAACCGCCACCGCCGCCGCCGCGCGAGGCCATGGCCGGCACCCGCTCGCCGCCCCCGCCGGCCGAGCTCATCGCGAACGTGGACAGCAGCTTCTCGACCTCGTGGCCGCCGCACCTGGGGCAGGTGGCCTCGGAGCGGAACGACGGCACGATCTGCTCGAACTTCTCCTGACAGGCGTCGCAGACGAACTCGTAGAGCGGCATCGTCAGCGGGCTTTCGCGCCCAGCTCCTTCTTCGCCTTCTCCCAGTCGGCCAGGAAGCGTTCGAGGCCGAGGTCCGTGAGCGGGTGCTTGAGGAGCTGGTGGAACACGGCGACCGGCATGGTGCCGACGTGGGCGCCCATCCGCGCCGCCTCCAGCACGTGCATCGGGTGGCGCAGCGAGGCGGCCAGCACCTCGGTCGGGTAGTCGTAGTTGGCGAAGATGCGGACGATGTCTGCCACCATCTCCATGCCCGGCGTCGCGATGTCGTCGAGACGGCCGACGAAAGGCGAGACGAAGGTCGCCCCCGCCTTGGCCGCGATCAGCGCCTGGGTGGGCGAGAAGATCAGCGTGACGTTGACCTTGTGGCCCGCGCCGGAGAGCGCCTTCGTGGCCTGGATGCCGGCCACGGTGCACGGCACCTTGACCGTGATGTTCTCGTGCAGCGACGCCCAGTGCTTCCCCTCGCGGATCATGCCGGCGGCATCGGTCGCCACCACCTCGGCGGAGATCGGCCCGTCGACCAGGTCGCAGATCTCGCGCAGGATCTCCTCGGGCTCGCCCTGCTCCTTCGCCAGCAGGCTCGGGTTGGTCGTGACGCCGTCCACCACCCCCAGCGTGGCCGCCTCGCGGATCTCCTTCAGGCTGGCGGTGTCGAGAAAGATCTTCATCTACGTCCCTTCCTGGCTCTGCACGGGGTTGCGCAGGACGCCCACGCCTTCGACCTCGACTTCGACGACGTCGCCTGCCTGGAGCGGGCTGACGCCCGCGGGGGTCCCGGTTGCGATGATATCGCCCGGCAACAGCGTCATGACCCGCGACACGTACCAGACCAGGTAGGCCGGGTCGAAGATCAGGTCGCGGGTGTTGCCGTCCTGACGGGTTTCGCCGTTCACCCGGCAGGCGACGCGCAGCGCGCCGAGGTCGAGGCCCGTGGCGACGCAGGGGCCCGTCGGGCAGAAGGTGTCGAAGCCCTTGGCGCGGGTGAACTGCACGTCCTTGTCCTGCAG
>WYBL01000045.1 GCA_011526565.1 Acidobacteriota bacterium | reverse complement strand
GCGGGCGAGGCGCGCACGATCGTCGCGCGGCACGCGCGCACGCTGCTGGCGGTGGGCGTGCTCTCGCCGCTGGGTTACATGCTCGCGCTGCAGGCGATGAAGTACGCGCCGGTGAGCCACGTGGCGCCGGCGCGCGAGCTCTCGATGCTGGTCGCGGCCTTCCTCGGCGTGCGCGTGCTGGGCGAGGGCGAGTTGTGGCGTCGCGTGGCAGGCGCGGCGCTGATCGCCGCCGGCGTGGCAAGCCTCGCGCTGGCCGGCGGCGGGTGAACCGTCCACGCGCCGCCACCGGCCGCCACCCACCACCCGCCGCCCGATGCCGCCCGATGCCACCCGATGCCGACCGATGCCGCCCGATGCCACGCGATGCCACCCGATGCCGCCCGATGCCGCCCGATGCCGCCGACCAACCTCCCCCGGAGAGACGCCATGAACCCGCACAAGAGCAAGTCGGGCCTCGCCCGGATCTGGCGCGCGCTCCTCTACTCGCGCCGCGGCCTGCGCGACGCGTGGCGCTATGAGCACGCGTTTCGCCAGGAACTGGTGCTGGTGCTGTGCCTCGCGCCGGTGATCGTCTTCGCGCCGGTGAGCCTTTCCGAGCGCGCGGCGCTCGCCGCGAGTCTGTTGCTGGTGCTGATCGTGGAACTGCTGAACTCGGCGATCGAGGCGGCGGTCGATCGCGTCTCGCTCGAGGTGCACGAGCTCTCGGGTCGCGCCAAGGACATGGGCAGCGCGGCGGTGCTGCTCGCGCTCGTGCTGGCCGGCCTCACCTGGGCCGCGATCCTCTTTCCGGTCGCCCGCCGGATGCTGTCATGACGCCCCGCACCGCCCGAGTGTCATGACACCCCGCACCGCCCGAGTGCCATGACGCCCCGCACCGCCCGCGTGTCATGACGCCCCGCACCGCCCGCGTGCCATGGCGCCGCGCGCCGTCACGACGCCCCACCCCGCCACCGAAGCCACCCTGCGTACAGCATCGCCGCCAGCGCCCCGCCCGCCGCATCGGCGAGCAGGTCGCCCCAGTCGGCCTGCCGGTAGACGGTGAGGCCCTGCAGCAGCTCGATCAGTGCGCCATAGGCCACGAGACCCAGAAGCACCCGCGCCCGCAGCTGCGGCCACGCCGGCAGCCCCAGCAGGCCCAGCGCGGCGAATGCCGCCACGTGGTCGGTCTTGTCCCAGCCGGTGTTCAGCGGCAGCGGCTCGGGCGTGGGCCACAGCGACAGGATCAGCACCACCACGAGCGCCGCGCCGAAGGTGAGGCGACGCATGCGAATCGACATTGGCGGCATGATAGCGGCGTGTAGGAGCGCCCCATCCCGATGTCGATTCCCGACGAAGACCTGCAGGCGATCGCCGAAGCCCGTGCCTTGCTCGAAAACCCCGGCCTGGCGGTGAAGCTCACCGACCTGGTCGGCAAGCCGATCGAGAAGGGCTTCGAGCTGCTGCCGCCGCGCTGGCGCGACCGGGTGGGCACGATCACCCGCGACGCGCTGAACGCCGCACTCGGCGCGGCGATCGCCTCGATGCGCAGCGGCCCCGGCGCTGCGCGACCGCGGCTGCACAAGCTCGCAGCCGCCGCGAGCGGCGCGGCCGGCGGCGCGTTCGGGCTCGGCGCGCTCGCGATCGAGCTTCCGGTGTCCACCACGATCATCTGCCGCTCGATCGCCGACATCGCGCGCGCCAACGGCGAAGACCTCGCCCAGCCCGAAGCGCGGCTCGCCTGCCTCGAGGTGTTCGCCTTCGGCGGCACCACGCCCGACGACGACGCCTCGGAGACCGCCTACTTCGCGATGCGCGCGGCGCTCTCGCGCGCGGTGTCGGAGGCCGCCGAATACCTCGCCACCCGCCAGGCCACCGACACCGGCGCGCCGGCGCTGGTGCGCCTCGTTTCGCTGATCGCCACGCGCTTCAAGATCCAGGTGTCGCAGAAGGCCGCCGCGATGGCGATTCCGATCGTGGGCGCCGCCGGCGGCGCAACGATCAACTACCTGTTCATCGACCACTTCCAGTCGATGAGCCGAGGGCACTTCACGATCAGGCGGCTCGAGCGCAAGCACGGCGCCGAGGCGGTGAGAAAGGCCTACGAAGCGTGAGCACGCGTGCGGCGGGCGCGAGGCCTGCGAAGGCCGGGCAGGCTTCGCCAACCTGAGGCCGTTCGGCGGCGCGCGGTTCCCCCGGCGCGCATCGGCGGTTACACTGCCCGCGTGTTCGCAGCGTCGCGGCCTCGCGATTCCGCCATGAACGACTCCGGACAACCTCGCTTCGCAGCGCGGCCCCGCGGCCTGCGCGACGCCGACCCGGCCAGCGGCCGCGTGCTTCCCGACCCGCGCGCCACCCGCCTGTCCAGCCGACGCACGCTGCTCGGCCTGCTCGGCGCCTCCTCGATCCTCTCGGCCTGCGCCTCGCTGCCGCCGCCGGGCAGCATCCGCTCGCTGCCCGATGGTTCGCCCGACGCCTCGACCGGCCCCTGGCCCGACGCCGCCAGCCCCGCAGCCGGCGCCGACCCCGGCCCGCCCGGGCGCGTCTCCGAAGAACTGGCCCGCGAAGTCGCCTTCCTCGCGCTGAGCCTGGTCGACACCCCTTACCGTTACGGCGGCAACACGCCCGACAGCGGCTTCGACTGCAGTGGGCTGATCGTCTACGTGTTCGGCAGCGCCGCAGGCGTGGCGCTGCCGCGCACCGTGGCGAAACTGGCCTGGGTGGGCCAGCCGGTGCGCCCCGCGGCAATGCGCACCGGCGACCTCATGCTCTTCGACACCACCGGGCGCTTCTCGCACGCCGGCATCTACGTGGGCGCCGGCCGCTTCGTGCACGCACCTTCGAGCGGTGGCACGGTGCGCCTCGACGGCGTGCGTGCGCCCTACTGGCGACCGCGCTTCGCGGGCGCGCGGCGGGTGTGAACACCGACTGCGCCCCGCAAGGCCGCATCTCCGACATCCTCCGCGGCCGGCGCGGCATCAGCAAGGAAGTCGCCCGCAGGCTCGCGCGACGCTTCAACGTGAGCGCGGCCGTCTTCCTGTAACGGCCCCTCGCTGCAAGGGCCCCTGCGCGCGAACAGACGGCGCATTTTCGCCACACTCCGCGAAATCCGGGCGCCGGAGCGTGCCGTTTTGCGCAAGTATTGCAATAAGATGGAATGCGCTTTCGATCCGCACAGCGCCGTGGGCACAGCTGTTGCTTGC
>WYBL01000044.1 GCA_011526565.1 Acidobacteriota bacterium | reverse complement strand
ATACACCCACAGCGCGCCAGCCTGCTCGCCACCCTTGCCCATCGCCATAGGCACAAAGTAAGACTTGGATCCCGTTCGGCCACCTGTTTCTTCAGGGCAACCTGAGACTTTCACCACGGGCTGCTAGACTGGCCCCTGTCACCGAGGAGGACGCTTGTCCGATCGCATCCCCGTCGCCGTGCTCGGCGCCACCGGTGCCGTGGGCCAGCGCTTCGTGCAGTTGCTGGCTGCGCACCCCTGGTTCGAGGTCGCCGAACTGGTGGCCTCGGAGCGGTCGGCGGGCCGCGCCTATCGCGACGCCGTGGCGTGGCGCCTCCCCGGCGACCCCGGCGCCGCCGGCGCCCTGCCCGTCGCCGCGCTCGGCACGCCGCTGCGGTCGCGGCTGCTCTTCTCGGGGCTCGACTCCGCCGTCGCCGGAGCAGCCGAGGCCGCCTACGCCGCGGCCGGCTGCGCGGTCGTCTCGAACGCCCGCAACCACCGCATGGCCGACGACGTGCCGCTGCTGGTTCCCGAGGTGAACGCGGCCCACCTGGCGGCGCTCGACGCGCAGCGTCGGCGCACCGGCGGCGGCTACGTGGTCACCAACCCCAATTGCTCCGTAGTCGGGCTGGTGCTGCCGCTGGGCGCGCTGGATGCCGCTTTCGGCGTGCGCGAGGTGACGGTGGTGACGCTGCAGGCCCTGTCCGGCGCGGGCTACCCCGGCGTCGCCTCGCTCGACGTCGCGGACAACGTGATCCCGTTCATCGGCGGCGGCGAGGAGGAGAAGATCGAGTCCGAGCCACGCAAGATCCTCGGCACCTGGAGCGGCGAGTCGTTCGCCCTTGCGGAGCTGTCGATCTCCGCCTCGGTCCACCGCGTCAACGTCGTCGACGGGCACACGCTCGCCGCCTTCGTTCGCCTCGGGCGCGAGGTCGACCCGGAGGCGGCACGCGAGGCGCTCCGCTCGTTCCGCGGTGAGCCACAGGAGCTGGGCCTGCCCTCGGCCCCGGAACAGCCGATTCACGTGCTCGAGGCGGCCGACCGGCCACAACCCCGCCTCGACCGCGACCGCGAGCGGGGGATGTCGGTGTCGGTCGGCCGCGTGCGCCGCGACGCGCGCTACCACCTGCGCTTCGAGGCGCTGGTCCACAACACCATCCGCGGCGCGGCCGGAGCCGCGATCCTCAACGCCGAGCTGCTGCGCGCCCGGCGCCTGCTGCCCGACTGACCATGGCTCGCGCGCGGCTCCAGATCTGGAAGTTCGGCGGAGCGTCGCTGGCCGACGCGGCTGCGGTGCGCGGGGCCGCGGAGCTGATCGCCCGCCACCGCGGACCGCTGGTCGTCGTGGCCTCGGCGCTGGGCGGGGTCACCGATCTGTTGCTGCAAGGAGCGCGAGCCGCAGCGAGCGGCGAGCCCGAAGCCGGACCGCGGACGGCCGCCGCCTTCCTCCGCCGTCACCGCGACCTCGCCCGCGCCCTGGTCGCCGGCCCGCGCGAGCGGCGCGCGCTGCTCGCCCGCTTCGACCGCGCCGCCCGCGAGTATCACGAGCTGGCGACGGCCGCCCGCGCGCTGCGCGACCTCTCGGC
This sequence comes from Acidobacteriota bacterium, assembly GCA_011526565.1. GTDB lineage: Bacteria > Acidobacteriota > Vicinamibacteria > Fen-336 > Fen-336 > WYBL01. The sequence continues at coordinate 11,200 of WYBL01000044.1, read as the reverse complement.
CCGCGCCAGCGACCTGATGCTGGCCCGCGGCGAGGCCTGCTCGGCGGCACTGCTGGCGGCGGTGCTGCGCGAGGCGCGGCGCCGTGCGCGAGCGGTCGACCCGCTCGCGGTCGTGATCACCGACGGGCGCCACGGGGCGGCGGCGCCTGACCTCGCCGCCACCGACCGTGCGGCGCGCGCCGTGATCGGCCGACTGCTGCGCAGCGGCCAACTCGTGGTCGTCCCCGGCTTCGTCGGCGCTGCGCCCGACGGCACCACGGTCACGCTGGGGCGCGGCGGCTCGGACCTCACGGCCACGCTGCTCGGCCGCGCGCTGCGCGCGGAGCGGGTGGTGCTGTGGAAAGACGTGCCGGGCATCATGAGCGCCGATCCGCGGGTCGTGCCCGAAGCGCGGCTGCTGGCGCGGCTGTTCCGCGGCGAAGCCGCGGAGGTCGCGTACTTCGGCGCCAAGGTGCTCCACCCTCGGGCGCTGATCCCGCTCGACGGGACCCGCGTCGCGCTGCACGTGCGCTCGTTCCTCGAACCCGCCCGCCCGGGGACCGAAGTCACAGCGCGCCCGGATGCGGAGGCCTCGCCCGTGCGGGCTCTGTCGAGCGTCGGCGGCCAGGCCATCGTCACGGTCGCGGGCAAGGGCCTGATGGGCGTACCCGGCATGGCCGCGCGCACGTTCGACGCGCTGCACGCCGCCTCGTTGTCGGTGTCGACGATCTTCCAGGCCTCGTCCGAGAGCTCGATCGGCTTCACGCTGCCGGAGTCCGAGGCGGGGCAGGCGGCCGCGGCGCTCACCCGCGCGTTCCGTGAAGAACTCGCCGCGGGCCTCGTCGACGCCGTGCTGGTCACTCGCGGCGTGGCGGTCACCGCCGTCGTCGGCGAAGGCATGGCCGGCACGCCCGGGATCGCGGCGCGCGTGTTCGGCGCCCTCGCCCAGGACGGGGTCAACGTGATGGCGATCGCGCAGGGCTCCTCGGAACGCAACATCTCCTTCGTGGTGCGCGCCGACGAGGCGCCCGTCGCGGCGCGGCGCATCCACCAGGCGTTCCAGCTCCACAAGATCAGCGGCGGTCGCGTCGGCACGCCGCCCCGCACCGACGTCGTGCTGCTGGGCTTCGGCAGCGTGGGCCGCGCGCTCGCCCGCATGCTGTCCTCGCTGCCCCGCGGCAGCCGGCTGCGACTGGTCGGGCTGATCGATCGCTCGGGATTCGTGTTCGATCACGACGGCTTCGGCCGGCGCCGGGTCGCAGAGTTCGCGGCGGGCAAGCGCGCCGGCCGCGGGCTCGCCGCGCTCGGCACCGCGAGCACTCCCGCCGGCGCGCTCGAGCACATCACGGCCCACGCGGTGTCGGCGCCGGCGATCGCCGACGTCACCGCCGACGAGACGACACCGCTGCTGCTGTACGCGCTGGGCCAGGGCTGCGACCTGGTGCTCGCCAACAAGCGCCCGCTGGCCGGCCCCCTGCGCGAGGTGGAAGCGCTGCGGGCCGCAGTGAAGGCGGCAGGCCGCGCGCTGCGCTGCGAGGCCACCGTCGGTGCCGGCCTGCCGGTGTTCGCCACGCTCGACGGGCTGCTCGCCGGCGGCGACCGCGTGCACTCGGTCGAGGGCAGCGTATCGGGCACGCTCTCGTTCGTGCTGGGAGCGCTCGACGCCGGCCGGCGCTTCTCGGACGCCGTGCTGGAGGCGCGCGCTCTCGGCTTCACCGAGCCCGACCCGCGCGAGGACCTCGCCGGCCGCGACGCCGCGCGCAAGGCGCTGATCCTGGCCCGCCGCCTCGGCTATCGCGGCGTGCCACCCGCCGCCGACGACCTGGTGCCGCCCGCGCTGCGCGCCGTCTCGGTCGAGGCGTTCCTGAAGCGGTTGCCGGCGCTGGACGCGGCGTTCCGCACGCGGGCCGAGGCCGCGGCGGCGCGCGGCCGGGTGCTGCGATACGTGATCCACGCGGCGCCCCGGCGCTGCAGCGCGGGGCTGGTCGAGGTGCCGCGCGACACGCCGCTGGGGCGGCTGGGCGGCACGGACAACCTGTTCGCCTTCCGCACCAGCCGCTACCCGGACACCCCGCTCGTTGTGCAGGGACCGGGCGCCGGCGCGGAGCGCACCGCGGCCGGCTTGCTCGCCGACCTGCAGGCGCTGGCCGGCCGCTGAGGGCGATCGGCAGGAAGACACTCACCCCCTCGCGGCGGGCCAGGGCTCGATGGAGGCTCCGCGTTGGGCGACGACGTGCAGCGCCTGCTCCAGGTCGTCGCGCAGGTCCCGGACATCCTCGATGCCGATCGACAGCCGCACCAGGTCCTCCGGCAGCCGGCGCGCGCGGCGCACCTGGGGCGGAATGCTCGCGTGCGACATGCGGCACGGCAGGCTGGCCGTCGAGCGCACGCTGCCGAAACTGACGCTGGTGGTGAACAGCTCCAGCGCGTCGACCAGCGCCGCCGAGCGCTCCAGCGAGCCCGTCTCGAAGCTGAGCACGGCGCCCGCGCCGGCGGCCTGGCGTCGGAGGAGCGCATGGCCGGGGTCGGACTCGAGCCCGGGGTGGCGCAGCCTGCGGACCCGCGGCTGCAGCCAACGCGCCAGCTCGAGCGCGTTCGCCTGCTGGCGCTCGAGCCGCAGCGCGAGCGTCGCCATCCCGCGCAGCAGCAACAGGCACTCGAACGGCGCCAGCGCCGCGCCTTCCGCGTTCTGGACGAATGCGAGCTCTTCGGCGAGCGCGGCGTCGCCCACCGAGACGACGCCGGCGGTCGCGTCGGCGTGGCCCGCGAGGTACTTGGTCGCCGAGTGGACGACGAAATCGGCCCCCAGCTCGAGCGGACGCTGCAGGTGCGGCGACAGCGCCGAGGCGTCGACGCAGAGCCGTGCCTCGCGCTCGCGGGCGAGCGCGGCGAGCCCCGGGAGGTCGGCCACCCGCAGCAGCGGGTTCGAGATCGACTCCACGTGGACGAGCCGGGTGCGGGGGCCCATGGCCGCCCGCGTCGCGTCGAGGTCCGAGAGGTCGGCGTAGCGGACCCGGATGCCGCGCGGCTCGAGCAGGCGCGAGAACAGGCGGTAGCTGCCGCCGTAGAGGTCGTCGCTGGCCAGGAGCTCGTCGCCGGGCGCGAGCAGCCGGGTGACCGCGGTCAGCGCCGCCATCCCGCTGGCGAATGCGAAGGCGGCACGCGCTCTCTCGAGCCGCGCCACCTGCTGCTCGAGCACGCGGCGCGTCGGGTTTCCGGAACGCGTGTAGTCGAACGTCCCGTTCTCGAGCGCGGAAGGCTGCGCGAACGTCGCCGTCTGGTAGAGCGGCGCCGCCACCGGCTGCCACGGGTCGCCGGGCGCCGGCTCGTACGCGAGCAGCTCGGTCGCGGGCCTCACGCGGAGACCTCGCTGCGCGCGCGACGCTCCGGTCCCGGCCCTACCCGCGTGGCGCGGCGGGCGCGCGGCGCGGCAACCTCGAACGCCAGGCCCCGGTCGCGCGCCAGCCGCAGCGCGCGCTCCTGCACGACGCGCCCGCCGAGCGCGAGCGCACGGTCCCAGCCCAGGCTCGCCCAGGGCGCGCCCGCGGCCCCCTCCGCCGGATCGCGGTCGAAGATGCCGTCGACGTCCTTGACCAGGCGGCATCGCTCCGCTCCCAGCTCGGCGGCGAGGAACACGGCCGTGAGGTCCGAGCCACCGCGGCCGAGCAGCGACACCCGCCCCGCGTCGCAGCGTCCGGTGAAGCCCGGCACCACGGCCACGCGGCCGGCGGCGAACGCGGAAGCCAGTGCCCTGTCGTCGAGCGCGACCGGCTCCGACTCGAGCAGCGGCCCGCGCGTGCGCAGACCGAGGCGGGCGGCGTCGAGCACGGCGGCGGGCACCCTGGCGTGCTCCAGGGCCAGGGCCAGCAGCGCCGCGCTGCGGTGCTCCGCCGTCGCGAGCAGCACGGCGGTCGCCTCGGGCGACGCGCCCAGGCGGCGCGCGCGACCCAGCAGCCGATCCGTCTCGCCCGCGAAGGCCGAGACCACGGCGACGACGTCTCCGCGTCGTCGCCAGCGGCCCACCTCTCGCACGGCACCCCGCAGGTCGCTCGGGCGCCGCAGGACCGAGCCGCCCAACTTGAGCACGGTCAACGGGCGGCGCATGCGGCCACCTCGTGCTCAACGCCGACCGCGAGCGCCCGGTCCAGGTCGCCGATCAGGTCGGCGGGGTCCTCGAGGCCGACGGAGAGCCGCACCAGCCCGTCGCCGATGCCGCAGCGGGCGCGCTGCTCGGCGGGCACGTCGCCGTGGGTCATCGAGGCCGGGTGGGTGACGAGCGTCTCGACGGCGCCGAGGCTCTCGGCCAGCGCGCAAAGGCGTACCGCGTTCATCACCGCGACGCCGGCCGCGGCGCCCCCGGCGACCTCGAACGCCAGCACGCCGCCGTGGCCGCGATGCTGCCGGCGCGCCAGCTCCGCCTGCGGGAAGGAGTCGAGGCCCGGGTAGAGCACGCGCTCGACGCGGGGGTGGGCTTCGAGCCAGCGGGCGATCGTCAGCGCGCTCGCCGAGTGCCGGCGCAGGCGCAGCGGCAGCGTCTTCAGCCCGCGCAGCGTCAGCCAGGCGTCGAAGGGCGCCTGGATCGACCCGACGCTCTTGCGCACGAAGCGCAGCCGCTCGAGCAGCGCGTCGTCACGAGTGGTCAGCGCGCCACCGACCGTGGCGTTGTGGCCCTCGATGTGCTTCGTCGTCGAGTACACACAGATGTCGGCACCCAGTTCCAGCGGGCGCTGGAGCGCCGGCGTCAGGAACGTGTTGTCGACCGCCAGCGGCACGCCGGCTGCGCGGGTGATCGCCGCGACCGCTGCGACGTCGGTGAGCGCGAGGGTCGGATTGGCGGGCGTCTCGACGAACACCAGCCGCGTCCGCGGCGTGAGCGCCGCCGCCACCGCGTCGGGACGCGTGGTGTCCACGAAGCGCGGCACGACGCCCAGGCCGCGCAGCAACTGGTCCAGGAGTCGCACGGTGCCGCCGTAGCAGACCTCGGAGCACACGACGTGGTCGCCCGCGCGCAGCAGGGCGAGGAAGAGCGCCGTCTCGGCGGCCAGGCCGGTCGCGAAGCAGACCGAAGGCGGGGCGTCCTCGAGCGCGCCGAGGGCTGCCTCCAGGGCCGACACGGTCGGGTTGGACGCGCGCGAGTAGGTGTGCCCGCGGTGCACGCCCACGGCCTCCTGCACGTAGGTCGCCGACTGGAAGATCGGGGTCAGGATTGCGCCCGTGCCCGGGTCGGGCCGGCGCCCGCCGTGCACGGCGAGAGTGTCGAACGATGCGGTCATCGGGGTCTCCTCCATTCGAGAAGACACCCGGCAGGCGCGCGGCGCGCCGGACACTTCGTTGTCCCGCAACGGGCAGGACCACATCTCCCCGCGATCTCGGGGAACGGCACCTTGGGATGTCCGCCCAGGTTGCCGGGCCCGCCGTCGCCGGCGGGTCGCTCCGGATGTCGAGTGAGAAGATGCGACGCCCGCCTCGTCCCGCGCAACCTCGGTGCGTGACATAGGCAACGTCCACGTGGCCGAAGAAACGACCCGGACTCATTGGCGCAGGTGCTTGGCGTGCACCACCTCTGCGCGTCACGCGCCGAAGGCGCGTTCGCATGAATGATGGGACTGCGCGCCCCGCACCGGCCGTCGACTCGCCAACTCGGTCTGGACCGAGTTCCGTCAAACACCTCGTCGACGTGAACCGGGCGGTATGACGGGTTCTTCCACCTTCGGGCCCCGCGAAGTGCCTCTGGAAGAAGCCGCGATCGCGCGCGAGCAGGCGGGCGCCTCGCACCGCAGCGTGGGCGCCGATCAGGAAGTCGGGAATCAGGTGCTCGCGACGGCCGCCACCCCGCCGGTAGGCGCGCCACAGGTCGTGCGCCGAAGGCCTTGGGAATCGTGACCTGGCCCCGCTCCCCGACCCGCGAGGTCTTCTTCATACATGGTGAGCATGAATTCATACCCGGAGAGCGGTCAACGAGTTTCGGCCGCGCTCGGCCGCCCCACGGGCGCCCAGCTACGGCAGATACTTGCCGAGGAAGCTGGTCTTGCTGAGGTCCGAGTAGAGGACGAGGCAGACGAGCAGCAGGACCGCGATCACGCCGGCGTTGAGGATGTAGTCCTTGAGCCGCTGCGGGAGGTCGCGACCGATCACGCCTTCGACCGCCAGCATCGCCATCTGGCCCGCGTCGAGCACCGGGATCGGGACGATCAGGTTGAACAGGCCGACCTGCAGGCTGATGATCGCGATCAGCCGCATCAGCGCCAGCAGGCCACCCTCGCGGGCCGCCTCGCCCGAGGCCTGGGCGATGCCGATCGGCCCCATCATCGTCTTCGGCGAGAGCTGCGCCGTGACCAGGCGGCCGAGCACCTCGAACGTCTGCTTCGTCATCGCCCAGCTCTGGGCGATCGCCTCGCGCACCGAGCGGGCGAAACCGAACTGCTGGGTGATCAGCTTGGGCCCGATGCCGAGCCGCGGCACGCCGCCGTCGAGCTTCGGCTGGACCGCGAGCGCGAGCGGCGCGCCGTCGCGCAGCAGCTCGAGCTGCAGCGGGCGGTCCTTCGCCGCCTGCACGAGCGGCGGGATGTCGCCGAAGCCGCGGATCGCCTGGCCGTCGATGCGCAGCACCGCGTCGTCCTCGCGCAGGCCCGCGGCGGCCGCCGCCGAGCCTTCCATCACCCGCCCGATCTGGACCAGCGGGAAGACGCCGATGGTGCCCACCTTCTCCTTGCCGAAAGCCGCGGCCCGCACGTCGACGAGGGTCGTCGTGCCGCCGCGCTGCAGGCGCAGCGGGAACTCCTGCTCCGGCCGCAGCAGCACCTGGTAGCCGGCGTCCTCCCAGGTCGCGACCGGCACGTCGTCGACCGCCAGGATGCGGTCGCCCGGCTGCACGCCCGCGCGCGCGCCCGGGCCCTCGGGGTCGACCGCGCCGACGACCGGCGGAGCGTAGAGCGCGGCGTCGACCTGGAAGCCGACCATGAACAGCCCGGTCAGCACCGCCACGGTCAGCACGCCGTTCATCGCCGGCCCGGCGAAGTACACGAGGAAGCGCTGCCAGCGCGGCCGCGAGAGGAAGTCCTTGCCGTCGCCGCGCCCTTCGACGCTCTCGGTGAGCCCGTCGTCGCCTTCGCCCTCGAGCTTCACGTAGCCGCCGAGCGGGATCAGCGAGACGCGGCAGTCGGTCTCGCCCCACTTGAACCCGAACAGCCGGGTGCCGAAGCCGAGCGAGAACACGTAGGCCCGCATCCCGAACGCCTTGGCGGCGAGCAGGTGGCCGAACTCGTGGACGAAGACGACCACGCCGAGGACGACGATGAAGGCACCCGTGGTGCCGAGGAACCCTTCGAGCATCTTCTTCCTAGCTTAAGCGCTCAGGCGCGGGGCGCGGGCCGGGCCCGGCGTGAAAGCTCGTCACGGGCCCGCTCCCGGGCCCAGGCGTCGGCGGCCAGCACGTCCTCGATCCGGGAGGGGTGATCGGGGGCGTGGGCGTCCATCACCGCGCGCACGGTGTCGGCGATCGCGGTGAACGGCACGGCGCCGTCGAGGAAGGCGGCGACCGCCTCCTCGTTGGCCGCGTTGAGCGCGGCGGGCTGGGTGCCGCCCTGCTGCAGGGCGCGCCGCGCCAGGCCCAGCGCCGGGAAGCGCTCGTGGTCGGGCGGCTCGAAGGTGAGCGACAGGGCGTGCGAGAAGTCCATGCCGGGAATGGTCGACGGCCACACCTCGGGGTAGGTGAGCGCGTACTGGATCGGCAGCCGCATGTCGGTCGGCCCCAGTTGCGCGAGCACCGTGCCGTCCACGAACTCCACCATCGAGTGGATGATCGACTGCGGGTGGACCACGACGTCGATGCGCTCGGCCGGCACGTCGAACAGCCAGCGCGCCTCGATCACCTCCAGCCCCTTGTTCATCAGGGTGGCCGAGTCGATGGTGATCTTGCGGCCCATGTTCCAGGTCGGGTGCTTCAGCGCGTCTTCGGGCCGCACCTCGTCGAGGCTTCCTTTCCAGGTGCGGAACGGGCCGCCCGACGCGGTCAGCAGCAGCCGCTTCACGCTCGCGGCCTCGCGCCCCGCCAGGCACTGGTGCAGCGCGCAGTGCTCGGAGTCGATCGGCAGCAGCCGGGCGCCGGTGGCGGCGGCCGCCGCCCGCATCAGCTCCCCCGCCATCACCAGCGTCTCCTTGTTGGCGAGGGCGACGTCCTTGCCCGCCTGCAGCGCGCGGTAGGTCGGCAGCAGGCCGACGGCGCCGACCGCGGAGGCGACCACGATCCGCGCCGGCTCGACCGTCGCCACCGCGACCATGCCCTCGGTGCCGATCCCCACTTCGATGCCCGTCAGGTCGACCAGGCGGCCCAGTTCCTCGCGGCACGCCGCGTCGGCGACCGAGATGACCCGCGGCCGATGGCGCGAGACCTGCTTCGCCAGCACGTGCACGTTGCGGCCGGCGGCGAGGCCGACGACCTCGAAGCGCTCGGGGAACGCCTCGACGACCTTCAGCACGTTGACTCCGACGGAGCCGGTGCAACCCAGCACGGACACGGCGCGGCGTTCCTGCGAATGGCTCATGGGATCTCGCGCGGGAAGTGCGGCGTCAGCGCTGGTAGAGATAGAAATAGTAGAGGACCGGCGCGCCGAACAACAAGCTGTCCAGCCGGTCGAGCATGCCGCCGTGGCCCGGGAACAGCGCGCCCGAGTCCTTGATGCCCGCCCAGCGCTTGAGCAGGCTCTCCAGCAGGTCGCCGACGATGCCCATGGCGGCCACCGCCACGCCGAGCGCGAGGGTCACCGGGAGCGAGACGCCGGGCAGCGCCGCCTCGCGGATCAGCCACGCACCGAGCGCGCCGCCGACCAGGCCGCCCAGAGCGCCCTCGACCGTCTTGCCGGGCGAGATCAGCGGCGCCAGCCGGTGGCGGCCCGCGAGGTGGCCCGCGAAGTAGGCGAACACGTCCGACATCATCACGACGAAGATCAGCAGCAGCAGGCGGTAGCCGCCCAGCTCGACCGGCTCCAGCACCCGCAGGCCGGCCAGCGTTCCGCCCAGCGCGCCGAGATAGGTCGCGCCCATGAACGTGCCGGCGGCGGCGGGCACGGTCTGGGCGAGGTCGTCGGCGCGGCGCAGCGTCGAGGTCAGCAGCAGCAGCGCCGCCAGCGGCCACAGCGCGGGCCCCGCCCAGCCCGGCTGGACCTCCTCGAGGAAGATGAACGCGGTCAGCAGCAGGCCGGTGAAGCGCAGCGGGCGCAGCCCGCGGGCGGCCAGCAGCTTGTAGTACTCGAGGAGCCCGAGGCCGATCGCGGCACCCGCGACCGCCACCGTCGCCAGCGGCGGCGCGTAGAGGAGCAGCCCCAGCAGCAGCGGCAGCGCCACGAGGGCGGTCAGCAGCCGCGCCCGCAGGTCGCCGAACTTGCCGCTCAACTGGCGACGATGCCGCCGTAGCGGCGCTCGCGGCGCTGGTAGTCGACCACCGCCTGCAGCAGGTGGCGGCGGCGGAAGTCGGGCCACAGCACGTCGGTGACCCAGATCTCCGAGTAGGCGATCTGCCACAGCAGGAAGTTGCTGACCCGCAGCTCGCCGCTGGTGCGGATCAGCAGGTCGGGGTCGGGCTGGCCTGCCGTGTACAGGTAGCGGGCGAGGGTCTCCTCGTCGATCGTCGCCGGGTCGAGGCCGTTGGCCTTCACGTCGGCCGCCAGCCGCCGGACGCCGTCTGCCAGTTCGGTGCGCCCGCCGTAGTTGAGCGCGAGCTGGAACAGCAGGCCCTGCGAGTGCCGCGTGCGCTCGGTCGCCCGCATCAGCTCGTCCTGGACGTCGGCCGGCAGCGCCTCGGGCCGGCCGATCACGCCGAAGCGGATGTCGTTCTTGAGCATCGTGTCGAGCTCGGAGCGCAGGTAGTGCTTGAGGAGCAGCATCAGCCCCGAGATCTCCAGCTCCGGCCGCTTCCAGTTCTCGACCGAGAACGCGTAGAGGGTGAGCACCTTCAGGCCCAGCCGGGCCGAGGTCTCGACCGTCTCCCGCACCGAGGCGATGCCCGCGCGGTGGCCCTCGATGCGCGGCATCATCCGCTTCTTCGCCCAGCGCCCGTTGCCGTCCATGATGACGGCGACGTGGCGCGGCAGGCGCGCGAAGTCGATCCCGTCGAGGAGCTGCTTCTCCTCGACGGAGTCCTGCGGCATGACGGCCAGGAGGTCTTCGCGTGACATCAGGACTATCGGCGCAAAGCCTTTCGCATCAGCGGGATTCCTCGGGCCCGTTAGTGTAGCTCACCCGGACCAGGGTGAGCCCGTGGGCCGGCGCGGGCGGCGGCCAGCGGCGGCGGTCCCGGGCGTGCAACTCGTACTCGAGCACGGCCGCGGTGGCCGCCCCGCGGCCCACGGCCAGCAGCCCGCCGACGATGCTGCGCACCATCTTGCGCAGGAAGCCGTCGCCTTCGACCTCGTAGACGAGACCGGGGCCGCCTTCGTGCTCCACCCCGCGCAACTCGGAGCGGGTCAGCGTGCGCACCGTGGTCTTGACGTCGCTGCCCGTGGACGCGAGCGAGGCGAAGTCGCGGCGGCCGAGGAACAGCAGCGCCGCTTCGCCCATCGCCCGCCGGTCGAGCGGCGCGGGCACGTGCAGCGCGAAGTGGCGGCGCTGCGGGAGCTGCACGAGAGCGGTGTCGATCGTGTAGCGATAGCACTTCGAGGTCGCGCTGCGGCGGGCGTGGAAGTCGTCCGCGGCCGGCGCCGCGCCCAGCGCGCGGAGGTCGCCGGGCAGCACCGCGTTGAGGGCGCGCACCAGGTCGGCCTCCGCCCACGCGCGCGGCAGGTCGCAGGAGGCCACCTGGCCGAGCGCGTGCACCCCCGCGTCGGTGCGCCCCGCGCCGTCGACGTGCACGGGGCTGCCGCCGTGCAGGCGGGCGAGGGCCGCTTCCAGCTCGCCCTGGACCGTGCGCGACGCGCGCCGGGCGGCCTGGAGCTGGAAGCCCTCGAAGCCGGTCCCGTCGTAGGCGAGCGTCAGCCGGAAGCGCGGCATCCGCGGCCCCGCCGTCCCCGGTCGAACCTCAGCGCCGCGAACCCGGCTTCACCGGCGCGCCGCCCTGCTGGCACAGCGGGCACTCGTCGGCGCTCCACGTCGGCACCTCCAGCGTGATCAGGCTGGCGCGCGGCACGCCGAGGTCGACGCTGCCGCCGCTGCGGTCGACCAGGCTGCCGACGCCGATCACCGTCGCGCCGGTCGGCTCCAGCGCGGCGAACACCTCGCGCGTCGACTT
>WYBL01000043.1 GCA_011526565.1 Acidobacteriota bacterium | reverse complement strand
CGCGCGTGGAAGGAGTCGGTGGAGGATGTCGCGAGCCGCGACGGCCGGGGCGCAACAGCGCGCCCCCGTGGGCAGACCGGGGAGCCGGTCCTCAGGGCCTGGCCGTGGTTGGCTCGGGGAGGAACGTAGAGCACCCGTGGAGTATCGGCTGCGGCGATCAGCATGTCAAGATATTGAGCAGCTTTTGACTAAAAAAACTGGTCACCGCCGTGGAGCGTCGAAGGCGTAGTGCGAGACCAGCCACTCGGCGCCGCCGCGGTAGCCCCACAGCTCCGCGCAACTCATGAAGAAGGTGCGCCAGTAGGCCAGGAAGCGCAGGCCGCGGCCCGTGCCGTAGGTGGCCTCGAGCAGCGGCAGCACCTCGTCGCGACGGGCGTCGAGGTTGCGCAGCCAGGCCTCGGCCGTGCGCTGGTAGTGGGTGCCGTCGACCCGCCAGTGCCCCGCGAGCCGCAGCGGCGAGCGGTACGACGGCAAGAGGCCGTCGGCCGGCATCATGCCGCCCGTGAAGAAGTGACGGGCCATCCAGTCCGAAGGGCCGCGGTCCTCGAACAGGTAGCTGAAGCGATGGTCGGTGAAGACGTGGACGAAGAGCCGGCCGTCGTCGTTCAGCCAGCGGGCCACCCGCTCCAGCATCGCCCCGTGGTTGCGCAGGTGCTCCCACATCTCGACCGTCACCACGCGGTCGAAGCGGCGGCCGGGGTCGAAGCGGGCCGCGTCTTCGGTGATCACGGCGACGTTCGCGAACCCGCGGCGGGCGGCCTCGGCGGTGATCCACTCGCGCTGGGTGCGGGAGTGGGAGACGGCGGTGATCCGCGAGCGCGGGTGGCGCTCGGCCAGCCACAGCGTCAGCGCGCCCCAGCCGCAGCCGAAGTCGAGCACCTCCTGGCCGTCCGCGAGCCCGGCGCGCTCCGCGGTCAGCGCGAGCATCGCCTCCTCGGCCGCGGCCAGCGTCGTCACGCCCGCGGGCCAGTAGCCGCTCGAGTACTTGAGGCGCGGCCCCAGCACCAGGCGGTAGAACTCGGTCGGCACCTCGTAGTGCTGCTCCTTCGCCGCCTGCTGGTGAATGGCGATCGGACCCTCCTCGAGCTGCGTCCGCAGCCGGCGCTGGCGGGCGGCGATCGCCGCTTCGCCGCCACGCGACTCCTCGCGCAGCCGGGCCGCCAGCAGGCGGCGGATGCCGAAGCGGATCGCGGCGTCGGGCAGCAGCTCGCGCTCGAGCAGCCGGTCGACGAGGGTCGCGCTCACGCCGCCACCCCGCGCGCCGGGAGCTCCGCGGCGGGCGGCCCGTACAGGCGGCCGTTGCAGGGCCGGGTCAGGACCAGTTGCAGGTTGCCCAGCGTCCGGGTCGCGAAGGCGGCCTCGCACACCGCGAGGTAGTAGTCCCACATCCGCACGAAGCGCTCGTCGAAGCCGAGCGCCCGCACCCGCGGGAGCGAGGCGAAGAAGGCCTCGCGCCACAGCCGCAGGGTGGTCGCGTAGTGGGGGCCGATGTCCTCGAGGCTCTCGAGGCCGAGCCGGCTGGTCCCGATCATCGCGCCGGTGACGTGGTGGACGGAGGCCAGCAGGCTGCCCGGGAAGATGTAGCGCTGCAGCCAGTCGCAGTGCCGCGCGTAGGCCTCGAAGCGGTGGTCGGGGATCGAGATCGCCTGCAGCGCGACCAGGCCCTCGGGCGCCAGCACCCGCTCCAGCGTCGCGAAGAAGGCCGGCCAGTGCTCGCGCCCGAGCGCCTCGAACATCTCGATCGAGACCACCTTGTCGAAGCTCCCCTCGAGGTCGCGGTAGTCCTGGAGCCGGATCTCGACCTGGCCCTCGAGGCCCGCTTCCCGCACCCGCCGCCGGGCCAGCTCGAACTGGGCCGGCGAGATCGTGATGCCCGTGACCCGGCAGCCGTGCTCGCGCGCGGCGTGCAGCGCGAAGCCGCCCCAGCCGCAGCCGATCTCCAGCACGTGGTCGCCGGGGCCGAGCTGGGCCTTGCGGGCGAGCCGGCGGAACTTGGCGCGCTGGGCGTCGGCCAGCGACATCCCGGGCCGCTCGAAGAAGGCCGAGGAGTAGGTGAACGTCTCGTCGAGGAACAGGCCGAAGAACTCGTTCGACAGGTCGTAGTGGGCGGCGATGTTGCGGCGGCTGCCGCTCCGCGTGTTGGCGCGCAGGCGGTGGAACAGGTCGTGGCCCAGGTTGGCGAGGCGCGACAGGCCCGTGTCGAGCGGCAGCCGCTCGCGGTTGCGCAGGGCGAGCTTCAGGAACGCCGGCAGGTCGTCGGCCTCCCAGTCGCCGTCCATGTAGCTCTCGCCTGCTCCCATGTCGCCCGCCAGCGCGAAGCGGGCGAAGAACGCGTCGTCGCGGACGCGCACGGTGGCGCGCTCGGCCGCGTCGGGCGGACCGAAGGCGTGGCGAAGGCCGGAGGGCAGCAGCACCTCGAGGCGACCGACGCTCCAGGCTTCGAGGGCCTTCAGCACGGAGCGGCGGGCGAGCGGGGCGAGGGTTCGGGTCAGCATGAGCAGGCGGCTCCCTTCAGGCCGGCAGCTTGCCGGCGGCGTCGGGGTCGTACGGCGGCTTGGTGTAGACGCGGGCGCCCTTGCGCCACAGGCGCAGGGCCTCCCAGTGGATGGCGCCGATCACGCGCGCGGTCATCAGCGGGTGGCGGACCAGGGCGGAGGCGAGGGCGCCGTCCGTCAGCTCGCGACGGCGCAGGGCGAGGCGGCCGGCCATCACCGTGCGAGGGCCGTGGCAGAGGTCGATGCGGGCGTCGAGCCGCTCGCCCGGGGCGGGCAGGTCGAACTCGTAGGAGCCGTCGAGCGAGAAGAAGGGCGACACGTGCATCCGCTTCTTCTCGCGCCAGACCGTGCGGCCGTCCGCGACCGTCAGCAGGTAGGGGTGGCGCTCGCCGAAGGTGTTGTTGACCTCGGCGACGACGGCCTCGAGCGCGCCGTCTTCGCCGTGGCACCAGAACACGCTGACCGGGTTGAAGACGTAGCCGAAGATGCGGCAGTGAGTGAGCACCCGCACGGGACCGCCGGGCAGACGGGCGCCCTGCGACGCGAAGAAGGCGGCCAGGTTCTCGCGCAGCGGGCGGCGCGGGTCGCCGAGGTGGTCGCGGTCGCGGAAGCCGACCAGGGCCGGCCGGTTCCAGCCGAACAGCCGCAGCCGGGCGTCGAGCTGCGGCAGCTCGTCGAGGTCCAGGAACGCCATCCAGATCCGGTAGGAGAAGGCGTGCTCGGGCGCGACCGAGCGCCGGTGGTGCAGCACGCCCGCGTAGAGCGCCGAGTTCACAGCGTGATCCCGTGGTGCTCGGCCACCCACAGCGCGGACATCAGGCCGTCCTCGTGGAAGCCGTAGCGCAGGTGCGCCCCGGCGTAGAACGTGCCGCGCGCCCCGGACAGCCGCTTGAGTGGCTCCTGGGCCTCGACCGCGGCGCGGTCGAGGATCGGGTGGGTGTAGGTCATCTCCGCCAGCACGCGCTCGGGAGCGACACGGGTGCCGTTCAGGGTCACGCCGACCGGCGTCGACACCGGCAGCGACTGCAGCCGGTTCATGTGGTAGGTCAGCGACACCGGCCGCGCGTCGTCCCGGCAGTCGTCGAGGTCGCAGTTCCACGAGGCCCCCGCACCGCGCGCGCGCGGCAGCGCCTCGCGATCGGCGTGCAAGGTCGCCCGGTTGCGCGAGTAGCGGAAGGCCCCGAGCAGCCGGCGCTCCTCGTCGGAGGGATCGGCCAGCAGGGCCAGCGCCTGGTCCGCGTGGGTGGCGATCACCACCTCGTCGAAGCGCTCGGTCGCGGCCTCGGTCCGCACCGCGACCCGGCCCGCCTCGCGGGCGATGCCGCGCACGGGGGCGTTCAGCCGCAGCGCGCGCTCCGGGAGCTGGCGGACGAGAGCCTCGACGTAGCTGCGGCTGCCGCCTTCGACCGTCCACCACTGGTGGGCGCCGTCGACCGTCAGCCAGCCGTGGTTGGCGAAGAAGGTGAGGAAGGAGCGCGCGGGGAAGGCCACGACGTCGCGGTTCGGGCTCGACCAGATCGCCGCTCCCATCGGCAGCAGGAAGTGGCGCACGAAGCCGTCCGAGACGCCGCAGCCGGCGATGAACTCGCCGAGGTCGGGGTCGCCCGGACAGCCCGCCTCCAGGAAGGCGCGGGCCCGCGCGTTGAAGCGGGGGATGTCGGCCAGCAGCCGCCAGTGGCGCGGGTCCAGCAGGCGCCGGGGCTGGGCGAACAGGCCGCCGGGGCCGCGGCTCGAGTACTCCAGGCGGCAGCGGCGGCAGCGCACGCCGAAGGACATGTCGGAGCGCTTGCCGGGCACGCCGAGCTGCGCCAGCAGCCGCACGAAGTTGGGGTACGTGGCGTGGTTGTAGACGATGAAGCCGCTGTCCACGGGGAAGCGCACGCCGTCGACGGTCACGTCGTGGGTGTGGGCGTGGCCGCCCGGTCGGTCGGCCGCCTCGTAGACGGTGACCCGGTGGCGGCGCGACAGCAGCCACGCGCTGGCCAGGCCGGCGATGCCGGTGCCGACGACTGCGATCTCCAGTGATTTCGTCACTGGAGAGATTCTGAAGCGGTTTTGAGTAGAAAGTCAAGCTGTTCCCGACGGGCGTCAGTCGAGGGCGGTCAGGGCCTCCGGGGGCGGCGCCGCGGGCGCCCGGCGGAGGCGGCCAGCGAGCGCCTCCGCGTAGACGTGGGCGGGCACGGGCTTCAGGTCCCAGGCGAGCCCCAGCGCGGCCAGCCCCTGCGCCAGCCACCACGCGGGATCCAGTTCCCACCAGTAGAAGCCGTTGCGGACCGCGCGCGGGTAGCGGTGATGGTTGTTGTGCCAGCCTTCGCCCAGGGTCAGCGCCGCGGTCAGCGCGTTGTTGCGCGACTCGTCGGGCGTGTCGAAGCGGCGGGCGCCCCACAGGTGGTTCACGGTGTTGATCGCGAACGTCGCGTGGGCCAGCGTGAAGGTCGGCACGCAGAAGCCCCAGACCAGCCACGGCCAGCCGCCGAGCGCGAACATCGCGATCGCCAGCAGCGTCGGCGGCACCCCGTAGAAGCGCTCGAGCCAGGCGATCTCCGGGTAGCGGGAGAAGTGGCGCACCACGGGGTTGTCGGCCGGCACGGTCTCCCACCGCGCCTGGTGCAGGAACCAGCCGACGTGGGCCTGGTAGAAGCCGACCCGGCGCGGGCTGTGGGGATCGCCGTCGGCGTCCGCGTTCTGGTGGTGGTAGACGTGGTTGCCCGCCCACCACAGCGGCCCCTTCTGCATCGCCGAGGTGCCCAGCCAGGCGAGCACGAAGCGGGCCGGTCGCGAGAGCTCGAGCGCGCGGTGTGCGAAGTGGCGGTGGAAGCCGAGCGTGATGCCCGCCATCCGCAGGTAGTGGGACGCGAAAGCGAGCAACAGCAGCGACGCGTCGACGGGAGCGAAGAAGGCGAGCAGGGCCGAGGCCTGCACGATCCAGAAAACGATGACGTTCAGCTTGGGATGCGGCACGCCGGCCATTGTATGAACCGGGGCCGGTCGCCGCGCGCGAGAGGGGGCCTGCTAGACTGTAAAAGTTCCGTCGCCGCCGGAAGCGCATCGGGTCTGGTGACTCGCGCGGCCTTCAAAGCCGTCGGGCCGGGGGGTGAAACCTCCGGCGGTGGGTTCGATTCCCACACGCTTCCGCCAACTCAATGGCTGATCGGCCACTCCTCGCCCGCGCCGGCCTCGCGCTTCGGCGTGCGCGCCTCGAGCGTCTTGAGCAGCTCCTTGAGGAAGACCTCCTGCTGCTTCAGGTTCTCGCGGAACTCCATCCGGTCGGTGCCCGCGATCTCCATCCGCAGGTCCATCAGGTAGTCGCGGCAGACGGTGTCGAGGATGTCGGCTTCGCGCGGCGTCAGGTCGATGCGGATCATGGCCACCTCTCGAGGCCGGCCCATTGCAAGCCGCGTGCCCTGCTGGCAGCGCAGGGCCTGCGCTGCCGACCGCTCAGCCGAGCGTCAGGCTCTCCAACTCGGTCCGGGTCCGATAGCCGGACCGGCCGCGCACCGACTCCCCGGCCCGGAACACCTCGAAGTGGGGGATGCCGGAGACGCCGAAGCGCGCGGCCAGGTCCGGGTCCCGCTCGGTGTCGACCTTGAGGACGATCGCGCGCCCGGCCATCGCCCGCGCGGCCGCGGCCACCTCCGGGGCGGCGGCCCGGCACGGCGCGCACCAGGCAGCCCAGAAGTCGACCAGCACCGGGACCTCGGCCCCGGCGACGATCTCGTCGAACTGGCCGGCGTCGACGTCCAGCGGCGAATCCAGCGGGGGCAGGGCTCCCTGGCAGGCGCCACACCGGCCCTCGTCGGCGAGGTGGCGGGCCGGCACGCGGTTGCGGCGCTGGCAGCGGGGACAGGAGCGGATCACGCTCCCAGCATGCCACGACCGCCCGGCGGCCAGCGTGTCATGGCGCGCCGGATGCGCCGGGGCCGGGCGATAGAATCGCGTCGCCATGGAAGACATCGAGAAGCGGCTGCGGGCGCTGTGCGAGGAGCGGATCGTCGTCATCGACGGGGCGATGGGCACGATGCTCCAGCGCGAGGGGCTGACCGAGGACGACTACCGGCGCGGCCACTTCGAGCGCCACCCCGTGGACCTCAAGGGCAATCACGACGTGCTGGGGCTGACCCGGCCCGACGTGCTCGAGAAGGTGCACCGTCTCTACCTCGAGGCCGGCGCCGACATCATCGAGACCAACAGCTTCAGCCTAACCCGCATCTCGCAGGCCGACTACCAGCTCGAGGACCGCTGCTACGACCTGAACGTCGCCGCGGCGCGCGCCGCGCGTCGGGCGGCCGACGGGTTCCTCCGCGATCACCCGGGGCGCGTGGCCTTCGTCGCCGGCTCGATGGGGCCGACCAACCGCACGGCCTCGATGTCGCGCGACGTCAACGACCCCGGCGCCCGCCAGGTCACCTTCGACGACCTCGCCGCGGCCTACGAGGAGCAGGTGCGCGGGCTGCTCGAAGGCGGCGTGGACATCCTGCTGCCGGAGACGACGACCGACACCCTGAACCTCAAGGCCGCGCTGTTCGCGATCATGAAGGCCTTCGACGAGGGCGCCCGGCGGGTGCCGGTGATGGCCTCGATCACGTTCATCCAGGCCGGCAACGACCGCATGCTGACGGGGCAGAACGTGGCCGCCGTGTGGGCTTCGCTCCAGCACGCGCCGCTGTTCTCGGTCGGCATCAACTGCTCGCTGGGCGCCACCGAGATGCGGCCGCTGATGGAGGAGCTCTCGGGCCTGGCGCCGATCTTCACGAGCGCCTACCCGAACGCCGGCCTGCCCAACCCGCTGCTGCCCACCGGGTTCCCGGAAGGGCCCGCGGACACGTCGCGGCTGCTGGGCGAGTTCGCCCGCGCCGGCTTCGTGAACGTCGTCGGCGGCTGCTGCGGCACGACGCCGGATCACGTGCGGGCGATCGCCGAGGCCGTGCGCGGGGTGAAGCCGCGGCAGGTGCCCGCGCGGGATCACCACCTGCGGCTGTCGGGGCTCGACCCGCTGACGATCACCGAGGACACCAACTTCGTGAACGTGGGCGAGCGCACCAACGTCACCGGCTCGCCGAAGTTCCAGAAGCTGATCCAGGAAGGCAAGTACGAGGACGCGGTGGCGGTGGCGCGCCAGCAGGTGGAGAACGGCGCCCAGATCATCGACGTCAACATGGACGAGGGGATGCTGGACTCGGAGGCGGCGATGACCCGCTTCCTGAACCTGATCGCGGCCGAGCCGGACGTGGCCCGCGTGCCGGTGATGATCGACTCCTCGAAGTGGACCGTGCTGGAGGCGGGCCTCAAGTGCCTGCAGGGCAAGGGCATCGTCAACTCGATCTCGCTCAAGGAGGGCGAGGCCGACTTCGTCGCCAAGGCCCGGCTGGTGCGCCGCTACGGCGCGGCCGTGATCGTGATGGCCTTCGACGAGGAGGGCCAGGCCACGACCGTCGAGCGCAAGGTGGCGATCTGCACCCGCGCCTACCGCATCCTGACGGAGCAGGTGGGCTTCCCGCCGCAGGACATCGTCTTCGACCCCAACATCCTGACCGTCGGCACCGGCATCGAGGAGCACAACGGCTACGCGGTCGCCTTCATCGAGGCCACCCGGCAGATCAAGGCCTCTCTGCCCTTCGCCAAGGTCAGCGGAGGCGTGTCGAACATCTCGTTCGCGTTCCGCGGCAACAACCCCGTGCGCGAGGCGATGCACACGGCGTTCCTGTACCACGCGATCCGCGCCGGCCTCGACATGGCGATCGTCAACGCCGGCCAGCTCGGCGTGTACGAGGAGATCCCGAAGGACCTGCTGGAGCGGGTCGAGGACGTGCTGCTCGACCGCCGGCCCGACGCCACCGAGCGGCTGATCGCGTTCGCCGAATCGGTCAAGGCGAAGGACAAGGTCGAGGTCAAGGCCGACGCCTGGCGCTCGGGCACGGTCGAGGAGCGGCTGAGCCACGCGCTGGTCAACGGCATCGTCGACTTCATCGACGCCGACACCGAGGAGGCGCGCCAGAAGTACGGGCGGCCGCTGTCGGTGATCGAGGGCCCGCTGATGTCCGGCATGAGCGTGGTCGGCGACCTGTTCGGCTCCGGCCGCATGTTCCTGCCCCAGGTCGTGAAGTCCGCGCGGGTGATGAAGAAGTCCGTCGCCTACCTGCAGCCCTACCTGGAGGCCGAGAAGGCCGCGGGCAGCCGGACCGAGGGCCGCATCCTGCTGGCCACCGTCAAGGGCGACGTGCACGACATCGGCAAGAACATCGTCGGCGTCGTGCTCGCCTGCAACAACTACGAGGTGATCGACCTCGGCGTGATGGTCTCCTGCGAGAAGATCCTGAAGGCCGCCCGCGAGCACGGCGTCGACATGATCGGGCTCTCCGGGCTGATCACGCCCTCGCTCGAGGAGATGGCCCACGTCGCCCGCGAGATGGAGCGCGAGGGCTTCGACCTGCCGCTGCTGATCGGCGGCGCCACCACGAGCAAGGCCCACACGGCCGTCAAGATCGCGCCGCACTACTCGAAGGACGTGGTCCACGTGCTGGACGCCTCGCGCGCGGTCACGGTCGCCAGCTCGCTCAAGTCGGCGCGGGCGGAGTTCTCCGCGGAGAACCGCCGCGAGCAGACGCGGCTGCGCGAGAGCCACGCGAAGAAGCGGGCTGAAAAGCCGCTCTTGTCGCTCGACGAAGCGCGGCGACGACGGGCCAGGATCGACTGGAGTGGCTACGCGCCGCCGGTGCCGTCGTTCCTCGGCGTGCGCGCCCAGGACGTGCCGCTGGCGGAGCTGGTCCCGTACATCGACTGGACGCCGTTCTTCGTCACCTGGGAGCTGCGCGGCACCTACCCGAAGATCTTCGAGAACCCGCAGTGGGGGGCGAAGGCGAAGGAGCTGTTCGACGACGGTCAGAAGCTGCTGGCCGAGTTGGTCTCCGGTGGCGAGCTGAAGGCGCGGGCGGCCTGGGGCTTCTGGCCGGCGAACGCCGTGGGCGAGGACATCGAGCTCTACACCGACGAGACCCGCGGCCACGTCGCGGCCGAGGTGCACACGCTGCGCCAGCAGATGGACAAGGGGGAGAGCGAGGCGAACCTCGCGCTCGCGGACTTCGTGGCGCCGCGCGAGAGCGGAAAGGCGGACTATCTCGGGGCGTTCGCGATCACCGCGGGCCTCGGGCTCGACGCGATCGTCGCCCGCTTCGAGGCCGACCACGACGACTACCGCTCGATCCTCGCCAAGGCCCTGGCCGACCGCCTGGCCGAGGCCGGCGCGGAGTGGCTGCACCAGAAGGCGCGCCGCGCCTGGGGCTACGAGGCGGAGGCGGCGCTCGACCTCGACGCGCTGCTGCGCGAGCAGTACCAGGGCATCCGGCCCGCTCCGGGCTACCCGGCGTGCCCGGACCACACGGCGAAGCGCACCCTGTTCGAGCTGCTGCAGGCCGAGGAGCGCGCCGGCATCCGCCTCACCGAGAGCCTGGCGATGACGCCCGCGGCCTCGGTCAGCGGCTGGTTCCTGTCGCACCCGCAGGCGAAGTACTTCAACGTCGGCCTGCTGGAGCGGGACCAGGTCAAGGACTACCAGCGCCGCCGCGGCCTGCCGCTGCGGGAAGTCGAGCGCTGGCTGGCCCCCCACCTCGGCTACGAGGCGGAGTAGGGCCGCCGCCTCCCGGCTTGACACGGGAGTCGCCCCGGGCCTATAGTCCACTAGGTCTGTAGGGATATGAGGATCTCCAGTCGCGGGCTCTACGCGTTGAAGGCGCTGACCGTGCTGGCCGAGCGCCACGAGACCGGCCTGGTCAAGATCCACGAGATCGCCGAGGCCGAGCAGATCCCGGCCAAGTTCCTGGAGGCGATCCTGGTCAGCCTCAAGCACGGCCGCCTGGTGTCCAGCCAGCGCGGCCGCGACGGGGGCTACCGGCTGCGGCGACCGCCCGACGAGATCCGCCTGGGCGAGGTGATCCGCATGATCGACGGGCCGCTGGCGCCGTTCGGGGACGCCGTCGAACTGGAGCATCGGGTCCGCACCGAGCCCCGCCACGCCGGCCTGTTCGACCTCTTCCTGCAGGTGCGCAACGCCGCCGCGGGCATCCTCGACCACACTTCGCTCGCGGACCTCGTGGCCCGCAACTCCCGCGTGGTGGCCCGGCGCACGCGCGCCGTCCGCCGCGGAAAGGACTGAACCGGAACAATGTCTACTCGACTGATGGGATTGGGCCTGGGCCTGGCGCTGGCGACGGCGGCGGCCGCCGAGGAGGCGGCGCCGCCGAAGGTGCAGGCGGGCAGCGACGGCTTCTCGCTGGCTTCCGCGGACGGGGCCTGGAAGCTGCGCCTGTACGGCTACGGCCAGGTGGACGGACGCTTCGGGCTCGGCGACGACTCCGGCGCGGTGACCGACACCTTCGCCCTGCGCCGCTTCCGCCCGTCGATCGAGGTCACGGTGGGCGAGCGCTTCGAGGCGACCTTCGTCCCGGAGCTGGCCGGCGGCAACGCGACCGTCGCCGACGCATACGTGGAGGTGCACCACTCCGCCGCGCTGCGGCTGCGCGCGGGCAAGTTCAAGGTGCCGCTCGCCTTCGAGCGGCTGCACTCGGGCTCGGCCACGCTCTTCGGCGAGCGCTCCCTCGCCAGCGGGCTGGTGCCGAACCGCGACGTGGGCGTGCAACTGCTGGGACAGGCCGGGCGCGCGCAGTACGCCCTCGCGTTGCTCAACGGCGGACCGGACGGCGGCTCGAGCGACGTCGACGGCAACGACGCCAAGGACGTGGCGGCCCGCCTGTTCGTGCGCCCGTTCCGCGAGGCGCGCCTGTCCGGCCTGGGGCTCGGGTTCGGCGCCACCGTGGGTCGGCAGCGGGCCGCGTTGCCCGGCCAGCGTACCGCGGCCCAGGCGACCTACTTCCAGTGGGCGGCCGGCACGACGGCGGACGGCAGCCGCCACCGCCTCGCCCCGCAGGTGACGTTCATCTCCGGCCGCTTCGGCGGGTTCGCGGAGTACGTGCTCAGCAGCCAGCAGGTCCGGCGGGGAGACGCGGCCGAGCGCGTCGCGCTGTCCGGGTGGACCGTCAACGCCGCGTTCGTGTTGACCGGGGAGAAGTCGGGCCTGGGGCGGGTGACGCCATCGCGGCCTTTCGACCCGAAGCACGGAGGGCGGGGCGCGTGGGAACTGGCCGTGCGGGCCTCGGGCTTCGACGCCGAGGAGGCGGTGTTCGACAGCGGCTTCGCCGATCCCGCTCGCGCGGCGCGTTCCGCCCGCGGGCTGGGCGTCGGCCTCAACTGGTACCTGACGAAGAACGTGCGCCAGCAGCTCGGCTACGAGCGCACGGCGTTCGATGGCGGCGCAGCCGCCGGCGACCGCGAGACGGAGCACGCGCTTTCCTGGAGGCTCCAGCTCGCCTTCTGACCGCCCGCGTCCGCGGGAGTGACGACCTTGACGAACTTCTCGATCGGAATCCGCGCGCTCGTCGCGCTCCTGGCGCTGGCCCCGGCGGCCCGTGCCCAGGTCACCCTGCTCAACGTCTCGTACGACCCCACGCGCGAGTTGTACCAGGAGGTCGACGCGGCCTTCGCCCGCGAGTGGAGGCAGAAGACCGGGCAGAGCGTGACCGTGCAGCAGTCCCACGGCGGCTCGGGCAAGCAGGCGCGGGCGGTGATCGACGGCCTCGAGGCCGACGTGGTGACGCTGGCGCTCGCCTACGACGTCGACGCGCTGCACCGGGTCGGCGGCCTGATCCCCGCCGGCTGGCAGCGGCGGCTGCCGCACAACAGCGCGCCGTACACCTCGACGATCGTGTTCCTGGTGCGCAAGGGCAACCCGAAAGGCATCCGCGACTGGGGCGACCTCGGCAAGCCCGGGGTGCAGGTGATCACGCCCAACCCGAAGACCAGCGGGGGAGCGCGCTGGAACTACCTCGCGGCCTGGGGCTGGGCGCTGCGCCAGCCCGGCGGCAGCGAGGCGAAGGCGAAGGACCTGGTGACCCGGATCTTCCGCAACGTGCCGGTGCTCGACTCGGGCGCGCGCGGTTCGACCAACACCTTCGTCCAGCGCGGCATCGGCGACGTGCTGCTGGCCTGGGAGAACGAGGCGCTGCTGGCGGTCAGGGAGCTCGGCCCCGACAAGTTCGAGATCGTGCTGCCGCCGCTGACGATCCTCGCCGAGCCCAGCGTCGCCGTCGTCGACCAGGTCGTCGACCGCAAGGGCACGCGCAAGGCGGCCGAGGCCTACCTCGACTTCCTCTATTCGCCGGCCGGCCAGGCGCTCGCCGCGAAGCACTACTTCCGCCCGCGCGACGCGGGTGTCGCCGCGAAGTGCGCGGCGCAGTTCCCGAAGACGACGACCTTCACCATCGACGAGGCCTTCGGCGGCTGGGCGAAGGCCCAGGCCGCGCACTTCGACGACGGCGGCACCTTCGACCGGATCTACGCCGCGGGGCGCTAGGTGCGCGCGTTGCTGCGGCGCCAGAGCGTGCTGCCGGGCTTCTCGCTGTCGCTGGGCGTGACCTCCGCCTTCATCGGCCTGCTGGTGCTGTTGCCGCTGGCGGCGCTGGCGGCGAAAGCGGCCTCGCTGCGGCCGGCCGCGTTCTGGGCGACCGTGTCGGACCCGCGGGCGCTGGCCGCGTACCGACTCAGCTTCGGCGCCTCGCTGGCGGCGGCGGCGCTCAACGGCGTGTTCGGCCTGCTGGTCGCGTGGGTGCTGGTGCGCCAACCGTTCCCGGGCAAGCGACTGGTCGACGCGCTGGTCGACCTGCCGTTCGCACTGCCGACGGCCGTCGCCGGCATCACGCTGACGACGCTCTACGGCCCCAACGGCTGGATCGGCCGTCACCTCGAGCCGCTCGGCCTCAGGGTCGCGTTCACGGAGCTCGGCATCACCGTCGCGCTCACCTTCATCGGGCTGCCGTTCGTCGTGCGCACGCTGCAGCCCGTGATCGAGGAGATGGGCACCGACGCCGAGGAGGCGGCCGCATCGCTCGGCGCCGGCCGCGCGCAGACGCTGTGGCGGGTGGTGCTGCCGACGCTGCTGCCGGCATGGCTGACCGGCGTCACGCTGGCGCTGTCGCGGGCGCTGGGGGAGTACGGGTCGGTGGTGTTCATCGCCGGCAACATGCCGATGAAGACCGAGATCGCGCCGCTGCTGATCATGACCAAGCTGGAGCAGTACGACTACGCCGGCGCCACCGCGATCGCCCTGGTCATGCTGTTCGCCTCGCTGCTGCTGCTGCTGGCGATCGGCACGCTGCAGGCGTGGAGCGTGCGGCGCTCGCTGGGCGAGGCGGCGTCGTGAGCGCGATCGTGGCCGCGCGGCGCGCCCAGCCGCTGACCCCGCCCGCGCCGTCGGCCAGCGAGGACAGCCGCCCGGTGCGGCTGGCGCTGACCGGCGCCGCGCTGGTCTTCCTCGGGCTGTTCCTGTTCGTGCCTCTGCTCGCGGTCTTCGCCGAGGCGCTGTCGAAGGGCGGCGAGGCCTGGGTCGCGGCCGTGTCCGAGCCGGAGGCGCGGGCCGCGCTGTGGCTGACGCTGAAGGTGGCGGCGCTGTCGGTGCCGCTGGTCACCGTCTTCGGCGTGGCGGCGGCGTGGCTGATCGCCCGCTTCGACTTCCGCGGCCGGCGGCTGCTGCTGGCGCTGATCGACCTGCCGTTCGCCGTCTCGCCCGTGATCGCCGGCCTCGTCTTCGTGCTGCTGTTCGGGCGCCAGGGCCTGTTCGGGCCGGCGCTCGCGGAGCACGGCGTCAAGGTGATCTTCGCCGTGCCGGGGATCGTGCTGGCGACGCTCTTCGTCACCCTGCCGTTCGTCGCCCGCGAGCTGATCCCGCTGCTCGAGTCCGAGGGCCGCGACGAGGAGGAGGCCGCGCGCACGCTGGGCGCGTCGGGCCTCCAGATGTTCTGGCGGGTGACGCTGCCGAACATCCGCTTCGGCCTGCTGTACGGCGTGATCCTCGCCAACGCGCGGGCGATGGGAGAGTTCGGCGCCGTGTCCGTGGTCTCCGGTCACATCCGCGGCCTGACCAACACGCTGCCGCTGCACGTGGAGATCCTCTACAACGAATACCGCTTCCAGGCGGCCTTCGCGGTCGCCTCGCTGCTGGCGTTCCTGGCCATCGGCACGCTGGTCGCGAAGGCGCTGCTGGAGCGCCGCATCGGGGGCTCGCGATGAGCATCGAGGTCCGGGACATCCGCAAGCGATTCGGCAGCCACCAGGCGCTCGACGGCGTCAGCCTCAAGGTCGAGACCGGCAGCCTGGTGGCACTGCTCGGCCCGTCGGGCTCGGGCAAGACCAGCCTGCTGCGGATCATCGCGGGGCTGGAGCGGCCGGACGCGGGGCAGGTGCTGTTCGCGGGCGAGGACGCGACCCGCCAGGACGCCCGCCTGCGCCGCGTCGGTTTCGTCTTCCAGCACTACGCGCTGTTCCGCCACATGACCGTCTTCGAGAACGTCGCCTTCGGCCTGCGTGTGCGGGGGCGCGCCACGCGGCCCACGGAAGGGGATCTGCGCGGGCGCGTGCGGGAGCTGCTCGAACTCGTGCAGCTCGGCTGGATGGCCGACCGCTACCCGTCGCAGCTCTCGGGCGGCCAGCGGCAGCGGGTGGCGCTGGCGCGCGCCCTCGCGGTGGAGCCACGGGTGCTGCTGCTCGACGAGCCGTTCGGCGCGCTCGACGCACGCGTGCGGCGGCAACTTCGTGCCTGGCTGCGCGGACTGCACGACAAGATCGGCCTGACCAGCGTGTTCGTCACCCACGACCAGGAGGAGGCGCTGTCGCTCGCGCACCGGGTCGCGGTCCTCAACGACGGCCGCGTCGAGCAGGAAGGGACGCCGGAGGACATCGCGTGCCGGCCCGCGACGGCCTTCGTGGCCGAGTTCCTGCGGCCCGAAGCGGTTACCATTTCGGCTTGAAGTCGCTCGCGCTCAAGTACCCCGCCAACGCCGACAACGCCACCCACCACGCGAAGCTCGCCGTGCGCGCGGCGTGGGAGGAGTTCGACATGGCGCTCGACTACTCCGCGCAGAGCCTCGAGGAGGTCGACGTCCAGGTCGAGAGCCTGCGCGAGGACGGCTACACCGCGGAAGACGTGGCCGAGGCCCTGTTCGTGCTGGGCTGCTACGTGGGCGAAGTGATGGTGAAGCGGCTCGGCGGGCGCTGGATCGAGACGGCGCGTTCGCCGCTGCGCGACGTCTCGCCGTGGCCGATGGTCGTGCTGCTGCGCGACGGCTCGGCGTGGGACCCGATCGGCAAGACCTTCCTGCGTCTCGAACTGGGAGACAGCGAGTCGATCGCCGGTTTCTTCCGGCTCGCGCTGCGCAGCCTGGGACAGCGCCCGCGGCCGTAGCGCGCGGCGCCACGCGCGAGACTTCCACTTTCGGGCGGACTCCCGATCCGCAAGCAGCCCCTTGCGCTGCGGCGCGAGTCGTGATGAGGGCCCTGGCGAGCGCTCCAGTCGTGGACGAAAAAAAGCCACAGCGCTGCGCGGACGACTGGCGCGGCGACGCCGCCACGACACGCGCGCGAGGGCGTCGATGGCGGGCGCACTTCGTCTTGACAGTGGCGAGCAGCGATCCCTATCTTGACTCGCGCTTCACCACTCCACGCCGGGCCAGATCCCGCTCACGTGGTTGGCGGTCGATGCGCACCCACTTCGACAACCCACTTTGCGCGACCTCAGGCTGAGCTTCTTCGACGACAGCGGATTCCCTCGCGAGGGGCGGATCCTGCTCTTCTACTCCTTCGAGACCGAGGAGCGGCTGCCACGCTCGGGCATCCTGCACTACCACGTCGGGGAGAAGCGCTTCGTGGGCCCCCGCCACGACCGCGAGCTGACCAGCGCGGCGCTGGCGTTCCTCGAGCGGGAGGGCCGGGTCGGCCCCTAGCACCCCGCGTGCTACCATCCGCGTTTCGTAGGGCCCGGTTCCACGGACCCCGGAGGAGTCTTTCGACATGACGAACGGCAAGGGCCGGGACATCAAGCCGGCGAGCGGAAAGCTGGGCGTTCTGCTGCCGGGCATGGGCGCGGTGGCGACGACTTTCGTGGCGGGCGTCGAGGCGGCGCGGCAGGGGATCGCCAAGCCGATCGGAAGCCTGACCCAGATGGGCACGATCCGGCTCGGCAAGCGCACCGACGACCGCTCGCCGCTGGTCAAGGACTTCGTGCCGCTCGCGAAGCTCGAGGACATCGAGTTCGGCGGCTGGGACGTCTACCCGGACAGCGCCTACGAGGCCGCCAAGAAGGCCGGCGTGCTCGACGCCTCGCACCTGGAGCCGCTCAGGGGCTTCCTCGAGGGCGTCAAGCCCTGGCCCGCGGTGTTCGACCCGCAGTACGTGAAGAAGCTCAACGGCCCGAACGTCAAGAAGGGCAAGAGCAAGCGCGACCTGGCCGAGCAGGTCAGCGACGACATCGCGCGCTTCAAGAAGGAGCGCAACCTCGACCGCATGGTCATGGTGTGGTGCGGCTCCACCGAGGTCTACCGCCAGGCGGGAGAGGTCCACTCGTCGCTCGCGGCCTTCGAGAAGGGCCTCGACGAGAGCCACCCCGACATCCTGCCGTCGATGATCTACGCCTACTGCGCGATCAAGGAGGGGATTCCGTACAACAACGGCGCCCCCAACCTGTCCGGCGACTTCCCGGCGATGGTCGAACTGGCGAAGAAGACCGGCACCCCGATCAGCGGCAAGGACTTCAAGACCGGCCAGACGTTCATGAAGACGCTACTGGCGCCCGGCTTCAAGGCCCGCCTGCTCGGCATGAACGGCTGGTACTCGACGAACATCCTCGGCAACCGCGATGGCGAGGTGCTCGACGACCCGGAGTCGTTCAAGAGCAAGGAAGTCAGCAAGCTCGGCGTGCTCGAGCAGATCCTGCAGCCCCAGCTCTACCCGGACCTGTACGGCAAGATCCACCACGTGGTGCGGATCAACTACTACCCGCCGCGCGGCGACAACAAGGAAGGCTGGGACAACATCGACATCTTCGGGTGGATGGGCTACCCGATGCAGATCAAGGTCGATTTCCTGTGCCGCGACTCGATCCTGGCGGCGCCGATCGTGCTCGACCTGGCGATCTTCTCGGACCTCGCCTCGCGCTGCGGCATGAGCGGCATCCAGGAGTGGCTCTCGTTCTACTTCAAGAGCCCGCAGACGGCGCCCGGCCTGTACCCCGAGCACGACGTCTTCATCCAGCTCATGAAGCTGAAGAACACGCTGCGCCACCTGCGCGGCGAAGAACTGATCACCCACCTCGGCCTCGAGTACTACGACTAGGGGCCGCGGTCCGGGCGGGGGAGGGCGGCGATGGCCGACAAGGGAGCGCTGACCGTCGGAGTCCGCATCCGCGAACTGGTCACCGCCGCCAACGCCTGGCACGACGTGACGGTCCAGCACTCGGACGCGGTGGGCCTGGTGTTCGAGGTGCAGCGCACCGTCTCCGAGGGCGGGCAGATCGAGACGGTGGTCAGCCAGATCCTGGTGCCCTGGGCACAGATCCAGTACCTCGTGCTGATGGAGCAGAGGGTCTGACAGCCCGGGCCTGACGTCCTAGGCCGACTGCCCGTTCGCCTCGCTGCGGGTCGCCCACAACGACACGCCGACGCCCGCGGCGAGCACGCTCACCACGACGGCGAGCAGGTACAGGTTGAAGTTGGGGCCGAGCCAGGCCTTGAGCTGGACGTGGGTCAACATCTTGACGCCCACGATCACCAGCACCGCCGACAGCGCGACCTTCAGGTAGCGGAAGCGCTCGATCATCCCGGCCAGCGCGAAGTAGAGCGAGCGCAGGCCGAGGATCGCGAAGATGTTGCTGGTGAAGACCAGGAACGCGTCGCCGGTGATCGCGAAGATGGCGGGGATCGAGTCGACCGCGAAGAT
>WYBL01000042.1 GCA_011526565.1 Acidobacteriota bacterium | reverse complement strand
GAGGCGCGCCGCCACCCTCTTCGCGGGGAGCCAGGCGTCCATACCCGCCCGCGTGATAGACGAGCGGCGCTCCGGGCGAACTCGCGGCCGCCAGCACCTCGCCGACGTAGATGACGTGGTCGCCCGCCTCGTGGGCCGCCGCCACCCGGCATTCGAGTCGGGCCAGCGCTCCCGGCACCAGCAGCGTGCCGTGCGTCCCCTCGTCCAGGAGGAACCCCTCGAAGCGCTCGGGGCCGCGCGCGGCGAAGCGGCGCGAGACCTCGGCCTGTCCTTCCGCCAGCACGCTGACGCCGAAGCGCCCGGACTCGACGAAGCCGGCGTGGGCCTCGGAACGGCGGCCGACGCAGACGAGCACCATCGGGGGCTCGAGGCTGACCGAGCAGAAGGCGTTGGCGGTGAGCCCGAGCCGGCGCCCGTCGGCGGCGCGGGTCAGGACCACCGTCACTCCGGTCGCGAACTGGCCCAGGGCCCGACGGAACGCCGCGGCATCGACGCTCATCGCGGCGATTCTATGCCCCGCTGCCGGCCAGCACCGCGCGGGCCGTCTCGACGCCGGAGCCGAGTGCCGTGCCCGTGGAGACGATCGAGGGGAAGGTGCGGTAGTTGCCGGCGAACCACAGGTTTCCGTGGACGGGGCTGCGGGGCGGCGGGTTCCGGTAGCCCTTGACCAGCACGGGCGAGTACATCGCCACCCGCGCCACGTTCCACCACTTCGCCTCCAGCGGAAAGCCGAAGATGGCAGCGAAGTCCTCGCGGTAGCGCGCGATCAGCTCCTCGTCGGAGAGCGCGAAGAGCGGCCGGTGGCGGCCGTTCAGGTGGGTGACGAAGTTGATCGCCCGCTCCCCCGCCGGCCCCAGCGTCGGGTTCAGGCTGGTCAGGTCGAACACGCCGCACGCCGCGCGGTCGAGCGTCGGCAGGTTCATCCAGTAGAACTCGCGGCCGAGGTCCTGCCGGGTCGAGCAGATGACCGACAGCAGAGCGCTGTAGCGCACGCCCGCGAGCGCCTCCGCCTCGTCCGGCAGCAGCCGCGTCAGCACCTCCGTCGGGATCGTGCTGACGAACAGGTCGGCCGCCAGGCGCTGGCCGTCGGCGGTGTGGGCGGCGACCACGCGGCCGCCCTGCGCCTCCAGCCGCGACAGCTCGGCCGGCGCCACCACCCGCACCCCCGCCTCGCGCACCAGCCGCTCGACGCCCTGGCACAGCACCTGGGTCCAGTTGGCGCCGGGGATGTAGCCGAACGCGGAGGAGCCCTCGCGGAAGTGCAGCCGCGCGCCCAGCCAGGCGCCACTCACCTCTTCGCAGGAGAGCTCGAACTTCAGGCGGGTCAGCGGCTCGAAGATCGCCGCCCGCACCCCGGGCCCCGCCCAGCCGTCGATCAGCTCGCGCGCGCTGCGCTCGTTCCAGTCGCTCCAGTCCGACTTGAAGAACGCCCGCAGCATCAGCCGCGCGAAGCGCAGCTTGTCCGCGAGCGCCATCGGAAAGCGCAGGAAGTCGACCGGGTGGCCGAGGTCGTAGAGGCCCTCGCGGACCCGGAACAGCATCTTGACCCGCCGCCAGCGCACGCTCGGCAGCGCGCCGATGCGGTCGAGGAACTCGAGCAGCACCCGGTCGCGGCCGAGGATGTGGTGGTAGCCGAGCGGGTAGACGTGGCCCTCGCGCGTGAAGCTGCCGGCGAGGCCGCCCAGCTCGGCGGACTTCTCGACGAGCGTGACCTCGACGCCGGAGCGCGCCAGCTCCCAGGCGGCCGCCAGGCCGGACAGCCCGCCGCCGAGCACGACCGCGCTGCGCGGAGAGCTCAAGCCGGCCCGAGCCCCTTCCACTGCGGCCCGTACACCGGGTGCCGCCGCGCCACGTCCCAGCAGCGCCGCGCCTCGAACGCGGTCCAGATCCGGTAGTAGTTCTTCGCCCCCCACAGGCACACGTCGAAGATCGGGGTGTTGAAGAACAGCTTCTTCAGCGCCGACTTGCGCAGCACCGTCTCCACCACCGACACCGCGTTGTGCTTCGCCGGCCGGAACTTCACCCGCGCCGCCTCGACGCCCATCCCCCGCACCTCGATCGCCGCCGGGTCGTTCGTCCCCAGCCCGCGCGCCGCGCAGGTGGCCAGGTGCCGCACCGTGCCGGGGTCGATCCCCATCACCAGCGCCTGCACCGTGTCGAGCGCCACCGGGTCGGCCGATGCCAGCACCCGGTCCGCCACCTTCGGGAAGCCGGACTTGGGGCCGTTGCCCTCCAGACCGATGGTGCCGTCCATGATCGCGAACCGCGGCCGGCACACCGAGTTGATGTCCGCCAGCGCGTCGTCGAGCACCAGGTGGTACTCGTGCCGCATCTTCGACAGGCAGCCCCACTGGTTCTTCAGCGAGCCGGTGATCACCGTCTTGGCGTGCGTCTTCATCACCGGCAGCGTGACCAGCACCGCCTCCTGCAGGATCTTCGGGATCTCGATCCGCTGGAGGACCGCGTTGTCGGGGCGGTCGACCCAGACCATCTCCCCGGCGCTCATGTTGACCCACTCGACCCCGGTCCGCCGCACCACCTCGGCGTGGCCGCTGCGCACGTAGGCCGCCTCGATGTCCTCCAGCACCTGGTCGGACTCGACCACCGAGATGCGCCCGACGTGGGGCCGGATCGCCTCGATCACCGCCTCCAGGAACAGGGGCGACGTGATCGAGCCGGGGATCAGCAGGTCCCAGCCCAGGTTGACCTTGAGCGCCACGTGGGCGCCCTTCGGCACGGCCTGCTCGAACCCGGACGCCGCCAGCGCGCGGCGCACGGCGGCGAGGACGTCATCGGTGACCGGCTCGAGGGCGACGACGGACGGCGAGGGCACGCGGCGGAACCTCCCTTGGGAAAGGCGGGGTGGAATGTTCCCCGAAATCGCGCTCCGCGTCCAAAAAACCCCGGGAACCTCCGGCGGACCTCACACGTTGTGACGGGTGACACGAGGAGCCGCCATGTTCGATGAGGTCGAAAAGCCCTTCCGCCGCCGCCGCCCGCTGCTGATCGTCGTCCTGGCCGTCGTGCTCGGCCTCGGCGGCGTCGGCATCCTGCGCCAGTCCGGCGGCGTCTCCGAGGCCCAGGCCGCGACCGCCGCCCCCACGGAGAAGGCGAAGGACGAAAAGGACAAGAAGGAAGCAGCGCTGGTCGCGCTCGCGCCCGTCGAGGTCGGCCCCGTCTCGGCCTACCTCGTGGCCAGCGCCAATCTGGTCGCGGAGGACGAGGTCAAGCTGGTCGCCGAGGCCGAGGGCCGGGTGGTCGAGCTGCTGGCCGAAGAAGGTGCCTTCGTCCAGAAGGGCCAGAAGCTGGTCCAGATCGACCGCGCGGACGCCCAGCTCGCGGTTCAAAAGGCTGAACTCGGCCTGCGCAACGCGTCGCTGAGCTGGGAGCGCAACGAGAAGATGGCGGCCGAGAAGCTGGTCTCGCCGCAGGACGTCGACAAGGCCCGCTACGAGCGCGACGTCGCGAAGCACGCCCTCGACGAGGCCCGCCGCCGGCTCGAGAAGACCGAGGTCCGCGCCCCGTTCGCCGGCAAGGTCACCCTGCGCAGCGTGCAGAACGGCCAGACGGTGAAGCCGGGCGACGCCCTGTTCACGCTCGCCGACTACGACCCGCTGGTGGCGCGCATCTTCCTGCCGGAGCGCGAGGTGCTGGACCTGAAGCCCGGCCAGGAGGCGCAGATGAGCCTCAAGGCCCGCGACGACGTCCGCTTCCGCGGCCGCATCCAGCGCATCAGCCCGGTGGTCGACACCCAGTCGGGCACGGTCAAGGTGACGGTCGAGGCCGTGCAGCCCCCCGCCAGCGTGCGTCCCGGCGCGTTCGTGACGGTCGGCCTGGTGCGCGAGACGCGCCCCCAGGCGCTGCTGGTGCCCAAGCCCGCGGTGATCCGCGAGCTTTCCGAGGCCTTCGTGTTCGTCGCCGATGGCGACAAGGCGAAGAAGAAGGCCGTGCAGACCGGCCTCGAAGAAGGCGACAAGGTCGAGATCACCGGCGGCCTGGCGAAAGGCGAGCGGGTGATCACCTCCGGCCAGGGCGCGCTGAAGGACGGCGCCCCGATCCGGGTCGCCAAGAGCTAAGCGACTTCGCCCGCCCGCGGTCCTCGCGGGCGGGCCACTTCGACAGACAGTTCGTTCGGTCGGGGCGCCCCGGTGGCGCCTCTGTGGGGGGAGTCTTGCTGCGTTCCGCCATCGAGTTCAGCGTCAAGCGGCCGGTCACGGTCTCGATGCTCACGCTGGCCGTCGTGCTGTTCGGCCTGGTGGCGTTCGACCGGCTGCCGATCAACCTGCTGCCCGAGCTGTCGTACCCCTCGCTGACCGTCG
>WYBL01000041.1 GCA_011526565.1 Acidobacteriota bacterium | reverse complement strand
GAGCGGCAGCGGCGGAAGGGGGGCCGCTGATGGCGACGCTGACCTACCTCGAAGCGATCCGCCTGGCGATGCTCGAGGAGATGCGCCGCGACCCGCGCGTGTTCGTGCTCGGCGAAGACGTCGGCGCCTACGGTGGCGCGTTCCGGGTCACGGCCGGCTTCCTCGACGAGTTCGGGCCGACGCGGGTGATCGACACCCCGATCAGCGAGTCCGCGATCGTCGGCGCAGCGACCGGCGCGGCGATCATGGGCATGCGGCCGATCGCCGAGATGCAGTTCATCGACTTCATCTCGAGCGCGTTCGACATGATCGTGAACTACGCCGCCAAGAGCCGCTACCGCTGGGGCGCGGGCGTGCCGATCGTGGTGCGCGGCCCCGCCGGCGGCCGCGTCAACGGCGGGCCGTTCCACTCCCAGAACCCCGAGTCGTACTTCATGAACGTGCCGGGGCTGAAGATCGTGGCGCCCGCGACGCCGACGGACGCCAAGGGCCTGATGACCGCCGCGATCCGCGATCCCGACCCGGTGATCTACCTCGAGCACAAGTACCTCTACCGCCGGATCAAGGAGGAGGTGCCCGAGGGCGACCTGGTGGTGCCGATCGGCCAGGCGCGGGTCGCCCGCGAGGGGCGCCACGTCTCGGTGATCACCTACGCCGCGATGCTGCACGTCGCGCTCGAGGCGGCGGCTGTGGTCGAGGCCGAGGGGATCTCGGTCGAGGTGCTCGACCTGCGCACGCTGCTGCCGATGGACGAGGCGGCGATCCTGGCCACCGCGAAGAAGACGGGCCGGGTGATGGTGCTGCACGAGGCCACCCGCACGGGCGGCCCCGGCGGCGAGGTGTCGGCGCTCGTCTCGGAGCAGGCTTTCGAGTGGCTCGACGCCCCGATCGTGCGGGTCGCCCCGCCAGACACCCCGGTCCCCTACTCCCCCACGCTCGAGGGCTACTTCCTGCCCGACGCGGAGAAGGTGGCCGAAGCGATCCGCGCCCTCGCGGAGTACTGACTCCTACTCGCGCGCAAGCAGCCGCACCCCGACCCGCCGCATGTGGGTGACGTGCTCGTCGGGCCAGCCCACTGCGCGTTCCGGTTAGAATCGCCGTCCGGATCGGCTCGGAAAACGAGGAGCGAGGTAGCGGAAATGACCGACGTGATCATGCCCCAGATGGGCGAGTCCATCGCCGAGGGCACCCTCACCAAGTGGATGAAGAACGTGGGCGACAAGGTCGTCCGCGACGAGCCGCTCTTCGAGATCTCGACCGACAAGGTCGACGCCGAGATCCCCGCGCCCGCCTCCGGAATCCTGGCCGAGATCCGGGTCCAGCCCGGGACGACCGTGCCGATCAACACGGTCGTGGGCATCATCGCCGCCGAAGGCGCCGCCGTGGCCGCGCCGCCGGCCGCCGCGCCGGCTCCGGCCGCCGCGCCTGCTCCCGCGCCGGTTGCGCCGCCGGCCACGGTCGCCGCCGCGCCCGCACCGCCCGCCGCGCCGGCGCCCCCGCCCGCTCCCGAGAAGCCGCGCGCCGAGATGTCCGCCGAAGAACTGCGCCAGCAGCGCTCCTCGCCGGTCGTGCGCAAGATCGCCGCCGAGCACGGCGTCGACATCCGCCAGGTGCCCGGTTCCGGCGTCAGCGGCCGGGTGACGAAGAACGACATCCTGGGCCACCTCGAGGGTCGCGCCGCGGCGCCCACGCCGGCGCCTGCGGCTCCCGCGCCGACGCCGATGCCCGCAGCCGCCGCGCCGGCCCCCGCTCACACCCCGGCGCCCGCACCGGCCCCGGCCGGCCCGGCGATGCCGGCCTACCTGCCCGGCGAGCGCGTCGAGATCGTGCCGATGTCGCCGATCCGCAGGAAGACCGCCGAGCACATGGTGATGTCGAAGCGCACCTCGGCCCACGTGAGCACCGTCTTCGAGATCGACATGACGCGGGTCGACCAGCTCCGCAAGAAGCACAAGGACGCCTTCGAGCAGCGCAGCGGCGTGCGCCTCACCTACCTGCCCTTCATCCTGAAGTCGGTGGTGGACGCGTTGAAGGCGTTCCCGATCCTCAACTCGAGCGTCGACGGCGACTCGATCGTCTACCGCAAGGACATCAACATCGGCATGGCGGTCGCCCTCGACTGGGGCCTGATCGTGCCGGTGATCCGCAACGCCGACGAGAAGAACATCCTCGGCCTCGCCCGCTCGATCAACGACCTCGCCGACCGCGCCCGCGCCAAGAAGCTGAAGGTCGACGAAGTCCAGGGCGGCACCTTCACGGTGACCAACCCGGGCGTGTTCGGCAGCCTGTTCGGCACCCCGGTGATCAACCAGCCGCAGGTCGCGATCCTCGGCATCGGCACCATCGAGAAGCGCCCCGTGGTGCGCGACGACGCCATCGCGATCCGCACGATGTGCTACTTCTGCCTGACCTTCGACCACCGCATCGTGGACGGGGCCGACGCCGACCGCTTCATGGCCCACCTCAAGAAGAGCCTGCAGGAGTTCGACGAGAACGCCCTCTAGCGTGCGGCCGCTCCGCGTCCTGCAGCTCGGCCGCGTCTCCTACGCGCGGGGGCTCGAGCTGCAGGCCGAGGCGGTGGCGGCGGTGCAGGCGAAGACCGGTCCGGAGACGCTGTTCCTGCTCGAGCACGACCCGGTCTTCACGATGGGCCGCACCACCCGCCAGGAGAACGTGCTCTTCCCCGCCGAGGCGCTGCGCGCCCGCGGATTCGAGGTGTTCGAGACCGGCCGCGGCGGCGACGTCACCTACCACGGCCCCGGCCAGCTCGTCGGCTACCCGATCCTCGACCTGAACCCCGACCGCCGCGACGTGCACCGCTACGTGCGCGACCTCGAAGAGGTGCTGATCCGCGTGCTCGCGGACTACGGCCTGCAGGCCGGCCGCGTCGCGGGCCGCACCGGGGCGTGGGTCGGCGACGAGAAGGTGGCGGCGATCGGCGTGCGGATCGCGCGCTGGGTGACCTCCCACGGCTTCGCGCTGAACGTCTCGACGGACCTCGCCCCGTTCCAGTTGATCGTGCCCTGCGGCATCGCCGACAAGGGCGTGACCAGCCTCGAGCGCCTGCTCGGGCGCGCGGTCGACCCGGCCGCGTTGCGCTCCCGCGTCGTCGCCCGGACGTGCGAGGTTTTCGAACGCGAGCCGGCGTAGTCCAATGGAGCGCATGACGCGCTCGCGGCGCCGACGGCTCCTCGCCGCCGCCGGCCTGACCACCGCCGCCCTGCTCCTGGCGCTCCTGCTCGGCGCCTTCCCGCAGGAGCCCGTGCGCTCCCGGCTCGAAGCCGCGCTGCGCTCGGCGACCGGCCCCGGTTCCAGGATCGGCAGCGCGAGCCTGCGGCCCGCCCTGCTCCAGGTCGAGCTGCGCGACGTCGTCCTCGAGGGGCCCGGCTACCGCGTGGCGCTCGACCGGCTCGAAGCCCGCGTCGCGCCGGCGACGCTGACCGGAGGCGGGGTGCACCTGCGGCGGCTGGCCGGCGAGGGCCTCGCGATCGACCTGCGCCCGGTGACCGACGCCGCCCCGCCCGCCACGGCCGGCGCGGCATTCGCCGGCCCGCTGACCATCGACGCGGTGGACCTGACCGGCCCGCGCGCCACGTGGCAGGACGCTGCAGGCGTTCGCCGCGTCCGCCTCGACGGCCTCGCGATCCGCGGCGCGGTCGGCACGGACGCGCTGCTCGTCGAGACGCCCGGCGGTGCACTCGAGGGCCCCGGCGCGGCTCCTATAGCGTCGGCGCGACTGGCGCTGCGCATCGCGCCGGACCTCGCGATCCACGTCGAGTCGGCGACGGCCGGCCTGGGCGCGTCGCGGATCACCGCCTCCGGCCGCCTCGGCCCTCCCGCCCAGCTCGATCCCGACCTCGCCTTCCAGGCCGAACTCGCGCTCCCGGACCTCGCCTCCTTCGCGCAGGCCGAGGCGTCGGAGGTCGGCGGCGCGCTGCGCGTCGAGGGGCGGCTGCGCGGGCCGCTCGCGGCCCCCCGACTCGACGCCCGCGTCACGGGCGAGAACCTGCGCTGGCGGGCGCCCGTGGAGCGGCTCGCGGGCCGCGTGGAGCTCGACGGCGAGAGCGCCCGGGCCGACGTCGAGGCGAACGTGCTGGGCGGCGCGCTGCGGGCGCGCGCGAACCGCCGCGACGGGAACGTCGAGGCCGAGGCCACGCTCGCGGACGCGCGACTCGAAGCCCTGCGCGCTCTGGGACCGAACGCCGGGCCCGCAGGGTTCGCCGGCGAGGCGAGCGCGACGCTCCGCGCGCGTGGCCCGGCCTCCGGTCCCTACGCGGTGGAGCTCGACGCGGAAGCTCGGGCGACCGAGGCGTCGCTGGTGGCCTCGGCCCGCGGGACGCTCACGGCCGAGGCGCGCCTCGACGCCGGCTGGAGCGCGAGCGTGACGGCGCCGGCGGGCACGGCGCGCCTCGAGGGACGCGCCCTCGCCGGCGCGCGGCGCGAGCTGGAGGTCGACGGCACCCTGGGGGCCGAGGCCGCTTCGCACGGCGTGACCGCTCGCGGGCAGTTCGGCCTGCGCGGGCCGACGCTGACGGCGCGCGCCGAGGTGGCGGGCCTCGGCGCGCCGGTGCTCCTCGACGCCATCCACGAAGCCGGCCGCTTCCGCTCCCTCGTCCTCGAGGCCCCCGCCCTCGACCTCGCCCGTCTCACGGGCGACGCGCTGGCGGGCACGGGAGAGCTCCACCTGGCACTCTCCGGCTCGCCGCGAGCGCTGGACGGCACGGGCAGCGCCCGCGTCGCGCAGGCGCGCTGGAGCGGCGTCGACCTCGGCCCGCTGGACCTCTCGCTGCAGGCCACGGCGGGCGTGGCCCAACTCGA
Organism: Acidobacteriota bacterium; assembly: GCA_011526565.1. Taxonomy (GTDB): domain Bacteria; phylum Acidobacteriota; class Vicinamibacteria; order Fen-336; family Fen-336; genus WYBL01. The sequence goes on along the minus strand of WYBL01000041.1, from coordinate 9,852 downwards.
GGCCACCGCGCCCGGCCTCGCGACCCGCGCCCGCGCCAGGGTCGCCACGGACGACCGCCGGGCGATCGGCCGCCTCGACGTCGACGGCGCCGATCTCGCCCGCTTCGCGCCCGTCGCCGGTGGACCGCTCGCGGGCGTGGCGCGAGCGCGCGTCGAGTTCGACGTGCCGCTCGAAGCGCCGCGAGACGCCCGGATCGACGCCGCGATCGAACGCCTCGACGCCGCGCGGGGGCCGTGGAAGCTCTCCTCCGCCGACGCCCGCCTCGCCGTGCGCGACGGGTGGCTGGAGATCGCGCGGCTCGTCCTCGAAGGCGCGGGCGCGCGCCTCGACGCCAAGGGCCGGGTCGCGCTCGACGCCGACCCGGCGCTGGACCTCGAACTGCGCGGGAACGCCGACCTGGCCGCGGCGCCGCGCGAGCCGCTCGCCGATCTCGCGGGCCGCGTCGCGCTCGACGCCCGCGTCACCGGCACCGCCTCCGCGCCGCGCGCCGAGGGGCTTGCGCGGGTCGAAGGCCTGCGCGTGGAGGCCGCGGGCGCGCCGCCGCTCGAGGCCGCGCGGCTCGACCTGGCGCTGGTTGGCGATCGCGCCCGGCTGGAGACGACGGGCCTGGCGCTAGCGGGCGGGACGCTCGAGCTCGGCGGCGAGCTGCCGTTCGGTGCGGCGCCTGCGCGCCTCGACCTCTCCTGGCGCGGCGTGGACGCCGGCGCGCTGCGGCGCGCCGCGAACCCGGGCAGCGAGCCCTTCGAGGCCCGGCTCGACGGGCGCCTCGAGGCGACGGCGCCGCACGGGCTGCGCGATCTCGGGGCGCTGCGCCGGGAGCTGGTCGCCCGGCTGCGACTCGAGCCCGCGACGGCGCGCTTCGGCGACCTCGAGCTCTCGATCGAGCCGGTCGAGGCGCAGCTCGCGGCCGGTCGGCTGCGCGTCGCCCCGTTTGCGCTCGCCTCGCGGAGCAGCCGGCTGCGGCTGGAGGCCGCGGCCGACCTCGACCGCCGCACGCTGCAGGCGACCGGCCGCGGCGAGCTCGAGTTGCGCGCACTTTCGCCCCTGCTGTCGGAGGCGGCGTTCAGCGGGCGGGCGGCGCTGGACCTCGCCGTCGACGGCCCCTGGCAGGGCCCCGCCGTGCGCGGCACGCTCGAGGTGAGCGACGCGACCGCCCGTGCGCGCTCGGTGCCGCAGGCCCTCACCGACCTCTTCGCCCGCGTACGCTTCGACGGCTCGAAGCTCGAGCTCGACGACGCCCGCGCTCGCCTCGGCGGCGGGCCGGTGACCGCCCGCGGCACGGCGCAGTTCGGCACGGCGGGCCTGCGCGACGGGCGCTTCGTGCTGCAGGTGCGCGACGCGGCGCTGCGTTACCCCGCCGGCCTGCGCAGCCGCATCGACGCCGACCTGCAGCTCACGGGCGGCGGTCGCTCCTGGCTGCTCGGCGGCGACGTGCGCGCGAACCGCGGGCGCTACGACCTCGACGAGGCGCTGGCCGCGCCCGTCGCGACGGAGTCGTCGGAGGCGCTGCGCGCGGTGGCGCTCGACCTGCGGGTGCGGGCCGAAGCCCCGATCCAGGTCGTCTCGGACCTCGGCGAGCTGCAGGCGACCGGGGACCTGCGCATCCGCGGCAGCGCCTTCGCGCCCGAGCCCCTGGGCTCGTTCCGACTGCGCCCGGGCGGGCGCGTCTTCCTCCAGGGTCGCGAGTTCCGGATCGACCCCGCCGCGCAGAGCGCACTCACCTACGCGGGGACCTGGGACCCGACGCTGGCGATCCACGCCGTGACCGCGGAGCGCGTGCGCGACGCCGCGCGCAACCGCGAGACCGACGTGCGGCTGTCGCTCGAGGGCCGTCTCGAGTCGCCCGGGCTGAAGCTCGCGGCCCCCGGCTATTCCGAGTCGGAGCTGCTCAACCTGCTCGCCACCGGCGACAGCCGCGCGGCGGCCGGCCGCACAGCGGTCGGCGCCCAGGCGGCGGCCATGCTGCTGGGCCGCGTCGGGCGCCAGGTCCGCGCGATCGGCCTCGACGAGGTCCGCATCCAGCCCGAGCTGGTGGCCCGCGAGGGCCAGGTCGACCCCGGCGCCCGGCTCACCGTGGGCAAGCAGGTCGCGCCGTGGGCCACCCTCGTCTACTCGGCCAGCCTGCAGGCGGCCGACGCCCGGTACCTCGAGCTGCGGGCGCAGCCCGGCCTCGCCCTCGGCCTCGGCGGCATCTTCGACGCTTCCGCCGCCGGCGAGCTCAACGTCTCGGGGCGGCGCCGCGACGACGGCGGCTTCGCCGCCGGCGCGGGCCAGACCTTCCGCCGCGGCGGTCCGAAGGCGGAGCGCCCGCCCGACGACCGGGTGGTGCTGGAAGCCGTGCGGGTGGAGGGCGAGCTGCCTGCGGACGCCGCCGCGGTCGCGCGGGCCCTCGAACAGCGGCCGGGGGCCCGGCGCACGATCTGGCAGCTCCAGGACGCGGCCGACCGCGCACGCGAGGAGCTGCGCCGCCTCGGCCACGTCGAGGCCGAGGTCGTGGCCCGACTCGACGGCGCGACCGCCGTCTTCGAGGTGCGGCCCGGTCCCCGCTTCTCGATCCGGGTCGAAGGCCTCGCCGACGCCCCCGACCTCGACCGCGTGCTGCGCGAGGCGCTCGACGAAGGCGAGCTGCTGGCCCGCGGCGAAGCGAGGCTGCTGGAGCGGCTCCGCCGGGACGGCCACCTGCGCGCGCGGGTCGACGCTCGCGTCGCTCCGGGAGCCGACGGCGAGCGCCTCGTGCGTTTCACCGTCGCGCCGGGACCGCGGCTCGCCGCGGACGTGCGCTTCCCCGGCGCTGCGGACGTCTCCGCCTCGGCCCTGCTCGACGCAGCCGGCGGCGTCGGCGCCCTGATCGCCCGGCCGGACGACGCGACCGAGGCGATCCTCGCGCTGTATCGCGGACGCGGGCACCTGGAAGCGCGCGTCGGCCCGGTGAAGGTGGAGGGCGATGCGGCGCTCCGCGTCACGGTCCCCGTCGACGAGGGGCCACGCGCGCGCCTCGCGGCGATCGAGCTCGAGGGCGTCACGGACGACGCAGCCGCCCGCACGGCGCTCGAGCTGGCGGTCGGCGCCGCGTGGCACCCCGAGGAGCTCGACGCGGCCACCGCGCGGCTGCAGGCGGACTACTACCGCCGTGGCTACCCCGCCGCCCGCGTGGGCGCGCGCTGGCGGATCGAGGGGCCCGACGCCGTGGCGGTGGTCACGGTCGAAGAAGGCGCGCCCGTGACGGTGAGCGGGCTGGAGATCGAGGGCCTCGAGCGCACCCGCGAGCGCCTGGTGCGCCGCCAGGCCGACCTGCGCGCAGGCGCGCCGCTCGACCTGCGCCAGCTCGCGACGCTGGAGCAGCGCGTGCTCGACCTCGGCCTGTTCGCGCGGGCCAGCGCGTCGCTCTCGCCCGACGACCCCGGACAGGTGCGGCTCTCGGTGCAGGAGGGCGACCGCTTCTTCGGGCAGTACGAAGTGCGCTGGGACCAGGACGAAGGCGCCTCGGTGGTCGTCGACGCGGAGCTGCGCAACCTCGGCGGCTTCGGGGCCGGTCTCGGCGCCCGCCACCGGCGCGGTGCGGACGTGCGCGAGACCGCGGCGTCGCTGTTCGTGCCCTCGCTCCTGCTCGGCCGCGACCGCCTCACCCTGCGCGCCGCGGACCGCGAGGAGGACCTGCCGCTGCCGGGCGGCGGCGGCGAGAACGTCTTCCGCGAGCGCAGCCTCGCCCTGCGCCACGCGATCCCGCTCGGCCGCCGCTGGGACGTGCAATACGGCTACGAGTTCCGCCACCTGGCGAGCACCTTCGTCAACGTGCCCATCGATCTCGCGGGCATCGACCTCGCGGTGCTGCGCGACACCCGCGACGACCTGCTCGACCCGCGCCGAGGACGCCTCCTGAGCGCGACCTTCGAGTGGGCCGGCGAGGCACTCGGCTCCGACTTCGAGTTCGTCAAGGCCTACGCCCAGGCCCTCGAGGCGCGCCCCCTGTCGCCGTCGCTGACCTGGGCCCAGGGCCTGCGCGCGGGCCTCGCGTGGGGACTCGGCGGGCAGCGCGTGCGCAACTCCGAGCGCTTCCGCGCGGGCGGTGGCAACAGCGTGCGCGGCTTCGGCACGGACGAGCTGGGCCCGCGCGACTTCTTCGGCGACCCCGCCGGCGGCGAGGCCGTCGTCGTGTTCAACCAGGAGCTGCGGTACCGCGGCCCCGCGGGCTTCGGGGCCGTCGCGTTCTGGGACGCGGGCCAGGTGTGGCCCGCGGTCGACGAGATGCGCTTCGACCTGCGCCACGCGCTGGGGGCCGGCCTGCGCTACCAGTCGGCGGTCGGGGTGCTGCGGCTCGACGTCGCGTGGCCGCTGGGGAGGCGCCCGGGCGAGAAGCCCTGGCGCCTCTACTTCAGCCTCGGCCAGGCGTTCTAGGCGAAATCAGCGCAGCGCGGCGAGCAACTGCTGGACGAGCGGCGCTTCGGGCGCCTTCGGGGCCAGCTTCAGGAAGCTCTCGAAGTCGGCCACCATGCGGTCGGCCATCTTCTTGTTGTTGTACGCCTGCCCGCGCCAGTAGTAGGCGTAGGCGAGATCCCCGCGGGCGCCGAGCGCGGCGCTCATCCGCTCCGCGGCGACGTCGTACTTCTTCTGCGCGACCAGCGCCTCGCCCAGCGCCGCGACGGCCCTCGGCTCGGTCGCCGCTTCCTTCAGCACCGCTGTCGCGAGACTCTCGGCCTCCTCGTAGCGCTTCTGCTTCGCCACGGCAGCGGCAAGGTAACCGCGCGCGTCCACGCCGGCGGCGCCGCGCAGCGCGGCCTCCGCCTCGGCGTAGCGTCCCGCCTCGAAGTGGGCGATCCCGGCCGCCACGTCCTGCGCTCCCGCTCCGCCGGCCAGCAGCCCGCCGAGCACCGAGAGCAACGCGAGTCGTCGCCTCATGTGCAGCCTCCTCGTCCGATGGTAACCGCTAGTTGCGCTGCGAGCTGCGGCGCAGGTCCTGCACGAGCCGCGCGTTGCGCAGCGCGATCACCACGAAGTCCGCGACCGCCTCGGCGGCCGCGACGTCGTCGAGGTCGAAGGCGCCGGGCTGGTCGCTCTGGAAGTCGAGCGCGCCGATCGCCTCGCCCTCCTCGAGCAGCGGCACGACCATCTCCGAGCGGGTGCCCGGCACGTCCGGGTGGTAGTGGGGGTCGAGCTCCACGTCTGCCGACACCTGCGGCGCCCGCTTGCGAAGGGCGCGGCCGATGATGCCGCCCGCCGGCCCCTGCATGCGGCCCCTGCCACGGCGGTCGACGCCGCTGCGCGCGGCCCAGCGGCCCACCAGCACGCCCTCGTGGTCGAGCACGACCACCGCGACGTAGCGGATGCCGGCGCCGGCCTGGATCGCCTGCGCCGCCTCGGCCAGGAGCGTCTCCGGGTCGAGCACGCCCGCGATCTGCCGGGCCACGTTCACGAGCGTGGCGATCTGGTCGGCGCGGCGCTGGGCGCGGGCCTGGGCGCGGTCCAGTTCGGCGTTGGCGTGCGCCAGCTCGCGGGCGCGCTCCGCCGCCTGCGCCGCCTGGTCCTCCGCTTCGGCCACCCGCCGCTGCGCTTCTTCCTCGTGGGCCTGGATCACCGCCTCCAGCCGCCGGTTGCCGAGCTCGTCGAGCGCCAGCAGCGCGTCGCCGAGGCTGTCCTTGTCCGGACACGACTCGAGCAGGAACGGCAGGCAGCAGCCGTCGAACGCGCGGATCGCCAGCGCGAACGGGTTGAAGCTGACCGCGTCGCGCACGCTCTCCTCGGCCGCGGCCGCCTCTTCCTCCAGCAGTTCCTCGAGCTCGCCCGCTTCCAGCCGGACGAAGAGCGCGTCGAGGCGCGCCGCGCAGAACGGCCGCCAGCCCTCGGCCGGCGCCTCGGGCCCGACGCCCATCGCCTGCACCCACGACTCGAGCAGCGCGTCGCGGTGCGGTCGCAGTCGCGAGACCGTGCGCTTCAGGCTCAGGGCGAGGCTCATCGGGTCTCTCCGGGGCGGACGCCCCTCCACAGGTGCGCGATGCCGAAGGTCAGCTTGCGCCGCGACAGCTCCACGAAACCGGCCTCGGCGAGCAGCGCCTGGAAGGCCTCGGGCGTCGCGAACTTCGCGACGGACGCCGGCAGGTAGCGGTACGCCGAGGCGTCGCCGCTGATCAGGCCCCCGACCCGCGGCAGCACCTGCCGGAAGTAGAACCGGTACAGCACGCCCAGCAGCCCCGCGGGCATCGAGAACTCGAGCACGACCAGCGGCGCGCCCGGCTTCAGCACCCGCGACACCTCGCGCAGCGCCGTCACGGGATCGCCGACGTTGCGGATGCCGAACGACACCAGCGCACCGTCGAACAGGCCGCTGCGCAGCGGCAGCCGCTCCGCGTCGCCCGCCGCGAGCTGGCCGCGCGAGCCCGCCTGCGAGCGCACCTTCGCGGCGCCGCGGACGAGCATCTGCGTCGAGAGGTCGACGCCGGTGCCGCGCCGGCCGGGCGAGCGCGACAGCGCCTCGAGCAGCAGGTCGGCCGTGCCGGTGCACAAGTCGAGCACGCGGGCGTCCGGGCCGAGCCCGAGCAGGTCGACCGCGCGGCGCCGCCAGCGCACGTCGGTGCCGGCGGAGAGCAGGCGGTTCAGCAGGTCGTAGCGCGGCGCGATGCGGTCGAACATCGCGCGCACGGCGGTCTTCTCGGGGTTGCCTGGCGTCGGCGCGGTCACGGGAGCGCGATTATAGGAGCCGCAGCGCGAGCAGCACGGTCGCCAGGTAGCCGACGCTGACCCAGCCGTTGAGCGTGAAGAAGGCGGCGTCGACCCGCGAGAGGTCGTCGGCGTGGACGAGCGAGTGCTCCCAGCCGAGCAGCGCCGTCACCGCGGCCAGGCCGCCCCAGTAGAGCGGGTGGAGCGGCACCAGGAACGGAACCGAAGCCAGCGCCGCCACCGCCAGCACGTGGAAGGCGCGCGCCAGCCGCAGCGCGTTCGCGACGCCTAGGCGCGCGGGCAGCGAGTGCAGCCCCTGCGCGCGGTCGAAGGCCGCGTCCTGGCAGGCGTAGATCACGTCGAAGCCGGCGACCCAGAACAGCACCGCCAGCGCCAGCGCGATCGGCGGCAGCGCGAACTCGCCGCGCAGGGCGAGCCAGGCCCCGACCGGCGCGATCGCCAGCGCCAGGCCCAGCACGACGTGGGCCAGCGCCGTGAAGCGCTTCGCGTACGAGTAGCCGAACACGATCGCGAGCGCCACGGGCGACAGCAGCAGGCACAGCGGGTTCAGCATCGCCGCCGCCAGCACGAGGGCTCCTGCGGAGAGCAGCACGAAGGCCCACACTTCGCCGCGGCGCAGCTTGCCCGCCGGCAGCTCGCGCCCCGCGGTGCGCGGGTTGCGGGCGTCGATCTCCTGGTCGGCCAGGCGGTTGAAGCCCATCGCGGCGCTGCGGGCGCCGACCATCGCCACCACGATCCACCCGAGCTGGGCCAGCGTCGCGCCGCCCTCGCGCGCCGCGAGCGCGGCCGAGGCCAGCGCGAACGGCAGCGCGAACACCGAGTGCGAGAACTTGATCATCCGGCCGTAGGTGACGACGCGCTCGAGCAAGCGTGGGACCTCCCGGCGGAATTCTACGGGCGCCTCGGCTCCGCGCCGGGCGGGCCTCAGTCGTAGAACAGGCCCGTGGCCGAGGCGCCCGACAGCACGTGCGCGAGGGGCTCCGACGGCGGCCGTTCGGCGGCCACGTAGGCGAAGGCGGCCCGGGCCCCGGGGCCGATCCGGCCGTGGTACGCGAGCCCCAGCGCCTCCGCGCCGCCCGCCGTCGCCGCCCGCACGAGGATCGCGGGATCGACTGCCGGGAAGGCGCGGTGCAGCTCGACGGCCTCCGCGAGCAGGTCCAGGCTCGGGCTGCTCGCGAGGCTGTCGGTTCCGAGGCACAGCCTGACGCCGGCCGCCAGCAACGCGGGCAGGGGCGGCAGCCCGTTGCCCAGGGCGAGATTGCTGCGCGGGCACAGTGCGACGTGCACGCCGCGCCGGGCGAGCAGCGCGTGGTCGGCGGCGTCGGTCTGCACGCCGTGGGCGATCAGCAGGCCGGCGTGCAGGATGCCGCAGGCCTCGGCATGCTCGACAGGCGAGCGCGCGCCGCCGGCGAAGACCACGTGGCCGAGCCCGCGCTCCCCGAGGAACGTCGCGAACTCGCCTCCGCCGTCCGCCAGGAAACGCGTCTCGGCGGCCGACTCGGCGAGGTGGATCGCCGCCGGCCCGCCGGCCGCCGCCATCAGCGACAGCAGCCGCGGCGAGCACGAGTACGGGGCGTGGGCCGCGCGCCGCACCTCCACTCCCTGCAGCTCGGCGAGTTCCGCAAGGCGCTCGCGCGACCAGCGGAGCGCCTCCTCGGCGCGCGCGGGGTCCCAGCCGATCAGCTCGTGGAAGACGACGGCCCGCAGCCGCGACTGCGAGAGGTCCTCGAGGTGGAGCAGGGCGTTCGAGACGTCGCCCACCGCGGCCGTGCCGGAGGCCGCGGCCGCCGCCATCGCCATCCGCGCGGCGGCCCGGACCGACTCCGGCGTCTCCCCCGCCCGGGCGGCGATCAGCGAGCGCACCCACGGCACGAACGGCGCCGGGCCCACGGCGCCGGCGAGGTGCGACAGCTCGAGGTGAGTGTGGGCGTTCACGAAGCCCGGCAGCAGGACGCCGGGCCCGAGGTCGACGTCTTCTCCGGCCGGTCCCTCGCCGCTGGGCCCGAGCCAGGCGACGCGACCGCCCTCCACGGCCACGACCCCGTCGCGCAACGGTGCGCTCGCCACCGGCACGACCCAGCCCGCCCGCAGCCGCTTCACCAGGCGCGACTCTAGCAAAGGCCGAAGCTCGGGCAAGATGGGCCATGCCCGCCGCGGCCGTGCTGCTGCTCCTGCTCCAGGTCGTGACACCGACTCCGTGGGCCGAGGACCCGGCTCGCCTCGCCCTGGCCGCGGGCATCGAGGCGGCCGATCGCGCCTTCGTGGCCGGCCGCTGGGACGAGGCCCGCCGCGGGTACGAGGCCCTGCTTTCCCGGGTCCCCGAGCCGCTGACGGTGACGCTCCACGAGCAGATCGCCCGCTGCCACGCGGCGCAGGGCCAGCCCGCGCAGGCGCTCGGCCACCTTCAGGTCCTGCTCGACCGCAACCCGGCCAACCTGGCGCTGCGCGCGCGGATGGCGGACGAGGCGCTGCGCGGGGGGCTGGTGGAGCGCGGCCGCGCGCTGCTGCGCTCGATCCACGAGGCCGACGTCGCGGCCCCGAAGGCCTGGCTCGAGGCCGCCATCGTCCTCGTCAACGCGGGCCGGCCCGACGACGCGCTGAGCTGCCTCGGGCGCGCCCTCGAGCGCGACCCGGGCCACGTCGACGCGCTGTTCCAGCGCGGCTTCCTGCTGATCCAGCTCCAGCGGCGGGCCGAGGCACGGACCGACCTGCTGCGGGTGCTGGCGCTGGCGCCCGCCGACAGCCTGCACGCGCGGATCGCGGTGGACACGCTCGCGGCGCTGCGCTGACGGCGCGCGCTGCTCCGGCAGGTGGCGTCCGGCCCCCGATGCCGGTATCGTCCGCCGCGATGCTTCCGCAGCGGCTGCGCGACCTGGTCGCCTTCATGGTGGGTGTGCGCACGCTGCAGCACGCGCTGGTGCTGCTCTCGCTCATCCTGCTGCCCAGCATCTTCCACGAGGCGAACTACCGGGAGAACTTCCACTGGCCCGCGGACGCCCCGCCCCGCGTGAGCAACGCGTTCATGACCTGGGACGCCCAGCACTACCTTTATCTGAGCCAGCACGCCTACGAGCCCGGCCACCCGTCGGTGGCCCTCTATCCGCTCTGGCCCTGGCTGATCGCGGCGGCCACGCCCCTGTTCGGGGGTGCGCGGCTGGCGGCCGCGCTGGTGCTGGCGG
>WYBL01000040.1 GCA_011526565.1 Acidobacteriota bacterium | reverse complement strand
CGGACCCCGGCGAGACGATCGATCTCTACGCCGCGCGCCCCGAGCTGGCCGCCACCCTGCGCGAGCGGCTCGCCGCACTCGAGGAGGAGCTCTCGCGCGACGCGCCGCAGCCGGTGCGCTGAGGGCTCAGTCGCGGCAGGCCGCCCCGCGGCAATCGCGTCGGCTGCGCAGGCGTTCGGAGAGCGACTGGAGCAGCTCCGGGGGAGCCTCCTGGTGTCGACTGTCGAGCTGATACCTGTCTGCGCGCATGTCGTAGAGTTCGCGCTCGCCCGATTCCAGCTCGTGGTACATCCACCCATCGGTGCGCAGCGCGATGCTGCGTCCCTCGGAGCTGCTGAAGTACTCGAGCATCACGTCCTGCCGCCAGGGGGTGGCCTCGCCGCCCGGCTTCAGCAGCGGCGCCAGCGAGCGGCCGTCCATGGTGTCCGGCACCGGCAGCCCCGCGAGATCGAGCACTGTCGGCGCCAGGTCGACGTTGAGCGCGAAGTGGGGGCGTTCCGTCGCCGCCGGGACGCCGGGGCCGCGGACCACGAGCGGCACCCGGATCGCCTCTTCGTAGTTGTTGGCCTTGCGCAGCGCGAGGCGGTGCTCGCCCATCAGGATCCCGTTGTCGGAGGTGAACACGACGAAGGTGTCGTCGGCCCGCCCGGCGCGGTCCACCACGGCGAGCGCGTCGCGGAGCAGGTCCTCCGTGGCCAGCATCGAGGTGAAGCGCAGGCGCTGCTGGCGCAGCGCGCGCTCCTGCTCCGCCAGGCTCAGCAGCGCGTTGCCCTGGACCCAGATCGGCTTGTCGCGCACGTCGGTCTCGTTGAACGACGGGCCCTGCATCACCCGCTCGTCGAACCAGCGGCTGGCGTGACGCGAGGGCGCCAGCATCGGGAAGTGGGGTGCGTAGGGCATCACCACCAGCAGGAACGGGTCGTCCTCGGCGACGGCCGCGCGCAGGAAGCGCAGCGCGCGCGCCGCCAGCACGTCGTCGAGGTAGTCGCCGTCGTCCTCTCCGAACTCCACCCGGTCTCCGTCGTCGTTGAGCCAGTAGCCGAAGTAGCGCTCGGGGCGCAGCGCTTCCAGCGGGGCAACGAAGTAGTCCCAGCCGGCGGGCTTGTAGTTCTCCGCCACGCCGCGCGGGTAGCCGTTCACGTACTTGCCGACGAAGCCGGTGCGATAGCCGGCCCGCTTCAGGTGGGTGGCCATGGTGTCGGCCTCGAGGCCCGAGGCGACGAAGCTCTCGATGCCCCCGTGCGGCGGGGCCGTCATCAGCACGCCGTGGTTGTGGGCGTAGCGGCCGGTCAGGATCGAGGCTCGCGACGGCGCGCACAGGGCGGTGGTCACGTAGGCGCGCGGGAACGACACGCCGCCCCTGCGGAACTCGTCGCCCAGCCACGGCAGGTGCTCGAACAGCCGGACGTCGAGGTCGTCCGAGACCACCACCACGAAGCTGGGGCGCTTCGCGGCGGCGGGCGGGGTCGGAGCGGACGACGGCGCCGGCGGGGCCGCCGGGTTGCCGCCGCACCCGGCCAGGGTCGCCAGCAGGCCGGCGAGGGCGATTCGGACGTTCACGGGGCTGGATTCTAGGGCGGGCAACCGGTCCGCTGCGTGCCGCCGCGGCACTTTCGTCGCACAATCGGCGGCACCGGCCATCTCCGGCCGCAGGAGAACTCATGCTCACGACCGCCCTCGCCCTGCTGCTGGCCGCGGCCCCCGCCGCGGCGCCTTTCGAACTCGTGCCCGGCGCCCGCTACGACGCCCGCATCCCCGGCCCGCAGCAGGTGCTGGGCCACGACTTCGGCGCCGAGATCACGCCGCCGGACGGCATCGCGCTCTACGTGAAGGCGCTGGCCGCCGCGGCCCCCGATCGCACCCGGCTGGTCGAGTACGGACGCTCCTGGCAGGGGAGGCCGCTGCACGTGCTGGCGATCGGCTCGCCGGAGCGGATCTCGCAGCTCGACGCGGTCAAGGCGAAGCTCGGCCGCTTCGCCGACCCGCGGCAGCACGCGGCCGGAGAAGGCGAGGCGCTGCTGAAGGAGTTGCCGGTCGTGACCTGGCTGCTGCACTCCGTGCACGGCAACGAGATCAGCTCCTCCGACGCGGCGCTCGTGCTGGCTCGCCACCTGCTCGCCGCGCAGGGCGACGCCGACGTCGACGCGGTGCTGCGCGAGTCGATCGTGCTGATCGACCCGCTGCAGAACCCGGACGGCCGCGCCCGCTACGTCGCCCAGAACCAGCTCGGGCGCGCGGCCGAGCCCGACGCCGAGCCGGCCTCGGCCGAACACGACGAGGGCTGGCCGGGTGGCCGCTCCAACCACTACCTGTTCGACATGAACCGGGACTGGTTCGCGCTGACCCAGCCCGAGACCCGCGGCCGCGTGAAGCTGGCCCTCGAGTGGTTCCCGCACGTCAGCGTCGACCTGCACGAGATGGGCGGCGACTCCACCTACTACTTCGCGCCGCCGGCGGACCCGGACAACCCGTACATCACCGAGGCCCAGCACCGCTGGTTCGACCGCTTCGGCCGCGCCAACGCCGACCGCTTCGACGGCCGCGGCTTCGCCTACTTCGTGCGCGAGGTGTTCGACTCGTTCTACCCCGGCTACGGCGAGAGCTGGCCGATCTTCCAGGGCGCGGTCGGCATGACCTACGAGCAGGCGTCGGCTCGCGGCCTGCGCTGGCGCCGCACCGACGACACCGTGCTGACCTATGCGCAGACGGTGCTCCAGCACGCGACGGCGTCGCTGCAGACCGCGGTGACCGCCGCGAAGAACCGCGAGGCGCTGCTGCGCGACTACCTCGAGTACCGCCGCTCCGCGGTGGCGGCCGCCGGCCCCGGCCCGCGCGAGTACGTCCTGGTGGCCGGCGGCGATCCGTCGCGGGCGGCGCGGCTGGCGGCGCTGCTCGCGTTCCAGGGCGTCGAAGTGCGGCGCGCCGAGGAGCCGGTCAAGCTGGGCACCCGCACGCTGCCCGCGGGCTCGTACCTGGTCTCGGCCGCGCAGCCGGCGGGCCGTCTCGTGCGCAACCTGCTCGAGGCCCACGTCCCGCTGCCCGAGGAGTTCGTCAAGCGCCAGCTCCAGCGCCGCGCCGACCGCCTGCGCGACGAGATCTACGACGTCACGGCCTGGAGCCTGCCGCTGCTGTTCGACGTCGAGGCGGTCGGCTCCGACCGCGCGCTCGCGGTGAAGGCGAGCCCGGTCGCCGGCGTGATCGACGACTTCGGCTCGCCCGCGCCCGCCGCGCCCGCGAAGGCGCTGCCCGCGGCGCGCGTCGGCTACCTGCTGCCGTGGGGTTCGGCCGCCGCCGAGACGGTGGCCGAGGCGCTGCGCGCGGGGCTGAAGGGCCGCGTCGCCGGTGACACGTTCAGGCTCGCGGGCCGCGACTACGGCGTCGGCGCGGTGCTGTTCCGCGCCTCCGACAACGGGCCCGACCTCGCCGCCGCGCTGGGCGCGATCGCCGGCCGCCACGGCGCCGAGGTCGTCGCCGTCGACAGCGGCTACGTCGACGACGGCATCTCGCTCGGCAGCGGGGAGGTCCAGCCGCTGCGTGCCCCGCGCGTGCTCCTGCTGTGGGACGCCCCGGCCTCGTCGCTGTCGGCGGGCTGGACGCGCTGGGTGCTGGAGCGCCGCTTCGGCCAGCGCACCACGGCCGTGCGCACCAACACGCTGCGCCGGGTCGACCTGCGCCGCTTCGACGTGATCGTGATCCCCTCGGGCGACTACTCCGCGGCGCTGGCCGGCGAAGGCGTGCGGCGGCTGAAGGACTGGGTGCGCACCGGTGGCACGCTGGTCACCCTCGGCGAGGCTTCGCGCTGGGCGGCGAAGGAGAAGGTGGGCCTGCTCGCCACCCGCACCGAGCTCAAGGGCGGCAGCCCGGAGGTCGAAGAGGAGGAGGGCGCCGACAAGGGGAAGAAGCCGGCCGCCGCCGCGAAGGACGACAAGCCCTTCGACTACGACAAGGCGATCACGCCGGACAAGGAGCGCCCCGACCTGACCCCGGGAGCGCTGTTGCGGGTGAAGCTCGAGACCCGCCACTGGCTGGCCGCGGGCCACGACGGCGAGACGGCGGCCCTCGTCGAGAGCCAGCGCGTGTTCACCCCGATCAAGCTCGACGAAGGCCGCAACGTCGGCACCTACGCCGAGGCCGACAAGCTGGTGCTGTCGGGCCTCGCCTGGGACGAAGCGAAGAAGCAGCTCGCCCGCAAGTCGTACCTGATCCACCAGCCCATGGGCGACGGCCACGTGGTCGCCTTCGCCGAAGACCCGAACTACCGCGGCTACGCCGAAGCGACGTCGCTGCTGTTCATGAACGCCGTGCTGTTCGGCCCCGCCTTCTAGCGTCGTGGCGACGCCCGCCGGCCCCGCGAAGGAGCGCTGCCTCGTCGACCGCCTGCTGGCGGCCTTCTCCGAGGTGCGCCCTGGCGAAGGCCCGCGGGCGCTGCTGATGCTCGCCAACATCTTCCTGATCCTGGTCGCCTACTACGTGATCAAGACGGTGCGCGAGCCGCTGATCCTCAACACCGAGGTGCCGGGCTTCCTGCAGGCGCTCGGCATCCGCGGCCCGGCCGAGGTGAAGGCCTACGCGGCGGCGGGCCAGGCGCTGGTGCTGATGGTCTTCGTGCCCGCCTACTCGTGGTTCGCCTCGCGCGTCGACCACGTGAAGCTGATCGTCGGCGTGACGCTGTTCTTCTTCGCCAACGTGGTGGGCTTCGCGCTGGCCGTCTCGGCCGGCGTGCCGTTCGTCGGCGTCGCGTTCTACGTGTGGGTCGGCTTCTTCAGCCTGTCCGTGATCGCCCAGTTCTGGTCCTACGCCAACGACATCTACTCGCGCGAGGCCGGCAACCGGCTGTTTCCCGTGATCGGCATCGGCATGACCGCCGGCACCCCGGTCGGGGCCTGGATCGCTGGCCAGCTCTTCGCCGCCCACGTGCCGGTGCCCTACATGCTCTACCTGGCGGCCGCGCTGCTGCTGGGCAGCCTGGTGCTGTACCGCACCGTGCACCGCGATGCGCACGCCGCCGGCCACGGCCCGGAGCCGGGCGCCGCGCTGGAGCGCAGCGACGGCTTCGCGCTGGTGCTGCGCAACCGCTACATCCTGCTGGCCGCCGTGCTGCTGGTGGTACTCAACATCGTCAACACGACCGGCGAGTACATCCTGAGCAGCCTGGTCGTCGAGCAGGCGCGGACGCTCGCCGCGTCCGACCCGGCGTTCGACCGCAACGGCTTCGTCGGGGCCTTCTACGGCCGCTTCTTCTTCTGGGTCAACGTCGGCTCCGTCGTGCTGCAGGCCTTCGTCGCCTCCCGCATCGTCAGGCGCTTCGGCTTCGCGGGCGTGCTGTTCGCGCTGCCGGTGATCGCGCTGGGCGCCTACGGGCTGATCGCCGCCGGCGCGACGATCGCCCTCGTGCGCTGGATGAAGACCGCCGAGAACGCCACCGACTACTCGATCATGAACACCGCGCGCCAGCTCCTGTGGCTGCCGACCAGTCGCGAGGAGAAGTACAAGGCCAAGCAGGCCGTCGACGCCTTCTTCGTGCGGCTGGGCGACCTGGCGGCGGCGCTCGTCGTCTACGCCGGCACCGCCTGGGCGGCGCTGGGCGCCAGTGGCTTCGCGCTCGTCAACCTCGTCTTCATCGCGCTGTGGCTGGCGCTCGCCGCCCTGCTCGTGCGCCGCAACCACGAGCTGTGCGCGAAGGTCGGCTGCGCCTGAGCCGTCAGCGCGGGTAGGCGACGACCGCGCCGTTCTCCTGCAGCACCAGCCAGGCGTCGTCGCGCAGGGCGAGGCCCACGGGCCGCGACAGCCCGTCGAGGCCGCGGGCAGCGACGACCTCGTGCGTCACGAGGTCGATCTCGAGCAGCGTCGAGAACGCCACGGACAGTGCGTGGAGCCGACCGTGCTCGACCACCAGGCCGGTCACGTAGTACTCGTCGAGCGAACGCCCTTCGCTCACAAGGGCGAGCCCGGGGCCGAGCGCCGGAACGAACTCCTCCGCGAGCGTCATGTCGGAACGCTCGAAGCGCGACACCACCAGCCGCCGGTGGCGCGCGTTGGGCACGCTCACCGTCAGCAGCGACGGCCGGGCGGGGTCGAAGGCGAGGGCGGCGACGTGGTTCATCCGCGCCCGCACCGTCGCGAAGCGGCCGCGCGACCGCTCCTCGAAGCGCTCGCCGCCGGCCAGGAAGTGGCGCCAGTTCTTCGCCGGGTCCGCGCGAGGGGCCTCGCCCAGCGTGGCGAAGCTCTTGCTCTCGTTCAGCGCGACGAGCGTCGCCGCGTCGACCCACGCGACGCCGACGAGGCCGCGGCCGAGGTCGACCGAATAGCCGGGGTCCAGCCGCGCCGAGTGCTCGATGCGGGCCAGGCCGGTGTCGAGCACGGCCACCTGGTGGCGGCTGGTGACGACGGCGAAGCGGCCGCTCGCCGGGTCGCGAGCGAAGTCCGCCGGCGTGCCGTCGAGCCCCGCTGCGATCCGGGTCCGCGAGCCGGCGGCGACCCGCGCCAGGCCGCGCAGCGGGCCGCGAGCCGGGTCCGCGTCGAGGCCGTCGATCGAGGGCGAAGCGAACGCGTAGCGCCCGCGCAGCGAGATCGCGGCGGGCTCCCACTCCTCGAGCGACCACACCCACGTCTTCGGGTCGAACGAGAAGCGCACCGGGTCGCTCTGGCCCATGTACGGGGGCGGGCCGGTCGAGGCGAACGCCTGCACCACGTTGCCCGCGACGGCCGCCAGGAAGACGCCGATCGCCAGCCGCCCGAGCGGGCCGGGGTCGCGCGGCTCGGCGCCGGTGGCGCCGTCGCGCATCGCCATCAGCAGCAGCCCGATCGCGACCACGAAGGTCCAGAAGATGAAGGCTGACCAGGTGTAGGTGTGGGCGCCGATGAACTCCCCGGCGAAGCCCTGGCCGACGTCGCGCGCCCAGTGCAGCGCCGAGTGGCGCACGCCCATGTAGATCCCGTGCGCCGAGATCAGCAGCGCGAGGCCCACGTAGCGCGGGCGCGGGCCGAAGCGCAGGATGAAGGCGCAGCACAGCGCGACCAGCGTCATCGCCGTGCGCTGCTGCCAGCACAGCACGCACGGCGACTCGCCGTGGACGAAGCCGAGCCACCAGGCGGCGACGCCGATCGGGGCGATCGAGACGAGGAGCAGCAGGACCGCGAGCAGGCGGTACAGGGGCTCGTTGCGCACGGGTCAGTAGTTGAAGGGCGGCAGCACGGACGTCCGCGAGCCGACGAAGAAGAGGAACACCGTCAGCGCCGCGCAGAAGAGCAGCAGCCGGAAGGCCAGCGCCTCCTTGTCCGGCCGGCGCAGGACCAGCACGCCCGTCGCGAAGATGAGGACGAAGTTCAGGAACTCCATTGCCGCTTGACGCTACGCCTCGCGCCGGGCCGGTTCAACCCTCGCGCGCGCGGTCCCGCTGCCTGGCGAGGAAGCGGCGAAGCGGCTCGTTGGATGTGAGCGCTCGCGCCTCTTCCCACGCCGCGGCCGCCTCGGCCCCGCGGCCCAGCCGGGCCAGGAAGAAGCCGCGGGCCGCGTGGCGCGGGGCGTAGGCGCGCAGCGCGCGCTGGGCCCCCAGCGCCGCCACCGCGTCGAGCCCCGCCTGCGGCCCGTCGCGCTGGCCGAGCGCGATCGCCCGGTTGAGGGCCACCACGGGCGACGCACGCAGCTCCAGCAGCAGGTCGTACAGGTGCACGACCTGACCCCAGTCGGTGCCGCGCTCCGGGGCGGCGTGAAGGCCGGCGATCTCCGCCTCCAGGTGGTAGGCCGTGAGCCGCTCGCCGCGGGCCGAAGCTCGCAGGCGCGCCACCCCGCGCGCCACCAGCGCGAGATCCCAGAGTCCGGGGTCCTGCTCGGCGAAGAGCAGCAGCTCGCCCGCCGCGTCGCGCCGGGCGCGCAGGCGCGAGGCCTGGAACAGCAGCAGCGCGCACAGCGCGTCGGCCTCGGGGGCCGCCGTCGCGGGGTGGTCGGCGAGCAGCTCGGCGAGGCGGATCGCCTCGCGGCACACGTCCTCGCGGACCACGTCGTCGCCCGCCTGCGGCGCGTAGCCCTCGTTGAACATCAGGTAGAGCGCGGCCAGCGCGGCCTCGCGCCGCGGCGCGAGCTCGGCGGCTGCCGGGATCTCCAGCGCGACGCTCGTCTCGCGCAGGCGCTGCCGCGCGCGCACCAGCCGCTGCGCCATCGCCTCCTCGCCGACCAGGAACGCGCGCGCGACCTCGGGCACCGCGAAGCCGCAGGCCGTCTTGAGGGTGAGCGCCACCTGGGCGGCTGCCGGCAGCGCCGGGTGGCAGCACGCGAACACGAGCGCCAGCGCGTCGTCGCGCAGCTCGCCCGCGAACGCGGCGTCCGCCGCTTCGAAGCCGGGCACGGCCGCCGCGGCCCGTTCCAGTTCCGCCTCCCGCCGCTGCCAGCGCTTCGCGCGCCGCAGGCGGTCGAGCAGCCGGTTCTTCGCGACCTGGATCAGCCACGCGCGCGGGTTGTCCGGCCTTCCCTGGAACGGCCAGCGCCGCAGCGCCAGCAGCAGCGCGTCCTGGACCGCGTCCTCGACGGCCGCGAGCTGGTCGAAGCCGAAGATGCGGCACAAGGTGGCGACCATCTGCCCGGCGTGGTGCCGGAACAGATGGTCGAGTTCCGTCTGGGTTGCGTCTGGCTCCGTCACTCCGCCCCTGTCGGCTCCACCTGGCGCAGCTCGATGCGGCCGCCGTACTTGAGGTGAGGGCAGTCCTTCGCGAGTTCGACCGCGTCGGCGTAGTCGCGGGCTTCGACCGTGAAGTAGCCGCCGATCACCTCGGCCGCTTCGGCGAACGGGCCGTCGACGACCTTCAGGTCGGCACCGAAGCCGCTGAGGTGGCGGCCGCCTTCGTCGCGCAGCTTCTCGCCGCCGGCAAGGCGCCCCTGCTTCTCGAGCGCCTCCCGCCAGGCGACGTACTCGCCGATCACCTGCTCCATCTGCTCCGGCGTCACGTCCGCGAAGCTCGCCGGGTTCTCGTGCAGCAACAGCATGAACTGGGCCAACGTTCCTCCTCCGGGCGCGTGCCTTTTCGGGCGCCCGGTGTGTAGACGCCGGGGCGGGCTGGCCGAGGACACCGCGCGGCCATTATTCTTCACGCCATCCCGATGTCGTCCCCGAGCGCGCCCGTTCGTCTACCCCGCGGAGGTGGAGAGATGACCCGACCGACCCCGGCCGCCCTGGCCGCCCTGGCGCTGCTGGCGCTCGTGTTCCTGACCGGGCCCGCGCTGGCCCAGGATCCCGCGGCTGCGACGCCGCAGGCCCCGGCGCCGGCGGCGCCGTCCGCCCGCGTCGAGGACATGGCCTGGCTCGCCGGCCACTGGCGCGGCGAGGGCCTCGGCGGCCAGGTGGAGGAGTTCTGGACGGAGCCGCAGGCCGGCCAGATGATCGGCCTGTTCCGCCTGGTCAAGGACGGCAAGCTGGTCTTCAGCGAGCACATGGCCCTCGGCGTCGACGCCTCCGGCGCGCTCGTGATGAAGGTCAAGCACTTCAGCCCCGAGTTCGTCGGCTGGGAGGACAAGGAGGGCGCGGTGCGCTTCGTGTTCGAGGAGGTGAAGCCCGGCTTCGCCCGCTCGAAGGCGCTGACGATCCAGCGCGACGGCGATCGCCTCGATTTCGCCCTGCGCCTGCGCCGGGGCGAAGAAGTGCGCGAGGAGCCCTTGCGCATGAGCCGGGTCCGCCAGCCGTGAGGCGCTACTCGTAGCGCAGCGACTCGATCGGGTCGAGGGCGGCGGCGCGGGTCGCGGGGTAGAGGCCGGAGACGAGACCGACCCCCACCGAGACCAGCGTCGCGAGCAGGATCGAGCCGAGCGTCACCACCGTCTCCCAGCCCGCCCACAGCGCGACGCCTTTCGAGATCGCGACGCCCATCACCACGCCGAGCAGGCCGCCGGTGGCCGCCAGGGTGAAGGCCTCGATCACGAACTGGTTGCGGATGTCCTTGCGGGTGGCGCCGATCGCGCGGCGGATGCCGATCTCGCGGGTGCGCTCCATCACCGTCGCCAGCATGATGTTCATGATGCCGATGCCGCCGACCAGCAGCGAGATGCCGGCGATCGAGCCCATCACCAGGTCGAACAGCCGCTGCGTGCGGCGGCTCTGTTCCAGGAGCGCCTCGGGCACCACCAGCGCGAAGTCCTTCGCGCCGCCGTGCAGACGCAGCAGCAGCGTCTCGATCGCCGCCGCGGCGAGTTGCGGCGGGTGGCCGGACTCCATCTCCACGACCAGTTCGTCGAGCGCGCTGCGCAGCGGCGGCGCCGCGAACTTGCGCTGGGCCGTGGTCACGGGCAGGTAGACGTCGTCGGCGGTGGAGGCGAGCGTCACGCCCTGCACCTCGCGGCCCGCTCCCCGGGCCTGGCCCAGCACCCCGACGACCGTCAGCCAGCGCTCGTTCACCTTGAGGGCGCGGCCGAGCGCGGGGCCGAAGCCGAACAGCTCGCGGCGCGCGTTTTCGCCGATCACGCAGACCTGCGCGAACTCGGCCTCGTCGCGCGCGTCGAAGAAGCGGCCCTCGAGCAGCGTGAGCCGTTGCAGATCGAAGTAGCCGGGCGAGACGCCGAAGACGCGCGGCTTCGCGCGGCCGGCCTCGCCCAGGACCTTGTAGGTCTCGACGACCGACTTCTGGGCGACGCGGGCCACGCCCGGCACCGCCTCGGCGATCGCGCGGGCGTCGCGCTCGGAGAGGCCCACCGAGGAGCGGCGCAGCTCGAGCAGCTCGTTGTCGCGGGCCGGCTCGCGCACCTGCACGACGACGTTGCGCACGCCCATCGCGTCGATCAGCAGCATCGCCTGGGCCTCGGCGCCGGCGCCGATCGAGAGCATCGCGATCACGGCGCCGACGCCGAAGATCATGCCGAGCATGGTCAGGAACGCGCGCAGGCGCTGGGCGCGCAGGCTGTCGATGCCGCTCTGGAGCGCCTCGCGCAGGTCCATCAGCGGCCCCCGTTGCCGGTGGCGGCCGGGGCCGCGGCGCCGTTCGCGCCGGCCGGGGTCGCGGCGCCGGAGGCGGTGCGGCGCGGATCGGCGAGCGCGACGCGGTCGCCGGGTGCGAGCCCGGTGAGCACCTGGACCCGGCCCAGGCTGCCGCCGCCGAGGGTCACGTCCTGCTCGCGCAGGCCGCCGCCGTCGGCCTTCAGCACGTAGCGCCGTCCCTCCTTCTGGAACAGCGCCCCGCGCGGCACCCACACCGCGTCGGCGATCTCGGCCAGCAGGATGCGGGCGCGCACCCGCTGGCCCGGCTTGACCCGCTGGCCGGCGTCCGCGGGCAGGTCGAGCCAGGTCTCGAAGTACTTGACCGGGGAGCCGCGCTCGCGCGACTTGGCCAGCGCGTCGACGCGCTTGACCTTCGCCTCGTAGACGAGTCCCGGCTGGCCCTCGACCTCGAGCCGCGCCGAGCGGCCGACCTCGAGGCCCGAGGCGTCGCCCTCCAGCACGAACACCCGAGCCTCGAGCTGGGAGAGGTCGGGGATCTCGGCGATCGTCTGGCCCGGCCACACCGTGTCGCCGACGGAGAGCGAGTCGCCCCGCCAGTTGGCCGGGAACACCAGGATGCCGTCGTGAGGCGCGCCCACGCGCAGCGCCCCGAGGCCCTTCTCGGCCAGTCGCAGCTTCATCTCGGCCTTGCGCCGCTCGATCGCGACCAGCTCCAGGTCGGCGGCGGTCAGCTCGCGGCTGGTCTCCTGGCGCTCGCCGGTGGCGGTCAGCCGCCGCTCGATCAGGTCGCGGTCGAGCTGGCCTTCGACGATCTGGTTGCGCGAGAAGATGCGCTCGTCGTCCGGCGCCACGTCGCGGGCCCGCTCGAGTTCGTCCCGCGTCACGCCCAGGTCGAGATCGAGGCCGCGCTGCTTCTGCTCGGCCTCGGCGCGGGTCTTGTCGCGCTTGCTGTCGGCCGAGCTGCGGTCGGCCCGCGAGTCGAGGGCGTCCTTCTCCAGGTCGGCAGGGTCGAACGAGAGCACCACGTCGCCCTTCGCCACCGGTCCCGGCGGCGCCAGCCACGACACCCGCATCGACATGTTCAGGTCGGCGGGAACGGAGATCGGCGTCTTGCGCACGGCGTCGAGCCAGCCGCTGGCCAGGATCTCGTTGCGCAGCGTGGAGCGCTCGACGACGTGCAGCACGACGTCCGGCTCGCGCGCGGCGCGGGCCGCGACGAGCCCGGCGAGGGCCAGGCCGACGGCGCCTGCCGCCGCGAGCGTGAGCCGCCGCCGCCTCACGCCCCGGCCTCCGGCTCGGCGAGGGCCACGACGTCGCCTTCGTCGAGGCCGGCCCGGACCTCGACCCGACCGCGCCCGATGCGGCCGAGCTCCACGGGCACGGCGCGGAAGCCGCGCCAGCCGCGGACGTGGACGACGGGGCCCGTGGCGCGGAAGAACACGGCCTCGCGCGGGATCTGGAGCACGGCCGGGTGGCGCGCGATCTCGATCTCGCCCCGGAAGCGCATCGCGGGCCGCAGCGCGGGGTCGGGCTGACCGAACGCCAGCTCGACGCGGAAGACCTTGGACGGGACCCGCGGCGACTTGCGGCGCACGGCGCGGCCGATGCGGGCCACGCTCGCCGCGAAGTCGCGATCGGGCAGCGCCTCCAGCCGCAGCGTGACGCGCTGGCCGGGAGCGATCGCGCCGCCGTCGGCCTCGTCGACGTCGCCTTCACCGCGCAGCCGCGTCAGGTCGGGCAGCGCGATCAGCTTCTCGCCCCACCACACGGTGTCGCCGACCTTCTTCTTCTCGTCGCGCCAGCCCGTCTTGTAGACGACGATGCCGTCCTGCGGCGCGCGCACGGTCATCCGCTCGATCGACTCGCGCAAGCTCGCCACCCGGCCGGCCGCGCGGTCGCGCTGGCTGCCCAGCGACCGCAGCGAGGCCTCTTCGGCCGCGTCCACCGCCGCGCGCCGACCCTCGAGGCTCGCCACCTCCTTCTCTGCGAGTTCGAGCTCGAGGGCCGCGTCCTTCGCCTCGTTGCGCGAGCGCAGCTCGTCGGGGATCTCGGCCTTCATCCGCGCCTTCTGCAGCCGTGAACGCGCCTCGGCGAGCTGCAGGTCCAGCTCGCGGCGTTTCTCGTCGGCCTCGATCCGGCCGCGCTCGATCTTCTGGGTGGCCTCCTCGAACTCGGCCTGCTTCTCCTCCAGCCGTCGCTGCAGCGACGAGGGGTCGAAGCGCACGACCGGCTGGCCGGGCTTCACGGAGGTGCCTTCGTCGGCGAGGAAGGCGATCTTGTAGTCCCACAGGTCGGGCACGCCGGGCGGGCCGAGTTCGAGGCTGGCGGCCGAGGCGATCTCGCCCTCGACGTCGACGGTCTGGACGAGCTCGCCGCGGCTGGCTTCCGCGGTGGGCACCTCGGCGCCGCTGCCGCCGCCCCGGGCACCTGCGGCGACGAGCACGACGGCGAGGCCGGCGAGGAGCGCCGCCCGGGGCCGGGCGCGCACGCGGGCGACGAGGTCAGCGAAGCGCGACACGGTCGCCCTCCTGCAGTCCCTCGCGAACGACGCACTCCAGGGCCAGGCAGGTGGCGAGCGTCACGTCCGTCGTGCCGCCGCCCGGCCGCCGTGCCTGCGCCTGGCCTCCCTTCCAGGTGAGCGCGCTGCGCGGCACCACCAGCGCGTCCGTGAACACCTGGCGCACGACCTCGACCCGGGCCGACAGGCCCGGGCGCATCGAGCCCGGGTCGGTGCGCTGCAGCGAGACGCGGACCTTGAAGCCGCCGGCGTAGCGCGCGTCCTGGGCGACGGCGGCGACGTCTTCGACGCGGCCCGCGTGGACGCGGTCGAGCGCGGAGTCGAGGATCACGCGCGCGGCCTGCCCGGGCCGGACGCGGCCGTCGTCGACCTCGGGCAGGTAGCCCGCGACCTCGAGCAGGGAGAGGTCGGGCAGCGACGCGGCGCGCAGGCCGGGCCACAGCGTGTCGCCCACCTGCACGGGCCTGTCGTCGCGCGGGCTGCGCCCGAGCAGCACGACGCCGGGCCGCGGCGCCCGCAACTGCAGGCTGCGCAGGGACTCCTCGGCCTGGATCACCTCGCGC
Organism: Acidobacteriota bacterium; assembly: GCA_011526565.1. Taxonomy (GTDB): domain Bacteria; phylum Acidobacteriota; class Vicinamibacteria; order Fen-336; family Fen-336; genus WYBL01. The sequence goes on along the minus strand of WYBL01000040.1, from coordinate 19,149 downwards.
CGCGCCTTGTCGAGGGCGATGCGCTGCACGCTCAGCTCGGCCGCGCCGCCGCGATCGTGGGCCGCCAGCGCGAGGCGCGCCTTCTCGTGGGCGGCCTCGGCCGCGACCAGCGCCTGCTGCTTCTCGTGCCACTCCTTGCGCGAGCGCAGCTCCTGGGGGATCGCGGCCTCGACCCGGGCCTGCTCCAGCTCGACCGCGGTGCGCTCCAGCTCGAACAGCCTGCTCGCGCGCTCGGCCTGGAGCGCGGACTCGCGCTGCTCGAGCGCGATGGCGGCCTGCACCGCCCGGGTGCGGTGCTCTTCCAGCGTGCTGCTGATGCGGCTGTTGTCGAGCTCGACCACCACGTCGCCGGCGGCAACCTCCGCGCCGTCTTCGGCGATCCACTGCACCTGCAGGCCGCCGCCCATGCCGGGAATGCGCGGCACGGCCAGCTCGACACCCCGTACGGCGGCCAGTTCCCCGGTCAGCAGGAACACGTCCTCGACCGTGCGCCTTTCGACCCGCGCCTCGGAGCCGGACGTGGCGGCGACGCTGCCGCAGGCGACCGTCGCCGCGGCGATCACCGCGAGTCCAGCGAGTTGGATCCTGTCGTCCACGTGCGACCGAAGTCTAAGACGCCGTTCGCGAGGCGTCGGTTGGGCCGCTCACAGGCCGAGGCCGAGCCGGGGCTCCTCCGGGCGTTCGAGCGGTGCGGTGTCAGGCTGCATCGGCCACAGCCGCACCAGGGCCCACGCCAGCAGGCCCGCGACCGCATGGGGCATCAGCTCGAGCCGTCCGCCCAGCCACAGCGGCACGCCGAGCGCGAACGCCGCGAGCACAGGCGCGGCCAGCGTCCACAATGCGCAGCGCCGGTCCCAGGCGTAGGCCGCGAGGGAGAGCGGGAGCGCCAGCAGCGGGCCGAGCGGCGTCGGCGACCACCATGCCGTGACGGCGAGCGAGAGCAGCAGCGCCAGCACGCCACCGCGGATCGCGTCGAGCGCCACCAGCGTGCGGGCGTAGAGGTAGGGCAGGAGCCCCGCCGCCGCCACGGCGGCGAGCCAGGTGCGGGCCGGCACCGCGGGCAGCGCGAACGCCTCGCGCACGGCCGGCTCGAAGGCCAGCAGGAACGCGACGGGCGAGGCGTTGCGGACCCACTTCACGACCCGCCGCTGCGGGATCAGGAAGCGGTCCGCCAGCAGGTAGGCGAGATACGCGTAGGCAGGGGCGACCACCGCCCACGAGCGCGTCTTCCAGAACAGCAGCGTCGCCAGCAGCAGCGGCGGCACGCTCTCGTAGAGCCGCGGCCACGGCGCCTCCTTGCGGTAGACGACGGCGAGGCGCAGGTCGGCCTTGACGCCGGGGAGCAGCGAGCGCTCCACGCGGCGCCGCAGTTCCGCGGTCATCGCGTCGACGGCGGCCTCGCGATCGAGTGCCGCGAACGCCGCGGGATCGATCGGCGGATGGAAGCGCACCTTGATCCGCCCTGGCTTGGGCAGCGGGCGGAAGTGGGGCCAGGCGCGGAAGGCGCCGGTGATCGTCGCCGGCACCAGCGGGGCGCCCGTCTCCAGCGAGAGCCGCGCCGCGCCCTCGCGCAGCTTCGGCTCCATCCAGCCGGCGCGCGAGCGCTGCCCCTCGGGGAAGATGCCGACCAGGTTGCCCTCCTCGACCAGCGCCCGGGCCCGGTCGTAGGCCGCGGCGCCGCGGCCCTTGCGCACGTCGACCGGGAAGGCGCCGAACGCGCGCAGCAACGCGCCGAGCAGCGGCACCCGAAACAGCGCGTCCCAGGCCATGAAATGGATCGGCCGGTGCACGCCGAGCGAGAGCAGCGCGGGGTCGAGGTACGACGGGTGGTTGGCCGCGACGACCGCGGGACCCTGCGCCGGCACGTGCTCCTCGCCTTCGTACTCGTAGACGAAGAGCACCTTGAACAGCGCGTGCAGCAGGGGGGAGACGATCGCGCGCAAGGGCCGGCTAACCCGCGGCCGGCGCCAGGGCCGGGACCGCCACCGCCTCGCGCTCGCGGCGGGCGACCGTGTCCAGGACCCGGTCCTGGTCGGCCGCCAGCGTGCGCATGCCGAGCAGGTACAGCACGCCCGAAACCGTCATCGCGCCGAGGCACGAGGCCTGGATCGCCGCGCCGAGGTCGGAGCGGTCGGAGAGCCAGCCGATCAGGATCGGCGACGGCACGTCGCCCAGCAGGTGGTAGACGAAGATCGCGAGCGCGATCGCGGTGGCCCGGATCTCGGGCAGCACCACGTTGACGAGCACGGCGTTGGCGGGACCGGTGTTGAGGAACAGCAGCACCTCGGCCATGAAGAACGCGGGCGCGTACACCGCCTGCGAGTCGGAGACCAGGCCGAGCCAGCAGAACGGCACGCCCAGCAGCATGCCGACGCCCGAGACGAGCAGGTACGACGCGCGCGTCTTCTTCTGCAGCACGTCGCCGAGCCAGCCGCCGAGGAAGGTGCCGACCAGGCCGGCGCCGACCGTGATGCCGCCGAACAGCGTGTTGGCCTGGTCCAGCGAGAGGCCCTTGGCGCGCACGAGGTAGGTCGGCATCCAGCTCGCCATGCCGCCCAGCGCGAAGGTCATCGCGGCCATGCCCAGCGTCGTCAGCACCAGCGAGCGGTTGCGGGCGAGGCCCAGCGCCGCCTTCAGGTCGAACTTCGCCTCCGCCTTCGTGACGCCGTCGCCCGCGCCGCGCGGCGGTTCGTGCATGCGGGTGGCAAGGTACGCGAGCAGCAGTCCCGGCGCGCCGGCGAGGAAGAACGCGCTGCGCCAGCCGAAGTGTTCGCCCATGAAGCCGCCGAGCAGGAAGCCGAGCGCGCTGCCGACCGGGATCGCGACGTAGAAGTAGGCGAGCATCCGCCCGCGTCGCTCCTTGGGGAACAGGTCGGAGATCAGCGTCGGCGACACCGCGCCGAAGCCGGCCTCGCCGATGCCGATGAAGGAGCGGGCGACGAGCAGTTGCCGGAAGCTGGTGGCGAGGCCCGACGCGGCGGTCGCCAGGCTCCACAGCCCGACCCCGGCGGCGACCAGGTAGCGGCGCGGCAGCCGATCGCCGAGCACGCCCGTGAACGGCGAGGCCACCATGTACGCGACCATGAAGATCGACACCACCAGGCCGGCCGCCGTGTCGCTGACGTGGAACTCGGCCTGGATCAGCGGCAGCACCGCCGAGGCCACGTAGCGGTCGATGTAGTTGACGAAGTTGATCGCGAAGAGCAGGGCGACCGCGGAGCGGGCCGGGTTCATAGGTGGGGAATTCTATGCGGGCGCCCGGCCCTGCCCGCGGGCGTGTGACGCTCTCGCGGGCGTCCGCTTCAGTGGCGGCGGCCGGTGAACGGGCTGACCGAGAGCGAGTTGCCGGCGCCGGCCAGCGGGTAGAGCCGCAGCGGCGGGGCGTCCACGCCGGTGTCGGGATAGCCGAAGGCGCCGTAGCCGCCGATCCCGAACGCGCCACGGGCGAAGCTGAAGCGGCGGGCCGACTCGTCGCGCAGGAACTCGGGCAGGCGCCGCTGCACGGCCGACTCGACGCTGGCGCTCAGCGAGCGCGCCTGCGGCGGCCGCGGAGCCTCCTGCAGGCTCTCGCCGCCGGCGCAGGTGGGGGCCAGCAGCCCCACCAGCACGCCGGTTCCGATCAGGAACGCGCGCCGGTATCCCACGCCTCCAATCTACGCCCGCGGGCGGGCGGCGGCGAGCGTTTTTTCGCGGACGACGAAGGGGGCGAGCGGCTACGAGGTCGCGTGCGCCCACGGGCGGCGCGCGGCCCAGGCGGCGATCGCCGCCTGGTACTCGTCGAGGCGGCCGTCGAAGAAGTGGCTGGCGCCTTCGACGACGACCAGCTCGTGCGGCGGCGGGAGCTGCGCCACCTGGGCGCGGATCGCCGCGGCGTCGCCGAACTCGTCGGCGCCGCCCTGCACGAACAGCCGCGGCTGGACCGCCTGCGGGAAGCGCTCGCCGACGTACTCGCGGCGCAGCGGCACCGCGCAGGCGATCACCCCTCGCACCCGCTGTTCGCGCGACGCGACGCGCAGGGCCACGATCGAGCCGAACGAGAAGCCGCCCAGCAGCAGCGGCAGCCCCGGGTGGCGGCGCTCGAGCTCGTCGAGCGCGGCGCGAGCGTCGTCCTGCTCGCCGACGCCGTGGTCGTGCACGCCCTCGCTGCGGCCGACGCCGCGGAAGTTGAAGCGCAGCGCGGCGATCCCGTGCTCCTGCAGCGCCTTCGCGGCCCGGAACACCGGCTTGAAGTGCATCACGCCGCCGAACAGCGGGTGGGCGTGGCAGAACACGGCGGCGGCCACGGGTGGCTCGTCCGGCGTCATCAGCACGGCCTCGAGGCGGCCCGCAGGCCCGGCGAGGTCGAAGTTCTCGGTCTGCGGCATGGAGAGCAGGCCATCCTAGCGGAGAAAAAACGAGGGGTCCCCGGCCGGCGCGCGACCCTCGACGCGCCTGCCGAGGACCCCTGACCCAGTGGGGGAGGAGATCCCTTTTTCGACTTCCCGAAACGACCCTTCCCGAACCGACCCCGTGAAGACCCTTACGTCACGGGCGCGGTTTCCGTTCCTTCCTTTTGACGCCGCTCAGGCCGCCACGGTCGCCGGCATCGGCCGCGCGGCGGCCGGGCGCGGCGACGGCGTGCCCTCGTTGGCGTGCTGGACGATTCGGCGGGCGCCCCGCTTGCGGGCCTGGCCCACCGTCTCGCGGCGCAGCTTTCGATCGGCGCTCTTGGCGTGCGGGCCCGGCAGGATCGCCAGCTCGTCCAGGCTGGCCACGATGCCGCCGACGCCGAGCTGGTAGCGCATCGCCAGCGACGCCATGCCGACGATCCGCCCGTCGTCCGACTCCGCGATGCGGACGAGGAAGTTGGGATCGTGGAGCGTGCGGCGATAGGTCTCCGCGAAGCCGATCGGCTCCGGGTAGTAGCCGACGCCCTCGAGCAGCGAGAGCACGGCGATGCCGTCCTGCAACGACGCCGGTCGAATGCGAACGCCCATGTGTCTGCTTGCCTCCGCTTATCCGTGGCGCCGGAGCCACGCTCCGTGTGCCCCCGACCACGCCCCCCGCCTGACGTCCAGTCGTTGCTGTTTCAACGACTTGCGGGGTTCGTGCCGGATCGGCCCCGGCTTCCGCACGGAACTAGAGCAAGCCCGATGCCAGTCCCGGCGACAACGCCAGTTCCTGTGTCTCTGCGGCGCCGGTCCACGGGACGGCAACGACGCCACAGAGTCACCGAGGACCACCGAGACGCACAGAGGACGGACAGAGGTGCAGGCCTTGAACGCCCTCCGTGAACCTCTGTGTCTCTGTGCCTCTGTGGCGCCGTTCAACGGGACGGCGACGACGCCACAGAGTCACCGAGGCCACCGAGACGCACAGAGGACGGACAGAGGTGCAGAACCTTGAACGCCCTCCGTGAACCTCTGTGTCTCTGTGCCTCTGTGGCGCCGGTCCACGGGACGGCAACGACGCCACAGAGTCACCGAGGCCACCGAGACGCACAGAGGACGGACAGAGGTGCAGGCCTTGAACGCCCTCCGTGAACCTCTGTGCCTCTGTGCCTCTGTGGCGCCGTTCCCGGTTCCGGTGTTCAGGCCCTCGGCGGCAGCGTCTTTCGGCGCGAGGCGCGAGCCTGGCGCTCGGCGAACGCCAGCAGCTTGCGGGTCAGCGCCCGGTCGCCGACCGCCAGGATCTTGACGGCGAGCAGGCCCGCGTTGCGGCCGTTGCCGATGGCGACCGTCGCGACCGGGACGCCCGAGGGCATCTGGACGATCGAGAGCAGCGAGTCGAGGCCGGACAACGCCCTGCTCTGCACCGGCACGCCGATCACCGGCAGCGGGGTCAGGCTGGCGACCATGCCGGGCAGGTGGGCGGCGCCGCCCGCTCCGGCGACGATCACCTCGAGGCCGCGGCGGTGCGCCGTGCGCGCGTACTCGACCATGTCGAGCGGCGTGCGGTGGGCGGACACGACCCGCGTCTCGCAGGCGACCCCGAACTCGGCGCAGGCCTCGGCGGCGGCCTGCATCGTCGGCCAGTCCGAGTCGCTGCCCATGATGATGCCGACGCGCGGCCTCTCGTGCTTCATCGCGGATCTCCGAACCCGATCGCGCCGGCGGCGGCGCGGGCGCGCGCGAGCGCATCTTCGACAGTGTCGCCCAGCGCGGTGACGTGACCCATCTTGCGCCCGCGCCCGCTCGCGCTCTTGCCGTAGAGGTGGAGGTGGGCGCCGGGCACGGCCAGGGCGGCTTCCAGCCCTCGCGCCGCGCCGGAGCCGGGCCCGGCGCCGAGCAGGTTGACCATCGCGGCGGCCGGCGCGACCAGCGACGTGGAACCGAGCGGCAGGCCGAACACCGCGCGCACGTGGTTCTCGAACTGCGAGCACAGCGCGGCTTCGATCGTGTAGTGCCCCGAGTTGTGCACCCGCGGCGCCAGCTCGTTGACGACCACGCGGTCTCCCGGCAGCAGGAAGAGCTCGACGCCGAAGGTGCCGGTGCCGCCGACCGCCTCGATCGCGCGCAGCGCGACGCCGGCCGCGGCGTCGCGCGCCGCGGGCGCGACGGCCGCAGGCACGGTCACCTCGTGGCACACGTGGTCGCGCTGCACGGTCTCGACGACGGGGTAGGCCGCGGTGTCGCCGGTGCGGGGGCGGGTGACGATCACCGCCAGTTCCTTCTCGAACGGGCAGTGCTCCTCGACGTACAGCCCGCGGCCGCCGAGCGCCTGCCACGCGGCCTCGACCTCGGCGGGGCCGGCGACGGTCGCGTTGCCCTTGCCGTCGTAGCCGTTGCGGCGCGCCTTGAGCAGCAGCGGCCAGCCGAAATCGGCTGCCGCCGCGATCACGTCTGCGCGCGCCTCGACCGCCCGGAATCGCGGCACGGCCAGCCCCGCCGCGGCCAGGGCCTGTTTCTGCAGCAGCTTGTCCTGCACGAGGCGCATCGACTCGGCCGTCGGCAGCAGCCGCGCGCCGCGCCGCTCGAGCTCCGCGAGCAGCGCCGCGTCGATGAACTCGTTCTCGACCGTGACGACGTCGGCGCCGGCCGCCAGTCGCGCCAGGGCCTCGACGTCGCCGTAGTCGCCGACCACGGTGTCCGCCGCCAGCGGTCCCGCGGGACAGTCCTCCGCCCGCTCCAGCACCGCGACGTCGATGCCGAGCGGGTACGCGGCGAGCGCGGTCATCCGCGCGAGCTGCCCGCCGCCGATGATGCCGAGCCGCCACCCGCGCGGGCGGCCGCCCGCCGCGTCGCGGCGCACGGCGGGATCGGGGAGGGTCGGCATCGCGGGCGCGCATTCTCGCATTCCCCGCGCGGGTTCAGCGTTCGATCTCGGCCGTCCAGCCCTGCGGGCCGCTCACCGAGTCGAGCACGCCGCTCACCACGCGGCGGCCGTCGGGCGAGAGGCGGCCGACGTAGCTTCCGCCCGCGTCCGGGCGAGAGAGCACGACCTGGCCGTCCTTCGCGGCGACGAAGTGGATCGCGTGGCGGCTCTCGAAGCCGCTCCGGTCGTGGCGGGCGACGCCCTCGAACGTGTTCGAGCCGCCCTGCCGCGTCCACACCCAGGTCCAGGTCTCGTCGCCGATCCACTGCTTCACCCGCCACACGCGGCCGAGCTCGAACGGCGCCGCGGACGCCGACGGCGCCGGCCGTGCCGTGGGTGCCGGTACCGCGGTCGGGGCAGGCTGCTTCGGCGGCGCGGGCCCGGTGCCGCCCTCGGGGACCTGCACGGGCACGTGCGGGAAGCGGGTGAACGAGCCCGTGGCCTCGACCCGCAACCCCGCGAGCATCGCCCGCGCCTCGGCGCCGGCCGCCTCGGCGTGGGCCTTCAGGAACGGCATGTCGTCCCACCACCGGCCCAGGCTCTCGCCGCCGCCGAACGCGTCGTACTCGAGTGCCAGGCAGCGCTCGCCGCGGCGCACGAGCCCCTGGCCGGCGACGCCCGCGGCGGGGAAGCCCAGGTCCTGGTAGGGGCTCGCGCCGTAGCGGGTGACCACGCCCTGCGTCTCCAGCACGAAGCCCTCGAAGCCGGCGACCGCGAACGGCACGAGCCGTGGCTCGAAGCTGGCGTGATCGGGCAGCTTGCGCCACAGCGCCGCGCCCGCCACCTCCTTCTTCAGCGCGGCGGCGTCGGCCGGGCAGCGGGCCCAGGTGGCGGCGACCCGCGCCGTCACCTTCCCGCTGTCGACGACCTCGCCGGGGCTCGACATGTGGTTCGGCGGGTTGCGCCGCGTCCGCACGGCCGGGCGCCGCGTGGCGCGGAAGCCGCGCGCGTCGCTCTCGCCGTCCCAGTTGTCCGGGCCGCGCACCACGAGGCCGGTCGCCGTGGAGCTCGCCGCTGCCGGCGCGTCGTCGCGGATCGCCACGTGGGCGGCGCCCGGCAGCCGCGGGTTGACGCCGATCACCACGACGTAGAGCGTCTCGGACGGCGCGAGCGCGACCGTGGCTTCGTCCGCCGCGCGGACGAGCTGCGCCTTCGGCTGCGGCTGGCCCGCGACGAATCGACCGCGGGGCGCGGCGAAGACGCGCACCCACGCGTCGGCGAGCAGCGGCGTGGACACCTTCAGCGACCGCGGTCCGGCCGACTCCAGCGCCCACATCCGGGCCGCGTGGCCGGCGGGCAGGTCGAAGGTGTACTGGAGCGGCGCGGGCAGCGCGGCGGGGATCGCGAGCGGGGTGCGCTCCGGGCAGTCCGCGCACGCGCGCACGGTCGCGAACACGGGGCGTGCCTTCGCGTCCTGGCCGCCAGGGCGCCAGACCACGTCGGTGCCGGCCAGCGGACTGTCCGCGCCGAGCAGGTACCACGCGGCGAAGCTCGCGTAGGCGGAGATCAGCGTCTCGCGCGGGGCCAGCGCCCGGTCGAGCGCGTCCAGCGCCGCGTCGGCGCCGCTTGCGGACCCGTAGTGGCGCATGAAGTCGCGGTCCAGGCGCGCAAAGTCGAAGCCCAGCCGCTGGACCAGGTACTGCACGAAGTAGCCCTTGTCGTACTCCAGCTCTTCGCCGCCCGCCCAGGGCTCGAAGTTCGGCATCGCGTGGTCGTCCGTCGGGGCTCCGTGGGCGGCGAGCGGCCGCTCGAGCAGGTAGGGGAACACGCGGTACGACGACCCCGCGCCGGGAGTGGTGTTGCGCAGGCCGGCGCGGACGTTGCCGCCGCCCTTGAAGCCGCTGAGCCGCGGCCAGACGACGTCCGCGGCGGCGTACTCCGCGGCGGCCTCGATCCACCACAGGCCGTCCTTCGACGTGCACTTCGCGGGGCCGACGCGGCGGCTCTGGACGAAGTGGTAGAGCTCGTGCGCGGCCCGCTTCCGGTGCAGGTCGAGGCTGAAGATCTCGGGAGCGAGATCGACCTCGATCGCCTCGGCGCGCAGCCGCGCGCCGTGGACGAAGCGCATCGGCTCCGGCGCCGCCAGCGGCCAGGCCCGGAGCTTCTTCGCGTAGCGCACGGGCAAGCCGCCGGCCGCGGGTTGCGGCATCGCCTCGCCGATCGAGTGGAGCAGCGCCTCGTAGCGCGCCCACGAGTACTCGAGCGCGTGGGCGGTCTCCAGCACGAAGTCGGGCGCACCGGCGCAAGCCTGGCCCGCGGCCGAGGGATAACGGTGGCCGAGGCCGACGCTCACCTTGCGCCCGCTCGCGCGCACCTCTGCCGCGTCGAAGGCGTGGTCGAAGTGCGGCGTCGTGACCCGGCCGGGGCCGCAGGTGATGGCCGCGGGCACGGCCGGGGTGGCGGACGGCAGCGCCGCCATCAGCGCCAATGTCAGCGCGCCGGGCGCGAAGAAGCCCCTCGCGCCGGCCGCGGCGCCGCCCGACCGTTCGTGACGCGCGCCACGAACCGCCATCGCAGGTGCAAGGCTACGCCCGCGGCGAGGCGTCGTCTATCATCCCCGCCCCGCCATGCCGGAACTGCTGCTCTCCTGCCAGGACCTGGGCCACGCCCACGGCGCCGCCCCGCTGTTCGAGGGGCTGGCGCTCGGCCTGTTCGAAGGCGACCACGTCGGCCTGGTCGGCCCCAACGGCTCGGGCAAGTCGACGCTGCTGCGGATCCTGGCGGGTCTCGAGGAGCCGCAGAAGGGCACCCGCGCCGCGCGCAAGCGGCTGCGGATCGGCTACGTCGAGCAGGACCCGAGCTTCGCGCCGGGCTCGCGGGTGGGCACGGTCTTGCGCGCGGCGCTCGACGACCAGCCGGGCCTCGACCCCCACGAGAAGGACGCGCGGGTCGCGCTGGTGATGGGTCAGGCCGGCTTCGCCGACGCGGCCGCGGAGACGGCGTCGCTCTCCGGCGGCTGGCGCAAGCGGCTGGCGATCGCCCGCGAGCTGGTCAAGGGCCCGGAGCTGCTGCTGCTCGACGAGCCGACCAACCACCTCGACCTCGACGGCATCCTGTGGCTCGAGGAGCTGCTGCCGCGCGAGCCCGAGGCGTTCGTCGCAGTCAGCCACGACCGCTACTTCCTGGAAGCGGTCGCCGGCCGCGTGATCGAGCTGAACCGCGCTTTCGCCGCGGGGCTGTTCGACGTCAAGGGCCGCTACTCGCGCTTCCTCGAGAAGAAGGACGAGGCGCTCTCGGGCCAGGCCGCGTACCAGGAGTCGCTGCGCAACCGCGTGCGCGGCGAACTCGACTGGCTCTCGCGCAAGGCGAAGGCGCGCACCCGCAAGGCGCAGGCACGGATCGACGAGGCGGGCCGCCTGCAGGACGAGCTGCGCGACCTCGACGACCGCTCGAAAGGCGCGGGCGGCGGCGTGGCGATCGATTTCTCGGCGACCGAGCGGCGCACGAAGCGCCTGCTGTGGGCGGAGGGCCTGCGCAAGGGCTACGGCGGACGCACGCTGATCGACGGCCTCGACCTGACGCTCGGGCCCGGCGCCCGGCTCGGCCTGCTCGGCGCCAACGGCAGCGGCAAGAGCACGCTGCTGCGGCTGCTCGCGGGCCAGGAGGCGCCGGACGCCGGCACGGTCGAGCGCGCGCCGAACCTGCGCGTCGTCGTCTTCGACCAGCACCGCTCGCGGCTCGACCCCGAAGTCACGCTCGAGCGCACGCTGGCGCCCGCGGGCGACTCGGTGATCTTCCAGGGCCGCGCCATCCACGTCGCGGGCTGGGCGAAGCGCTTCCTGTTCCGCTCGGAGCAGCTCGTGCAGCCGGTGGGCCGGCTCTCCGGCGGCGAGCAGGCCCGCGTCCTGATCGCGCGGCTGATGCTGGAGCCGGCCGACGTGCTGATGCTCGACGAGCCGACCAACGACCTCGACATCCCGACCCTCGAGGTGCTCGAGGAATCGCTGCTCGAGTTCCCCGGTGCGCTGGTGCTCGTCACCCACGACCGCTACCTGCTCGACCGCGTGTCGAACCGGCTGCTGGCCCTCGACGGCCGCGGCGGCGCCCTCTACTTCGCCGACTACGCGCAGTGGGAAGCGGGGCAGGAGGCACTGCGGCAGGCGGAGCGCCTGCGCGAGCGGCCGGCCCCGCGGACGAGCGGCACGGCCGCGGCGACCGTCACCGCTGCGGCGCCCGCGGCCGAGAAGCCGAAGAAGCTCGGCTACCTCGAGCAGCGCGAGATGGAGGGGATGGAGGCCCGCATCCTCGACGCCGAGCTGGAACTCGAGGCGGCGAAGTCGGCGGCCGACGACCCGGCGATCGCGACCGATCCGGGGGCGCTGACCCGCGCCCACGAAGCCCTGGCCGCGGCGCAGGCGCAGGTCGACGCCCTCTACGCCCGCTGGGCCGAACTGGAGCACAAGCGCGGGTGACGCCGATGCCCCGGTTCCACGCCCATCACGCCCTGCTCGCGCTCGTGCTGCTGCTGGCCACCGGCCTGCGCTTCACGGGGCTCGGCTGGGGCCTGCGCCACGAGCCGCACGAGGACGAGCGGCTGTTCGTGGACGCCGTCGAGCAGATGCTCGTCCACCGCGACCTGGACCACCGCTTCTACCAGTACCCGGGGCTGATGTTCTACCTGCTGGCGCCCGTGCTGGCGCTGGCCGACCCGCCGCCGTTCGGCCCCGGCGCGTTCCTGGCCGCGCGCGCGTTGATCGCGGCCTGCGGCGTGCTCGCGGTGTTCCTCGCCTGGCGGCTGGGCCGCCGGCTCGGCGGCGACGGCGCGGGCCTCGTCGCGGCGCTGCTGCTCGCCGTGTCGCCCGCGGACGTGCACACCGCCCACATGCTGCGGCCCGACGTGCCGCTGCAGGTGCTGGGGCTGCTGGCGCTGCTCTCGATGTGCCGGATCGGCGACCGCCTGCGCGACGACGCCCGGGCCGGCGCCTGGCTCGGCGCGGCGTTCGCCCTCAAGTTCAGCGCGGTGTTCCTGGGACCCGCCTACCTGGTGGTCCGCGGGCTGAAACCCGGCCCGCGGGTCCGGGGCATCGCCGTGGCGGCACTGGCCGCGGGCGTCGCGTTCGTGGTGCTGAGCCCCTACGCCGTGATCCACGCGTTCGAGTTCGTCGCCGGCGCGCGCGACCAGGTGGTCCACCACTACCAGGGCGACGAGACACCCGCGGCGTCGCTGCTGTACTACCTCGGCCACCTCGGCCGCTCCCTGGGCCCGCTCGGCGCCGGGCTGGTGGCCTTCGGCGCCTGGCAGCGCCGCCGAGACCCGCTGGTGCTGGCGGTGCTGGCCCAGGCCGTCGTCACGCTCGGCGTGATGTCGACGGCCGACACCCGCTTCCTGCGCCACCTCGTGCCGGCGATCGGCGGCCTGGTGGTCGTGGCCGGCCTGGGCTACGCGGCGCTGGCGCCGCGCCTGCCGCGGCTCGCGCCGGCGCTGGCCCTCCTCGCCGCGCTGCCGCCGCTGGCCGTCGCCGCCGACTACGTGCACGACGTCGCGCGGCCGAGCACGTGGGACCGGGCGGCGGACTGGGTGGCGGCCCACCTCCCGCCGGGGGCGGCGGTCCTCTCCAACGTGCCGCTCGGGCTCGACCCGGGCCGCCACGAACTGGTGCGCCCCACGGGCTCGATCGAGCTCGACCGGACGCTGGCGCGCGCGGTCGATGCCGTGGCCTGGGACCAGGGAGGCGACCCGCGGGTGATCGAGGGGTTCCAGCACCTCCACGTCGCCGCACCGCTGGGGCCGGCCAACGGGCTCCGGCTCGTCGTCGCCGCGGCACCGGAGTCGCTGCGTCCGCGCTACACGCGACTGGCGACCCAGGCGACCTCGCTTCGCAGCTCGGAGCCCGGCCTCGATCTCGCCCCGCTGGTCGATGCGGACGAGACGTCGCGCGTCCGCATCCCCGCCGCCGAGCGGCCACGCTTCGTCGAGGTCGCGCTTCCGGGTCTGCAGCGGGTGGCTCGCGTGGTTCTGGGCCTGGGACCCCGCGGGCGAGGGCGTCGCGAGGGCGTGGAACTCCTGCTCCGGCATCCGCGCCACGGGTGGGAACGGGCGCCCCACGTCGAGGCGCGCCCTCATCCCGTGCACCAGGCGCACGATCGCGCGGCGTCGCAGGTGCTGCTGATCGTCCCCGCCGAAGCCGACGCCGTGCGGGTCGTCTACCGCGGTCGCAGGGCCTGGGCCCTGGCCAGCCTCGAAATCGACGTCGTCCCGCAGCCGTGAGGCGCGCGGGCCGATGCCCGCGGCGGGTTCAGGGCGTGGCGAACTCGTCGCGCGGGAACAGGTCCTCGTTGAGCGCGTGCTCGCGCGCGGGCGGCTTCACGGGCGCGCTGGCCTTCGACAGGAAGGGCACGAGGCTCTCGGCCAGCGCGGGCCCCAGGTAGGCGCGGACCTCGTCGGTGCGCGCCCGCGCGATCCAGGCCTCGTGGTCGAGCGGGATCGGCTGGTCGCTGCCGACGACCGCTCCCAGGCCGTCGATCCGCACGACGTGGGGGAAGACCGAGCGGAACGTGCGGTACACGCGCAGCGTCGGCAGCCAGGTGCACATCATGCCGCCGGGCTTCAGCCGGCTGCGGACCAGCTCGAAGAACTCGCGCGAGTACAGGTTGCCGCTGAACGCCATGTCGGGCGTCAGCGCGTCGGCCTGGATCACGTCGTAGCGGCGCTCCCCGGTCAGCAGCGCGTTGCGGCCGTCCGCCACCCGCACCCGGATCCGCGGATCGGCGAGCAGGGCGCGCAGCGGCTCGAACTGGGGCTGGTGCGCCGTCACCCCGGCCAGCCGCTCGAGCAGCCGCGGCTGCGGCCCGGAGATCTCGAACACGTCCACCCGCTCGGTCTCGCGGCGCAGGCCCGACGCCCACGCGGTGTCGCCGGACCCGAGGCCGATGATCGCCACCTCGCGCGGCGCGGGATGCACCAGCGCGGGCAGCGCGCCGAGGCGGGTGTGGATGCCGCCGAACGGGATCCAGCTGTGGCGGCGGCCGCTGACCACGACGCCCCAGCGCTCGGGGCCCTCCGGCACGAGAGCGGCGACGCCGGTGGCGTCTTCGTCGACGAGGCTGGCGGCGCCGCGACCGTGCAGGCGCTGCCACAGGGCGTCCTGGCCCGGCAGCGCCCAGGCCGTCGCCAGCAGCGCCGCGGCGAGCGCAGGGAACGGAGAGCGCCAGCCGCTGGTCGCCACTCCCACGGCGGCGAAAGCGAGGCCCGCGCCCACCAGCAGCCGCAGCGTGCCCGAGGACCCGAAGGCGTCGAACAGCACGAGGCCGACGAGCAGCGAGCCCAGCGTGCAGCCCAGGATGTTCGCCGCCTGCAGCATCCCGACCTTGCGGCCGCTGGTCGCCGGGTCGTCCTGCACCGCGCGCTGCAGCACCGGGAACGAGAAGCCCATCAGCAGCGTGGGCGGACCGAACAGCACCGCGGGCAACGCGACGTAGAGCCGGAAGAAGGTGTCCCAGTCGAACGCGGCGCCGAGGCCGAAGGCGGTCGGCCCGGCCCAGTAATCGGTCAGCCAGCGCAGGCCCGGCGCGCCGTCCGGAGCCAGCGAGGCGGCGACCACGACGGCCCCGGAGTAGAGCAGCAGCAGGCACTGCGCGAGCAGGAACGCGCGCAGCGGCCGGCGCACGCGGGCGACCACCGCCGAGCCGGCCAGGGTGCCGAGGCCGCAGCCGAGCAGGTAGAAGCAGAGCAGGCTGCCGAAGGTGAACGGGGTCGAGCGCACCGCCACGTCCATCAGCCGGAACCAGACGATCTCCAGCGACAGCGCGCAGCCTCCCGAGGCGGCGTACAGCGCGAGCCACAGCCGGAAGGGAGCCCCGGCCGGTCCCGCCGCCGCGACGACCGGCGTCGCGGTGCTGGCGGCGGCCGGCGCCTGCGACCGCGGCACCGCCAGCCGGATCAGCAGCGGCACGGTGAGCGCGGCCAGGCCGTTGGCGGCGGCGGCGAACAGGGTCGCGCCCTCGAAGCCCAGGAAGCGCAGCAGCACCCACGGGGTCAGCGCCGCGCCGGTCGCCGCGCCCAGCACGTTGACCGCGTAGAGCAGCCCGATCCGGCGGCTCGCCGTCTCGGCGTCGAGCACCATGCCGCGGACCAGCAGCGGCAGCGACATTCCCATCAGCAGGGTGGGCGGGGCCAGGCTCGCGAGGTGGAGCAGCGCGGCGCGCCACAGCGGCGTGTACCACTCGATCGCGGCCCCGTACAGCCAGTCGTAGTAGAGCGTGCAGCTCAGCGCGCCCCAGGTCGCGATCCCGACCTCGACCAGGGCGAACGCCGCCAGCGCGCCGCGCCGGCCGAGGCGCAGGCTCAGGGCGCCACCCGCGTGGCTGCCGAGCCCGAGGCCGAGCATGAAGCTGGCCACGATCACGGCGATCGAGTAGATGCCGATGCCGGTGTGCAGCGCCAGGATGCGCTGCCACGTCACCTGGTACACCAGGGCCGCGACGCCGCTCGCGAAGAACGCCACCCCGGCGGCCGCCAGGGCCGCCGTCTCCCGTCTCCTCACCGTCACGCCAGCACCTCGTCGCGAACCGGTCGCGCCTTGCGATGGCGGCACCATAGGGGGGGCGCCCCGCAGCGTCCAATAGTCCGGCGCCACGGTACACCATAGCGGCCGACTATCACGCCTGCTTGTCGAGCCAGATCTCCAGGCCCTGGGCGTTGAGCTCGACGTCGAGCGCCAGCAGCGCGTCGAACGCCGCGCCGCCCAGCGGGCACTCCAGGTCCGCCGCGCGGGCGCGGAACTGGTCGGCGATCGCGGCGCGCAGGTATGCCCCGCGATCGGCGCGCGCCGCCGCGCCGCGGCCGAGGGCGACCTGGGCGTCGATCTGCTCGTGCAGCGACCCCGCCAGCGGCTCGAGGCCGGTCACCCGCGAGTAGTGGGTGAGGAACATCGCCTCGGGCCGGAACGCCATCAGCCGGTCGATCGAGGCGTGCAGCGCCTCGGGCTCGAACTGCACCGGCGTCGTGGTCGGGATCAGGAACGGGCCCCTGGCACCGGCGAGCTCGGGGTAGGCGAGGCCGAAGGTGTCGCCCGTGAAGAACGAGCGCGACGCCTCGTCCCACACGCAGAAGTGGTGCCGCGCGTGGCCGGGCGTGTCGAGGAAGCGCAGCGGGCGCCCGCCCAGCGACAGCCCGAACTCGTCCGGCGCCTCGATCACGCGCTCCGCCGGCACCGGCACCAGGGTGCCGTAGCTGCGCTGCATCTCTTCCTCGCCGTAGACGGCGGTGGCGCCGGCGATCAGCTTCGAGGGGTCGATCATGTGGCGCGCGCCGCGCGGGTGCACGACCAGCTTCGCCTGTGGCAGCGACTGCATCAGCAGCCCCGCGCCGCCGGCGTGATCGAGGTGGACGTGGGTCAGGATCACGTAGTCGACGGCGTCTCGGGCGAGCCCCAGCCGCTCGAGTGCCGCGAGCAGGCGCGGGATCGAGTGGTTGGTGCCGACGTCGACGAACGCGGCGCGGCCGCCTTCGACGATCAGGTGGCTGGCGTCGAAGCGGGGCCGGATGAAGCCGGTGTCGATCGCGTGGATGCCGTGGCCGTGGTGGACGACGTCTTCGGCGGCGAGCGGGGCCATCTCTCAGAGCTCCAGGAACATGACGTGGGCGCCCACGTGGCCGTGGACGTCGTGGCGGAACACGCCGGGCAGGGTGGCCAGGATGCGGAAGCCGAGCTTCTGCCACAGCTTCACCGCGGCGGTGTTGGTCTCGACGACGAGGTTGAACTGCATGGCGCGATATCCGAGCCGGCGCGCCTCGGCGATCGAGTGGCGGCCCAGCGCCTCGCCGACCCCGTGGCCGCGGGCCGCGCTCGCGACCGCGTAGGACGCCGTCGCGACGTGCGAGCCGCGGCCCATCCACTGCGGCTTCATCAGGTAGACGCCCGCGATCCGGCCGTCCAGCAGGGCGACGACGAGCTGGCCCTTCGGCGCGAACCAGTACCCGACCAGTTCGTCGTCGGTCATCTCCGCGGTGTGCGGGTAGACGCCGCCGTCCGCGATCAGCTCGCGGGTGATCGCCACGATCGCTGCCGCGTCGGCGGGCGTGGCCGGGCGCAGCTCGGGTTCCGCCATGCGCGCCCATCTTCGCCTCGCCAGGCCGCGAACGCGAAGCGGGTAGACTCCACGGGTTTTGAACGACGCCCCCGCGCCTCCTGCGCCGCCGCTGCCGCGCGGCGTGCTCGCCGCCGCCGGCCTGCTCTTCTTCCTGAGCGGGGCCACGGCACTCGTGTACCAGGTGGTGTGGCAACGGCTGCTCGCCCTGCAGAGCGGCGTCGGCATCTATTCGATCGCGATGATCGTGGCCGCGTTCCTGCTCGGGCTCGGCTTCGGCGCCCACTTCGGCGGCGCGCTGAGCGCGCGCTTCGGCGCCCGCGGGGCGCTCTTCGGCTTCGCCGGCGCCGAGCTGGCGATCGGCGCCTTCGGGGCGTCGAGCGCCGCGATCTACTACGACTGGATCGGGCCGCGCGCCGCCTGGCTCTACGAGCCCGCCTGGCGCGCCGGGCTCGTCCACCTCGCCTCCCTGCTGCCGCCGACGCTGCTGATGGGGATGACGCTGCCGCTGCTGGTGCGGGCCCTGGTCCGCGAGGTGCGCGGCGCCGAGCGCGTCGTCGGCTTCCTGTACGGGATCAACGCCCTGGGCGCGGCCTTCGGCGCGGCGGTGACGCCGTGGCTGCTGGTGCGCCACCTCGGCATGCGCACGGCGCTCGACGTGGCAGCCGCGGTCAACGTCTCGGTGGGGCTCGCGGCGCTCCTGCTGGCGCTGCTGGCGATTCGGGACTCGGGCTCCGCGGCTGCCGGCGAGCAGCGCCCGCCGGAGACGGCCGACGCGCAGGCGGCCACGCCGTCGAGCGAGGCGCGCCAGCCGTTCGCGCTGTGGTTCGCGCTCTACGCGACCTCCGGCTTCTGCGCGCTGTCGCTCGAGATCCTGTGGTTCCGGCTGATCGACGTCGGCGTCAAGTCGACCGCGTTCACGTTCGGCACCGTGCTCTGCGTCTACCTGACCGGCCTCGGCCTCGGGACGCTGGCAGCGCTGCCGGTCGCGCGCCGGCTGCGGCGGCCGCTGGCCGCCTTCCTCGCGCTGCAGTGCGGCCTCCTCGCCTACGCCGGCCTGGCGGCACTGGTGCTGGTCCACCTCCCGCCCGACACGCCGTTCTTCCAGTGGTTCTTCGACCTCTGGGGCGGGCGCGACAGCTACAACCTGGGCGGCGCCTGGCGCTGGGAGCCGGTGCTGAAGCTGTACCTGCTGCTGCCGGTGTCGCTGTTCGGGCCGCCGACGCTGATGATGGGCGCCGCCTTCACCGTGCTGCAGCGGGCCGTGCAGGACGACGTGCGTCAGAGCGGCCGCAAGGTCGGCATCCTGCAGGCGGGCAACATCCTCGGCTGCGTCGCGGGCAGCCTGCTGGTCGGCCTCGCCGGACTCGGCGGGCTCGGCACCTCCGGCAGCCTGCGCGCCCTGCTGGCCTGCGGAGTGGCGCTCGCCCTGCTCGGCTCCGCCCTCTTCCCGCCGCTGCGCGCGCGCTTCGCCGTCGCGGCGGCGTCGCTCGGGGCACTCGTGGTGCTCGCCCCCGGCAACGAGCCGCTGTGGCTGCGCATGCACGGCATGGCGCAGCCGGGCGCGCTGATCGCCGAAGACGCCTCGGGCGTGGTCGCGATCTCGCCGGAGCCGGGCCGCCACCGGGTCTGGGTCAACGGCCGCTCGCACAGCGTGCTGCCGTTCGGCGGCATCCACACGGCGCTCGGCGCGCTGCCCGCGATCGTCCACCCGTTCCCGCAGCAGGCCGCGATCATCGGGCTCGGCTCGGGCGACACGGCGTGGGCGGCCGGCTGCCGGCGCCGCACCGAGCGGATCGTCGTCTACGAGATCTGCGCGCCGCAACT
>WYBL01000039.1 GCA_011526565.1 Acidobacteriota bacterium | reverse complement strand
GCGAGCTGCTTGGTGGCGCAGGCGAGGCCCAGCCAGGCGCCGGCCGTGCGACGGGCGCCGCGCTCGCCGGCCTCGGCCGCCAGCAGCAGCAGCGCGACGAACAACAGCTCGTTGGCGCCGAACACCTGCTGCCACCACGCGAGCGGCTGGACGAGGATGCCCGCGGCGGCCAGCAGCCCGCGCCCGCCGCCGCCGGCCAGCCGCGCGGCGAGGAGCGCGGCCAGCGCCCACGCCAGCAGCGTGACGAAGCGCGGGTCGAAGAAACCGAAGACGGCCCGCGAGGCGAGCTGGAAGGGCGCCATCAGCACGTGGGTGCCGGGCAGGTAGGCGTGGTGGCGGGTGATCGGGTTGCCGCCGAGCGGCTCCCAGAAGGCCGAGGCTCGCGACTGGCGGCCGAGGACGCCCTGCGAGTAGTCGGCCGCGTAGGGACTCTGCCCGGTCAGGATGCGGTCGATCGCCATCGGCAACTGCACGACGCCGCCGTCCTGGCCGTAGGGCCGCTCCATCGCCTGCCCCATCGTCACCAGGCCGAGCGTGGGCACCACCACCAGCAGCGACGCGGACAGCACGAGCAGCGCGAGTCGGACGCGCACGTTCGCCCGCAGCAGCCCGGCCGCGAGCCAGCAGGCCGCGAGCAGCGCGAGCGCGCCGCCCGTCTGCAGCGCGAGCGGGTCGCGGTCGAGTTCGGCGCCGGGCCGGGTGACCAGCGCGCGCACGAACCAGGGCGCCTGCGCGAACAGCGCCTCGTCGTGCAGCAGCCGCCAGGCCAGCACCCGCGGCGGGTCGAACGCCACCAGGTCGCGCGCGCACAGCAGCAGCAGCGCGGGCGCGGCCAGCGCGTCGAGCGGCACGCGGCGGGACGCGGGCGCCGGCGCCGTCACAGCGCCGCCAGCCGGTGGCCGCGGCGCAGCAGGCCCAGCGCGATCACGCCGAGCAGCGCGCAGTAGGCGCCGAGCACGACGCGCAGCCCGAGCGGCCCGACCAGGGCGCCGGCGACCAGGCCGCCGAGCGGACCGCCGCCGCGGAAGGCGAGGCCGAAGGCCGACAGCACGCGCCCGCGCAGCGCGTCGGGGGCCAGCTCCTGGACCAGCGAGTTGAGCGTCGAGTAGGCGGTCACCAGCAGGCCGCCCGCGCCGAACAGCAGCGCCATCACCAGCGGCTGCCAGGACACGAACAGGGCCACGCCCGCGAGCACGGAGAAGCCGGCGAAGGTCGCGAGCATCAGCCGGCCGCGGCCCGGCACCTTGCCGCGCTGCGCGGTCAGCACGGCGCCGACGATCGCGCCGCCGCCGAAGCTCGACAGCAGCAGCGAGTAGCCGGCGGCACCCGTCTTCAGCACGTCGCCCGCGAGCACGGGCAGGTAGGTGATCAGCGGGAAGGCGAGGAAGCTGCCGAGCAGCGCGAGCAGCGTGAGCCCGAACAGCTCGGGCGAGCGCCTCACGTGGGCAACGCCTTCGCCGAGGCTCTGGCTGAGGGTGAGCCCTGCGCTGCCCGCGGCCTGCGGCGGCGGCGGCAGGTGCAGCCCGCGGATGGCGAGGATCACCGCCACGAACGACAGCGCGTTGACCGCGAAGCAGGGCCCGGTGCCGGCCGAGGCCAGCAGCAGCCCCGCGATCGCCGGGCCGATCGCGCGCGACAGGTTGAACTGCAGCGAGTTGAGGGCGACGGCGTTGGGGATGTGGGCGGGCGGCACGATCGAGGTCAGCACGGCCTGGTAGGTGGGCGCCGACTGCGACTGGGCCAGGCCGGTCAGGAACGCGATCAGCAGGATCGCGCCGATGCCGAGCCGGTCGAGGTAGAACAGCACCGCGAGCGCGGCGGCGAACGTCATCTGCAGCACCTGCGAGGTGAGCAGGATCTTGCGGCGGTCGACGCGGTCCGCCACCGCGCCGCCGACCAGCATGAAGGCCAGCAGCGGGAACTCCGCGGCGAAGGCGCGCAGGCCGAGGAAGAACGGCTCGCCCATCCGGGTGTGGATCAGCCACGACAGCGCGACGTCCTGGGTCCACGTGCCGATCGACGAGACGAACGCGCCCGACCACAGCCGGCGGAAGTCGCGGAACTGGAAGGCGGCCAGGAAGCCCGGCAGTGCGACGCTTCGCCCCGCGCCTTCGCTCACGCCGGCGGCGCGGCGCGCCCCGCGATCTTCTCCGCCTCCGCGATGCGGGCGCGGATGATGCGCAGGTAGGCCTTCGAGGCCTTCTGCAGCGCCAGGATCAGGTCGCCGAGGTCGGCCTTCACCTGCCCGGCCGGTCCCGCGTCGCCGTAGACGAGGTTGACGACCCGGCCCCGCACCAGCACCGGGAGCAGCGCCAGGTTGGTGCCGGGCCGCTTGCCGATCTCGCGCAGGAAGCGCTCGGTCTCCGTCTCCGGGCCGGGGCGGCCCACGAACGGCGTCTTGTCGCGCGCGACTGCCCGGAACAGCGACGGCTGGTCGAGCGGGATGCGCAGCGCCGCGGCCCGCTCGCGGTCGACGCCTTCGCCCAGCGCGCTCCAGCCGACGACCCACGGCTCGCGCACGATGAAGAAGATCACCCGCCGGAACGTCTTGTGGGCCAGCGCCAGCACCGCCTCGACGACCTCGTCGCGGGTGGCGGCCGACTCGAGCCGGGCGGCGGCCTCCTCGGGACTCAGCGCCGCCGGTGCCGGCGCCGCCGGGTGGTGGGTGTCGGTGTAGCGCCAGCGCTCGTCGATCCCGTACCAGTCGCGCAGCAACTGGATCATCCGGAACTCGGGGACCACGTGGCGCTTGACGATGAACCCGCGCGAGTAGCCGATCTTCGCCACCGTCGAGTGGTCGGAGGGATCGACCATCAGCAGCGACAGCGTCTTGCCCGAGACCCGGTACGGGAACACCTTGCGGTCCGCCGCCATCGCCTTCGGCACCAGCTTGACCACCTCGGGGTCGATCAGGCGCGGGTCGACCACCACGGTCGGCACGCCGTGGGCCTTCGACAGCGCCTCGTGCAGCCGCTCCTCGGTGATGAAGCCGAGCTCGTGCAGGCTGGTGCCGAGGCGCCCTCCGTAGAGCACCTGGTGCTGGATCGCCTCCTGGAGCTGGCGCTCGGTGACGATTCCGCGGTCCTTGAGGATTCGGGCGAGGATGGGCATCTGGCGGCGCCGGGGCGGGGATTGTAGCGTGGCTGCCCTGATATGATCCCGGGTCTTACGGTCTTCCCCTCAGGAGACGGGCCTTGGCGCTGCGGCTGAACAGCCTGAAGACGCGCACCGCCTTCGCGATCGCCGCGGTGATCGTGGTGATCCTGGTGGTGAACGCCGTCTACCTGATCCTCACCAAGCGCTCCGAGCTGGAGACCGACATCGAAGAGGGGGCGGCCCGCTTCGCCCACCTGACGCGGGCCCCGATCTGCGTCGGCTACGAGACCTACTACCTCTCGGGCTTCTACAAGTTCCGCGAGCTGATGCGGGACTACCTGAGGCTCGACGAGAACGTCGAGCGGGTGCTGGTCGTCAACGTCAACGGCCGCATCCTGTTCGACTCCCGCGAGCTCGACGACCCCGACCCGCAGCGCGACGCCGGCGGCGCCGAGCGCTGGGTGCGCGACCCGGAGCGGCTGGAGGCGATCAAGAAGCTGGAGCCGACCCGGATCGCCTCGGTCGACGAGACCGGCGCCCGCCGGCTCGAGATCGTCGCCCCCTACATCGAGGACTGGGGCCGCCACCGGCTGTCGGTCGTCTACCACGTCAGCTTCAGCCGGATGGGCCCCGCGATCCGCGAGCTCGTCTACGCCACGGTCGGCCTGACGCTGCTGTCGATCCTGGCCTCGGTCGGGGTGGCGCTGTGGCTCGCCTCCCGCATCACCCGGCCGCTCGAGGAGCTGACCGCGGGCGCGCTCGACCTGGCCGAGGGCCACTTCGACCGCCGGCTGACGATCCGCTCGAACGACGAGATCCAGATCCTGGCGGACGCCTTCAACACCATGACCGAGCGGCTCAAGGAGAACGTCGAGCAGCTCGAGCAGTCGAACAAGAAGCTGGGCCAGGTCAACGAAGAGCTCAAGGAGCTGGACCGCCTGAAGTCCGACCTGCTGGCCAACGTCAGCCACGAGCTGCGCACGCCGCTGACCGCGATCCGCGGCTACACCGACTACATGCGCGAGGGCAAGCTGGGCCCCATCACCGAGAAGCAGGAGAAGGGGCTGCTGGTCGTCGGCCGCAACCTGGAGCGGCTGTCGCGCTCGATCAACGACCTGCTCGACTTCTCGCGGATGGAAACGGGGCGGATCGCCCTCAACATCGCCCCCTTCTCGCTGCGCGGGCTGGTCGACCAGATCGCGACCACCGTGCGCTCGGAGCTGGACAAGAAGCGGCTGGCGCTGCGGGCCGACGTGGGCGACGAGCTCCACGTGATCGCCGACCGCGAGAAGGTCTCGCAGGTGATCGAGAACCTGGTGATCAACGCGATCAAGTTCACGCCCGAGGGCGGGCTGATCACCGTCGCGGCGCGGCGGGTCCGGGTCGGCGAGCGCTGGTGCGCCGAGGTGCGGATCGAGGACACCGGGATCGGCATCCCGGCCGCCCAGCTCGACAAGGTCTTCAACCGCTTCCACCAAGTCGACGGCTCGACCACCCGTCGCTTCGGGGGCGTCGGCCTGGGGCTCTCGATCGTGAAGAGCATCCTCGACGCCCACGGGGTGCCGATCGACGTGGACAGCGAGGAGGGCCGCGGCACGTGCTTCCGCTTCGCGCTGCCGCTGCGCGAGGGCGACGCCGACGCGGAGCGCGAGGCGCGGGCCGGCGCCAGCCCCGGCGGCACCCCGCTGCGCGGGCGGCTGCTGGTGGTCGACGACGAGGCCGCGTTCCGCGACTCGCTGCGCGCCCAGCTCGAGGCGGCCGGCTACGCGGTGCGCACGGCGGGCAGCGCGGCCGAGGCGACCGAGGCGATCGCAGCCTCGCTGCCGGACGCGGTGCTGCTCGACCTGGTGCTGCCCGACCGCAGCGGCCTCGACCTGCTGCGCCAGCTCAAGGACGACCCCGCGACCCGGGACCTGCCGGTGCTGGTGATCTCGATCTCGGGCGACTCGCCGCGGGCGCTGACGCTGGGCGCCGCCGAGTGCCTGATGAAGCCGGTCGACCGCGCGGCGCTCTCGGGCGTGCTGCGACGCCTGCTCGACGGCCACCAGCGCCCGCGCATCCTGGTCGCGGACGACGAGCCCGACACTGTGGCGCTGCTGTGCGAGACGCTGCGTGCCGAGGGCTTCGAGACGATCACCGCCGCCGACGGGGCCGAGGCCCTGGAGGCGCTGCGCCGCGAGCGGCCCGACCTGCTGCTGCTCGACGTGATGATGCCGCGGCTGTCGGGCTTCGAGGTGATGGAGATGATGCGGCGCAACCCCGACCTGGCCGGCATCCCGGTCGTCGTGCTGACCGCACGCGGGGACGAGGTCGACGTGCGGCGGGGCCTGGCGCTGGGGGCACGGCGCTACGTGAGCAAGCCGTTCGACGTGCAGGCGCTGATCGGCGAGGTGCGCCGCCACGTCGCGCCGGCGGGGAGGGCGTCGTGATCCGCGGGCAGGTTTCATGAACAAGAAGATCCTGATCGTCGACGACGAGGAGGACATCCTCAACTTCCTGGAGCTGGTGCTGCGGGAGAAGGGCTACGACGTGGAAACCGCGTCCGGCGGTCACGAGGCCCTCACCAAGGCCCAGATCGAGCGCCCCGACCTGGTGCTGCTCGACGTGATGATGCCGCAGATGGACGGCTGGGAAGTGCTGAAGCTGCTGCGCGTCGACGAGGCCACCGCCTCGATCCCGGTGGCGATGCTGTCGGCGCGCACCGAGGCCAAGGACCGCGTGCAGGGCCTGCAGGAAGGCGCCATCGACTACATCTGCAAGCCGTTCTCGCTGCAGGAGCTGCTCGGCAAGATCGAGGCCATCTTCGCGCAGGTGGAGGGCGCCTGAACTCGCCGAGCCCCCGGCAGCCGGCCGGCCAGGACTACTTCGTCCTCCGCGCCGAGTGGCTGCGCTTCCGGACCCACGTCCACGACGCCAACACCGACCTGCCGACGCTGGCGGCGGTGACCGACGACGTGCGCCGGCTGCTGGAGGAACGCGGCAGCGCCGCGATCGTCTACCTCGACCTCGCCACGGGCGGCCAGCTCGAGGCCCAGCACGGCTGGCAGGCCTACGACGACCTGCTGCGCGAGTTCGCCGCGGCCCTCGGCTCGCTGCGCGCGACCGGGGCCCTCTCCCACCGTGACCTGGTGGCGGTCGCCGCCGTGCGCGCGGACAAGTTCGTGGTGGTGCTCGGCGGCGGCCCCCGCGCCCTCGATCCCGGGACTGCGACCGCGGCCGTCGAGCGCCTGTGCCAGGCGCTGCGCGCCGCGCTCGAGCTGCGCTGGCGGGCGCTGGGCGGCCTGCCCCCGCCCTTCCACGCCGGCCACGCGGTGGTGTACCGGGACCCGATGCTGCGCGCCGAGCGCGCGGTGCACCGGGCGCTGGACGAGGCGCTGCGGCAGAGCCGGGCGGCGCGGGCCAAGGAGGACGTCGCGTCCGCCCGCCGGATCGACACGCTCGTGGCGGAGGGCCGCGTCGTCGCCTGGTTCCAGCCGATCCTGGCCCTCGATGGAGGCCGCGTCCTGGGTCACGAGGTGTTCTCCCACGGGGTGGGCGGCGGCCCGCTCGAGGACGCGGAGCGGCTGTTCGCGCTCGCCGAGCGGACGGGCCGGCTGCAGGCGCTGGAGCGCGCGTGCCGGCGCCTGGCGCTGAGCGGCGCGCGGCGCCACCTGCCGCCGGGCGCCAAGCTGTTCCTCAACACCTCGGCCGCCTCGCTGGCCGACCCTGAGCTGGCGGGCGCCGCCTTCACCCGCATGGTCGAGGCGGCCGGCCTGGACCGCGGCGACGTCGTGCTCGAGATCACCGAGCGGGTCGCGCTCTCCGAGCGGCGCCAGTTCCGCGAGGCGCTGGCGGGCCTCAAGCGCCGCGGCTTCCAGATCGCGGTCGACGACATGGGCGCCGGCTATTCCTCGCTGCAGAGCCTGGTCGACGTCGAGCCCGACTACCTGAAGTTCGACATGACCCTGGTCCGCCACATCGACCGCAGCCTGATCAAGCGCAGCCTGCTGGAGACCCTCGTGGACCTGGCCCAGCGGATCGGCGCCCGGGTCATCGCCGAGGGCATCGAGGCCGAGTCCGAGTACCATGCGCTGCGCGAGTTGGGCGTGCCGCTGGGCCAGGGCCGGTTCCTGGCCGCGCCGCAACCCGTGCCCGCGGAGAACCCATGACCGGGGCCACGCTGCCCACGCTTCACGAGAGGCTGCCAGATCTCGCCGCGATGCTCGCCGAGCGCGGCTCGCTGGGCGTCGTGCTGATCGACGCCTCGTCGCTCGACGAGGTCGAGGAGGACTACGGACAGGAGGCTCGCGACCGCGTGCGCGAGCGCCTGACCCAGGCGGTCGGCGAGGTCCGCGAGCGCGAGCTGCGCCAGCTCGACAACGTGTGCCAGGAGGCACCGGGCGGACTCTCGTTCGTCGTGGTGCTGGGGCCGAAGCGGCGGCGCAACAGCCCGGTCACGATGGCCGACGTGCGCCAGGTGCGGCAGCGGCTGCTCGCAGCCCTCGGGCCCGCGCTCCCGCGCGCGGTGTTCCCGTACCGCAAGTCGGCTCCCAAGCTGGACGTCGGGGTGGCGATCGCGCTGCACAACCCGCTGCTGCGGCCCGAGCGGGTGCTGGCGCGGGCGCTGGATACGGCCCGCCGCGGCAGCGCCCACCAGCGCGAGGCCGACGAGCTGGCCCAGCTCGACCGCCTCCACGACCTGATCGCCGGCGAGCGGGTGGTCACCGCCTACCAGCCGATCGTCGGGCTCGTCGACCGCCAGCCGCTCGGCTACGAGGCGCTGACCCGCGGCGCCCGCGGCTCGGGACTGGAGGCCGCCGACGAGCTGTTCGGGACCGCCGAGAGCCATCACCTGCTGGTCGAGCTGGACCGGCTGTGCCGGATGCGCGCGCTGCTCAACTCGGGCAAGCTGCCGACCCAGACCAAGCTGTTCGTCAACACGCTGCCGGCGACGATCCGTGACCCGGGCTTCCGCGGGCGCACGCTGATCGACTCGCTGGAGAAGGCACGGGTCAGCCCGCACCGGATCGTGATCGAGATCACCGAGCGTCTGGTGATCGAGAACTACGCGCTGTTCCAGGAGACCACGGCCTACTTCACCGACCTCGGCATGTCGTTCGCCGTCGACGACGTCGGCGCCGGCTACTCCGGCCTGGAGGCGATCGCGCGGCTGAAGCCCGCGTACCTCAAGATCGACATGGGTCTCGTGCGCGACGTCCACGTGAGCCAGGTCAACCGCGAGATGGTGAAGGCGATCGTGTCGCTCGGGCACGGCATCGGCGCCAAGGTGATCGGCGAGGGCATCCACTCGGAAGAGGAGACCATCTCGCTGGTCGCCGCCGGCGTCGACTACGGCCAGGGTTTCCACCTCGGCCGCCCGATCGTGGCCGAGGTCCAGCCCTAGGCGGGGGGGTCTTCCGGCGCGACCGCCGCAGGCGCGGCGGTTTCGGCAGCCGCGAACGCCAGCGCGCCGGTCTCGAAGCGGCAGACGGCGCGGCCGAAGCGGACCTCGTCGCCGTCCGCCAGGCACGCCTCGCTGACCACCGCGCCGTTGACGCGGGTGCGGTTGGTGGACTCGAGGTCCAGCACGTACCAGCGGTCCTCGCGCCGCTCGAGGCGGGCGTGACAGCGCGACACCAGCGGCTCGTCGACCAGCAGCTCGACGTCCTCGCGGCCGACGTGGAACGGCCCGGCGCCGGCGAGCGGGAACGCCAGCGGCTCGCCTCCGGGCCGCAGCCACACGAGCCGCGCCGCGGGCGCGTTTTCGCTCACTGCTTCTCCAGGCTGCCGCCGGCGCGGCGCGCGGCCAGCGGCGCGACGGGCGGGCCGTCGTTGTCGAACAACGTGGCGTCGGCCGAAGCCGCCGCCTCCCGATAGGCCGCCTCGGCCTCCTGGCGGTAGCCCAGCCGCTCGAGCGCGAGGCCGACGTAGTAGAGCGCGGTGCCGCGCGACAGGCCGGGCCGCTTCGGCAGCTCGGACGCCGCCCGCGTCACGTGCTCGTGGGCCGCGGCGAAGTCCTCGAAGTGCCAGGCGCAGAGTCCCAGGTTGAGCCGCGCGAAGGCCGCGGCCTCGGTGCCCGGGTAGCCCTGGACCTGCTGGCGCAGGTCCATCATCAGCTTGTTGTAGAGCAGGCCGGGGTCGTGCAGCGGGATCTCCTGCGGCGTGCTCTCGAGCGTCAGGTCCACCGCCCGCGTCGCGCCGCCCGGGCCGCGCACGTGCAGCGACACCCGCTGACCGGCGGCCTTGCGCTGGGCCGCGGCGGTCAGGTCCGCAGTGCGGCGCACGGCCTGGCCGTCGACCGCGTAGACGACGTCGCCCGGCTCCAGGCCGACCCGCGCGGCAGGGCTGTCGGGCACGACCCGCAGCACCGGCACGCCCTCGTGGATCAGGGTGTCGACGGTGATCAGCCCGGTCCACGGGCGGTAGAGCGTCACCTTCTGGTCGATCGCCCCGATGAAGCGCAGGTACGACGCGCTCTCGGAGAACACGACGTCCCACTCGTCGGCGACGGCGTTGCCGGCGGCCAGCAGGTGCAGCGTCGCCGTGCGCAGCAGCCGCTCGTCGGGCAGCACGGCCAGCAGGAAGCCCTGCACCTCGAGCTGCGCCGCCAGCTTCTCGGTCGCGCGGCGGACCTGGTCGGGCGTGGCGCCGCCGCCGCGAACCAGGCTGGCCCGGGTCATCTGCTCCGCCGCGAGCACGTTGTCGACCAGCTCGCGCGGCGCGGTCAGCACGTTGAGCGACTGGATGCGCGCCAGGTTCTGCACCAGCTTCTCTTCGACCTCGCCGACCAGCCGCTCGCCCGCGGGCGAAGAAGCCAGCACGCCGAGGAAGGCGAGGCTGGGGCGGATCGGGCAGTCGAGGCTGAGTGTCTCGCCACGGGCGAGGTTGATTTCCTGGACGAACTTGCCGGCCTGGTGCTTGACCTCGAGCCGGTGCTTGCCCGAGCAGACGCCGGTCAGCTCGCGGGGCGTCAGCCCCATCGACTCGCCGTCGAGGAAGATGCGGGCGCCCGCCGGGTCGGAACGCAGCACGAGGGTGGCCAGCGAGTCCTCCAGCTTGACCGGCTCGTAGTCGAAATCGGAGGCCTCGGGGATCTCGAGGGTGGCCGCGACCGGCTCGTAGCAGCGCTTGCGGAACTCGACGCGGTGGGCGCCGATCGAGAGGTTCGCGACCTCGGTGCGGGCCGACGTGCGCAGCGGGTCGAGCCCGCGGGCGCGCGCGACCTCGTGTTGGTCGGCGGGCAGGGCCCCGGCCGTGACCGCTGCCAGCTTGCCGTCGACCCAGATCTCGACACCCGCCGGCTCGGTGATGAAGAACGTGCTGGCCGCGGTCCGGGTCAGCGGCACCTGCAGCGTCTCGGTCGCGCGGGGCGCGATCGACACGTGGCGGGTCTCGGTGGCGTAGCCCTCGCGCGCGACCTCGACGCCGTAGTCGCCGGCCAGCACCTCCATCGGGAAGAAATTGGTCAGCGCCAGGAACTCGCCGTTGAGGGAGACGCGAGCGCCCGCCGGCTCGGACTCGACGGCCAGGAAGCCGACCAGCGACTTCTTGACCGAGTCGAAGTAGTCGACGACCTTGGGCGAGACCCGCTCGCGCGAGAGCTGGTACTGCGGCGTCAGCCGGACCAGCGAGCTGAAGTCCTCGGTGGCCTTCTCGGCCAGCCCGATGCCGTAGTAGGCGCGCCCTCGCAGCTCGTAGGACTGCGCGAGCAGGTCGCGGCCGCGCTGCGGGAGCTGGCCCTGGCGGCGCAGCGACTCGAGGCGGTCGATCACGCGGTCGAAGCCGACGATCGAGCGGCTCTGCTGGGTGCCGTCGAACTCGGCCTGGGCGGCGACGAACAGGTTCTGGACGTCCTGCAGTTCGGCCTGGACGGCCGGCGATTCCGGCACCGGGGCCTGGGCCCGCGACTGGGCCGCGACGGACAGCAGCGACAGCGCGGCGGCCAGCAGGCGGGCCTTCACTTGAACCTCACGATCCGCTGGCCGCGCGCATCCCAGGCCAGCACGGCGCCGGCGGGATCGAGGGTGACGGCCTGCGGCCGCTTCAGTTCCTCGCCGGCGAGCGTCGCCAGCAACTGGCCGGCGCGCGAGATCACGAGCACCCCCTGTTCCTCGTCGGCGACGTAGAGGTTGCCGTAGGAGTCGATCGCGAAGTCGGCCGGCTTGCGCAGCTCGAAGCCGCCGCCGCGGGGGCCGTAGGTCCGCAGCAGGCGACCGCGCTCGTCGAAGACCTCGACGGCCCTCAGGTTCTTCGACAGGGCGAGCACCTCGCGCTCCGTCGAGAGCGCGAGGCGGGTCACCTCGCGCTCCTTGGAATCGCCGAAAGCTCCCTTGTGGGCGCCGGCGGCGTCGAAGCGGTGGATCACCTTGCTCTTGCCGTCCGCGACCAGCAGGCTGCCGTCGGCGAGGCGAAGCCCCGCCTTCAGGTCCTCGAGCGCCTTGACCTCGCCGGGCTTGTTGCCGGGCACCGCGAAGTTCTTGACGTCGCGCCCGAGTCGCACGCCCAGCTTGCCGGTGACCGCCAGCTCGCCGTCGGCGGAGAACGCCAGGCTGCGCACCTCGGGGCCGGGCAGGCTGGGCCCCATCTTGCCCTGGGCGTCGAAGGGCACCACCGACTTCGTCTTGTCCGAGGCGATCCACAGCGTGCCGTCGGCCGTCATCGCGAGCCCGGCCACGTCCTTCAGGATGTCGCCGCCGCCGACCGCGTAGCCGGCGTCGGCGGAGAACGCGGCGCGCCCCGCGCCGTGGAGCCGCCACAGCGATGTGGTGCGCAACAACGCCACGGCCGCGGCCGGCGACTCGGGAAACCGGTTGCGGACCTGCTGGAACTCCTCGATCGCGCGCAAGGCCTCGCCCTGCAGCGCGAGGCAGTGTCCGACGAGGTACTGCGCCTCCGGCGCGGCGTCGGAGGCGGGGTACTCGAGCGCGACACGGCGCGCGAGGTGGGCCGCGTCCTGCAGCGCCCCGGCCCGGCGCTGGGCCTCGGCCGAGGCCTTCAGCGCCCGCGGCACCCACTCGCTGCGGGGATAGAGCCGGAAGACGCGGGCGAACTGGGCCAGGGCGTCGTCGATCTCGGCACTGCCGGTCGCCCGCTCCAGCGTCAGCCAGCCCAGGTAGTAGTAGGCGCCGGGGGCCGCGTCGCTCTGCGGGTACTGCTTCGCCACCGTGTCGAACGCCTCGCGCGCCTTCGCGTAGTCGCGGTCGACCTCGAGGTGGAAGCGGCCGATCTCGAGGATCGCGTCGTCGACCGAGGCCGTCGCCTGGAAGCCGGTGGCGATGGTGTTGAAGTTGTCGAGCGCCTGCTTGTGCTTGCCCT
>WYBL01000038.1 GCA_011526565.1 Acidobacteriota bacterium | reverse complement strand
GGATCACGCCGTCGACCGGCAGCCGCTCGCCGGGGCGCACGACCACGACGTCGCCCTGCCGCACGTCGGCGACGGCGACGTCCTCGAGCGCGTCGCCGCGGCGGACGCGGGCGGACTTCGGCTGCAGTTCGCCCAGCGCGCGCAGGGCCGCCAGCGTGCGGCGGCGGGCGCGGGCCTCGAGCGTGCGGCCGAGCAGGACGAGGGCGACGATGAACAGCGCCGCCTCGTAGTAGACGTCGGGGGCGACGCCGCGCGCGGCGAAGAAGCCGGGGACGAGCGTGACCGCCAGCGACCACAGGAACGCGGCCCCGGTGCCGAGCGCCACCAGCGTGTGCATGTTGGGCGCGCCGTGGCGGGCGCCGTTCCAGCCGCTGACGAAGAAGCCGCGCCCGGGGCCGGCCAGGACGCCCGCGGTGAGCAGCAGCAGCACCAGTTCGAGGGCGCGGCGCGGCACGTCGTAAAGCCACGGCAGCACGGCCCGCACCGGCGGCTCGAGGGCCGCCATCAGCGCGCTCATCAGCGGGTCTGGCGACGTGCCGTGGACGTGGCCGGCGGGCGCCATCAGCGGCATCGACAGCGCCATCGCGGCGACGGCCGCGAGCAGGCTCAGCGCGGCGTCGCGGCGCAGCCGGCGGTACTCGCCGGCCTCGGTCGCTTCGCGGGCCGCCGCCTCGACCAGCGGGTCGGCCTCGGGCTGCGGCAGCTCGGACTCGTAGCCGGCCTCGCGGATCGCCGCGACCAGCGTCGGCGGCGCGGTGACGGCGGCGTCGAACACCACGTGCGCGCGGCCCAGCACGAGGTTGACCGAGGCGTCGGCGACGCCCGGCACCTTGCGCAGCGAGCGCTCGACGGCGCCGACGCACGCGGCGCAGGTCATGCCCTCGACGGGCAGCGTGACGGAGGCGCCCGTCGGGTTCCGGCGCCGGGGTGAACCCGTCGCCGGTCCCATGGGGGCTACGTCGGACGACTCCGGCCTCCGCCGCCCCCAAACCCCCGTCGGGGGTTCGCTCACGAGCGGACCGCGGTGACCTGGAAGCCGACCGCGTCGATCGCCTTCCGGAACGCGTCCTCCGCGACGTCCTCCGCGGCCTCGAGGCGGGCCTTCCCGACCTCGACGCCTTCGACCTTCACGCCGGGCAGCGCGCCGAGCGCCTTCGTCACCCGGCCCACGCAGTGCCCGCAGCTCATCCCCGAGATCTCCAGCGTCACGTTCTTCATGAGTCCCTTATACCCCCTGCCGGTATGCAATCTAGTACCCCTGGGGGGTATTGTCAAGTCCGGATCGCGGCTCCCTCCCCGATAATCCCGCCCATGACCAGCACCATCCGCCTCGAGAAGACCGACGACGGCCTCGCGCTGCTGCGCTTCGACAAGGGGTCGGCCAACGCGATCGACCCGGCCTTCGTCGAGGATCTGCTCGCGACCACGGCCCAGGTGGCCGACGACGCCTCCGTGCGCGGCGTCCTGCTCTGCTCCTCGCACCCCAAGGTCTTCTGTCCCGGGCTCGACCTGCGGGTGCTGTTCGAGCTCGACCGCGGCGCGATGGGCGCGTTCATGACCCGCTTCTCGGAGGCGGTGGTCGCGCTCTACGCGCTGCGCAAGCCGGTAGTGGCGGCGCTCTCCGGCCACGCGGTCGCCGGCGGCTGCGTGATCGCGCTCGCCTGCGACCTGCGGGTGCTGAAGCGCGGAGGCGCCCAGATCGGCCTCAACGAGGTCAAGGTCGGCGTGCCGCTGCCGTGGTCGGTGGCGCTGCTGCTCGAGGCCAACGTGGCGCCCACGGCGCTGACCCGGGTCGCCCTGCTCGGCAACAACTTCGCGGACGAGGAGGCGCTCGCCGTCGGCCTGGTCGACGCCCTCGCCGACGCCGAAGGATTCGAAGACGCCTGCCTCGCCCGGCTCCGCGAGCTGTGCGAGCGCGACGCCTTCAGCTACGGCGTCACCAAGTCCTACCTGCGGGCGCAGGCGACCGCCGCGATGCGCGAGCGCGAGGCCGAGCTGCTGCCCGAGTGGCTCGACGGCTGGTTCCAGCCGGCGACCCGCGAGCGCATCCAGAAGACGCTCCTCGCGATGAAGAAGTAGTGGCGGCCGGGGCCGCGCCCCCGCGCC
Organism: Acidobacteriota bacterium; assembly: GCA_011526565.1. Classification (GTDB taxonomy): domain Bacteria; phylum Acidobacteriota; class Vicinamibacteria; order Fen-336; family Fen-336; genus WYBL01. Next base: position 38,717 of record WYBL01000038.1, on the reverse strand, counting down.
CGGCCGCGGTGTTCGGCTGGCTGCTCGCCGAGCTGCGCCAACACCACGCGGCGGCCGCCGTGCAGAGCCTCGCCATGGGCGGCCTGGCGGTGGCGGCGCAGACCGCCGCGCTGACGCTGCTGGCCCGGGCCCTGCGCGGGCTCGAGCCGGGCGCGGTGCCTGGCCTCGGACTGCTCACCGCGGGCGCGCTGCTGCTCCTGATGCTGGCAGGCGGCGGCCTGTCCTGGGCCGCCGCCTGGCGCTCCAGCGACCTCGCCGCGGACTACCTCGAGCGCTGCGGCCGGCGCGCCCTCGAACGGGCGCGGCCGCGGGCGCGCGAAGCACCGCGGGCGGCGGCTCGCGCCGTCGGCCCCGACGTCGCCGCCAGCGGCCAGGTCGCCTGCATCGCGCTGGGCGTGGTGCCGCCGCTGGTGACCGTCGCGGCCGGGCTCGTCCTGATGGCATGGCTGCACGCGGTCGCGACGACGCTGGGGCTGCTGGTGGCGCTGCCTTTCCTCTTCGCGCTGCAGCGCCAGGCCCGGGGTGCGAGCGCGATCGCCCGCGAGATCCACGGCCTGCGCCTGCGCGGCCGGCGCTCGCCGCGCGCCGGCGGCGAGGGGCAGGCGGATGCCGCCCCGTGGGCCGTGCAGCGACTGGCGATCGGCTCGCGACGCCTGGAGGACCGCGGGCGGCTGACGGCCGACGCCTTCACCGCGGTGGCCCTGGCGGGCGCCCTGGCGCTGATCGCGACCGGCGGCTCGGGACAGCTCGGCACCCTGGCCGCCTTCCTCGTGGTGCTGCGCTCGACCCTCGGCGCGGTGCAGGCGCTCCACGCCGCGGCCGTGCGCCTGGCCGGGCTGTGGCCCGCCCTCGCGCGTCACCACGAGCTGGCGGTGCACGGCCGGCTGACCGTGCCCGAAGGTGTCGACGCCGGGGACGACGAGGCGGAATCGGAGGAAGACTGATGGAGCTGCCGCCCGACGTGACGGCGATCCGGGACGAGCTGTCGGCCCTCGCACCACGCGCACGCGCGCTGTGCGCCACGCTCGACGACGACGCGCTCCACGCGCCGCCGGCGGCCGGGAGCTGGAGCGTCGGCTCGTGCCTCGAGCACCTCGTCGTCAGCGCCCACGTCTACCTCGAGCCGATGCGGGTGGCGCTCGCGGCGGGGCGCGCCGCGGGGCGCACGCGCCGCGGGCCGATCCGGCCCGGGTGGCCGAGCCGGCTGTTCCTGCGCCAGCTCGAGCCTCCGGTGAAGCTGAAGACGCCGACCCTCGACGTGATCCGCCCGGCCGCGCGGCGGGCCGCCCGCGAGGACCTGCTCGACCGCTTCGAGCGCGCGCACGCTGACGCGATCGCGTTGCTCGAGCGCGACGCGGATCTCGACCTCGGCGGCATTCGCTTCCGCAACCCGCTGGTCGCCTGGCTGCCGTGGACGACCGGCGTCGGCTTCCGCATCCTCGCCGCCCACGGGCGACGCCACCTGTGGCAGGCCGAGCAGGCGGCGGCGACCGTGGCGCCGCGGAGCTGAGACGGCTCAGGCGAGGCCGGTCGTCACGTCCTCGGTGAGGGACGGGTCGGCGAGCACCGCCGGTGCCTGCGCCGCGTCGAGCGCGACCTCGGCCCCCAGCAGCGCGACCCGCAGCGCGCCGCGGGCGATCACGAACGCCTGCTGCAGCAGCGCCAGCGCGACCCACGGCGCGCCGGCGGGCAGCGCTTCCGCGAGCGCCAGGTAGGCGGCGAAGGCGGCGAGCAGCACCAGCGCGTTGAAGCCCCAGGCCCCGAACCACGCGGCCTTGTTCCGCCACACGCGCCCGAGGCCCTCGCGCAGCGCGGTTCGGACCCGGCGCTGATCGGTCCGCACCAGGCGCACGCGGGCCGCGTCCTGGACCAGCAGCGCGACGAGCAGCACGAGGCCGAGTGCGACGAGTGCCGCAGCGTTCGTGCCGTGGGCCACCCACTCCGCGCCCGACTCGCGCCGCAGCCGCCCCGCCAGCGCGAACAGCGGCCCCGCGAGCAGCGCGGCGAAGATCGCCGCCACCGGCAGCACGATCGCCGCCAGGCGCAGGAAGCGGCCGAAGAAGCGGAACGCGCCGCGCCCGAAGCGATGGGCGAACGGCCGCTCGTCGCTCGCGGTCAGCACCTCGAGCGCGCCGCCGGCGAAGACGAGGCCGAAGAGCAGGCCGAGCGCAAAGGTCGATGCCGCGGCGGCCCCGATTCCGGGCAACAGGCCCGGGCGCAGCTCGACGAGGTCCGCGACGACCTCCGCCGAAAAGCGCTCGGCCAGCACGTCGGCGCCGGGGAGCGGTCCCAGCGCGAGGACCAGCGCGCGCCACACGGGGAACACCGCCGCCAGCGAGAGTGCCAGCCCGAAGAGCCACAGCACGAGCACCAACCGGCGCTCGCGAGACACGGCGCGGAAACCCTCGACGGTCGCGTGCCACATGTTCACAACCCCGCCAGCGCCAGCAACTGCTGCATCCAGAACACGAGCCGCGCGCTCCAGGTGGTGGCGGCGCGCGGATCGGGCTCGACGCGACGCGCGTCGTTGAGCCGGTTGACGTCGAGCTCGTGGCGGCCCTCGGGGTCCACCCGCGCCGCGAGCAGGCGCCTGGGCGTGACCACCTCGACCCGCTTGAAGCGGCCCTGCCACGGCTCGCCGCCGGCGCCTCCCGGCATCAGCCCGGCGCGTTCGACGTCCACGCTGCCCGCGGGCGGCTCGGCCTCCGAGAGCGCCATCACCTGTGCGTCGCCGCCCTCGAACTCGAGCCGCAGCGTCGCCGGCAGCACCACCTCGCCGCGGCGCCGCACGAGCACGGTCGAGCGCCAGAGGCGGCCGCCCGCCGCGTCCTTCTCCCGCGCCTGCTCGCGGGCCTCGCGGGCCGAGATCGTGCGCCGCGCCGGGCCTTCGCCGAACACGCCGCGCGGCGGCTCGACGCGGGCGGAGGTGATCGCCGCGATCTCGTCGTCGAGCACCCCGGGGCGCTCGACCGCCTGCGCGAAGAAGCCGCGCATGTCGCGGCCCGCGACCTCGTCGACCACGGCGTAGAAGTCCTCGCTCGACGGGTGGCGGAAGCGGAACCGCTCGTGGTACGTGCGCATCACCCGCGCCATGGTGCGCTCGCCCAGCAGCCCCTCCAGCGTGCGCAGCGTGAGGTCGGTGCGGGCGTAGGAGTTGAAGCCGTAGTTGTTCGACGACGAGTAGCGCCAGGCCGGCGTGCGCACGCGGTCGAACATGCGCTCCACCGAGTTGCCGAGCCGCGGCAGCTCGGCCGACGACACCCGCAGGCCCAGCACCTCGAGCGTCCACGGCCCGAACGCCTGCCGCATCGCCTTGCCGGTCGCGTAGGAGTTGAAGCCTTCGTCGAGCCACGACTCCTCGAACTCGTTGCTCGCCACCATGCCCTGCCAGTACTGGTGGCCGAACTCGTGGACCGTGACCTCCTCGGGCAGCCGCAGGCGGTCGAGCGGCCAGCGGTTGAACAGCACGGTGGTGCCCGCGGTGATGAACGTCGGGTACTCCATGCCGCCGGAGCCGCGCGCGCCGTAGGCGGGATCGACGACCGTCAGCGTCTCGTACGGGTAGCGGCCGTACCAGAGGCCGAACCACTTGATCCCCGCCTTCGCCGCGGCGACGTGCCGCTCGGCCTGCCGCATGTGCTCGGGCTGCATCAGGATCGTGACGTCGACGTCGGAGAGCCGCACCTCCTCGAGGCTGCGCCCGAGCAGCGCGGCGGCCTCGGCGTACTCGGCCGCCGTCACGTCCGTGGCGCCCGAGAAGCGCGCCTTCACCTCGACGAAGCGGGGTGAAGCGGTCCACGCGAAGTCGTGGACGTCCGCCTGCTCGAAGACGTGGACCGCGGTGCCGTCGGGGTTGTCGCGCTTGTCCACGCGCTTGCCGGTGGCGCCGACCACGAAGCGCTGCGGCAGCGTGATCGCCACCCGGTAGCGGCCGAAGTCGGCGTAGAACTCGGAGTTCGCGTGGAACTGGTGGCAGTTCCAGCCGCCGCTGGCGCGGCCGCGGGTGCCGGCCGGCTCGTAGACGCCGAGCTTCGGGAACCACTGGCCGACCAGGAAGTAGTCGCGGAAGTAGCCGGTGCGCGCGAACACCCGGGGCAACTGGGCCTCGAAGGTCATCTCGAGCTCGATCGTCCCGCCGGGCGGCACCGGCTCCGGCAGCGGCACCCGCCAGACCGTGCGGTCTTCCGCGTTGTCGTCGTCGGGGTGCTCGAAGGTCGCGCCCTGCGCCAGGTCGACGCCCTCCGCGGTGCGGATCGAGGTCACCTCCGTCCAGCCCCAGCCGTCGTCGGGCATCCGGTCGCCGCGGAGCTGCCCGCCCGACTCGCGGACGAACGTGCTCTGGCTGTTGCGGAACGCGTTCAGGTAGAGGTGGAACCACAGCTCGCCGACCGCCTCGGGCGTCGTGTTGCGCCAGGTCACCCGCTGCCGGCCCGACAGCCGCTGCGTGCCCGGGGTGAGGCGCACCTCGATGTCGTAGGAGGCGATCTCGGGCGCCCGGGCCGGAAGCGGATCGGCGGCGCCTGCGGCCGCCAGGAGTGCGAGCAGGACCGCCCCGATGCCGTGCTTCATGGTGCCCCCCGAGGTGCGGAGCGAGTCTACGCCTTCACCTCGGGTGCCGCAGCGCGCGCCACAGGGCCGCGGCGAGCGCCACCGACGTCACGACGGCGACGACGCTCAGCACGTGGTTGAGGACGTCGAGCTGGTGGCGCACCGCGTCCCACGAGGCGCCGAGCGCGAGGCCCACCGTGATCAGCATCGCGTACCAGCAGGCCGAGGCCGCGAAGGCCGGGGGCAGCGCGCGCAGCGGCGACAGGCCGACGGCCCCGGCCACCGGCAGCACCGCCGCGCGGAACACGGGCAGGAAGCGGCTCAGGAAGATGCCGACGACGCCCCACTTCTCGTAGGCGTCGTGGACCGCCTTCTGCGCGTCCTGCGAGACCAGGGCGCGGCCCACGTGCGAGGCGAGGAAGTCGTCGCCCTTCGCGCGCGCGAGCCAGAACACGCCGGTGGACGAGGCGCAGTTGGCGAGCCAGCACAACACGCCGAGCAGCGGCGCGCTGACCTCGCCGCGGCGCGCCAGGAACGCGCCCAGCGCCACCGCGACGTCGGCCGGCACGGGCGGGAACACGTTCTCGATCGCGGACAGGAGCATCAGGGCGGCGTACTGCCCCGTCGCGGGCAGGCCTGCGAGCCAGTCGAGCAGGGCGTCGATCAAGGGGTCTCCTCGGGATGGCCGGCGCGCAGCGAGCGCAGCACCAGCTCGGGCAGCGGGAAATAGGGCTCGCCGGTCGCCCGCGTCATTCCGATCTCGCAGGTGCGGCAGGTCGAGTAGCCGGTGGCCCCGGCGGCCAGTGCCGCGCGCGCCTCCAGCCCCTCGGCCCGGGTGGCCGACGCGGTCAGCTCGGGCACCAGGAAGCCGCGGTCGCCGGCGAAGCCGCAGCACTCGGCGGCGGCCGGCACCTCGACCCGCGCCGCGTGGGCGTGCGCCACGGCCATCAGGTCGCCGAGACCGCCCTGCTTCGTCAGCGTGCAGGTGGGGTGCAGCACGGCGACGCCGACTCGCGCGGGCGGCGGCACGAGGCGCGGCAGCGCCTCGCGCGCCCAGAAGGCCGGGAAGTCGAGCACGCGGAGCACGCGGCCGGTCGCGCGCAGGTGGGCGAGCGCCAGCTCGTGCAGCGTGCCGGCGCAGGGGGACGCGTCGGTGACGACGCCGAGGCGGCCGCCGTCGCTCGCCTGCCACAGCGCTTCCGCGGCGTCCCGCGCCGCGCGCCGTGCCGCGCCGGGGTATCCCTTGCTCTGCCACGGCATGCCGCAGCACAGGCCGCCGATGCTGTGCGGCACCCGCGGCGTGAAGCCGGCGCGGCGCAGGCACTCGAGCACCGCCGCGGCCGACGAGCCGCCGCCTTCCGCCGCCAGCAGCCGGGTCAGGCAGCTCGGGAAGTAGACGACGTCGGCGCCGGGCGCGTCGGGCAACGCGGGCAATGGCGGGGCTGGAGGCGGCAGCGGCAGCGCGGGCGGCAGCCGCGGGACCAGCTCGGGGGCGATCGTGTGGGCGGCGGCCGCCACCGCCTGGAGCAGCGCGCCGCCGCCGGGCAGCGAACGAGCGCCGCGCGCGAGGCCCAGGCCGAGCCGCGCGCCCGCGTGGAGCGCCGAGACCTGCCCCGCCGTCACTTCGGCCAGTGTCCGCGCCGTGCGCCCGTGGCCGGCCGCGCGCAGCTCCTTCATCAGCGCGCCGGTGTCGATCTTCACCGGGCACGCCGTCAGGCACATCGAGTCGGTGGCGCAGGTCGCGACCGCGTCCCATGCGTAGTCGCGCCGCAGCTCTGCGCGGAGCGCCGGCGCGTCCGCTGCCCGCTCCAGCTCGCGGGCGACGACCAGCCGCTGGCGCGGGGTCAGCGTCAGCTCGCGCGACGGGCAGCGCGGCTCGCAGAAGCCGCACTCGATGCAGCGGTCGGCGCCCTCCGCGATCGCGGGCAGCGCCTTCAGGTGGCGCAGGTGGGCCTGCGGGTCGTCGGAGAGCACGACGCCCGGGCTCAGGATCGCGGCCGGGTCGAGCAGCGCCTTCAGCTCCTTCAGCAGCGCGTAGCCGTCGTCGCCGAACTCGCGCCGCACGAAAGGTGCCATGTTGCGGCCCGACGCGTGCTCGGCCTTGAGCGAGCCGTCGTAGCGGCCGACGACCAGCTCCACCAGCTCGCGCATGAAGGCGTCGTAGCGGGCGACGGCGCGCGGGTCCCCGAAGTCCTCGGCCAGCACGAAGTGCAGGTTGCCGTCCTTCGCGTGGCCGAACACGATGGTGTCGGGAAACCCGTGGCGGGCGAACAACGCCTGCAGGTCGAGGATCGCCGCGGCCAGCCGCGGCACCGGCACGGCCACGTCCTCGATCACGACCGACGTGCCGCGGGGGCGCAGCGCGCCGACCGCCGGGAACAGGCCCTTGCGCAGCTTCCAGTGGGCCTCGCGCAGCGCGGGGTCGCGGGTGAACGCGACGGGCGCGAGCAGCGGGGCCGCGGCCAGCGCGCCGCGCGCGGCGTCCACGGCGCGGGCGAGCGCCGCCTCGTCGTCGGCCCGGAACTCGACGAGCAGCGCCGCGCAGTGCGGCGTCAGCTCGAAGGGGTACGCGCGGTCGCCCGCCTGCGAGCGCAGCGAGGCGGCGTCCAGGATCTCGATGGCGGCGGCGCCGAGGCCCGCGAGAGTGGGCACCGCGGCCCCCGCGGCGGGCAGGTCGGCGAAGTAGGGCAGCGCGGTCGCGCGGTGCACGGGCTCGGGCACGGTGCGCAGCGTCGCCCGTGCGACGAAGCCGAGCGTGCCCTGCGAGCCCACCATCAGCCGGGCCAGGATGTCGCTCGGCTGCTCGAAGTCGAGCAGCGCCTGGAGCTGGTAGCCGGTCGTGTTCTTGAGCGCGAACTTCCTCCGCAGCCGGGCGACGAGCCCGGGATCGGCGCGGACGCGGTCGCGCAGGGCGCCGAGCCCCTCGTGCACGTCGGGCCGGGATCGGCGCAGGGCCGCGTCGGCCTCGGGCTCCGCGGTGTCGAGGGCCGTGCCGTCGGCGAGCACGATCCGCGCGCTCGAGAGCGTCCTGTAGGCGTTCTCCGCGGTGCCGCAGCACATGCCCGAGGAGTTGTTGGCGAGGATGCCGCCCACCATCGCGGCGTCGATCGAGGCCGGGTCGGGCCCCAGCCGGCGCCGGTGCGGGGCCAGCACGCGGTTGAGCAGGCCGCCCACGACCCCGGGCTCCGCGCTCACCTGGCGGCCGCCTTCGCCCACCTCGAAGCGCTGCCAGTGCGGGCCGATCTCGACCAGCACGCCGTCGGTCACCGACTGCCCGGAGAGCGAGGTGCCGGCCGCGCGGAACGTGAGGTGCTTCCCCCGCGCGGCGACCAGCCGCAGCAGCCGCGCCATCTCGTCTTCGCCCCGCGGCCGCACGACGACCTCCGGCACCATGCGGTAGATCGACGCGTCCGACGCCCGCGCCAGGCGATCGATCGCCCGCGTCAGCACGCGCTCCGGAGACAGCAGCGCGCCCAGCTCGCGCACCAGCGCGGGGTCGGGTGCCTTCAGCGACGGGGCGGGAGCGCTCAGGGCTGGGGCAGGACCGGGACTTCGAACGAGTAGCGGGTGCCGCCGGCGTTGACGGTGACCGTCGCGGACTGCCGCGAAGTGAGCCGGTCGCGGGTCATGCCGGAGGCGTCGGTGGTCAGCACCCGCCCCCGCGAGTACAGCGTCCCGTGGCTGCTCTCGATGCGGACCTCGACGCCGGGGTAGGGGGTGCCGTTGCGCTTGCGGACGCGGACCAGCACCTGCGCCTGGCCGCCGCCCGGCGGCAGCCGTCGCGGCTCCGCCCACGCCGCGACCACGAGTTCGCCTTCGGCCTTCTTCACGCCGGCCTGCGGCTTCGGGGTCGGGGTGGGCGCCGGCGTGGGCGTCGGCTCCGGCGTCGGCGTGGGCGTCGGCGCCGCGGGCGGCGGTGGTGGCGGCGGCGCCGGCCGCGTGGTCTGGCAGGCGGCGGCCGCGGTCGTGAAGACGAGCGCGATCAGCAGGCGGCGCATCGTCCAATCCTACTCCGCGCCCTCGGCCGGCAGCGCGGGCGCGATCAGCGACGCCAGCACGCGCCAGCCGCTCACGGGTTCGACGATCTCGTCGCCTTCGCGCACGACGGCGAGCGAGCACAGCCGTGGCGGCTCGCGGCCGGGGTCGCGCTGCCGCAGGAGCGCGAGCCGGGCCGCCTCCTCGGCGGTGCGCGCGACGCCGGCGGCGAGCGGGGCCGGCCCCAGCAGCGGTCGATGCCCGCGCCCGGTGAGCAGCGCGTCGAGGTCGACGCGCGAGGCCTGCTGGAAGCAGCGGAACGCAGCGGCCCACAGCGGCGGGCGCGCATCGCGGTCGAACAGGTAGAAGGCGAGCCGCAGCGGTGCGTCGTCGTCTCGCGGCCGGAACGTGTCGAGCGCCAGGCCGTCGTCCAGTCGCACCGCGCAGGGGCAGCGCGGACACGGCGCCAGCGGGCGCGCGGCCGCGACGTCGAGCGGCGTGGCACAGCGGGGACAGCGGGCGAGGCGCAGCATCAACGACCCCGCGGCACGAACAGCGGCCGGTGGAACAGCCGGAACGGCGCGCGCGCCATCCACTCGAGCCAGGTCTCGTCGGGCCGGTTGAGCGGCAGCAGGGACGCGCGCGGGCCTTCGACGCGCCACTCGTGGCGGAAGCGGATCCGGTCCCAGGTCTCCGAGACGAGTCCCGCGAGGCCCGCCAGCGCGAGCAGCGGCAGGAACGGGTGGGTGCGCACCGCCGCTTCGCCGACCGAGCGCCAGTGCTCCGTCGGCAGCCCGACGAGCAGCGCCACCGGCAGAAGCAGCGCGAGGGCCACGCCCAGCCGCGCGCTGCGCTCGACCGGCGCGCGGGCGAACAGGACGCGGCCGCCGACGCCATCGACGACCGCGTCCCAGGCGTCGCCGCGGTGCCGACAGCGGACTTTCCACAACGGCGCGAACACGATCTCGGCGCGTTCCTCGACGACGCGCACGCCCGGCGGTGGCGGCACGGCGTGCTCGAGCGTGCGCACCGGGTCGATCAGGGCGGCGTCGCCGGTCGCGGGCTCGAAGGGCCGGCGCCCGGGCGCGTCGAGCGCAGCCTCGAGGTCCAGCTCGGTGAGGCCCAGCTCCGGCCTCCAGAAGGCCAGCGCGCGCGCGCGCACCTCGACGAGCGGGTCCTCGTCGGCGGCGGCCCGCGGTCGCTCGAGCGTGCGCTCCACCTCCCACGCCGCGACGTGGAGCAGCCGCGGCGGCTCGGGGCGGCCCGGGAACCCCGGCGGCGCCAGCGGGTGGCGCCACGCGGCGAGCGCGGCGGCCTGGGCCCGGGTCGGGCTCACCTGCGGCGGCACGAGTGAGCGCGTGGGGACGCCGGCCGGCAGCGACGCATACCGGTTCCCGCAGGCGCCGCAGTCGACGGCACCGGGCAGCACGGTCCGGGCGGGCAGCGCGGCCCCGCAGGTCGGACAGGCGAGCTGGACGACGCGCCGCCTCACGCCGACTCCGCGCGCCGCATCGCGGCCCGCACGGCGTCGCGGCCGCGCCAGAAGCAGGCGCCGAGCCCCAGCAGCCCGACCGCGGTCTCGAGTCCGCCGCTCCAAACCAGCCGGGCGCAGACGGCCATCGCCAGGAACACGGCCGCCACCAGCGCGGCGTAGCCGACGTCGAGATCGCACTCGCGGGTCGGCGGCGGCGACTCGAAGAGCACCAGGCCGCCGGCCGCGTCGACCCAGGCCTCGGTCGGCACGACGCGGCCGGGCAGGCGGAAGCGGACGACGTGGAAGGGCACGTGGAGCAGGTCGGCATCGGGCTGGCCTTCGACCGCGAGCACCTCCCCGCGCGCGGCGACCGCGGCGGACTCGAAGCCGCGGCGGTCGCCCGGCGGGTGCCTGAACTCCTGAAGCTCCTCGAGCAGCGTCGACGCGGCGGGCGCCAGCCGCGGACCGTGGGGCCCGTCGCGACGGACGAACGGGAAGAAGACGAGCCGCGAGTCCTGGACGTCCGGCGCGCCCCCGGCCTCGCGCTCCGCGAGCGTTCGACGCAGCGCGGCCTGCGCCTCGCGGGCGCCGAGCGCCGGCATCAGCCACTCGTGGCGGCGCTCGACCGCGACCACCCGCAGGCCGGATCCGCAGTGCGCGCAGCGGGTGGCGCCCTCGTCAGGCGCCGCCTCGAGCGCCGCTCCGCACTGCGGGCATGCGAGGAGGTCCACGCGCCAGACTGTAGCGCGGTCGTGATAACAAGGGGGCGATGGGCTACAACCAGGCCCGGCTCCGCCGGCTCAACGAACGGCCACTGCGCGCGGGTGGCGAGTACGTCCTGTACTGGATGCAGATCTACCGCCGGCTCGAGCGCAACCACGCGCTCGACTACGCGCTGCGCTGCTCGCGCGAGCTGGGCAAGCCGCTGGTCGTCTACGAGGGCCTGCGCCTGCGCTACCCGTGGGCCAGTGCGCGCCTGCACGCGTTCGCCCTGCAGGGCATGGCCGCGAATCACGCAGTCGCGAAGGAGCGGCGGATCAACTACTGGCCGTTCGTGGAGACGCCGCGCGAGAGCGGACGCGGCCTGCTGCTCCGGCTGGCGGCGCGCGCGGCGGTCGTGGTCACCGACGACTACCCGTGCTTCGTCGTGCCGGGCCAGTCGGAGGCGCTGGCCCGCGCCACGGACGTCGGCGTGTTCGCGGTCGACGGCAACTCCGTGGTGCCGCTGTCGCTGCTGGGCGCGGCGATCTCGGCCGCCGCCCACCTGCGCCCGCGCATCCACAAGGCGTTCGCCGAGGCCTGGCCGCACCGCGCGAAGGCGCGGCCGGCCTTCGACGAGATCGCCACCAGACGGGTCGGCGCTCCGTTCCCGACCTGGACGCCGCCGCGCGACCTCGCCGCCTTCGTCGCCTCGCTGCCGTTCGACGAACGGGTGCCGCCAGTCGCGGGCACGCCGGGCGGAGCCGCCGCCGCCCGCGAGCGGCTCGGCGAGTTCCTGCGGCGCCGGATCGCAGGCTACGCGACCGAGCGCTCGCAGCCGCGCTCGCTCGCCGACGGCCACGCGAGCGGCCTCTCGCCCTACCTGCACTTCGGCCACCTGTCGATCGAGGAGGTGGCCGAGAAGGCGCTGCGGACGACCGGCGACTGGGACGTGCACGAGCTGCGCCTGCACAACCGCGGCAAGCGCGAGGGCTTCTTCTGCGACGACGCCGACGTCAACTCGTTCCTCGACGAGGCGATCACCTGGCGCGACGTCGGCTTCCAGTGGCACTGGCACCGCCGGCGCGACACCGCCGCGCTGGAGTCGGCGCTGCCGGGCTGGGCCTGGGCCTCGCTGCGCGCTCACGCCTCGGACCCGCGCGCCCACGTCTACTCGCCCGAGGAGTGGGAGGCGGGCGCCACCCACGACCCGCTGTGGAACGCCGCCCAGCGCGAACTGGTCGCGACCGGCACCATCCACAACTACCTGCGCATGCTGTGGGGCAAGAAGGTGATCGAGTGGTCGCGCACGCCCGACGAGGCGTACCGCACGCTCGTCCATCTCAACAACAAGTACGCGCTCGACGGCCGCGATCCCAACTCGTGGACCGGGATCCTGTGGTGCTTCGGCCTGTTCGACCGGCCGTGGGCGCCGGAGCGCAAGGTGCTGGGCGTGCTGCGCTACATGTCGTCCGACAACACCGCGAAGAAGTTCAAGCTCGATCCGTACTACCGCTACGTGGAGTCGCTGCCGACGATCGAGTCCGTGCGCGGCCGCTGAGCCTTGGGCTTCTTCGCCGAGATCGCGCGCTTCCGGCCCCGCCCCGACGCGACGCCGGGGCGCGCCGTGTGGGTCGGCTTCGACCAGCTCTCGCCGCGCCACCCGCTGCTCCGCGGCGTGCCGCCCGCCGAGCTGCCGCTCGTCTACGTCGAGACCGGGTGGAAGCCGGCGCGGCGGCCGTACCACCCGCAGAAGCTGGCGCTGCTGCTGTCCGCGCAGCGGCACCACGCGCTGGAGCGCGCCCGCGAGGGGCACCCGGTCGGGTACTTCTTCTCGGAGCAGGGATACGACGGGGCGCTCGCGCAGGCCCGCGAGCGCTGGGGCTTCGCGTCGATCGAGGCGCTGGCGCCGGCCGAGCGCGAGGTGCGCGAGCCGGTGGCGCGGCTGCCGTTCTTGGCGCTGCGCGAGAACACGCTCTTCGCCACCGACGCCGCCTTCTACCGCCGCGTGTTCCCTCGGCCCGGGCGGCGGCTGCTGGAGACCTTCTACCGCGCCGCGCGCCGGCGCACCGGGCTGCTGATGGACGGCGACGCTCCGGCGGGCGGCACCTGGAACCTCGACGCCCTGAACCGCAAGCCGTGGAAGGGCGCGCCGCCGGTGCCGGCGCGCCCGCGCTTCGCGCCCGACGCGGTCACGGAGGAGGTGCTCGCCCTGGTCCGCGAGCGTTACGCGAGCGGCCGCTTCGGCGACCTCGCGGGCTTCGACTGGCCGGTGACGGCCGCCGAGGCGGAGCGCGCGGCCGAGCACTTCTTCGCCCGCCTGCTGCCCCACTTCGGCCCCTACGAAGACGCGATGCACGCGGACGAGCCGGCGCTGTTCCACTCCCGGCTGTCGGCCCCGCTGAACCTGGGCCTGCTCGATCCCCTCGACCTGTGCCGCCGCGCCGAGGCCGGGTACCGCCTCGGGCATGCGCCGCTCGCCTCCGCGGAGGGCTTCGTGCGCCAGGTGCTCGGCTGGCGCGAGTTCGTGCGTCACGTTTTCGAGGAGACGCCCGACTATCACGAGCGCAACGCGCTTCAGGCCGAACTGCCGCTGCCCGCCTGGTACTGGGGCGCGGCGTCGGGCCTGCGCTGCCTCGACCTCACCGTGGCGCAGGTGAAGGCCCGGGCCCACTCCCACCACATCACCCGGCTGATGGTCCTCGCCAACGTCGCCACCCTGCTCGGGGTCGATCCTCGCGCGCTCAACGAGTGGTTCTGGGTCGCCTACGCGGACGCCTACGAGTGGGTCGTGACGCCGAACGTGGTCGGCATGGGCACCTTCGCCGACGGCGGGCTGTTCGCGACCAAGCCCTACGTCGCCTCCGGCCGCTACGTCCACAAGATGGGCGCCTCGCTGTGCGCAGGCTGCCGCTTCGATCCGCGGCGCTCCGACGGCGAAGGCGCCTGCCCGCTCAACCACCTGTACTGGGACTTCTTCGCGCGCCACCACGAGCGCTTCGCCCGCAACGTGCGCCTTGCCATGCCGCTGCGCCAGCTCGCGAAGATGCCAGCCGAGGTCCTCGCCGACCACCGCGCGCAGGCCGAGGCCTGGCGCGAGCGGGCGCGATCCGCCGCGCTGTCGTAGCGTCGTTCACCTGCGCCAGAAGGCCGGCGACAGGATGACGAGCAGCGTGTAGAACTCGAGCCGGCCCGCGATCATGCACAGCGCGAGCACCCACTTGCCGAGCGCAGGCAGGTGGCCGTAGTTGTCGAGCGGGCCGACGGCGCCCAGCCCGGGACCGATGTTGAACATCGAGGCGGCCACCGCGGAGATCGAGGTCAGCACGTCGACGCCGAGCGCCGTCAGCACCAGCGCCGAGGCCCAGAACACGACGAAGGCCAGGTACACGAGGTTGAGCAGGCTCTGGATCGTGCGCTCGGCCACGACCTGGCCGCCGAGGCGGACGGCGAACACCCCGCGCGGCTCGACCATGCGCTTGAACTCGCGGCTCACGACGCGGGCCAGCAGCACCAGCCGGCTCACCTTGAGCCCGCCGGCCGTCGAGCCGGTGCAGCCGCCGACGAACATCAGGGCCAGCAACAGGCCCTGCGGCAGCGGGTGCCACGCCTCGAAGTCCTCGGTGACGAACCCGGTCGTGGTCAGGATCGAGCTGACCTGGAACAGCGCCGCGCGAAAGGCGTGCTCGGGCGAGTAGCGCTCGCCGACCGCCAGCACGAAGGCGACCAGCGCGGTCGCGCCGCCGGCGATCAGCATGTAGCCGCGCACCTCGAAGTCCGCCCACACCGCCCGCGGACGGCGTTCGACCCAGAGCCGGTAGTGCTGGATGAAGCTGGCGCCCGCCAGCAGCATGAAGACGACGATGATGTACTCGACGAGCGGCGAGCGGAAGCCGGCCACCGAGGCCGTGCGCGTGGAGAAACCGCCGGTGCCCAGCGTCGAGAACGCGTGGCACAGCGCCTCGAAGGTCGACAGCCCCGCCCAGCGCAGTGCGACAACCTGCGCGACGGTCAGCGCGAAGTACAGCTTCCACAGCGAGACCGCGGTCTCGGCGATGCGCGGCTTGAGCTTCTCCGACTTGGCGCCGGAGAACTCCGCCCGGTAGAGCTGCATGCCGCCGTGCCCGACCAGCGGCAGGATCGCGATGCCGAGCAGGACCACGCCCATGCCGCCCAGCCAGTGGGTGAAGCAGCGCCAGAGCTGCAGCGGCTCGGGCAGCACCTCGACGTCGGCGAGCACCGTCGCCCCGGTCGTCGTGAAGCCGGAGGCGGCCTCGAAGAAGGCGTCGGTGAGACCGGAGAAGGCCGGCGAGAAGTAGAAGGGCAGCCCGCCGAACGCCGCGACGGCGAACCACGTCGCGATCACCAGCAGCAGGCCCTCGCGCTGGTCCAGGTCGCGCGCCGGCCGCTCCAGCCCCGTCACCAGGGCGAGCGCGGCCAGCGCCGTCACCAGCGCGCTGAGCGCGAAGTGCGTGGCGCCGGCTTGGCCGAAGGCGAGCGCCCAGCCGAGCGGGAACAGCAGGGTCGCCGCGAGGGCGAGCAGGAACTGGCCGAGGACGTGGGCGACGCCGGCGTATCGGATCACGCGCGCGCCCGGCCGGTGGCCAGGAACGCGGACTCGAGCCGCGGGATCAGGCTCTCGAGGGCGAAGAAGATCACGCGATCCCCGGGCCGGATCACCTCGTCGCCGCGCGGCACGCTCACCTGGCCGTCCGGGCGGACGATGGCCCCGACGAGGGTCCCGCGCGGAAAGCGCAGGTCGCGCAGCGGCTTGCCGACGTACCGGCTGCCTTCGCCCGCCTCCAGCTCGAGCGCCTCGGCCTCCTCCTCGCGGAAGGTCGTGACCGACATCACCCGGCCCTTGCGCACGAACTGCAGCGCGCGGTCCACCACTGCCAGCCGCGGGCTCACCGTGGCGTTGACGCCGAGGCGCTGGGCGAGCGGCAGGTAGTCGAGCCGGTTGATCAGCGCCACGACCTTCTTGACTCCCATGCGGCGCGCCAGCAGCGAGGCGATGATGTTGTCCTCGTCGTCGTTGGTCAGCGCCAGGAAGGCGTCGGCGCCCTCGACGTGCGCCTCCTGCAGCACCCCCTGGTCGGTCCCGTCGGCCTGCACCACCACGGCCTTGTGGAGGATGGCGGCGATCCGCTCCGAGCGCGCGGCGTCGCGCTCGAAGAGCTTCACGCTGACCCCGAGCTCCTCCAGCCGCTGCGCGACCAGGATGCCGATCTGCTTGCCGCCCAGGATGAACACCCGGCGCAGCTCGTCACCGGCCCGCAGGCCCATGAAGGGGAGCACCTGGTGGATGTTGTCGCGCGTCGCCACCACGTAGATGTGGTCGCCCTCGCGCAGCACCTCGGCGCCGTGCGGGATGATCACCTGCGAGCCGCGGAAGACCATCGCGACCAGCGAGTCGCGGGGCGGTCCCGCCCGGGCCACCTCGTCGAGCCGCTTGCCGGCGAGCCAGGAGTCGGGCTCGACGTTCATGCCGAACAGCCGCACGCGGCCGTCCGCGAACTCGAGGATGTCGGACACGCCCGGGATCCCGACGACGCGCATGATCCGGTCGGCGATGTCGGTCTCGGGGTGGATCACGAGGTCGAGCTGGACGCCGGCCCCGGCCAGCACCTGCTTCCACTCCTCGACCTCGTGGGTGCGGAGGCGCGCGACCTTGCGAAGCGTCTTCGACTCGACGTGGGCGATCAGGCAGGCGAGGACGTTGATCTCGTCGATGTTGGTGGCCGCGATCAGCAGGTCGGACTCGGCGGCGCCCGCCCGCCGCAGGGTCGTCACCTGCGCGGCCGAGCCGGCCACCGTTCGCACGTCCAGCGACGACTCGAGCTGGCGGCAGCGGTCCTCGCTCGCGTCCACCACGGTGACCTGGTTGCCCTCGCGGCTCAGGCGTCGCGCGATCAAGGCCCCGACCTGGCCCCGCCCGCGATCAGGACCCGCATCGACGAAGGATCTCCATGGTGCCTCCCGGATGGTAGCCCGACGGCGTCCGGGCTCCCTCGCGGGCGACGCGGGCGCCTCGCGGTCGTGGGAGACTCCCCGCGATGACCAGCGCCCGTGCCTGGCTGCCCAACCTCGCGCTGGCCGGCTTCAGCCTCGTGCTGGCGCTGGGCACGGCCGAGGCCGGGCTGCGACTGCTGGCCGCCGGCCCGGAGCGCCACGAGCACCCGCGGCGGATCGCCAACGGCAAGCGCACGATCCTGCTCGACGCCTACCCGGACGACCCCCACGGCGAGCTCGACGTCGACCTGCGCGACGCCGCGACCCGCGAGCGCTACCGGGCGCTGGGCGTGCGCCGCGTGGAGGAGGCGGCGCGCTTCACGCCGTTCGCGGTCGAACGCCGCACCAACTCGCGGCGCTTCCGGGGCCCCGAGTTCGCCGCGAAGCCGGCCGACCACGCGCGCGTCGCGGTGATCGGCGACTCGTTCACGGAGGGCATGGGCGCCCGCGAGGACGACGCCTATCCGCGCGCGACCCACCTGCGGCTGCAGCGCGAAGGTGCGCCGGTCGAGGTGCTCAACTGCGGGCGCCGCGGCTACGACCTGCTGGAGATCCGCGACCTGCTCGGCGACGCACTCCTGCTGCAGCCCGACGTCGTCGTCTACGGCATGGTGCTCAACGACGCGGTGCGCTCGCCCGCGTTCCAGGCGCGGACGAAGCACCTCGACGACTGGATCCTAGACCGCGCCGCGATGGAGCGCGGCGACGCGCCGGCGGCCGCCGAGCCGGCGAGGTGGCGGCCGCGGCTGTTCACGTTCTTCGCCGAGCGGCTCGAGGCGGCGCGCGTGGGCCGCGAGACGGCGCAGTGGTACCGCGACATGTACGCCGAGCCCAACGCCGAGGGCTGGCGCCGCAGCCAGGCGCTGATCGTGGAGATGCGCGACCGCGTGCGCGCCGAAGGCGGCAGCTTCGCGATCGCGCTGTGGCCGCTGCTCGTCGGCACCGACGGCGCCTACCCCTTCGCGCAGACCCACGAGACGATCCGCGCGTTCTGCGCGGCGATGGGCATCCCCTTCCTCGACCTGCTGCCCGCGTTCGCGGGCCGCGCCCCCGAGTCGCTCTGGGTCCACCCGGTCGACCGCCACCCCAACGGCACGGCCCACGGCCTCGCCGCCGACCGCCTCGCCCCCTGGGTCCGCGAGCTGGCCGCAACTTCGGGCCGCTGAACGATCCGCCCCCTATACTGATCGGGTCATGGAGCGCACGGAGCTCGACGCCCTCGCGCGGCGTCACCGGGTGTCGGTCCTGGTGCAGCACGGCTCGACGGTGCGGGGCACGACGCACGCGCGAAGCGATCTCGACCTGGCCGCCCTGTTCGACGGCGCGCCATCGCTGCGCGAGCGGAGCGAACTGGAGGCCGCGCTGGCGGAGGCCTTCCCGGGGCAACGCGTCGACCTGGCCGTGCTCAACCACGCCGACCCCCTGTTCCTGGACCGCGTCCTCGGCCACGGCCGGCTGATCGCCGGCGACCCGCGGGCTTTCGCGAAGCTGCGGCTGTATGCGTTCCACCGCTACCACGACTTCCGGCGTTACCTGCGCCACGAGGGCGATCACGTCGATCGCTTCGTCGCCGCCCGCGGAGGTGCGCGGTGATCGACGTCGAGCTCGTCAACCGCAAGCTCGTGCTGATCGCCGAGGACCTGGCGAGGCTGGAGCCGCTGGCGGCCAAGGGGCGCGCGGCCTACCTCGCCTCCGAGATCGACGAAACGCTGGCCGAGCGCTACCTCGAGCGGATGATCGGGCGCATGGTGGACGTCAACTTCCACCTGGTCGTGGAGTCGGGGCAGTCGCCGCCGCGCGACTACTTCGATTCCTTCCTGGCGCTCGGCCGGGTCGGCGTCCTCGATCCAGGGTTCGCGCGCCGGCTGGCGCCGTGCGCCGGGCTTCGCAACCGGATCGCCCACGAGTACGACGACCTCGACCCGGGTCTCGTGCACGAGGCGCTCTCCGCCGCGATCGTCGACGTGCGCGGCTACCTGGGCGCCATCCGCGCGCGGCTCGCTAGCGCAGCGGGATGACGAGGGCCTCGTAGAAGGCGTCGGCGATCCGCTGCTGGCCGCGCGCGCTCGGGTGGAGGTGGTCGAAGAACAGCGCCGCGCCGCCGCCGTCGCGGGCGAAGGCCGCCTCGGTGTCGGCCAGCGGGAGGCGTTCCGCGCGGGCCCACGCCCGCAGCCGCTGGTTGAACGCCTCCACCCAGTCGCGGCGCTGCGGCGGGGTCAGGGCCGACGCGCCGACGTTGACCGGGGGCACCGTCGCCAGCACCGGCAGGCTGCCCGCCGCCCGCACCGCGGCGACGATCGCGCGCAGGCTCGGCAGCGTGAAGCACGTGGTCTCCAGCTTCTCGACGCGGTTGCACGGCTTCTTGGTCCAGTCGTTGGTGCCGAGCATCACGAGCGTGAAGGCCGGCCTCACCTCGGCCAGCGTAGCCTCGATCCGCGCCGCGCCCTGGTCGGACTTCTGCGAGCCGACGCCGCGGTTGACGAGCGTCGCGCGGCCGAAGCGCTCGCGCAGCTTCGCCTCCAGGAACGGCAGGTACGCGGCGTCGCCCTCGAAGTTGTGCCCTTCCGTGATCGAGTCGCCGAACGCGAGGTAGACGCCGGGTCGGTTGGAGCCGATCGGGAGGGCGAGCGGCACGGCGAGTGGCGCCGAGCCCGCGACCAGCGCCGCCGGCGCCCGGTGGTACGGCGGCAGCGTCGCAGGATCGATGCCGAGCGGCGTGCCGGGCGCCGCGCGCAGCGTCGCGCGGCCGTCCGATCCGCTCACCCACCGCTCGCCATTGGCCACCAGCGCCACGCCTGGAACGCGCGCGATCTCCGCCGCCCCGAGCCGGCCGTCGCCGTCGTCGTCGACGAACACGACGAACTCGATGCCCGGCGCGGAGGTGGGCGGAGACCCGGCGCAGGTGGCGAGCGGCAGGGCGAGCAGGGCGAGCAGGTGCCGAGGCGACATCGCCGCGCAGTGTAGCGTCCCCCCCGCTGCGCACGGCTTGTGCGCGGCCGGCGTCTCGCTCAAGCTCGCCAGGGTGCGGGAAGCGGACACCACGACGACGGGCCGGGCGCTGCTGCTCGCCCTGCTGCTGGGGGCTGCGGCCGGCGCGATGGCCGGCCCGCGCACTGCCGTGCTGCAGCCGCTCGCCGAGGCCCAGCTCGTGCTGCTCAAGGTGCTGGCCGTCCCCGTCGTCGTCGCCTCGATTCTGCAAGGCGTGGGCGGCGTGTCGCTGCGCCGGCTCGGCGGCCTCGGCCTGCGACTCGCCGCCGCGTACGGGTTGCTCGCGCTGGCGGCGACGGCCACTGGCGCCGCCGTCGCCGGGCTCCTCTTCGACTTCGCGGCGACGCCCGCGCCCGCGAGCGGGGCCGCCGGTCCCGCCGTCGTTCCTCGACCGCTGCTCGCGGGCTGGGCGGACGGGTTGACGCTCGATCACTCGATCCCGCTCGCGCTGCTGGCATCGCTCGCCCTCGCCCTCGCGACCTCCGCGTGGCGCGAGCGGATCGGACCGGCCGCCGCCCTCCGGAGCGCGTTCCGCCGCTTCCACGCGCTCACGGATCGCGCGCTGCAGGCCGCCCTGTGGCTGCTCCCGCTCGGCGTCTTCGCACTGGTGGCCGTCGCGGTCGGGAATGCGAGCCTCGACACAGCTCGCCGGCTCGGCGTGGCGCTCGTCGCCGTCTACGCGGCGCAGGCGGTGGTGGCGCTGCTGCTGCTGGCCCTCGCTCCTTCGCCACGGGCGTTGGTCGTCGCCGCGCGCGAGGCGCTGGTCACCGCCTTCGCCACCGGCAGCAGCGCGGCCAGCCTGCCGGTCGAGCAGCGCGCGGCCGAAGCGGGGCTGGGGCGCGACCCCGCCGCGGCGGCGTTCGCGCTCTCGCTGGGGGCCAACGTGTGCAAGGCCGGCACCGCGGCGTTCCTCGGCGCGCTGTCGGTCGCGACGCTCGCCCTCTCGGGCCGCGAGGCGACGGTGGGCGAGTTCGGCGCCGTAGCGCTGGTCGCGACGATCGCCGCGATCGCCACGCCGCCGGTCACCGGCGGCGGCTTCGTGATGCTCGCCTTCGTCGCCTCCCAGGCGGGCCTGCCGCTCGACCGGGTCGCGGCGCTGCTGGCGCTGCCGCTGGTCGGCAAGGCCAACACGCCGCTCAACGCGCTCGGACGCCTCGTCTGCGTCGTGCGGCTGGTGCCCGCGCGGGCGCCGGCTTCCGTATAGTCCGCGCGATGCGGCGCGAATTCCTGCTCGCCACCGGCGCCAGCCTGGTCGTGCCCGCGCTGCTGCTGGCGGCCGAAGGCGTCGCGCGCCTGGTCTCCCCCTCGCCCTGCCCGCAGGCCCGCGCCGACGAGATGATGGGCTGCCTGCACGTGTTCTCGCCGCACTACGGATGGGCGCTGCGGCCCGGCATCCGGCTGTGCCCCGCCGCCGGCTGCGTCTCGGTCAACGCCGACGGCAACCGCGGGCCGCGGGTGCCGCGCGAGCGCACGCCCGGCGGACCGCGCCGGGTCCTGGTGCTCGGCGACTCGGTGGCCTTCGGCATGGACGTCGCCGACGGCGAGAGCTGGCCCGAGAAGCTGGCGCGGCCCGGACTCGAGGTGGTGAGCCTGGCGGTGCCCGGCTTCGGCACGGACCAGGAGCTGCTGCGCCTGGAGCGCGAGGGCCTCGGGTACCGGCCCGACGTGATCGTGGTCGGCTTCTGCCTCGCCAACGACCTCGTCGACAACGCGCTGGACGCCTTCCTCTACAGCCGCGCCCACCCCAAGCCGCGCTTCGAGCTGGGCGCCGGCGGCGCGCTGCGGCTGCGCCGCGAGGCGATCGAGCTGAGCACCTCGCGGCGCGCGGGCGTGTGGCTCGCCGAGCGCTCGGTGCTGTGGAACGTTCTGTTCCGCCGCGGCGCCGCGCAGACCGCGAGCGAGCAGGAGGAGCATTGGCAGACGACGTCGAACGCGCTGCTGGCGCGGCCCGAACCGCTCGTCGAGTTGGCCACGCGCCTGCTGCTGCGCGTCCGCGAGCGTGGCGCGGAGATCGGAGCGTCGCTGCTGGTCGTCGCCCACCCCACGCGGCGCTCGTACCAGGGCGAGGCGCCGGCGTGGGAAAGGGCACTGCGCGAACGCTTCACACGCGAGGGGCTGCGCTCGCTGTGGCTGGCCGACGCCTACCGCGCGCAGGGGCTCGACTGGAAGGACTTCGCGGTCGACGGGACCGGCCACCTGAACGCCCGCGGTCACGCGCTCACTGCCGAGCAGGTGGCCGCGGAGTTCTGACGCGCGGTACTCACTTCCGCTCCGCCGACACGACCGCGAGCGTCACCGCGACAGGGTGATTCGCCTGTTGTCCAACCCCCAGGACGCCCTCCAAGGCATTGGCAGTCACATCAATTCACTTGCCGCTCGGCGAGGCGACGGCCTAATAGGAGCGCTCAGGAACCGCGGGAGGGTAACGGATGGGACGCGACGTGCTCTACGGGCTGCGGTCCTTCGTGAAGCAACCGACGTTCACGACGCTGGTCGTCGTGATCCTCGCCATCGGGATCGGGTTCGTGACCCTGATCGCAAGCCTCGCTCAATCCGTCTACCTGGGCGCGGTGCCGTACGACGACCCGGAACGCATCGTCGTGCTGTGGCGGCAAGGCCCCGAGCCGATCCACGAGCGCGAGGCGACGTCGTACCTGAACATCCGGGACTGGGCCGCCGGAGGGCAGCCGTTCTTCGAGGGGCTGGCTGCTTACACGATCGCGAACTCGACGATCGTCCGGCGCGACGGGGCGCAGCGGGTCAGGGTGACCTACGCGGATCCCTACTTCTTCGACGTGCTCAGCGTCGACATCACCCACGGGCGGCGCCTCTCGGACGAGGACAACCGGCCGCCCTCGGGCGACCCGGTCGTCGTCCTGAGCCACGGGCTCTGGCAGTCCGCCCTCGGCGGGGACCCCGCCGTCGTGGGCGAGACGATCAACCTGGGAGGTCGCCTGCACACCGTGGTCGGGGTCATGTCACCTCGGACGCGATGGCTGCTGCGGGAGCCGCTCGATGTCGTGGTCCCGTACCGGAACGCAGCGGTGGGAATGGGGCCCGGGGTGACGGAGGATCGGAGGACCCGGACGTCCATCGCCATCGGACGCCTGCGCAAGGAGGTCAGCCTCGAGCAGGCACAGGATGCGCGCCCTGTCGCTCGCCCTCCAGCAGGAGCATCCCGAGACCAATGCCGGCATCGAGGCCCGGGTGACGTCGTTCGCAGACCTGCGCAGCGGCTTCGGCCGGCTGAACGAGGTCGTGGCCATATTGGGAATTGCCTCCGCGCTGGTCTTCGCCGCGAGCTGCGCCAGCGTCACGCTCCTGCTCCTGGCGCGATTCCTCGAGCGTTCGCGCGAGTTCGCCGTGCGCATGGCGCTGGGTGCGGCGCGTCGCCGCGTCGTGGCCCAGGCCCTGGCCGAGGGCGTGGCCTTGACGCTGACGGCAGGCGCCACGGGGCTGGGCCTGGCCTACCTCGGTACCCGGATCGTGTTCGCGGGCAATCCGCTGAACATGTACAGCTTCGCCGACGTCAGCATCCACCCCAGCGTATTCGTGGCGACCCTGGCGCTCGCGCTGGCCACCACTCTGCTGTTCGGCCTGGTGCCCTTGTTGCGGAGCAGCAGGCTCGACTTCCACGACGTCCTGCGCCCGGCCGGGACCGGGAGCGCAGGCGGCCCCGAGCGGCAGCTCCTGCGCCGCAGCTTGATCGTCGCGCAGGTCGGCCTCAGCGTGGCGGTGTTGGCGGGGGCCAGCCTGGTGTTGCGCAGCCTCTACGAGCTCGCGCACACGGACTATGGCTTCGACACGGAGGGCCTGATCTATGCGGAGTTGTTGCTGGACGGCCCCCGCTACGCCGAGGACGATCAGGCCCGTGCTTTCTACGACGAATTGGAGAAGCGCGTCGCGGCTCTCCCCGGGGTCACCGACTCGGGGCTCTGGGGGCCGAGGCGGCCGGGCAACAGCACGTGGTCATTCCTGGCGGTCCCCGAAGGCCGCGAGTCGGACCCCTCGTTCGAGGGCCTGCACACCTGGTACCACACGGTGACCCCAAGGGCGCTGGAACGCGTCGGGCTGCGTCTCGTCGCGGGACGCATGCTCGACAGGAGGGACCATGCGGATGCCCTTCCCAGCGTGGTCGTGAGCGAGACCCTCGCGCGGAGCCTGTGGCCGGGCCAGGACGCCCTCGGCAAACGGATGGTCGACGTCACGGGCCGCGGATGGCGCACCGTGGTCGGGGTCGTGTCCGACGCGCGGATGCGCGGTGTGGGGCGGACTCACGGACAGTTGTCGCGAGACTGCTACCTCACGCTCGACCAGCTTCCGATGGCGAGCCTCAACGTCTTCCTGCGGACGCGGGGCGACCGCGATGTCGTCATCCGCCAACTGCGCGACTCCCTGCGAGCCATCGACCCCTCGCGCGCGATCCTCGAAGTCTCGTCGATGGAAGCGAGCATGGCGGAGGACCGCCGAGAGACCGCCTTCATCACCACCGTCATGCTCCTGTTCGCGGGCGCGGCCGTGCTCCTGACCACACTGGGCCTTTACAGCGTGCTGTCGTACACCGTCAGCCGCCGCACGCGCGAGATCGGCGTGCGCGTCGCGCTGGGCGCCGATCGAGGCGGTATCGTCGGCCTGGTCCTCGGCCAGATCGCACGGGACATGGCCGTCGGCCTGACCCTCGGCCTGGCCAGCGCCCTGGCGCTCAGCCATCTGATGGAGCGGCTGCTGTACGGGGTGACGCCTCGGGACCCGGTGGCCTTCGCGATGGTGTTCCCGGCGCTGTTCGCCGTCGCTCTGGCTGCGGCGTTCGTGCCCGTGAGGAGGGCGCTCGCCATCGCGCCCTCCGAAGCTCTCAGGCACGAGTAGGAAGCACAGCGCTCCGTACCGGCTTGCTACTCGCCTCGCGCACGCAAACCGACGAGGCGGTCAGCCTGCGGACTTCGAGCCGACGGCTGCTCCGGTTGTCCGCGAGGAAGCGGCCTGCCAAGCTGGCACGGTCCCATGCTCGGCCGCGCGCCTCACGGTGCCCTCGCGATCGGCGTCTCGTGGACGCTGGCGACGGTGGGTTGCGCACGGGCGACGGTGCAGCCTCCCCAAAGTCCGGACCGGGAGGGGCGCACGAGCGCCCGCGCACTGCTGCCACCGCCGGACGCTCCCGGTCCCGCTTCAGTCGAACGAGCCGAGGTCACCCCTGTCTACGCGAGCGAGGACAACGCGCTGCCGACGTTCCCGCCGTACGCCCTGAAGGCGGGGTGCGGCGGGGGCGCGTACCGGGTGCGCGTGTTCGTCGGCGCCGATGGCAACGTGAGTGGCTCGGAAGACCTCGCACCCATGCCGCCGGGAGATCGCTGCGCGACCGCGCTGACCGGGGCCGTCCACGCCGCGGTCTCGCGCTGGCGCTACGCCCCCGCCTTCCGCACCACCCGAGTGCCACGGCCGCCGCTGTCCGATGGCACCACGTTGCCGCCGGGCTGGAAGCAGGAGCCGATCCCCATCTTCCTCGACTACGAGTTCACGTTCAGCGTCGTCGCCGGGCGCCCCACCGTGACGGCTCGATGAGCCGCTGGAGGCGCAGAGGCACCCGGGCCCTGGACACGCGCGACTAGCGCGCCGGGACGACCGTGACCGTCACTCGCGACGGGTACTTCGCCGAGTGGTGGACCACGTTGCGCGCGACCACGCCTTGCACCTCGTCGTAGTTGTTGCCGCCGGTGTTGAGGTTGCGGTCGAAACGCGGGAAGTTGCTGCTCGACACCTCGATCCGTAGCCGGTGGCCGGGCGCGAAGTAGTTGCTGGTGTTGAGCGGCTGCAGCGTCACCTCGTAGATCTCGCCCTGCTTCATCCACGCGAGCGGCTTGTCGTAGCCGTCTCGGTAGCGCATGCGCTGGATCGACTCGTCGAGGTTGAAGGCGCGGCCGTCGGGGTACACGTCGAGCACCTTGACCGTGAAGTCGGTGTCCTTCGCGTCGGACGAGACGTAGAGCGTCGGCGTGATCGGGCCCGACAGCTCGAGCCCCTCCGCGAACGGCTCCGACGTGTAGACGAGCACGTCCGCGCGCGACTCGTTCCGCCGCTGGTCGAAGGAGCCGGCCTGCACCGCGTTGCCGGTGCAGCAGACGTTGCCGCCGTGGGACGGCACCGGGTTGGCGGGGTCGTAGACGAAGGTGTCGGGCGGGGCGTAGCGCGGCGGCTTCGCGGCGAGCGCGCCGTCCCCGTAGAGCGAGTTCGCCCGGCCCCCGCTCGCGAGATAGAAGGTCTTCGTTGTCGCGCCCGCCGGCGGCCAGGTGTCCGAGCTCTGCCACCGGTTCGAGCCCATCGTGAAGTAGGTGACGCGCGGCAACTTCTCGAGCCGCTCGCTCTTCTCGCCCTTCAGGAAGCGGTCGAAGAAGCCGTAGACGATCTCCTTGTAGTCGAGCCTCGCGTCGCCCATGCTGCGCTCGCCAACCATGGTGTCGGCGCTGGCGCGCGTGTAGGCGCAGTGGGCCACTGGCGCGATCACGGCCCACTGCTGGTCCTTGACCTCGCCTTTCGCGTTGCGGCGGACGTGGTCGAAGGCCGCCAGGTTGGGCCCGACCGAGACGTCGTACCAGGACATGAACCACAGCCCCGGCACGTCGAGCGGCATGTCGTCGTGCCACAGCCCGCCCTCGTACCAGGCGGGGTCGTTCGGCGTGCGCTGGATCATGCGGCCGCCGGTGTCGACCGGCATCGCGTCGGCGAAGATGCCCCGCGGCCCGTCGACGGCCTTCAGGATGTCCTGCACGGGCAGGTGGCGCAGCGCCTTGTCCCAGTCGACCGGGGGCATCTGCGGCGCCAGGTCGAACAGCCGCGACGCGCGGATCAGGTCCTCGCGCGGGGTGTCGGGCGGGAACATCGGCCGCACCTGGTTCTGCTCGCCGTAGAGCCAGGTGATGAACAGCATCTGCACCGCGCCGCCGCGGTACCAGTTGCCCTGCTCGTAGTAGGGGCCGACGCGGCCGACGCCGGCGCCGAAGCCCTGCACGTTGATCGCGCCCATCGCCGGGTGACCCTGGGCCGCCACCGCGAGCTGCCACTCCGCGGTCGACGAGCAGCCGGTGGTGCCGACCCTGCCGTTCGACCACGGCTGCGCCTTCAGCCACGCGAGCATGTCGTATCCGTCCGTGACCGGGGCGCCGAGGATGTCGTAGTTCCCCTCGGAGAAGAAGTGGCCCCGCTCGTTCTGCACGACGTAGGCGTAGCCGCGCTTGACGGCCTCGAGCGCCACGCTCATGTCCCGCGGCACGCCGTTGCGCACGTCCCAGAAGTTGAAGTTGTAGGGCGTGCGCGACAACACGACCGGAACCGGGCCGGTCGCGTCCTTCGGCCGGTAGACGTCGGTCGCGAGGCGCACCCCGTCGCGCATCGGGACGAGCAGCTTGCGCTCCACGATCGCGAGCGACTGAAGTTCCTTCTCGGTGTCGATCCGCTTCTGCTTCTCGGCGGCCGACATCGGGGCCGGCTGGGCGAGGGCGGGCGAGGCGGCGAGGGCCGACAGCAGGCACAGGGTGGAGAGGACGTGGCCGCGGTAGCGCATGGACCGGGAGTCTAAGCCCCGGCACACACTAGCGAAGCAGCAGCGGGGCGATCGCCTCGGCCGCGAGCCGCTGCGCCTTCTCGTTGGGGTGCATGTCGACCGGGTGGACGAACAGGTGGGCGGGGCGCTGGCCGCGCAGCGCCGGCAGCAGGTCGAGGAACTCGACGCCCGCCGCCTTGCAGAAGGCGCCGATCGCGGCGTGCTGCTCCTCGAACGGGTAGCGCCCGTCGAGCCCGACCAGCAGCGGCCACAGCGCGACCAGGAAGCGCCCGCCGCGCGCGCGGGTCTCGCGGTCCATGCGGGCGATCGCGTCGCGGGTCTGCTGCCAGCCGCCCGCGTTGGCCGCTCCGTACATGTCGCGGTACCAGCGCGCGGTCTCGCGCGAGATGCGCCAGCCCTCCCACGCGTCGCGCGCGAGCCACCACAGCCGCGGCGAGAGCGGCGACGGCGGGGCCGCGTCGTCCGCGTCTTCGAGCACGCGCCGGCGGTCGAGGATCCAGTCGTTGACGTAGTTCTGCCGCGCCTGGAACTCCGGCGAGCGGGCACCGTCGTTGAGCACCATCGCGTAGACCACGATGTCGGGCGCGAGCGCCAGCGCGTCCTCGAAGACCTGCAGCAGCTCGGGCAGATCGTGGGCGCGGCGGCCGGCGTTCATCACCTCGAAGCGGCCCGGGGCCCGCGCCTCGAGCAGCGCGCCGAGCTGGCGCGGGCTGGTGTCCGCTTCCTTGACACCCTGCCCTTCCGTGAACGAGTCGCCGACCACCACGACGCGAGCGCGGCCCGCCTCCTTCGGCCCCGGCTCCGGCCCGCGGAAGCGGAACGAGTTGTAGCGGCACTCGACGACCCACGGCGCGCGTAGCGCGATCTTGTCGATCCTGCGCGGCGCCAGCGAGCGGAAGCGCTCGCGGACGGCGGGGTCGCGCAGGTCGAGGTCGAAGTAGCCGCGCGGGTTGGTCGGGTAGCCGTCGAGCAGCACGTCCTTGCGCGGCGAGATCACCCGCGCGGTGTTGGCGAAGCGCTCGGGCGCGAGTCCCAGCAGCCGCACCCCGATCTCGGCGACGAGCAGCAGCGCGAGGCTCGTCAGCGCGAAGACGATGACGCCCAGGAGCCGCTCGCGGCGGCGCGGCGGTGCGGTCATGCGACGCGCACGCTACACGCGCGGGACGCGCGCCCGCAAACGCCTGGCGCCCGGAGGCTGCGGGCTCACAGCGCCGCGCGGTCGACGGGTCACGGAGCTTCGTCGTGGTTGTGGAGGGGGACGACGGGGCTGCAGCCTTGCGGCCGCGCGGCGACGCACGGCTCGTACAGCTCGCGGAGCCGGGCGAAGTCGCGCTCGAGGTCGCCGGTCGGGTGGAACAGCTCGGGGAACATCCCGATCTCGCGCTTGCGGTAGTCGAGGTAGACGAGCGCCACGGGGACCTCCGCGAGCAGCGCGATCCTGTAGAAGCCCGTCCGCCAGCCCTCGGTCCTGCGGCGGGTGCCCTCGGGGAACATGCCGATGCTGAAACGGTCGGCGCGGCGCATCCAGTCGACGGCGCGTTCCACGAGGTGGTGGTGCTGCCCGCGGTCGAGCGGGATCACGCCCAGCGCGCGCAGGAACACGCCGAGGGGACCGACGAACAGCGAGCGCTTGGCGAGGAAGCAGACCTTCATCCGTTCGACGCCCGCCGCGCCGATCAGCCACAGCGCGTCCCAGTTGGAGGTGTGGGGCCCCGCGATCAGCACGTACTTCGCCAGGTCGGGCTTGTGCCCGACGATCGTCCAGCCCGAGACCGCGAAGAGCAGGCGGCCGAAGCCGTGCATCAGGGCGGACGACATCAGCCACGCGCGGGGGACGGGCTCCACGCGCGCTGCTTGTTCGTCGGGCGGGGCGACCGCGGACATGCGCGCCAAAGCTACAACAGGCGGCGACGCGGTCAGTCCAGTTCGCCCTCGACGTACCAGCCGCCGCGCAGGGTGTCGCGGAAGATCCGCCACACGCCGCCCGCCACCGCCACGTCCCACTCCTCGCGGCTCCAGGCCTGGTCCCACCAGTCGCCGGACGCGCGCCACGGGCCGGCGCGATCGCTCACCGCGCCGCGCACGACGGCCGAGTCGACGCGCACCGGCGCGCCGCGTTCCTGCGCGACTTCGGCAGCGACCGGCGGCCGCAGCGCGCGCAGCGCCGCTTTCGCCCACAGCGGGGCGCGGATGCGGCGCGCGGCGTCGAGGGGCCCCGGCGCGAAGGGGCCGAGCACGAAGGCGTCGGGGCGATGGCTGTCGCGCAGTTGCGGGGCGCCCGCGCGTCCGGACGCGGTGAACGGCGCCAGCCGGGCCAGCGTCTCGGCCAGCCGCTCGGGCGCGGGCTGGGCGGGGTCGAGCAGCGAGAACTGCACCGCCCGCGCCGGCGTCGGCAGCGCCTTCACGTGCACGCCGAGCGCGGCGGCGCCGGGCGGCCGCGCCTCGAGGTCGAGCAGCAGCAGCGCCCGCCACGCCTTCGGCTCGGCCGATGGCGCCGCCATCCGCAAGGCGCGCTCGTCCCGGCGGCCATCCGCAAGCGAGAGAGCCAGCGTCAGCTCGATCGCCTTGCGGCCGCGGGCGCGCAGGCCGCGGCACAGCGCGTCGAGCACGCGGGCGAGCAGGAACGACAGCGGCTCCAGCCCCTCGACCGGCCACTCGACGTCGAGCGAGGCCTCGAACACGTCGGGCGCCGCTTCCGGCGCCAGCGGCCGCTCGTCTTCGCCGCGCGCGCGCCGCCGCAGCCGCGGCCCGTGCTGGCCGAGCCGCTGCGAGAGGCCGACCGCCGGCAGCCGCTGCAGCTCGCCGAGCGTGCGCACCCCCCACAGCTCGAGCGCGCGGCGGGTCTCGTCGTCGAGCTCGAGGCAGCGCAGCGGCAGCGGCGCCAGCGCCTCGGCTTCGCCGCCCGGCGCCACCAGCGTCAGGCCCGCCTTCGCCAGCGCCAGCGTGCAGGCGGCGGTGCGGCTGAGCGCGATCGCCACCCGCGCGTCGGCGAAGCCGCGGCCGGCCGCGTCCGCGAGCAGCGCGCGGCCCAGCTCGGCCGGGTCCTTCCACAGCCGGCCGAGCCCCGCGAGCGAGAGCACGACGAGGTCGGGCCGCGCCGTTTCGACCCGCGGCGTGAACGCGCGGGCCAGGGAGACGATTTCTTCCGCCCGCGCGCCTGCGCCCGGGGCGTGCAGCGCCGCGAACATCGCCGTCGCTTCAGTCGAAGGCGGCGGCGAGGTGGAACGACGGCGCGCTCGCGACGCCCGCGACGCTGGCGTCGAGACCGCGCAGCAACCGGCCGGGCCCGCTGCCGCTCCAGCGCGGGACGGACGGCGCGAGCGGTAGCGCCACACCCGGGGCGCTCTTCGCGACGTGCTCGCGGCCGAGCAGCAGCACCGCGCACGCCGTCGATTCCACCGCGCGCCCGAGCTTGACCCAACTCGCCGCGGGCAGGCGCCGCACGTCGGCCGCCGGCGCGCCGGCGAGGTCGAGCACGACCAGGTCGAACAGGCCCGAGCCGGCCAGCACGCCCAGCGCCGAGAGCGCCTCGGGCAGCCCGGGCCGCGGCCGGTCAGGCGCGCCCGCCGTCGCGCCACCGCGCAGCCACAGCAGGCGGTCGAGGTCGACGCCGGCACCGGCCGCGGAGGCGGGGTCGAGCCGATCGCCGGGGTCGACCCAGGCGACCAGCCCGCCCTCGCGCGTCGCGTGGGCGGCGAACGCGAGCGCGGTGCCGGTGCGGCCCGAGGAGGCGGGCCCGAAGCACTCGGACACGGCACCCCGCGGCAGCCCGCCGCCCGCGACGCGGTCGATCTCGGGCAGCCCCGAGGACACCCGCCGCGGCCGCAGGTCGTCGCCGCGCAGCGGCGGCGCCTCGCGCTCCAGCTTCTTCGCCCGCAACAGTGCCTGCAACGCCGCCTTGCGCGAGCCCGGGTCGAGCGCCAGCGCACCGATGGCGGCTCGCGCCGGGAGTGAATCCCGTCGCTCGGGCCGCTGGGCTCCGTCGCTTCGCTCCTCCGCCCAGCCCCGGGGACCCGCGACGGGCTCTGCCCGGCATCGGAATCCGTCCAGGGACGGCAGGGCCTCTTCGGAGAGAGCGGTGGTGGCGGACATGGCTGCGGGCCTCCGTGTATTTTCGCCTTTTATTCGCTATCATGGTGCCGCAGCAGGTCCGCTGTCAACGGGTTCCAGTTCCTGTCGGGCGTGGTCGGCCGGCAGCAGGCGTGAGATACACTGCCTTTCGTGCAACTGTCGCGGGACGAACTCGCCGAGATGCTGCGACGAGCGGACCTCCTGGTGACGAAGCTGCGCCGCTCGACCCTCGAGCTGGCCGCGCTGGGCGACCACCTGATGGCCCTCCGTCAGGAACGCCGTGAGCATCGACCTCACTGATCCCGTCGCCGTCCTGCTCGCGGTGCAGGCGGCGTTCGAGCGGGCCGGCCTGCGGTTCGCGGCGTACGGCGGCCTGGTCGGGGCCATGTACGGACGGCCGCGGGAGACGCACGACGCCGACCTGGCCGTGTCCACCCTGTCGTGCGCCGAGGCCCGCGCGGCGCTGGTGGCTGCGGGCTTCGACGCCCTGGAGGCGTTCGCCGACGTGCGCTTCGGGGGCTGCACGCTGAGCCGCCTGACACTGGTCGGCGGCAGCGAGCTCAACACCGTGGACCTCGTCCGCCCCCGCTCCGCGCGGTTCGCTTCGACCGTCATCGACAGGGCCGTCGTCGGCCCGCTCCGGTCCCAGGAGATCCGGGTCACGACGCCCGAGGACTACATCCTGCTCAAGGTGCTCGCGACCCGCGATCGGGATCTCGAAGACGCGATCGGCGTCGTGGAGAAGCAGCGCTCGCGGCTCGATTGGGCTCTCCTGGAACACGAGGTCGGGACGCTCGTCTGCGAGGTCCCCGACCACGACGTCGCCGGCCGCTTCGCAACGGTCTCACGATAGCCGAACGAGCCCGGAAGCCGCAGGGGCGCGGTCTCGCGGCCACCGCAGTCAGAAGCACCTGGCCTGGCCCGGCGCCACGCAAGCCCGGGCGGAACCGCTGCGGCCTGCGGGCACATACACTGCGGGACATGGATGCCCTCCCCGACCTCGAGCGCGGTCTCGGGCAACTCGGCTACGACGCGTTCCGGCCCGGCCAGCGGGAAGCGATCGAGGCGCTGTTCGAGCACGGCCGGGCGCTGCTGGTGGCGCCGACCGGGGGCGGCAAGAGCCTCGTCTACCAGTTGCCCGCCGTGCTGCTGCCGGGCACCACGCTCGTCATCTCGCCGCTCGTCTCGCTGATGCAGGACCAGGTCCGCGCCCTCGAGGAGCGCGGCGTCGCCGCCACGTTCCTGGCCGCGACCCTCGACGCAGACGAGATGCGGCGGCGCCTCGCGCGCCTGCACGAGGGC
Organism: Acidobacteriota bacterium; assembly: GCA_011526565.1. GTDB lineage: Bacteria > Acidobacteriota > Vicinamibacteria > Fen-336 > Fen-336 > WYBL01. The sequence goes on along the minus strand of WYBL01000038.1, from coordinate 6,093 downwards.
GCGTACCGGCTCGCCTACGTCGCTCCCGAGCGGCTCGCCTACCCCGGCTTCCGCGCGCTGTGCGAGAAGCTGCAGCCGCCGCTGGTCGCGATCGACGAGGCCCACTGCATCAGCGAGTGGGGCCACGACTTCCGCCCCGACTACCTGCAGATCGGCGCCCTGCTCGAGGCGCTGAAGCCGGCGCGCATCCTCGCCTGCACCGCGACCGCCACGCCGTTCGTGCGCGACGAGATCCTGGCCCGGCTCGGCCTGGGCGAAGACACGCCCCAGCTCGTGCGCGGCTTCGCGCGGCCGAACCTCGGGCTGCGCGCGCAGGCGGTCTCGGGGGCCCGCGAGCGCGACGACGCCGTCGACGCGGCGCTGCGCGAGGCGCTCGACCGCCCCGGCGCGGGACGCGGCGCCGCGATCGTCTACTGCCCCACCCGCAAGTCGACCGAAGAAGAGGCCGACCGCCTGCGCGCCCGCGGCTGGGCCGTCGACGCCTACCACGCGGGCCTCGCGGGAGCGCAGCGCACGCGGGTGCAGCAGGCGTTCTCGGATCGCGCGCTCGAGGTGGTCGCGGCGACCAACGCGTTCGGCATGGGCATCGACCGCGCCGACGTGCGGGCGGTGATCCACCTCGCGCCGCCGGGCTCGATCGAGGCCTACTACCAGGAAGTGGGCCGCGCGGGGCGCGACGGCGAGCCCGCGCTGGGGCTGATGCTGCACACCGCGGCCGACCTGCCTCTGCGCCGGCGCCTGATCGAGGCCGGCGACGGGCGCGTCGAGCCCGCGGTCGTCGAGCACAAGTGGGGCCTGTTCCTGGAGCTGATGCGCTGGGCCGAAGGTGGCTCCTGCCGCCACGACGCGATCCTGCGCTACTTCGGCGACGAAGCCGAGACGACGGGCGGCTGCGGCCGCTGCGACGTGTGCCGCGAGCTCGACGAAGGCGGCGACGCGCAGGACGAGGAGGAGGCGACGCTGGTCGTGCGCAAGGCGCTCTCGGCGGTCGCCCGCATCCACGACCGCTTCGGGCTCTCGGCCGCGGTCAAGCTGCTGCGCGGCGAAGACGACCCGCGGCTGGCGCGCAGCGGGCTCGACCGCACGCCGACGTTCGGCGTGCTGAAGGAGCGTCGCGAGGAGTGGCTGACCCAGCTCCTGCGCCGCTGCGTGACCGCGGGCTTCGTCGACTTCTCGAGCGGCGAGCGCCCGCTCGCGCGGCTCACGGCCGCCGGCCGCGCGGTGATGCGGGCCGAGCGCGCGCCGCGGCTGAAGCTGCCCGCGGAAGCGGCGGCGCCGCGGTCGCGCAGCGCGGCGGGCTCGCGGCGGGCAAGACCGGCGGCCGCGGACGAAGACGCGCTGTCCCCCGCCGAGCAGCAGGCGTTCGAGGCGCTGCGCTCCTGGCGGCTCGAGACCGCCCGCGCCGAGGCGGTGCCACCGTACGTGGTCGCCTCCGACCGCACGCTGCGCGACCTCGCCCGGCTGCGCCCGCGCGGGCTCGGCGAATTGCAGCAGGCCCACGGCATCGGGCCCGCGAAGGTCGAGCGCTACGGCGCGCGACTGCTCCGGGTGCTGTCCGGGATCCCCGCGGCCGAGTGAGTCAGCCGACCCGCGCGCACTCGCCACGAGCCGGCTTCTTGCCGCCACCCATCGAGAGGGCCGAAGTGCCCTTCATGCGCAGGCTCGTCTTGTAGGGCCGGGCCGGGTTCGGCCCCTTGCGGTCCATCACGGTGCAGGCCCCGCTGAGCCGGAAGCGGTCGCGGCCTTCGGCTTTCCAGGCCCCGTCGCACAGCCGTCGCCGGCCGCGGCCGAGGTCGCTCTCGATGCGGAACGAGCCGCCCGAGAGGATCGTCAGCAGCGGCGCCTCCTGGGCCCGCTCGCGCACCGTGCAGCGCCAGGTGCCGACCGGCGAAGCCGCGGCCGACGCGGCCGACGCCGGTTCTCGCCGATGCTCCGGCCGCGCCGCACCCGCGCGGGCCGGGCGTTTCTGCCCCGGGTCCCGGCGCGGCCCGCCCGCCCACTCGCCCGCCCCGCTGCCCGCCCCGCCGCCGCGGGGCCCGGGGCGGCGCCCGATCTCCAGCGGAGGCGGCAGCGCGGCCGGTGCTTCAGCCGGGCCGGCGCATCCCACGACCCGCTCGACGATCGGCTCGTGGCTGCGCGTCGCGAACAGGGCCACCGCGCCGAGCGCGGCCACGCCGGCGAGCAGCAGGGCCCGCGCCGGGGAGCCCCGCGTGACGCGTGGTTCGTCCAGCGTCTCGGCCAGCTCCTGCGCCGTTCGATACGGCCGCCCCTCCGGGTGCTCGCTCAGCGCCCGCACGGCGCCTTCGCCCCCGGTCCACTGCTGCAACAGCGCGAGCAGCGTCTCGACGTCGCGCGCGGTCGCCTCGGGGCCGACGGCGGACGGCGCGGCCAGCAGGCCCGCGAGGGTCAGCCGCGGTTCGCCGGTGGCCGTCCACTCGACGTGCTCGGGCGCGATGCCCCCGCGGGCGAGCCCCGCGGCGTGCAGCGCGGCCAGGCCCGCGGCGAGGCGGTGGGCGAAGTCGACGGCGCGGGCGGGCCGCTCGCCGGCGCGGGTCACTCGCGCGGCGGGCTCGAGCACGACGAAGCCGCGGCCGGCCTCGGTCCCGACCTCGAGGATCACCTGCAGCCCCGGCAGCCGGCGCGCCATCACCGCGCGCAGCCCCGCGAGCGCCGGCGCCGCCGCGTCCCCGAACTCGACGATCACGCGGCGCCCGGTGCGGCGCCCGCGCCCGGACCAGGTTTCGCCAGCGGGGCCTTCGGCCAGGCGGGTGTCGAGCTGGTAGCGCGACTTCAGGTCGTCCACGTCGCGGCGAGGCTAGCACCTCGCACGTAGACTGCGAGGTCATGGACGCCCACCTCTTCGCGCCGTTCACCCAGCGCTCCGTCACCCTGCGCAACCGCGTCGGGATCTCGCCGATGTGCCAGTACTCGAGCGTCGACGGCCGCGCGAACGACTGGCACCTCGCCCACCTCGGCGCCCGCGCCATCGGCGGCGCCGGCCTCGTCTGCGTCGAGGCCACCGCGGTTTCGCCCGAGGGCCGCATCAGCCCGCACGACATGGGGCTGTGGGACGACGCGCAGGTGGAGCCGCTGGCGCGGATCGCGGCGTTCGTCGAAGCCCACGGCGCCGTGAGCGCGATCCAGCTCGCCCACGCCGGCCGCAAGGCCAGTGTCGCGCGGCCGTGGGACGGCAGCGGCTTCCTGGCCCCGTCCGCGGGCGGCTGGCAGACGGTGGCGCCTTCGGCGCTGCCGTTCCGCGAGGGCGACGGCGTGCCCCGCGCCCTCGACGCGGGCGGCCTGCAGGAGGTGGTCGCCGACTTCGCGCAGGCCGCGCGCCGCGCCCGCCGCGGCGGCTTCCGCGTCGCCGAGATCCACGGCGCCCGCGGCTACCTGCTGCACCAGTTCCTCTCGCCGCTGTCCAATCGCCGCGAGGACGGCTGGGGCGGCGACTTCGACGGCCGCGTGCGCCTCGCGCTCGCCGTCGCCGAGGCCGTGCGCTCCGAGTGGCCCGCGGAGCTGCCGCTGTGGTTCCGGGTCTCGGCCACCGACTGGGCGGAAGGCGGCTGGAGCGCCGACGAGACCGTGGAGCTGGCGCGGCGGCTGCACGCGCGCGGCGTCGACCTCGTCGACTGCTCGTCGGGCGGCCTGGTGCCGCACGCGAAGATCCCGCTCGGCCCCGGCTACCAGGTGCCGTTCGCGCGGCGGGTGCGGGCTGAGGCGGGCGTGGCGACCGCGGCGGTCGGACTGATCACCGAGCCCGCCCAGGCCGACGCGATCGTGCGCACAGGCGACGCCGACGTGGTGCTGATCGCCCGCGCCAGCCTGCGCGACGCCGACTGGCCGCGCCACGCGGCGGCGGTGCTCGGCCAGCCGCTGCCGACCGCGCCACCGCAGTACCAGCGCGCGCTGTAGGAAATCTCGTCGCGCCGGCGTCACGCCGGGCCTGCTACCCTTGAGGGTCATGTCCAACGTGCGCCTCCTGATCCCGATCCTCGCGTTCGGCACCGCGTTGTCCGCTGTTGCCGCGCCCGCCGCCGCCCCGCAACCCGAGCGCCCGAAGCTGGGCGTGCTGATCGTCGTCGACGGGCTGTCGATGCCACGCCTGATGGACCGCCGGCCGTGGCTGAAGCACGGGCTCGCGCGGCTGCTCGACGAGGGTTTCGTCTACGAGCAGGCGCACTACCGCCACATCAACACCGAGACGGCGCCGGGCCACGCGTCGCTGTCGACCGGCGCGCCGCCGTCGGTGACCGGCATCGCCAGCAACTTCTGGTACGAGCTGCGCGGCGGCACCGTGCAGCGCAACTGGGCGATCGAACAACTGCAGACCGACCGCGTGCCCGGCCAGCCGCCGCTGTTCCTGCGCGAGGTGGCGAAGGACGAGCGGTTGTACGTGTTCGCCAGCAAGCGGGAGCTGGACCTGTGGCAACGCTCGGGCGAGATCGGCAAGGCGATCACGCGCATGGGCTACGGGCCGAACGGCGAGACGGTCGTGTTCGACGGCGAAGACGCGATCACGCTCTACAACTGGCGCCACGGCAAGCCCGCCGAGAGCTTCGAGCCGACGACGCGGATGCCCGGCCCCGGCAACCTCAAGGTGCCGACGCTCGCCGACCGCCTGGTCGCCGCCAATCCCGAGGCGCGCGTGGTCAGCCTGTCGGGCAAGGACCGCTCGGCGATGCTGATGGCGGGGCGTGACCCGCGCCACGCCGCGTACTGGTTCGACAAGTCGAACGGCCGATTCACGAGCTCCGCCGCCTACGACACGTTCGGTTACGTCGGCGGCCTGGCGGGCTCCGTCGTGTCGCAGTTCAACCGCGAACAGATGGGCCCGCGGCTGCCGGGCCGCTTCGGCCTCGAGTGGCACTCGCTGCCCGATCCCGACGCCCCGTTCGCCGGCTTCGACGACCCGCGGCGGCCGCGCACGCTGGCGACCGAGCTGCCGAAGGGGTTCGTCGCGAACGACGCGCTCGCCGACTTCCAGATCCCGCGCCGCGGCCTGCGCTTCCCGCACGAGCTCGCGGAGTACGGGCAGCTGACGCCGGTCGCCGACAACTACTGGGAGGCGCTTTACGACACGCCGATGCTGGACGAGCTGGTCGCCGACCTGGCGATCGCGCTGGTCGAGGACGAGCGGCTCGCGCTCGGCCGGCGCGCCGCCGCGTCGGACCTGCTGCTCGTCTCCTTCTCCAGCCACGACCTCGTGTCGCACAACTACGGCGCCGAGTCCGAGGAGTCGCTCGACGCGCTGCGCCGCGTCGACGTGCAGATCGAGCGCGTGCTGCAGGTGCTCGAGAAGGCGATCGGCCGCGACAAGCTGGCGCTCGCCTTCTCCGCCGACCACGGCTTCGCGTCGATCCCCGAGTCGCACCGCCGCTACGACCTCGACACGCCGGGCGGCCGGCTGATCACCTCGGAGCGGGTGTACCCGAGCTTCCCGCGGCGGCTGTCGCGGATGCTGGCCGAGGCGCTGTGCGTGCCCTACGACCCGCTGCCGTCGAGCCAGCTCGTGCTGTTCACCGACATCACCTGGAGCGTCTTCTACAACCGTGCGGCGCTGCCGCTGCGCACGGTCGAAGGCCCGTGCGGGCCCGCGGGCCGCGTCGTCGACACGCCCGATCTCGACCGCGCGCTTCCCGAGGTGATCGCCCGCGGATTCGCTGAAGAACTCGAGGGCGTCTACCTCGCCTCGCAGCGCGCGAGCTGGCCCGAGGACGATCCGCGCACGGCGTTCGCCCGCAACGCGTTCGACCCCGAGCGCGGCGGCGACGCGATCCTGTTCCCGCGCCCCGGCGTGCTGATGCACTGGGACGTGCGCGGCTCGGGCCACGGCACCCACCACGCCTACGACACCCACGTGCCGGTGGTGTTCTGGGGCGGCGCGTTCCGCAAGGGGCACTCGGGCGACGCAGCGGCCGCGCCCTACGACATCGCGCCGACGCTCGGCTCCCTGCTCGGGGTGAGTTTGCCCGACGCGACCGGCCGCGACCGCGCGGCCGAGGCCGGGCCGATCGCCACCCGCCGCAAATGACGCGAGCCGCATAGGCCCGGCGGGCCCCGGGCTCTGCCCGGCTCCGGAACCCAGTTACTGCG
>WYBL01000037.1 GCA_011526565.1 Acidobacteriota bacterium | reverse complement strand
GGCGGCGCCGCGACGAGCGCGACGCCGAAGTGGGAGACGCTCGCGTGACCGTGCGGCAGCGGTGCCTCGGGCCGCGCCCGCGTCGAGTGAGCCTCGTCAGGCGACGAAGGCGCTGGCCGCTCCGCGGCCGTGGGGAGTGGCGCAGGGCCGTGCCTGTGGGCCGGCCCGTGACCGTGTCGGTGGACTCGCCCGGCTCGCGGCGTGTGCGTGTGCGGTCTGCGGTCGGTGTGAGGGTGGTGATGCGCGGCCCGAACCTCGCCCGCGTGTGGCGTGGCTTCGACGCCACGCTGCGCCGCGCCCGAACTCGAGTCGTGCTCTGCGCGATCCACGGTGGCGCCGGCCGCGGCGCCGTGCGTGTGGTCGCTGCGGTGCGAAGCGAGATGGATGACCGGCGCGGCGATGCCGCCCGCCGCGAAGACGACGAGTTGCAGGAGCGCGGCGGCAGGGCGGTGTGACACGACCTTGCGATCCTAACCTCCAGGAGCCACGCCGAAGGGGGGTGCGCGAGCGCCACACGAGCTGCCTCGTGGCCGCCGCGTTGTCGTGGCACGAACACCACGCCGCCGCTCGTGACGAACTGCGTCGCCAGGCACGCAGGCGGGCCAGGACCGTGGTGGCCGCTCACGCGCTGGTCGAGGCGTACTCGGTCCTGACCCGGCTCCCGAAGAACAAGAACCTCGCCGCGAGCGTCGCCTTCGAGGTGCTGCACGCGAACTGGGCGAACGCCGAGATCGTCACCCTCGACAGCGGCGAGTACTGGACCTACTTGAGGAGGGCGGCGGCCAGCGGCGTCGTCGGCGGCCAGCTCCACGACGGCCTGATCGCCGCTTGCGCCCGCAAGGCCGGAGTCGATCTGCTGCTGACCTGGAACGACGCCCATTTCCGCGGTTTCGCGGACGGGTTCGAAGTGCGGCGGCCGAAGGCGTAGTCCTGGCCCGGGCCGCCGGGCCGTCGGCGCCCTGCAATGAGACAATCGGCCCCGCCATGGCGATGCCCCCGCCCGAAGTCCTGGAGCAGCACCGGCTGACCGCCGAGGAGTACGAGCGCATCGAGCGCCGGCTCGGCCGCGAGCCCAACCGCACCGAGCTCGGCCTGTTCTCGGTGATGTGGTCGGAACACTGCTCCTACAAGAGCTCGAAGAAGCATCTGCGCGGCCTGCCGACGACCGGGCCCCGAGTCCTTCAGGGGCCGGGCGAGAACGCCGGCGCCGTCGACATCGGCGACGGGCTGGCCGCCGTCTTCAAGATCGAGTCGCACAACCACCCGTCGTTCATCGAGCCCTACCAGGGCGCGGCGACCGGCGTCGGCGGCATCCTGCGCGACATCTTCACGATGAACGCGCGGCCGGTGGCGGTGCTCAACTCGCTGCGCTTCGGCCCGCCTTCGGACCCCGCGAACCGGCGGCTGCTCGCGGGCGTCGTCGCCGGCATCGGCGGCTACGGCAACGCCTTCGGCTGCCCGACCGTCGGCGGCGAGGTCGTGTTCGAGCCGTGCTACCAGGGCAACCCGCTGGTCAACGCCTTCTGCCTCGGCCTCGTCAAGGCGGACCAGATCTTCAAGGGCCGCGCGGACGGCGTCGGCAACCCCGTCTTCTACGTCGGCGCCAAGACCGGCCGCGACGGCATCCACGGCGCGACGATGGCCTCGGCCGAGTTCGGTGAAGGGTCCGAGGAGAAGCGCCCGACCGTCCAGGTCGGCGACCCGTTCATGGAGAAGGTGCTGCTCGAGGCCTGTCTCGAGGCGATGAAGACGGGCGCGGTGATCGGCATCCAGGACATGGGCGCGGCGGGGCTCTCCTGCTCGACCTCGGAGATGGGGGCCCGCTCGGGCACCGGCGTCGAGATCGACGTGCGCAAGGTGCCGCAGCGCGAGACCGGCATGACCGCGTACGAGGTGATGCTCTCCGAGTCGCAGGAGCGGATGCTGCTGGTGGCGGCGAAGGGCCGCGAGGACGAGGTGATCCGCGTCTTCGAGAAGTGGGACCTGCACGCCGAGGCGATCGGCCACGTGATCGCCGAGAAGCGGCTGCGGGTCTGGAACGGCGCGACGCTCGAGGCCGACGTGCCGAACGAGGCGCTGACCGACGAGGCGCCGGTGTACGACCGGCCGTGGGTCGAGCCGAAGAACCCCGCCGCCGGCGCGGACCTCTCGGCGCTGCCGCAGCCCGCGCACCTCGGCGACGCGCTCCTGCAGGTGCTCGCCGCACCGACGATCGCCAGCAAGCGTTGGATCTACCGTCAGTACGACTGCTCCGTGCGCGGCTCGACGGTCGTGGGCCCGGGCTCGGACGCGGCGGTGATCCACGTCAAGGGCACGAAGAAGGGCCTCGCGATGTCGGTCGACTGCAACGCGCGGCTCGTCTGGCTCGACCCCTACGAGGGCGCGCGGCTGGCGGTGGCCGAGGCCTGCCGCAACGTCGTGGCCTCCGGGGCGGAGCCGATCGGCGCCACCAACTGCCTCAACTTCGGCAACCCCGAGAAGCCCGAGATCATGGGCCAGCTCGTGATGGCGATCCGCGGCATGGGCGACGCCTGCCGCGCGCTGCAGGTACCGATCACGGGCGGCAACGTCTCCTTGTACAACGAGACGGAAGGGGTGGCCATCTACCCGACGCCGACGATCGGCATCGTCGGGCTGCTCGAGGACGTGTCGAAGGTGCTGGCGCGCTCCTTCCGGGCGGCCGGCGACGAGGTCGTGCTGCTCGGCGCCTGCACCGGCGAGCTCGGCGGCAGCGAGTACCTGAAGACGGTGCACGGCCAGGTCGAGGGCCGCCCGCCGCGGCTCGACATCGAGGCCGAGGTGAAGCTCTACCGCTGCGTGCTCGAGGCCAACGCCGCGGGCCTGCTCCGCTCCGCGCACGACTGCGCGGACGGCGGCCTGGCGGTCGCGCTCGCCGAGTCCTGCTTCGCCGGCGAGGAGCCGGGTCTCGGCGCGACGCTGGATCTGCCCGCTTCCGGACTCCGCACCGACGCGCTGCTCTTCGGCGAGGCGCCCTCGCGGATGGTGGTGACCACCGGCGACGCGACCGCGCTCGCGGCAGTGGCCGCGCGGCACGGCGTGCCCTGCGCGCGCCTCGGCACGGTCGGTGGCGACAGCCTGCGCCTGGCGATCGACGGCGCGCCGGCCCTCGACGAGCCGATCGCCCGCCTGCACGGGGCCTGGACGAGCCTCGAGCGGCTGCTGGGATGACCGGCGCGTCCCGCGCGATACTCCACGCATGCTGGCCCGCCCGCACCTGTCGATCGCGCCCGCCCGGAGGGCCGCGGTGACGAAGCCCGACCCATCGCTGCTCGAGGGGGTCGTCGCCGAGCCGGTCCTCGAGGCGATGCGGCGGGCGTCTCTTGCGCTACGCCGCGCGGGAGTCCGTCACGTCGTCGTCGGCGGGCTCGCCGTGGGCGCCAACGGATTCCCGCGGGCCACGAAGGACGTGGATTTCCTGGTCGGCGGAGAGGCCTTCGAGCACCACGAGGGTGGCCTCGTCACGCTGCGCGCCGGCGTGCCCTTCCAGGTCAACCAGGTCGCGATCGACTTCCTCCAGCCACAGGCGGACGAAGACTTCCTGGCGGCAGCCTTGGCTGCCGAGCCGGGCTCGTTCGTCGAGGCGGCCCCGCTCGTCTTCCTGAAGCTCAAGGCCCGGCGCCTCAAGGACCGGGTGGACGTCGTCGAACTGATCAAGGCGGGCGTCGACGTCGACGCCTGCCGGGACTACCTCGCAGCACACGCTCCGGAGCACCTCCGCGCGTTCGACGACGCCGTCGCCCAGGCGAGCCAGGAAGAAGAATGAACCGCTTCGGGCGCACGCCCCTCGAGACCGACCGCTTCCACGACCAGTGCGGGCTGTTCGGGATCTTCGGCCACCCGGAAGCCGCGCACCTCGCCTATCTCGGGCTCTATGCGCTACAGCACCGCGGCCAGGAGTCGGCCGGCATCGTCGCCACCGACGGTCGCCGGCTGCGCACCCACAAGGGCATGGGCCTCGTCAACGAGGTGTTCGAGGAGGGCCACCTGCAGGCGCTCGAGGGCGAAGCGGCCATCGGCCACGTGCGCTACTCGACGGCGGGCGACACCGTGGCCGCCAACGCCCAGCCCTACGTGATCGACTGCCACCGCGGGCCGATCGCGATCGCCCACAACGGCAACCTGACCAACGCCCACATGCTGCGCCGCGACCTGGAGGCGGCCGGCTCGATCTTCCAGTCGACGTCGGACACGGAGGTCGTGCTGCACCTCTACGCACGCTCGCACCGCGAGCGGCTGGAGGACGCGGTGGCGGCCAGCCTGTCGAAGGTGATGGGCGCCTTCTCGCTGCTGTTCCTGACGCCCGACGCGATGGTCGCGGCGCGCGACCCGTGGGGCTTCCGCCCGCTGGTGCTGGGCCGCCTCAACGGCGCGCCGATCATCGCCTCCGAGACCTGCGCGCTCGACCTGATCGACGCCGAGTACGTGCGCGACGTCGAGCCCGGCGAGATGCTGGTGTTCGACCGCGACGGCACGCGCTCGTTCCGCCCGTTCCCGCCCGAGCCGGTGCGGCAGTGCGTGTTCGAGCACGTCTATTTCGCGCGGCCCGACTCGCGGGTGTTCGGCCGCAACGTGCTGCTGACCCGGCTGGCCCTCGGCCGCCAACTCGCGCGCGAGGCACCGGCCGACGCAGACATCGTGGTACCGGTGCCCGACAGCGGGATGGGCGCGGCGATGGGCTACGCCGAGGCGGCAGGCCTGCCGTTCCAGTGGGGGCTGATCCGCAACCACTACGTCGGCCGCACGTTCATCGAGCCCAAGCAGAAGGTCCGCTCGTTCGGCGTCAAGATCAAGCTCAACCCGGTGGCCGAGATCCT
>WYBL01000036.1 GCA_011526565.1 Acidobacteriota bacterium | reverse complement strand
CGAACGAGCGCAGCGCGATGATCGGGTTGTCGGGGTTGTTGTTGACGTCGGCCACCGGCGCGAACGCCATGTGGATGCCGAGCGCTCGCGCCTCGCGGGCCGTGGCCCGGGCGTGGGTGCGCGCGAGCTCCTCGTCGCCGGTGGCGCCGATCGCCATCGCGTAGGGCATGAACGTGCCGCCGTGCAGGATGTGGACGCCCGTGCCCCACTCGAAGTCCGCGGCGATCAGCAGCGGCACCTTCGCCGCGCGCTGCAGGCGGTTGAGCGTCTCGACGGTTTCCAGTGGGTCGCCGCGCGAGACGATGAAGCCGCCGGCGCCCAGTTCGCGGACCAGCGACTCCAGCCGGCGCGCCTCGGCGCTGGCCAGGTTCGCGTGGTGGACGCGGATCACCGGCATCAGCACCTGGCCGGCCTTCTCCTCGAGGCTGAGCGAGGCGAGCGTCTGCTCGACCCAGTCGGCGCCCGCCGCTGTCGACGCGTTGGCCGCCGGCGCGTTCGCCCGGGGCGGAACGGCCGCCGGGCCTCCCGAGCGAGTCGCGCAGCCGGAGGCCACGGCGGCCGCCAGCAGCAACGCGGTCGCGCGCGACGCGGCGGCGCTCACCGGATGTGCAGGCGCGTCTTGACGACGCGCCTGCGCCGCCGCTCGCAGCGGTACCACGAGGAGACGTCGTTGATCGAGACCCAGCGCCGCTCTTCCTTGCGGTAGTGCCAGTCCTTCTCCACCTGGAACAGCACCTGCAGCCCCGGCCCCTCCACGATGTTGGTGATCTCGTTGTCGTGGTGGTTCTCTTCGTCGAAGTCCGTGATCGCGCGCTGCCCCATCTCGGCGTAGAGGCCGGTCAGCTCGGACAGCGCCTCGTCCACGTCCGGCGGGATGTCCTCGACCCGCAGCCCCAGAGCCTTCGCCTCGCGGCTGGTGATCGGGTACTGGTGGGCGGGGTAGGAGGAGTTGAGCGCCCGCGCGATGCGCTCGGCCTTGCGCGCGTCCTTCATGTGGTAGGCGAGGATCTCGCGGCACAGCTTGAGCGACAGGCTGCTGGCGCGGTCCAGGGCGCCGACCACCAGCGGGTGCAGGTACTTGTAGAGCTCCTGGTACGGGTTGACCTCGTCCTTGTCCCTGCCGACCGACTCCTTCCAGAGCCGGATCACGCGGTCGACCTCGTCGTTGCTGACCGGCACCAGGTTGTTGGTGTGGTCGACGGGGGAGAGGTCGTGCTCGAGCGAGGTGTCGACCGCCGTCAGGTACGAAAGCGGCCCCATCCGTATGACGTCGGCGCCCAGCGCCAGCATCGTCGCGGCCGAGGCGCAGTTCTGCGGCGCCAGCACGGTCAGCCGCGACGTGTAGCGGCGCAGCAGGTGGACCAGCCGCAGCGCGGCCATGCCGCTGCCGCCGTCCGACTTGACGAGCAGCGAGATGTGCTTCTGCGGGCCGACGCGGGAGAGCACGTCGTGCAGGGCGTTGACGTCGTTGTCGCAGACCGAGCCCGAGGGCGACTGCCAGTAGGTGAGGAAGCAGCCGTCGACGAGGCGGGCCACCCGGTCGAGCGCCTTCTGGGTGCGCTCGAAGAGCAGCGGCGGGGTCTTGATCCGGGGACGGCGGGCGCGGGGCATCGGCCTCCTGCTGTTGCTGCTGTCGATGCTGTTGCTGCTGCTGCTGCTACTGCTACTGCTGCTCGAAGCGGAGCACCTGGTTGCCGATGCCGATGCGGTCGCCGGAGCGGAGCGCGCGCGCACCGTCGATCTGCTCGTCGTTGACGAAGGTGCCGTTGTTGGAGCCGAGGTCGCGGATCACGTAGCCGCCGGCCTCGAGCGCGACCTTCGCGTGCTGGCGCGACACGTCGGCCTCCTCGATCACGATGTCGTTCTGGCGGGTGCGGCCGATGCTGGCCACCGGCCCGATGGCGTAGACCTGTTCGCCGCCGTCGGGCCGCACCAGCACGAGCCGCGCCCACTTGACGAGCTGGGTGCCTTCGCCCGGGTCGGCCGGCGCGACCGGCGGCGGGGGTGGCGGCGGCGTCAGCACGACGGTGGCGTCGGTGCCCGCGGGGGCCTTCGGCTTCGGCGGCGGCGGCGGCGGCGGGGGCGGCGGTGGCGCGGGCATCGGCCGGCGGGCCGCCGCCGCCGCGGCCATCGCAGCGACCGGCGGCGGGGGCGGCAGCATCTCCGTGACCGGCGTGTCCGCGATCGTGGCCTCGGCGGCGTCGGGTTCGGGGAGGACCGGCACCTGCTCCGTGATCGGCGGCGGGGGGGGAGGTGCCGCCGCGCGGGGCGCGGCCACCACGACCGGTGGCGGAGGCGGCGGCGTGGGGGCGGGCGCCGCGGCCGGCGCGGGTGCCGGCGGGACCGGGGCCGGCGGGGCGGCCGCCGCAGCGGGCTCCTCGCCGGCCGGTAGCACGCCCGCGAACAGCTCGCGCAGCTTCTCCGCGTCCGCGAAGTCGGTGGCGCAGCCCTCCACGGTCTTCGCGACCTCGCCGCGCCGCTCGGCGTAGGGCTTCTCGTCCAACTCGCCGAGCGTGTGGCGGAACTCCAGTTCCTCCTGGTCGAGCCGGGCCTGCGCGAGGGCGGCCTGCAGCGTCGCGTGCAGCGTCATCAGGCGCGCCAGCTCGGCACGCGCCTTCTCGCGCAACGGCCGCGCCTCGGCCTCGAGTTCGGCCAGTCGCTTCGCGTAGTCGCCGGTCACCCGGGCGTAGATCTCCGGTGAAACCGCGGCCTTGCGCTCCTCGGCGCGGGCGACGAGCTCCTCGAGCCGGGTGCGGGTCTCCTTCAGCGCCTGCAGGGCCTCCACCGACGTGGTGTCGACCTGGCGCAGCTCTTCGATCATGGGGCCTCCGCCAGTGCCGATAGTGGATCCGCGTCGCGTGCCCGTCAATGCGCGGGCTCAGAACAGCGGACGGGACACCTCCGGCCCGTCGTTGCGGACGTCGTTGACGAGCAGCGAGACGGGGTGCGCCACGAGTGCGTCGTCCGGCGCGGGCCGCAGCAGGCCGGCCAGCACCTCGG
>WYBL01000035.1 GCA_011526565.1 Acidobacteriota bacterium | reverse complement strand
CGGCGTCGCGCTGAAACTGCGGGTGCAGGACCTTGATCGCCACCTCACGGTCGAAACGCGCGTCCCGGGCACGGTACACCGCACCCATGCCCCCGTCACCCAGAAGACCCAACACCTCGTAGTGACCGATACGGTTCATCTCACGTCCTCACTTGCCGATCCCGCGCTCGGCGATTCGGCTGGCCGCTCGAAGGTGAGCCAGGACACCCTGCGCAAGAGTCGTGGCCATGCGCCGCCGGTACCCGGCGTCGAGCAGTCGTTGTTCTTCCTGCCGATGGACGATCACGCCACACTCGACGAGCACGGCCGGAATTGCAGTGGCACGGAGGACCCCGAGAGAGTCGTAGGCGTACACCCCGAGGTGCGAGTCGAGCAGCGGTTTGCGCTCGCCCTCGATGTCTTCGGCGTGGTGCAATGTGGGCACGAAACCGGCTGCGCGCAGCGCCTGCCCCAGGTGATGGGCCAGCTCATGCCCAGCGGGGTGGGCGGCCGGAGCTCGGGAGACAAACAGGGAATAGCCTTCGAACCGGTCGCTGAAGGAGAGAGCGCGACCGTCGCCCGCCGTGGTCTCGAGGAACTGGGGTTGGACCGAGTCGTGGTGAATCGAGAGCAGCACGGTTGCCCCGAGGGCCTCAGCGGCCTCCGCACGTGCCCGCGGCGCGCGCGGCGCTCCAGTTTCATCGAGGACGCGGGCGTCGACTTCACCTGTTTCGAGCAAGGCATCCCGAAGCTGCCGAGCCATGGCCAGATTGAAGTGGAACTCGGGAATTCCGCTCGCGCTCGTCGCTCCTCCGGCGACCAAGTCGTGCCCTGCATCGATCGCAACGAGTGGAGGCCGTGGAGCTGGACCCTCTCCGCGGACCCCGTGACCGCCGGCTGTCACCCGAACCGCGGTCAGCAGAAGCAACGTCGCAGTCCTAACGATTCCGGCTCTCGACACGTTCGCTCTCTTCCGCAATCATCCAGCGCCCTTCGGCCCAGGCCACGACCCAGGTCAGGTGGGTTCTTCCTGAGACCCTTGGTTTCCTGGTCCGGGCTGGGTTCTCGACGACGTAGTCGATCACGAGCCGGACCCGAGCCCTGTCTGCGGCGAGCACCTGCTGGTCCTGCATCTCTGCGAGCGCGTAGGTGATGCTGGGCCAACTGCGGAAGTAGGCCTGCTTGTCCTTGAGGATGAAGTCGCGACCGACGACACCCTTGGAAAAGTAGCGGACCTCATCGGCGTAGTTCTCCAGGAGAGCGGCCACATCGTGACTCTCCGTCGCGGAGCGCACGCGCTCCCACAACTCCATGACGCCTGGCCAGACGTCGCCCGGCAGGGCGCTGGCCTCTGCGAGCCGTCGTCTCTCGGCCTCGAGGGCCTCCTGCGCGCGGGCTCGCTCGCGCGCGAGCGCTGCCTCGCGCTCGTCTTCCAGACGCTGTCTTTCCTGTGTGGCCCGGGCCTTCTCCCGCTCGAGGGCCACCTGCGCCCCGTGCCGCAACGCCTCGCGCTGCGCCTCGGCCCGCCGCTCGAAGCCCACGAGGAGAGCGACGAGGAGGAAGGCGGCGACCCCGCCCAGAATCAGGAGCTTCTGGTTCGATCGATCTGCCGAGGGGATCACGGGTCCGGCGCTCGATGGCGTTGGACCGCCCACGGGTGGCGACGGCCACAATGAGCGCACTGGGGCTTCCGCGGGGGCTACTGCATCCCGCACCTCGCACACGCCAGTGTGTTCGGTCACCGCTGAGGCCAGTGCCCGCCGCATCGATTCACAGCTCGGAAAGCGCCTTGCGGCGTCCTTCTCCAGCGCCCGCTTCACAACGTCGGCAACGCCCGCGCCACACCGCCCCCGAAGGGCCTCGAGGTCGCGCGGCGGCTCCTCGACGATGAGCCGCATCAACTCGTACTCGGAGTCGGCGTCGAACGGCGCGTGACCCGCGAGCATTTCGAAGAGAACGACTCCAAGAGAGTACACGTCGCTTCGGGCGTCGACGTGCCGGGGGCTGCGCACGTGTTCGGGCGACATGTAGCCGAGGGTGCCCATCTTCGCGCCGGTCACGGTACGCAGCTTCTCGTCCCCGAGTATCTTGGCGATACCGAAGTCGGTCACCTTTGCGTGTTCGGCGCCGTCGAGCTGTTGAACCAGGATGTTGGCGGGCTTGAGGTCGCGGTGCACGAGCCCGCGGGCGTGCGCAAAGGCCATCGCCGACAGCACCTGGTCCATGACCCGGGCCGCCAGCAACAGTGACACCCTCCCCCCGCGGGCCTCGAGAAGCTGGCCGAGAGTCTGCCCCTCGACGTGTTCCATCACCATCGCGAGGTGGCGTTCGTCGGCTACGAAATCGAGCACCGTGACGATATGCGGGTGATTCAACTTCGCCTGAATGACCGCTTCACTCTTGAACCGTTCCACCACGCCGGCGTCGCGCTGAAACTGCGGGTGCAGGACCTTGATGGCGACATCTCGCCCGAACCGGGGGTCCCGTGCACGGTAGACAGCGCCCATCCCGCCGTCGCCGAGCAACTCGACGATCTCGTACTGGCCAATCCTCTCGCCCATCTCCCGCTCTTCTCCCGGACCCATCGCCTCAGGGCGCTCGCCCCACGAGAGGCAGATTGCGTGCCGTCCGCGCAGCTCATTCTCTCGGGCCCAGAGTGGCACGTTCCTCGCAACCGGGTCCGAAGACGTCGGGGAGTAGAGCCAAGAACGCCGTGATCGCATCGGTGACCGGCAACGCTCCCCCATCCTGAGGCCGGAGGAGTCATGGGTCCTAGTTCCAGCCAACCCGACGTATCGCCAAGCTCCTGCCCGGTGGCCGCCACCGTGCTTGGCGCCCCCCCGCTCAGTTGAAGAGCATGCCCGGAAGCGAGTGATGCTCCGGCTGATGGTGCAGTTCGAGGGGCGGCAGTACCTGGTCGATGCCCCTGCGGAGCCGGCGATCCTGGGGGCTGACCCGGCGTGTGACATCCACCTGCCCCTGCCCGGCGTGTCGCGGCGGCACGCGACAGTCGCGCCGTCCCCGCGGGGGCTTTTGCTCAGCGACCTCGGGTCCAAGAACGGCCTGGTGCTCAGTGGGGTCCGGCTGTCTTCCGTCGAGTTGAGTCCGGGAGACCGCGTCTTTCTGGGACGCGCCGAGGTGACGCTCCAGCGGGTCGAGGCGAGGGACGGCGAGATCGCAGTGGCCCTGCCGCGATTGCGCGCGACACCAGCCTCCCGTGACGGCTCGACCGAGTCGGGAGGCGCGCCGGCCCTGGCGGGTGCTCCTCCGGGGCTTCTGGAGGCCCTTCGGGAGCACTCGTCACGCCTGGCCGAGGACCCGCAGATCGCCGGTGCTCACCTGCTGGAGCGCGCCGCGGGGAGCCTCGACGCGCGCCATCTGTTCTTCGTGAATCGCGCCGAGGGCCGTGCGGTGGCCGGCCGCGTGCTGGGCCTGCCCGCCGCGGCCGCCCTGATCGATGTCGCTGGTGAGCAGGCGCGAGGGGTGCCGGACTGGTCGACGAGACGCTTCTCGAGCCCGGGCCTGCCGGTCGCGTTCCTCCGCTCGAGCGACCGGACGACGGAGGACCTCGTGGCCGTCCTCGTCCTGGACCCGCCACCGGCGGCCCTCGACCCCTGGCAGGAGGACCTGCTGGACCTGCTGCTGCGCACGGTCGCCCACGGCCAGGCATTCGAGAAACGCCCTGGGGACGACTCCCTGGTCTATCCGGCGGGGTTCGTGCGGACCCGGTCTCGGGCCATGAGCCGGCTCCTTGCGGATCTCCGGGCGACAGTCGACAGCGATCTCGACGTCCTGCTGCTCGGAGAAACCGGCGCCGGCAAGGAGTACCTCGCGGAGATCGTGCACGCATCGGGCCCGACACGTGCGGGGCCGTTCATCCCGGTCAACTGCGCGGCGATCCCCGGCGAGTTGCTCGAGGCCGAGTTGTTCGGGGTGCGCGCCAGGGTCGCCACCGGCGTCGACCCGCGCTCGGGGCTGCTGATCCGGGCGCGCGGCGGCAGCGTGTTCCTCGACGAGATCGGCGACATGCCCCTGTCCCTCCAGGCCAAGCTGCTTCGCGCCCTGGAGGAGCGGGAGGTCTGGCCACTGGGCAGCCACGAGCCCGAACCGATCCACGTGCGAGTGATCAGCTCGACGAATCGCGATCTCCCCGCACTGGTGCGACACGGGCAGTTCCGGGCCGACCTCTACTACCGGCTCCGCGGCCTGGAGGTCCACATTCCGCCGCTTCGACAACGTCCCGAGGACATCGCCGAGCTGGCGGCCCACTTCGCGGCGCGCGCGGCCACTGCCTACAACAAGGACGTCGGAGGCATCTCTGCCCGCGCGATGGATCTCCTTCTCTCCCACGACTGGCCGGGCAACGTGCGTGAGTTGAAGACCGCGGTCGAGCGCGCCGTCCTGTCGTGTCCCAACGGCGCCTTGCTGGGCGCCTCGGCATTCGAGCCGGGGTTGCGGCTGCAGGGCCGCGTCGCGATGCCCGAGACTCTCCAGCCCACACGCGCGACCACGAGGCCACCTGCCTCCCACTCGATCGCTCCCAGCGACCTCGGCGACCAGGTCCGGGACCTCGAGCGCCGCATCATCTCCGCAGCGCTGACCCGCTTCGACGGGAACAAGTCCAAGGCCGCCCGGCACCTCGGGATCACGCGAAACGGCCTCGCCCTGAAGATGCGCCGCCTGGGTATTCCGTCGACGAGGGACGACCAGGCGCTCTGAGGTCGGCGGGCACGACCAGAAAGCTCACCCAAAGGTGCTGGGTAGTCGTGCGAGCATGGGGCGCCCTGGCCCCGCGATGAGCCTGATTCCCGAGCATCCGCACGACACTCAGAGCGTCACGCCCGAGGAGTTGAGCGACACGCCGCCGTTCTCGGCCGCCGGGACGCTGGTCGGCGGCCGCTACCGCGTCGAAGGCGTGCTCGGGCGGGGTGGGTATGCCGTCGTGTACCGGGCCGTCGACGAGGCGAGCGGCGAGCGGGTCGCGCTGAAGGTTCTGCGGGCTGACCGGGCGAGTGCTGTCGCCGTGCGGAGGTTGCAGCGGGAGGCCGAGAGTGCCGGGGCCGTGCGGCATCCCAACGTCGTGCGGGTGCTCGATCACGGCGTCGCGGCCGAGGGGGCGTTCCTGGCGATGGAGCTGGTCGCCGGGGAGACGCTGCGGGAGCGGATCGCGCGGGGGGCGTTGCCCGTCGACGAGGCCGTGCGGGTGGCGTCGGGGATCGGAGCGGCGCTCGAGGCTTTGCACGAGATGGGGCTCGTGCATCGGGACCTGAAGCCGTCGAACGTGCTGCTCGGCGCCGACGGCAGCGTGCGGGTCGCGGACCTGGGGCTCGTCACCGCGCTCGATCCCGAGGACGAGACGCGGGCGACGCGGGCGGACGGGCTGGTGGGGACGCTCGAGTACCTCT
>WYBL01000034.1 GCA_011526565.1 Acidobacteriota bacterium | reverse complement strand
CCAGCGCATGGACGCGGCCGCGCCACTGGAACAGTCGTCGCCTCCGGTCCTCCGATCGCTGCACATCGCCAGACGGACGCAGCTGCCCTCGACCTGGCTGAGGCGCGCGAGGAGCGCCGATGTCGGTGCCGAGGACGGCCTCTTGACCGTGCGCCGGTCGGCCGAGGTTCAGGTGCCCCATCTTCCTAAGAAACGCCCGGCGCGGCGCGGTTGCTCGCGCCGACCAGTCGCCGGCTTCGTTCCCTGCGTGGGTTCCTCGGGTCAAGCAATCGAGGGCGGCTCGATCATCCGGTTCAGGACGCGCGCGGCGCCGTCGAAATCGAGGCGATCGCGGGCGATCATCGCGTCGATGAGTTCATCGTTCAGGTAGCGGTCGTACTTGCGCAGGTGTCGCGGCTGAACGAACCCGCCCAGTCGGAGCGGTTCGACGCGGCGCCGCGCCAGATCCGCTACGACCTCTCTCGCCCGGGCTTCGTGCAGATCCACGACCAGGGCGATACCCGCATCGAGACACACTACGCCCGCTGCGGCCAGCATGGCGAGGAGCGTGTGCTGTGCCTGCGTTCCCGTCCAGGTCATCAGCGCTGTGCGGCGAGGCCCGAGGGGCACGAAACTCGCCTCGCACACGCGCGCTTCCCTCGCCACACGGCGACTGGTTGCGAGGAGCTCAACCCCGGCCGAGTCGAGGAAGGGCAATGAATCGGTGCCCCGGAGAATCGCCTTCATGCGCTGGCGAACGTGTTCGTGTACGCCGGCGGCAGCGCCCGCGAATCGCGGCTTCTTCCAGCCCTGGGCGGGCTCGACGTGGAGCTCATGGTGCGCGGTGTCCACGAGCACCACCTGCCAGCGCTTCCCGGCAAAGAGCAGGTAGTCGCCCTCCGCCGGGATGATCTCAAGGGTCCCGAGGAGCTGCCGCTGGTGGAGGACCGAGTACTCCTCGGCCGTCTGGAAGACGGCGTAGAACCCCTTGTCCTTGCGCAAGTGTTCGCCAACAAGGCCGAGAATGCAGTCCCCCTCGCGCGTCCCTTCGATGAGATCGCCGTCGCGCAGGCACTCGAGCACCCTCTTGAAGAGCACGGCTTCGACGCCGGGGAACGCCGCGTGTGGATCGCGGCAGAGCATCTCGAAGAGGCGCTGCGGCGTCGCCCCACCGTGCTGCGCGATGATGCTGATCACCTGCTGGGTCAACGTGCTCAGGTCGCACCGGGCGGGCGCATCCGGCTCGGTCCAACCCTCGAGCATGAGATCGATCACCGCGATCGATTGGATCAGGTCGAGATGGAGCCGGTCGAGGATGTTGGCGCGCGGGGAAGGTTCTTCACAGGCGAGGTAGAGGCGAAGGATTCGCGGTTCACCTTCGCGCCGGCCGCTGCGGCCCAGTCGCTGGGTCAGTCCCGCGACGGAGGTGGGCGCACCGATCTGGCCGACCATTCGCACGCTGCCAATGTCGATGCCCATCTCCAGCGTCGCCGAACAGATCGTCGTGGCCGGGCGGCCGGACTTCATGATCGCTTCGGCATCTTCCCGGATTTCCGCGGAAAGCGATCCGTGGTGGACGAGGAACTCGTACCTCAGCCGCTGCCGCTCAACCTCGTCGCGGCACAGGCGCGCGAACTCCTCGACGTCGCTGCGGATGTTGGCGAAGAGGAGATTGGCGTTTCCCCGGCAGTGGCGAACCATGTCGCCGGCGATGCGCCGGTCCACGTCTTCTACGCGGGCGAGCTGCTCCTGGGGATCGTCCCGCCAGGGCCGGACATAGCAATGGGCGGCGAGCCGAATCTCCTTCTCTCCGTTCTCGTCGTGCACGATCCGCACCTCGCGCGGATCGGACGCGTCGAGGTAGCGCTGGGCGACGCCGTAATCGCCGATGGTGGCGGAGAGACCCACGAGGCGCACCTCGTCACTTCCGCCGCCGAGATGACGGAGGCGGCAGAGCAGGCTTCGCAGGTGCGTGCCCCGATCGCTCCGCAGGAAGGAGTGCAGTTCGTCGATGACGACGAACTGAAGGCCGCCGAAGAGGCGCCCGAGGTGCTCGGAGCGGTTGACGAAGAGCGACTCAAGCGATTCGGGAGTGATGAGCAGGACGCCCCCGGGCTTCTCGATCAGGCGCTTCTTGTGCGTTGCCGACACGTCTCCGTGCCACCGGAACACCGGAACCTCGAGATGTTGGCAGAGCTCCTCGACTCGGCGGAACTGGTCGTTGATGAGGGCCTTGAGCGGGCCGACGTAGAGGACGGCGACGGACCCTCGCGCATCGTCGGCGATGTTCGAGAGGATCGGCAGGAAGGCGGCCTCCGTCTTGCCGGAGGCGGTTCCAGCGGCGAGAATCACGTGGCGGGAGGACTCGGCCAGCGCATGGATCGCCTCGACCTGCAGGGGTCGAAGCTCCGTCCACGCCATGCGGTAGAGCTGCCTCTGTACACCGCGATGGAGCAGCGCGAACGCCGGGTGGACCGGGGAGGTCGCGCCGCAATCCCGTCGTGCGAGTTCGCCCGAACCGGTCTCGTCGGCCCTGTCGCTCACAGCCGGAAGCTCGCGAGCCCGTCATCGTCGTCGGAGCCTTCGGCGTCGATCTCGGCGGGATCGCGAACCTGGCCGACGGTCGTGTGAACGCCGCGGAGCAGTTCGTCCCAACTCGCCCCGGGATTCTGGGCGAGGATGTTGAGCAGGCCGATGAAGTCCTTGACGATCTCCCGTGGCGTCTGAAAGTAGGCCGCTCCCATCCGCTCCTGGCAGCTGCGCAGGTAGGCCTCGATCGCCTCGTCCGGAAGCGCGTAGTCGACGGCACCATCGGACATGTGGATGCGGCGGACATTGCTCAGGAGCACGAAGCAATCCTCCGCGGTGAGCGTCTTGAGCTCCAGCGTCGGGCCGCTCAGGTCGACGAGCCCCTCGGTGGCGAAGCGATTGGAGGCGAGACGGCTCTCCAGGGCTTCGTAGCTGAACAGGCCGCGCCGCTTGTCGTACATGCAGTCGTCGGTGGCGGCGAAGATGAAGCCCAGATGCTCCGCCGAGCCCTGGAGGCAATCGTTGACGATCCGCAGGATGGCCTCGTAGTTGTTGTTGCGCGCCGTGCGGTTGTTGAGGCGGTGCGAGAGCACGACGAGCTCGTCCAGGCAGACGAGAAGGCCGGCGTACCCCGCGATGCGGCTGAAAGCCGCGAAAAGCTTCAGATAGTCGTAGAAGGAGGTGTCGTCGATGATGGCCCGCACGCCGAGCTCTTCCCTCGCCTCGGTCTTGGTCGTGTATTCCCCCCGCAGCCAGCGCAGGGCGGCGGATTGGAGCGCCTCATCGTGCTCGAGAAACCCCTTGTAGTACTGGCCCAGGACATGCACGAAGTCGAAACCGGAGACGAGTTCCTGGAGCGGGTGGCACAGCTCGGCCAGGGCGGCAGGCACATCGCTCTCCGAACCGCCGGCCTGCCGGACCTTCTGGACGACGTCGCCGACCCACCGTTCGACCAGGCCCGAGAGGGCTCCCCCGTCCGGACGAGATCTCGTCGCGACGTTACGCATCAGTTCGCTGAAGAGGGATCTCGCCTCGCCCTTGCTGGCGTGGAGCCGCCGCTGGGTCGTGATGTCCGCCTGCGCCACGATCATGCGACGTTCGAGCGCCACCGTGCGCACCAGGTTGAGAAAGAAGCTCTTGCCCGCCCCGAATCGGCCGATGACAAAGCGGATCGCCGCTCCGCCCTCCTCGATGCGCCCCAGGTCCGCGAGCATCGCCTTGATCTCATCGCGCCGACCCACCTGGATGTGGTGAAGGCCGATCCGAGGAACGACGCCCGCGGAGAGCGACCCGAGTATCGCCGTGCGCTCCCTGGGCAGGATCTTGGGACGTTGACGCTGCTGCTCATTCATCCGCGCGCTCCGCTCCCGGAATGAGGAAACTCAAGCAAGCAGCGACGACTCGACGCAAAGCGAACCGTCCTGCTCGTAGATCAAGGCCGCCCCATGCTGTTCCACGCTCCACTCGTTGATCAGCTCGACGGCGCCGTTGAGCATGAGCCCGAGGCGGCGGGCGTGCTCCTGGGCCTCCGGCAGCGGCCACTGCTGACGAGTCGTCAGCAAGGCCATGAGCGCTGCGCACGGCTCGGAGAGAGACCGGGACGCGGCGGACACTTCCTGGGGCGCCTCGGCATCGATGGCGGCGGCGGGGGTCGCATCGCGCTGGGCGTGGAGCGCTTGGTCCTCGAACACTGCGACGGAACCGGCTTCGGTGGACACCCCCATCGCCTCCGCGAGCATGCCCGCCACCTCCCGGGTCTCGGCCATGATGGCGCGGATCGCCGCCGTGTTCAGCTGGAACTCGGATTCGTCGTGGTGGGGCGCCGGGAGCTTCTCACCCGCTCGCCCGGCTCGCCCCGGGCGGACCGTCACGGGTTCATCGTCCGCCCGCGAGGCGATCTCTCGGAGACTGGCCAGGGCGGCATCCGCTTCTTCGCCGTCCAGGCCGATCATCTTGTAGCACTTGCGGACCGCCCGGATCTCCTCGCGCGTGACAACGCCATCTTCGGCGGCCAGGGCGATGAGAAGGCGACCGAGCGCCTGGCGTTCGAGCCGACTGAGCGAGGAGGCAAGTTGGCTCAGGCCCGTGAGGTCCGGTCCCTGGCGGATGAGAAGCGCGCGCAGCGCCTCGAGGCGGCGCTGCTCCTCTTCGTTCAGATCGAACATGCGCTCGATCTCCTTCGAGAGCAGGGCGACTTCTT
>WYBL01000033.1 GCA_011526565.1 Acidobacteriota bacterium | reverse complement strand
CCGGGGTGTAGGGCACGGCATCGTCGAGCAGGGCGGACATGGCCTGGACATGGACCTCGAGCCCCGACGCGACTGCGCCCAGCGGCGTGGCCACGGTGTCGGCCATGCCGAACGCGGTCGAGCCGACCAGGACGACGGCCCCGGCGAGCGCGGGCTGCAACGATTCCGGCCGCAGCAGGACGTCGGCGGCCGACAGCGAGACGAAGGCCTCGCGCGCCAGCCGGTACGGCACGCGCATCAGGCCGCGCGCGTCCAGCGGCACCTCGACCCCGGGCAGCGCCCGTGCGCGCAGGCTGACCGGCGGGCCCCACCAGCGCGCCTCCCCGCTGCGAGGGGCGAGTTCCCAGCCCGCGGCCGTGTCGCCGCCCGCAGCTGCCGCGCGCGCGCCGCCGGGCCCGGCGGCGAGCTGCTGCAGCGCCGCCAGCGCCAGCGTCGGATGCGCGCGTCCCGCATGGCACACGCGCGCGGGCAGGTGTCGGATGACGCCGTCGGCGTCGACGCGCGGCGCGATGTGGCCGGCGGCCGGTTGCACCCCCGCCAGCGCCGGCGCCAGCCCGTAATGGCCGAAGCTCGGCGCGGCCGTGGCATCGCATGGGGCCCGGCCCCCGACGACGGTGCCGACCTCCGGCGCGACGTCGGGGTCGAGCGAGAACAGCTGCGCCAGCACCGGCCGCGCGCGCTCGACGGCCAGACCCAGCCTGTCGTCGCCCGGCCGCGGCTCGGCCAGGACGATGTCGACGACCTGCACCCCGGGACCGGCGTCGGCGATGCGCTCGACAAGGTCGGCCAGGGTCTCGCGCGGCCAGGGCCAGGGCCCGACCTCGCGCAGGCTGCGCTCGTCGATATCGACGACGACGATCCGGCGCTCGGCCGCGGCCGACGCCGCGAGCCGCCAGTACAGGTCGGCGCTGCGGTCCTCCAGCGCGGCCACGGCAGCTGGCCACAGCAGGCCGGGCAGCGTCGCCGCCAGCGCAGCCAGCGCCAGCGCGAGCACCCGCAGCGGCCAGGGATGGCGATGCCAGAAACGCATGCCCTAGCCCCCGCGCCCCGGAAAGGCCGCCACCGCCGCCCGGGCCCGGTGCGCCACCCGACCCGTCAAGGGCCGGTGCCCCACAGCGTGCGACCGCTGAACAGCGAGTCGGCGGTGCCGGTCGCGAACAGGTAGCCGGCCTCCTTGCCGTCGCTGGACAGCGCGCCGGCGATGCGCTGCGTCTCGTCGAGGATCGCGAACAGGCCGTCGCGTCGCAGGTCCCCGGCCATCCTGAGCCTGCCCTCCACGCCGGACGCCGCCCGCAGGTCCAGCGCGGTCGCGAAGCTGCGCCGATCGAAGTCCACGGTCAGGTTGGCCCCTCGCACGCTGGCCACCTCGAGCCCGGCCGCCGACTCGTAGGTCACGCTGGCACGCGTGAGCCGGAACTCGACCTGCCCGGTCGCGACAGGCTGGAAAATGTCGCCGCCTTGGACCGGCGTGCTGCGGAAGAGCCCGGCCTGTTCATCGGCGACGGTGATGTTCCGGTTCACCTGCGCGATCGCGAACGGCATCGTCAGCCTGTCGTTGAACTCCGGCATGATCGCCCAGCGCCCCCAGACGAGTTGCGACGACAGGCCGGTCGGCCGGTTCAAGTCGGGGACGTTGACCGCGGCCAGCGTCAGCATCTCGGCCGCCGTGCGGTCGTTGCCGCGCTGCTGCTGCGCAGCGGTGGGCTCGGCGGCGAGCAGGCCGCTGGCGCGCGCCCCGTTCAGTGCCTGCTCGCCGCGTTCGTGCCCGCTGGCGTCGCCATCGTCGGCGAACGCGGTCCGGACGATCGCCAGGTCGGACGCGCGGACGACACGGGCGCCTTCGTCGCCCGGCCGGACGACGGCCATCACCCGGCCCATGGCGGACGACAGCTCGCGCGCGTCCATCCCCTCGCAAGGCCCGAGGCCACCGGCGCTGCAGGCCTCGCCATAAGGCGTGACGACGATGGCGCCGTCGGCGACCGTGGCCCGGACGGCCGAGGGCGTGGCCTGGACCACGAAGTCGGTCCCGCGCACGCCGATGGCGGCGATCGGGGTGTTGAGGCGAAAGCGCGTCTTGTCGACCTCGGTGGCGGCCCCCGACAGCGAGCGGCCGGTCCCGCGGACGAGCTTGAGCCGCACCTCGTTGTCGTCCGGGCGCGCCGCGTCGTAGCGATAGGCCTGCACCTCGAGCACGCTGTCGGGCCGGACGCTGACGGCGCCGTCGTCGACGAAGCGCAGGTGCACATGGCCGTTGGAGCCGGTCTCGACGCGGTCGCCGACGCGGATCGGGGTACCGCGCGCGAGCGTGGTGCGGCTGCCGTCGGCGTGGACGACCTCGGCCGCCCCGATCAGCAGGCTGACCTGCGCGACCTTCTCGGCATGCGCGGGCGCGGCGAGCGCGGCAGCCGAGGCGACCAGCAGGGCCGCCCGCAGCGAGCGACGCGCCGGCGACCGGCCGCCGGACGCGGAGGGCTCGTGGTAGGGATTCATCGTGGTGCTCCTCGCAGGGCGTCGGCCACCGCGGCGACGAGCGCAGGGTGACCAACCGGGGTGCGACAGAATACATCCTGCCCGAACGCGGCGGCCAGCGTTGTGCCGTGCGTCACACCCGCTGCGGATGCTGCCTGGCGGCCCCTTGCCTCGATGCCCATCCCGATACCCATCCTGCAGGGGTTGAAGCTCCTCGACCAGTTGCCGGCGCCGCGCCTGGAGGAGCTGAGCCGGACCCTGTCGGAGCGACGCGTTCAGCGGCGCGAGGTCGTCGTCAAGCTCGGCGACGCCGGCGGCGGGCTGGGGCTGCTCATCGAGGGCCGGTTGCAGACCGTGAGTTTCACTCTCGATGGAAAGGAAGTGGGCACCGACTTCGTCGATGCGGGTGACTTTTTCGGCGAGCTGTCGGTGATCGACGGCCAGCCGGCGCCGGAGTATGTGATCGCGGTCGCGCCGTCCAGGGTGGCGATGCTGGACCGTGATCGCGCGCGCGAGCTGATGTTCTCGACCCCGGCCGGGGCCGCCGCGGTGGCGGCGCGTCTGGCCGAGCGGCTGCGCCGATCGGCCACCCACAAGGCGGTGCTGGCCTTGCCGAGCTCGTTTCAGCGCGTATGCGCCCAGCTCGCCGCGCTGGCCCGGCCCGCGGGCAGCGACGGCGGGCTTCGCGTCCACGTGGCGCCGACGCACCAGGAGATCGCGATCATGGTCAATACCAGCCGCGAGACCGTCACCCGCACGCTGCAGTTCCTGCTCGGACTGCAGGTGGTCGCGCGCGAGGGACACGACCTGATCGTGCTGCGGCCGGAGCTGCTGCGGCAGGCGGTGGACGGGAGCTTCGGGCCGACGCGATAGCGGCCGCTGCCACCAGGACGGCGCAAGACGGGGCGCCGGCCCGGCACCGCGGAGTGCCCGCCGGCGAATCGGCCTCTACGGGAACGTCTCGGACTGGTCCAGGCCAGGCGCCGCCGCGTCCTTGTCCGCCACCCGCGGCGCCAGCCGCCCCGGCAGCGGCCACGCGATGGCGATTACCGGGTCGTCCCAGCGGATCGCACGCTCGCACTCGCGCGCGTAGACGTCGGTGGTCTTGTAGAGGAAGTGCGTGTCGTCGGCCAGCGCCAGGAAGCCGTGTGCGAAGCCGGGCGGGATCCAGACCTGGCGCCGGTTCTCGGCGGACAGTTCCACGCCCACCCATTGCCCGAAACCGGGTGAGCCGCGACGGATGTCGACCGCAACATCGTAGACGGCCCCCTTGACCACCCGCACGAGCTTGCCCTGCGCGTGCGGCGGCAGCTGGTAGTGCAGCCCCCGCAGCACGCCGGCGGCGCTGCACGAGTGGTTGTCCTGCACGAAGGGCCCGGGCGGCGGCAGGCCGAGGGCCGCCAGCGCGGCGTCGAAGCGCGGCGCGTTGAAGCTCTCCATGAACCAGCCGCGGTCGTCGGCGAAGACCGGGGGCTCGACGACGACGACGCCCGGCAGCTCGGTCGGGGTCAGCTTCATCAGAAGGCCTTCTCGCCCAGCAGCTTCATCAGGTACTGGCCGTAGCCGTTCTTGAGCATCGGCTGCGCGAGGCGCTCGACTTGCGCGGCGTCGATCCAGCCGGCACGGTAGGCGATCTCCTCCGGGCAGGCGACCTTCAGCCCCTGGCGATTCTCCAGCGTGGCGATGAACTGGCCGGCGTCGAGCAGGCTGTCGTGGGTGCCGGTATCGAGCCAGGCATAGCCGCGGCCCATGATCTCGACGCTGAGCTGGCCGCGGCGCAGGTACTCGGCGTTGACCTCGGTGATCTCGAGCTCGCCGCGGGCGCTGGGCCTGACGGCGGCGGCGATGTCGCAGACCTGCTCGTCGTAGAAGTACAGGCCGGTGACGGCGTAGTGGCTCTTGGGGGCCTTGGGCTTCTCCTCGATCGACAAGGCGCGCTTGCCGGCGTCGAACTCCACCACGCCGTAGCGCTCGGGGTCGTGCACGTGGTAGGCGAAGACCGTCGCGCCTTGCGTGCGCGCGTCGGCGCGCTGCAGCAGCGGCTGGAAGTCGTGGCCGTAGAAGAGGTTGTCGCCCAGCACCAGCGCGCTAGGCTGCCCGCCGATGAAGTCGCGCCCCAGGATGAACGCCTGCGCGAGGCCATCCGGGCTGGGCTGCACGCAGTAGCTGAAGCTCATGCCCCAGCGGCTGCCGTCGCCCAGCAGCGCCTCGAAGCGCGGCAGGTCCTGCGGGGTGCTGATGACCAGCACCTCGCGCATGCCGGCCAGCATCAATGTCGCCAGCGGGTAGTAGATCATCGGCTTGTCGTAGACGGGCAGCAGCTGCTTGCTGACCGCCAGCGTGGCCGGGTGCAGCCGGGTGCCGGCGCCGCCGGCGAGGATGAGGCCTTTGCGGGGCATGGTCAGGTCTGGGTGGGTCTTGGTTGATCACGGCGCGCGCTTGCGCACGCTACGCTTCGTCGGGTCGCGGTAGGTCGGCGTCGTCGAGCAGCTCGAACAAGCCTGCGTTGTCGAACGCTTCGCACTCCAAAGCATGCCCGGTCGATATCGAGGGTAGCGCGCTGCGCCGTGCACGAACCAGCGACGAAGCAGGCTCGCTCCGCTGCGCCGAAGCCGGAAGGTTGAACGCCTCAGGAGGCAGCGGCGCATCCCAGTCATCGGGCACCGTGTAGCGGCCCGCAAGCAACCCGAGTTTTCGCGCCGCCGGCGCGAGGGGCGCCAGACATGCCACCGCCTTGCCCGAACGGGTGATCACGACCTCCTCGCCCGCCTCGACGGCGGCGAGCAGGCGACAGAACTGGTCCTTTGCCTCGCGGACCCCGACCGAACGCATCTGAACTCCCGTCGGACGACGAATCGCAAAGCTGCCGCCGCGAAGGCGCGAAGTCAAGCCCCGCCCCCCAGTACCTCGGCCAGCATCCGCTCCACCCCCTGCTGCCACGGCGGCATGCGCAGCCCGAAGGCACGCTGCAGCCTGGACGTGTCGAGCCGCGAATTCAGCGGCCGCGCCGCCGCGGTCGGGTAGTCGGCGGTCGGGATCGCGCGGATGGCGTCGGGCCCGACCTTGACCGGGTGGCCGTGCGCGCGCGCCCACTCGATCACGTGGCAGGCATAGCCGTGCCAGCTCGTCTCGCCGGCGGCCGCGCAGTGGTAGGTGCCGGCGAGCGTCGGGTCGACCGCCAGCGCGCGCAGCGCGTGCGCGGTGACGTCGGCCAGCAGCTCGGCGCCGGTCGGGGCGCCGACCTGGTCGGCGATGACGCGCAGCTCGTCGCGCTCGGCCGCCAGCCGCAGCATGGTGCGCGCGAAGTTGCCGCCGCGCGCGGCGTAGACCCAGCTGGTGCGCAGGATCAGGTGCCGGCAGCCGCTGGCGCGGATCGCCTCCTCGCCGGCGAGCTTGCTGCGGCCG
The DNA here is from genome assembly GCA_011526565.1 of Acidobacteriota bacterium. GTDB lineage: Bacteria > Acidobacteriota > Vicinamibacteria > Fen-336 > Fen-336 > WYBL01. The sequence continues at coordinate 100 of WYBL01000033.1, read as the reverse complement.
TAGACGCTCAGCGGGCCGGTCGGCGCATCCTCGCTGCGCGCGGTGTGGCCGCTGCCGTCGAAGACATAGTCGCTGCTGTAATGCACCAATGTGGCGTCGT
>WYBL01000032.1 GCA_011526565.1 Acidobacteriota bacterium | reverse complement strand
TCTCCTGGATCGCGCAGAGGGCGATCCGCTGGTGCAGGCTGATCGCCTGATCGGGCAGTTCCCCGAGCAGCGCGGTGAAGGCGGCGCGGGCCTCGCCGAAGCGCTCGGCCTTGAACGCGGCCTCGGCCGCGTCGAGCCGGGCGACCACCGCCGCGTCCGCGCCTTTGGGACCGGCCTTCTGCAACACGATCACGATCGGGTTCAGGCGTGCGGTCTCGGCCGGCAACGGCACGGCGATCGCGCGCGCCTGGTAGCCCTCGGCGGCGATGTCGATCTGCCAGTTGCCGGCGGCGATGCCGCCGAGTGCCCACTTGCCGTCCTTGTTCGTGCGGACGCTCGTGCCGCCGCCGCGCTCCGGCAGGTCGAGCTTGACGGTGGCGCCTGCGATCGGCTGGCCGTCGGCGTCGGTGACCTTGCCGGAGAGGCGGCCCTGGCCCTTCCAGTCCTGGGCGGACAGCGGCAGCGCGGCGCAGATGAGCAGGGCGGCGAGGGCCGGGCGAACCATGGTCGGAACTCCTGATAGAGGTGACCGGATTATAGGGTCCCCATAGAATGGCGCCTCCTTGGCACGCAAGCACCGTCGCCCCAGAACCACCGCGGACTCCGTGCCCGCCCCCGCGACCCGCGGGCCCGGGCGACGAGCGTTCCGCATCGCCGCGGGCGTGGCCGCGCTGGCCCTGGGCGTGGCGGGCTGGGCCTGGTGGTCGACGCGGCCCTTGCCCCGCGAGGGCGGGCTCGACGTGCTGCTCGTCTCGATCGACACGCTGCGCGCCGACGCGCTCGGATCGTACGGCCGAGCGGGAGCCGACACGCCCGTGCTCGACCGCGTCGCTCGCGAAGGAGTGCGCTTCGAGCGGGCGCGCGCCCACAACGTCGTCACCCTCCCCGCTCACGCCAACATGCTCTCGGGCCGGCTTCCCCTCTCGCACGGCGTGCGCGACAACTCCGGCTTCCGCTTCCCCGCCGACGTGCCCACGCTGGCCACGCTGCTGAAGCAGCAGGGCTACCGCACCGCGGCCTTCGTCAGCGCGTTCGTGCTCGACTCCCGCTTCGGTCTCGACCGGGGCTTCGACGTCTACGACGACCGCCTCGGCGGCAGCGAGGTGCGCACGGAATTCCAGGTTCCCGAGCGGCCGGCCGCGCGCACGGTGGAGGCTGCCCGTCGCTGGTGGGAGCAGGCGCAGGGCGGGCCGCGGTTCGCGTTCGTCCACCTCTACGACCCGCACTTCCCGTACGAGGCCCCCGAGCCGTTCCGCTCGCGCCACGCCGCCGCCCCGTACCAGGGCGAGGTGGCGGCGACCGACGCGGCGCTGGCGCCGCTGCTGGAGCCGATCCTGGCCGCAGGCCGAAGCTCGCGCACGCTCGTGATCGTCACCTCCGACCACGGCGAGTCGCTGGGCGAGCACGAGGAGATGACCCACGGCATCTTCGCCTACGAGGCCACGCTGCGGGTGCCGCTGCTGCTGCACGCGCCGCGGTTGCTGCGGCCCCGGGTCGTGGTCGACGACGTCGGCCAGGTCGACCTGCTGCCCACGGTGCTCGACGCCCTCGGGCTGGCCTTGCCGGAAGGGCTCGACGGGCGCAGCCTGTGGCCGCTCGCATTCGGTCGCGTGCTGCCGAAACGACCGCTCTACTTCGAGTCGCTCTCCTCCGCGCTCAACCGGCGCTGGGCGCCGCTCTACGGCGTCTACGACGCGCCGCTCAAGTACGTCGACCTGCCGCTGCCGGAGCTCTACGACCTCGTCGCCGACCCGCACGAGACGAAGAACCGGGTCGCCACGATGCCGCAGGAGCTGGAGCGGATGCGGGCCCTGCTCGGTCGGCTGCGCGGTGGCGACCGCGGCATCCGGCGCGTCGAGGAGGAAGCCGCGGCGCTGCAGCGGCTGCGCGCCCTCGGCTACGTCGCGGGTGGCGGAGCGGAGATCAAGGAGCGCTACACGGACGCGGACGACCCCAAGAACCTGGTCGGCATCGACACCCGCATCCGCCACGTCATCGAGCGCTACCGGGCCGGCGACTTCGAGGGCGCGCTGGCGCTGTGCCGCGAGAACATCCGCGAGCGGCCGGAGATGCCGATCAGCCACCTCCACCTCGCCTACCTCGAGCGCGCGCGCGGCAACCTCCCGGCCGCGGTCGCCGCGGCGCGACGATCCTTCGAGCTGCAGCCGCTGGAGGGCGAGGCGATCTCGCTCTACGCCGCCTACCTGACCGAGGCGGGAGACGCCGCCGAGGCGGCGCGCGTCACCGCCCCTTATCTCGAGACCGCCGAGCCGGACCTCGACGTGCTGACCGCGCACGGCATGGCGCTCGCACGGCTCGGCCGCTTCGACGCCGCGCTCGCCGCGTTCGAGCGCGGACAGGCCGTGGACCCGACCAACGCCCTCAACCACGTCAACCGCGCGACCGTGTACCTGATGCGCGGCGACGGCGCCGCTGCGCGCGCCGCCCTGGAAGCCGCGCTGGCGATCGACCCGGGCGTGGCTCGGGCCTGGAACGGGCTCGGCGTGATCGCGATGCAGACGGGCGACCCGGATGCGGCGATTCGCGCCTGGCAGCGAGCGGTGGAGCTCGACCCGCGCGACTATCAGACGCTGTTCAACCTCGGCGCGACGTTGCGCGGTCGCGGTCGCGCCGTCGAAGCGCGGCCGTACCTCGAGGCCTACCTGCGCGAGGCGCCGCGCGCCCTCGAGGCTCGGGACCTGGACCGCGTTCGAGCCTGGCTCCG
>WYBL01000004.1 GCA_011526565.1 Acidobacteriota bacterium | reverse complement strand
GCGTAGTCGCGGTCGACCTCGAGGTGGAAGCGGCCGATCTCGAGGATCGCGTCGTCGACCGAGGCCGTCGCCTGGAAGCCGGTGGCGATGGTGTTGAAGTTGTCGAGCGCCTGCTTGTGCTTGCCCTGCTGGCGGTAGTTGCGGCCGTCCTCGAGCAACCCCCGGGCCTGCTCCTCGGGAGAGGCCTGGGCGAAGCCGAGAGGGGCCCAGCCGGCGAGCGCGAGAGCGACGACGAAGGAGCGACGTCGGGCCGTTCGCAGCATTTCGCCGCGATTCTAGCGCGCCCTTCGCTCGGCGGCCGGCGCCGGGGCTAGTCCTTGCGACCGGTCACGTAGGCCGTCGCACCCGCAGGCACCTCGACCGTCTGCTCGCGTCGGGTGCCGTCGGGCCACTTGAAGGCGACGGTGTGGCGACCGGCCGCCATCGCGCGGTTGAGGATCGGCGGGTAGTCGACGAAGGTGCCGTCGACGAACACCTCGCAGTTGTCGGGGTTGGCGTTGACGCTGAGCTTGCCGGCCTCCGGCGCCCGCAGCGAGGCCTCGCCGCCGGCGGTGATCTGGACCTGCACGGTGTGGCGCAGGAACAGCGACTCCGACACCAGCGTGACGCTGTGCTGCCCCTGCGGCAGCTTGACGGCCGCGGAGGTCTCGCCGCGGGCCAGGGCGCGGCCCCGGAACACGACGTCGACGGGATAGCTCGAGCTCACCCGCAGCGTGCCGGGAGGCCCGGACGGCTCCAGCGCGACCTTCACCTCGGCGGGCAGCTTGCCGGCGACGAGGCGCGTCTCGTGCGACTCGTGGCCGGCGAGGCTCAGCACCAGGCGATGGTCGCCGGCAACCGGCACCTCGATCGTGAGCGGCGTGGTGCCCAGCTTGCGGCCGTCGAGCGCCACCGAGGCGCCGCCGGGTTCGCTCTGCACCGGCAGCTTCGCGACCGTCGGCGGGGCCGGGCTCGGGGCTTCGGCGGACGGCGCCGCCGGCGGCGGCGTGACGGTCGGGGCGCCCTGCAGCGTCCCTGGCGTGGCCGGCTCGCGGCGGCCGCCGAACATCAGCCAGCCTCCGGCGATCACCGCCACGGCCAGCCCGAGCGCGCCGGCGACGACCAGGCCGCGGCCCGGGGCCGCCGGCGGGGCCGCGGTTGCCAGCGCGGTGGCCGTCGCCTCCGCGTGGCGAGCCGTCGCGGCGCCGACCTGCTCGAAGGTGGCCTCGAGTTCCGGGTAGGCGTCCGGGGCCGGCGCCGGCGGCTGCTTGTGGCGCTGCAGGTCGCGCAACGCCGCGCGCAGCGCCCGTCTCGCTTCCACCGAGGAGGGGTTCTGTTGGGCGATCTCGCGCAGCGCTCGGGCCGACTCCTCGAACTGGCCGTCGCGGGCGAGCCGGCGCGCCGCGTGAATCGCGTCCTGGACCGGCGCCGGCGTCTGCAGCGCGAACTCGGTCAGCACGGCCTGCAGCTCGTCGGCGAGGCGGGCCGCGCCCGGCCAGCGATCGTCGGGGTTCTTGGCCAGCGCGCGGTCGACGATCGCCTGCAGCGGGTCCTTGAAGTCGCCGAGGTCGGAGCCGAGCCGCGGGTGCGGCTCGTTGACGATCTTGTAGAGGATCTCGGGCGTGTCCTTGCCGGTGAACGGCCGCCGCCCCTCCAGCATCTCGTGGAGGATCACGCCCATCGAGAAGACGTCGGAGCGGCCGTCCAGGTTGTGGCCGCGGATCTGCTCGGGGCTCATGTAGTAGACGGTGCCCACCATCATCCCGGTGCGGGTGACGCCGGTCGCGCCGAGCTTGGCGATCCCGAAGTCCATGATCTTGGCGGTGCCGTCCTCGAGCAGCCGGATGTTCGACGGCTTCATGTCGCGGTGGACGATGCCGTGCTCGTGGGCGAAGGCCAGCCCGCGCAGCACCTGGATCACGACCTCGAGCTTCTCCTGCAGCAGCAGGGCCTCGCCCGAGCGCAGCAGCGCCTCGAGGTCCATGCCGGGCAGCAGCTCCATCGCGATGAAGGGGGTGCCGCGGCTCTCGCCCAGCTCGTAGACGGTGACGATGTTGGGGTGCTGCAGCCGGGCGGCCGCCTTGGCCTCGATCTCGAAGCGGCGCCGGCTCTCCTCGTCGAGGGTGCCCTCGACCGTCAGCGTCTTGACCGCGACCTCGCGCTCGAGCGCCTCGTCGAGCCCGCGGTAGACCATGCCCATGCCGCCCTTGCCCAGGCGGCCGGTGACGACGTAGCGCCCGACGCGCGGGCGGCTGCGCGGGGCGGGCTCGGCGGCGCCGGCCACGGCGGCCTACGCCTCGAAGCGCAGCAGGACGACGGTGATGTTGTCCTCGCCGCCGTTGCGGTTGGCCTCGTCGACCAGGACCTGGGCGGCCTTCTGGACGTCGTCCTTCGACTCGCCCAGCAGGCGGGCGATCTCCTCGTCGGTGACCATGGTGGTCAGCCCGTCGGAGCACAGCAGCAGCACGTCACCCGCCGCCAGCGGGACCTCCTGCAGGTCCACCTGCAGGTCGGCGCGCCCGCCGAGCGCCCGCGTCACGACGTTGCGCAGCGGGTGGGAGCGCGCCTGCTCGGCCGAGATGATGCCGTTCTGGAGCTGCTCGTTGACCCAGGAGTGATCGGAGGTGAGCTGCTCGAAGGCGTCGCCACGCAGGCGGTAGATGCGGGAGTCGCCGACGTGGCCCAGCACCGCCGTGTCGCCGTCGATCAGGACGGCCGCCACGGTCGTGGCCATGCCCTCGTACTCCGCCTTGTCGCGGGTCGCGTCGAGCACCTTGCGGTTGGCGAAGCGGATCGCCGTCTTCAACCGGTTGCCGTGGAGGGAGATCTCCTCCTCGAAGCCGAACGGCCAGGTGACCTCGTCGTCGCTGCCGGTGAGCTCGATGAACTCGTTGATGGCCTCGACGGCGACCTTGGAGGCGATCTCGCCGGCAGCGTGGCCGCCCATGCCGTCGGCGACCACGAAGAGCTTCTGCCCCTCGTTGACGAAGTGGCTGTCTTCGTTTCCCTTGCGCTTGCGGCCGACGTCGCTGATCGCCTGGTACGAGATGTTCATCGGGCTCCCGAGTCAGCGGCGGCCGGAGGACCGCCCCGCTCCGCGCTGAGTAGAACCGAAAAATATCCGTCGGGCAAGCGCTTGCGGGTCACCCCGCATCACTTGCGCCGCAGCAGTCCGCCCAGTCCTCCCGGGCTCGCGGGGGCCGGCTCCGGGTCCAGCGCGTGCAGTTCCTCCCGGATCTCCGCGTCGTCGGGGGCCAGTTGCAGGGCCGCCTCGAACGCGCGGCGGGCGCGCAGCTTGAGCCCCTGGCCGGCCAGCAGCCTGCCCAGCTCCGCGTGCCAGGCCGGCGTCCGCGGGGCCAGCCGGATCGCCGTCTCCCAGGCCGCGGCCGCCTCCCGCACCCAGCGCGGGTTCTTCGACAGCGCCTGGGCCAGCGCGGCGTGGTGCGCGGCCTTGTCCGGCTGGCGGTCGGCGGCCACCCGGAACAGCTCCACCGCCGTGTGGTAGTCCTTCTGCTCCATCGCCGCCCGGCCGCGGTTGAACGCGTCTTCGGCGACCCGCTCGGGCGTGTCCAGCTTCGGCCGCGACAGCGAGACGTCGTAGTCGCGGCGCTGGGCTTCGTTGGACAGCGTGTTGAAGGCCGAGGTGGCCTCGGTGAAGTAGTCCTGGGCGGCCTTGCGCTGCTCGGGGTCGGTGAAGCGGTCGGGGTGTTTCTCGCGGGCGATCATCGCGTAGGCCTTGCGGACCTCCGCGGAGGAGGCGTTGCGGGCCACGCCGAGGATCTCGTAGAAGTCGGCCACGTCAGTTCTTCTGCTGCGCCTTCACGAAGCGCTGGGCGGCCTTGCGCACCGCCTCGGAGACGTTCTTGTCGACGGCCAGCATCTTGACGTCGCGCGGATTCAGGCGGCTGACCAGGCCCATCGAGACGCCGATCGGCGTGCGCGGGTTCTTCACCAGGTTGGCGATCACCGTGTACTTCTTCGTCCACTCGCGATGGGTGCCGATCTTGCGCAGCACCTCGTCGGACACGTTCTTCATCGAGGCGAACGACTCGACCTCCGCGTCGGTCAGCTTGGGGCTGCCCAGCACCGCCGTGCAGACCAGGCGGTTGGGATCGCGGATCAGGATCGAGCGTTCCTCGCGGCCCGACTTGAGCGCGGTGATCACCTTCTGCGCCGTCGACATCTGGAAGATGCGCTTGACCACCGAGACCGGGCCCTCCTGCGCGCGCTCCGTCGGGTCGAGCCGCGCCAGCGCCTCCTCCTCGGTCAGCGGAGCCTCGGGCTCCGGTTCGGGCTCGGGCTCCGGCGGGGGCGGCGGCGCAGCCTCGACAGGCCCCGGTGGTGGTGCGGGAGCGGCCGGCTCGGCGCCGATCCGGAACGACTCGCGCAGCTCGCGCAGGCGCCGGTTCTGGTCGCGGTTGAGGTTCGGGTTGCGCTCGAGGGTCTCGAGCAGCGAGGTGCGCCGCAGCAGGCGCACCTGGTTGATGACGACCAGCTCGGCCAGCGCCTCGGGCAGCTCGGCGGCAACCGCCTCGATCGCCTCGTCGGGCGTCGAGACGTTCTGCAGCGCGAACTCGCGCAGGTCGGCCTCGGGGCGCGAGCGCACCGCCCAGGCCAGCACGGCGGTCGGCGTCGACTTGTCCTTGAGCAGCGGCCGCAGGTCGGCCGCGGGGGCCTTCTGCAGGCTGTCGGCGGCCGCGGCGCGCACCGTCTCGTCGCGGTCGTCGACCAGCAGCACGTAGAGGTCGAGCAGGTCCTCGGTCTTGAGCGGGAGCGCGCCCTGGGCCGCCATCAGCCGCAGCTCGCGCGGCACGCTGCCCGCGCGGAACTGCTCGACGAGGGGGTTGGGGACGCGGGCCTCGGCCATCGGCCGGTCAGGCCCCGGGCGGTCGTGCGGTGGCGGCGTCCTGGACCAGGGCAGGCAGCGTCTGCCGCGAGATCACGATGCCCTTCTTCACTTCCCCGCTGCGGCCGAGCGGCAGGCCGGGCCGGTCGTTGACGCTGAAGCTGAGGCCGCCCGCGTTGCCGACGGAGAGCACGAGCTCGTCGCGGGCCTCGATCGTCTGGCGCTCGCCCGCGGCCAGCTCGCGCGAGAGGCGGGTCTCGCCGTCCGCCTTGATCTCCACCCAGCAGTCCGCGTCCGCGGTCACCTGCAGCACCAGCCCGGACGGCGGCGCCGGGGTGTAGACGGGCACCGGCGGCAGCGTGACCGGCGGCGGCGCGGGAGCGACGTCGGTGATCGTCACCTCGGGCGCGGGGGCCGGCCGCGAGCCGAGGCCCGGCGTCGCCAGCCAGGCGACGATCGTGACCAGCGCCAGCCCGCCCGCCGCCAGTGCCCGCCACGGCACGCCGTGCACCGGCGTGGCGCCGGCCGCGACCGGCGCGGGCCGCGGCGTCTCGAGGCCCGACGAGTAGAGGAAGTCGGCCACGGCGCGATCCGGGTCGAGCCCGAGGAACTTCGCGTACTGGCGCACGAACGCGCGCGGGAACAGGCCGCCGGGCAGCACGTCGATCCGCCCCTGCTCGAGAGCCTCGAGGAAGCGGATCGAGATCTTGGTCGCATCGGCGACGTCGCGCAGGCTGATGCCCCTCAGCTCGCGCTCGCGCCGGAGGTTCTCCCCGAACGAACCCACCGCGTCCCTCGTCCTTGTCTTGCCCGACTGAAAATCCAAACGCCGTGAAACTGAAGCCGAGGGATGCTAGAAGGAAGCTCGAGGGGGTGTCAACCCGCGGCCAGCCGGCCGGCGGCCACCCGCAGCAGCGTGTGCAGCCCCGGGTGCCCCGCGACCTCGCGCAGGTCGAGCGGCGTCAGCTTCGAGAGCTGACCCAGCGCCACGGGCAGCGGGGCCCGGGGCCCGAGCACGAGGGCCCGTCGCACGGCGTACTCCTCGCGGAACCGCCAGCACTCGGCCGCCCGCTCGAACAGCGGTGGCGGGGCGTCGGCGGCCTGCAGCAGCGCCGCCAGGCGCGACGGCGTCAGGTGCCGCGACTCCAGCGCGGCGTCGACGATCCGCACGTCGTCGTGGCGCAACAGGGTCTCGAGCACGCGCCCGGTCGCGAGCCGCGCGATCGCCAGCAGTTCGCCCGCGACCAGGTCGCGGAGGCGGTCGAACAGCGCGCCTTCGGCGCGGTGGCGAATCGCGGCAGCCAGCCGGGCGTCGCCCGCGGCGTGGGCGAGGTCGGGGTGGCGCAGGCCGGGGATCAGCTTGAGCGCCGCGGCCCGCGGCGTGCGGGGGTTGCACGCCAGCGCGCCGGCGACCCGCGCGTCGCGCGAGCGCGCGTGGTGGGCCGCCGCCTCCAGCAACGCGGGTGGCAACGGGTGGCGCAGGACGCTGGCCAGCGCGGCCGTGTCGTCGGCGGAATCGAGGAACTCCCGCGCGGCGGCCGGGCCCGGGGCGAGGGACCGGGCGCGCGCGAGCAGCGCCTCGGCGGTCATTCCCGGCGCAGCAGGTCGTGGATCTCGGCGGCGGCCAGCACCAGGTTGACGAGTCCCAGCCCGCTGACGGCGCCGCGCACGAACGGGTTCGTCAGGAAGGCGCGGACCGCGGTGTGGGGCCCGAACCACTGGTGCGCCTCCCACAGCGGCGTCCACGGCGCCACCGTCAGGATCAGGCCGACCAGCACCGAGCTCGCGACCGAGAGGACGTGGGCCAATCGCGCGGCCTAGCCGCCGAGCTCGCGCACCTTCGCGGCCACGTCGCGGAACGTGGCGTCCTGGCCGAACAGCTCGGTGTACAGCGCGAGAGCGCGCGCGGTGTCGCCGTCCGCCTCGTGCGCCGCCGCCAGGTCGTAGCGCAGGCCCTGGTACTCCTCCGGCGTGCGGCCCGGAACGGCCAGGCCCTTCTCGAACCACTTCACGGCCAGCTTCGGCATGCCCTTCTCGACGAAGCAGATGCCGAGCATGCTCGAGCACTCGAGCAGGCGCGTCTCGTCCTTCGCCGCGAGCTGGAACTCCGCGATCGCCTCGTCGATCAGCCCCATCTCCTTGTAGGCGATGCCGAGGTTGTAGCGGGTGTCGTAGTCCTCCTTGCCGAGCTGCTTGTCCACGCCCTTGCGGAACTCGCGGAAGATCTCCGACAGCCCGGCGTCGCCGAGGTCGGTGCCGGCGTCGGCGGGCGGCGGCGCCTCGACCGCCGACTGGGCGCCGAACAGGTCGGAGAGCTCGGCACCGAGATCGATCATCCCGCCCTCGTCGGCGAGCGGTGCGGGCTCGGGCGCCGGCGGCTCGGGCAGGTCGAGGCCGCCGAAGGCGTCCTCCGCCACGGGCGCCGCCGCGGCCAGGTCCTCGAGACTCGGTTCCGGCGCGGCGAGGTCGAGACCGAGTCGCCCGAGGGTGTCGAGCAGGGCCGGGTGCTCGGGGAACCGGGCCGACGCCTGGCGCAGGGCCTCGCGGGCGTCGTCGACGAAGCCCAGCGAGACGAACTCCTCGGCCTCCGACAGCTTGCGCGCGAGCGGCTCCGGCACGTCGGGCAGCGCCGGTTCGGCCAGCGCGCCGAGGTCCAGGGCCGGCTCTTCGGGCGCGGCGAAGCCTCCGAGGTCGAGCGGCGGGACGTCCGGCGCGGGCGCAGGCGGCAGCTCCTCGCCCAGCGCGGGCAGCTCCTCCCCGAACGCGGGCAGCTCTTCGCCCAGCGCGGGCAGCTCTTCGCCCAACGCCGGCAGCTCTTCGCCCAGCGCGGGCAGCTCCTCCCCGAACGCCGGGGCCGCGGCCTCCTCGGCGAAGGCGGGCAGTTCTTCGGCAGCAACCGGCTCGGCCGCGCCCAGCTCGAGGGCTTCCCCGCCGTCGAGCGGGATCTCGACCTCTTCGACCGGCGGCGCGGCGGGCGGCGCCGCCGCGGGCGCCTCCTCCTCGAGGGCCAGCGGCAGCTCTTCTTCGACCGACACGCCGAGCGCGAGCTCCTCCTCGGCGGCGCCGAACTCGACCGGCTCTCCGGCCGCGGGCGGAGCCTCGGCGGGCACCAGGTCGGGCGCGACGTTCTTCAGGTACTCGAGGTTGTCCTCGGCGAGTTGCGCGTCGCCGGTGAGCTTCGCGATCTCGATCAGCGCCAGCGCCTGCTCGCCGGCCTGCTGCGGCTGCCCCTTCTCCTCGTAGACGTCCCGCAGCTCCTGGCGGGCCTCGGCGTTGTCGGGGAAGCGGGCGACCACCGACTCGAACTGCTCGACGGCCTTGTCGATCAGGCCGTACTTGCGGAACACGCGGCCTTCGGCCAGGTGCTCCTCGACGAACTCGCGGTCCTCTGGGCCGAGCGGGCCCGAGGGCTGGATCGCGCCTCCCGCGCGCGAAGGGGGCACGGGGGCCGTCTGGTCCTCGAGCGAGACCTCGAACTCCTCGACCACGGGCACCGGGGCGGCGGCCGCCGGCGCCGGGCGCGGCGGCGGCGGCGGCGGCGGCGGCGCGGCGGCGGGAGCCGTGCGCGTCATCTTGTCGCGCACGAACTGGAGCTTGCTCTGGTACTGCTGGCTCTGCGGCTCCATGCCGACCAGGATCTCGAGCACGGAGGCGGCCTGCTCCAGCTCGTTCTTCTGGATGTAGGCCTCGGCGAGCTGGGAGTAGGCCTGGGCGACCGCACGGTCGTTCTTGGCCTGGCGGTGGACCTCGACCAGCTTGACCAGGCTCTTCACGTGGCCCGGGTTCTTCTGGACGAGCTGCTGCAGGATCGAGGCGGCGCGGTCGTGCTCGCGCTTCTCGACCAGCGCGTCGACCACCGGCGCCAGCTCGTCGAAGGCCTTGTCGAGGTGGCCCTGCATGACGTGGACGCGGCCCATCTGCAGCCGGGCGTCGTTGTCCTTCGGGTTCAGCTCGAGCAGGCGCTTGAAGATCGCCTCGGCCTCCTCGATCTTGCGGGCGCCGAGGTAGGCCTCGCCGAGGCGGGCCAGGATCGCCGCGTCCTGCGGCGACTGGCGGGCCGCCTCCTCGAGGAAGTGGGCGGCCTTGTCGTAGTTCTTCTGGACGAGGTGGATGCGGGCCAGTTCCTCGCGCAGGCGCTGGCTCTTGGGGTCGAGCTTGAGGCCCTTCTCGAGGACCTGCAGCCCCTCCGCCAGGTGGCCCTTCTTGTTGAGCTCGTCGGCGATCGCGACGTACTCCTCGACGGCCTTGGCGGTGCTGCCCTCGCGGGTGTAGAGGTCCGCCAGCTTGGAGCGGGTCTTGAGGTCGGAGGGGTCGATCTCGACCATCTTGCGCAGCACGTCGGCGGCGTCGCGGGCGCGGCCGCGCTTGACGTACTCGTCGACGACGACCTGGTACTGGCCCTTGGCCTCCATCATGAGGCCCTGCTTGGCGTACAGCTCGCCGAGGTTGACCTTCGGCTCGAGGGCCGTGGCGTCGAGCTTGTCGATCTTCTTCCAGATCGCGATCGCCTTCAGCAGGAAGCCGTCCTTCGCGTAGAAGTCGGCGACCTTGGCGTACTGCTCGGACGCCTCGCGGTTCTTGCCCAGGCGGGCATAGAGGTCCCCGATCTTGTTGATCGTGTTCCAGTCACGCGGGTTGTCGTCGACGAGCTGTCTGAAGAGGTCGATCGCCTGGTCGATGCGACCGGCCTTCTCGAGCTTGTCGGCGTCCTGCTTGACCTTGACCGGGTTGATCTTGGAAGCCACGGAAGGACCCCTGCGAATCCGCTTGAGATACCGGAGCGGAATTCTGCATCAGACCGAGCCAAAAGGCGAGGCTGCCCTGCCCCGCCGACCCGGGCTATTCGAACATCAGAAGTTGCCGGCCGCCCGAAAAGCTGCGCCGGTGCTGAGGGGAGGGGCCCAGCCGCCGAAGAGCGGCCAGATGTTCGCCCGACCCATACCCCTTGTTTCCGGCCAGGCCGTACCCGGGGTGCCGGCGGTCCAGGGCGGCCATCAGCGCGTCGCGCTCGACCTTGGCCAGGATCGAAGCTGCCGCGATCGACACCGAGCGGGCATCGCCCTTGACGATCGCGCGCTGCGGGGCGGGCAGACCCGCGACCGGCAGGCCGTCGACCAGCAGCAGGTCGGGGCGGAGCGGCAGCGCCTCGACCGCCCGGCGCAGGGCGAGGTGGGTCGCGCGCAGGATGTCGAGGCGGTCGATCTCCTCGGCCTCGGCCCGGCCCAGCGCGAAGGCCCTGGCCCGCTCGCGGACCCGCGCGGCCAGCCGCTCGCGCTGGCGCGCGGTGAGCCGCTTGGAGTCGTCGAGGCCGTCCGTCGGGAAGTCGTCGCCGAGCACGACGGCCGCGGCGAACACGGGGCCGCACAGGGCGCCGCGGCCGACCTCGTCGAGGCCGGCCACGGCAGCGAAGCCCTCGGCCCGGGCCGCGTCCTCGAACGCGCGGTCACAGGCGAGGGCTTCGCCGTGGTGGACGAGCGGGGCGCGGGCCCGGCGGGTCACGCGCTTCGGCGCCCTGGACCTAGGCCTGCGGCGTGAGGCGCTTCTCCCGCATGCGGCTGGCCTTGCCCTTGAGGTCGCGCAGGTAGTAGAGCTTGGCGCGCCGCACGTGGGCGCGCTTGACGACCTCGATCTTCTCGATCGTGCGGGCGTGCAGCGGGAAGATGCGCTCGACGCCCTGGCCGTAGGAGACCTTGCGCACGGTCATCGTCGCCCGCGTGCCGGAGCCGCGCAGGCCGATCACCACGCCCTCGAAGACCTGCACGCGCTCGCGCTCGGTCTCCTTGGCCTTGCGGCCCTTCTCCTCCTTGATCGTGGTCTCCTTGACCTTGACGTGCACCTTGACGGTGTCGCCCGGGAGGATCTGGGGCAGGCCCTTCTTGAGCTCCCCGGCTTCGATGTTGTCCAAGCGGTTCATGGTTCCTTCGTCTCTCTTCCTGAAAGTCCGTCCACGTCCGGGGGACCTGAGGCGCCCTCGCTAGGGGCGCGCCCCCGCCATCGTCTGTTTCGCAGCGCCGGCCAGCAGCGCGCGGTCGGCTTTGCCCAGCGCTGCAGCGGCCAGCAGGTCCGGACGCCGCTCCGCGGTCTGTCGCAGCGACTGCTCGCGCCGCCAGCGCGCGATCTCCGCGTGGTGTCCCGACATCAGCACCTCGGGCACCGGGTGCCCGCGCCACACGGCGGGCCGCGTGTAGTGCGGGCAGTCGAGCAGGCCGTCGCCGAAGGAGTCGGCCGCGGCCGAGCCCTCGTCGCCGAGCGCGCCGGGCAGCAGCCGCACGGCAGCCTCGATCACCGCGGCCGCGGCCACCTCGCCGCCGGTCAGCACGAAGTCGCCGAGGCTCAGCTCCTCGGTCGCCACGTGCCGCGCCACCCGCTCGTCGACGCCTTCGTAGCGGCCGCACAGCAGCACCAGCCGCTCGAGCTCCGCGTAGCGCCGCGCCGTCGCCTGGTCGAAGCGGCGGCCGCGCGGCGACAGCAGCACGACCGCTTCGCGCGGGCCGGGGCCCTGCGGCAGCAGGGCCTCGACGGCGCGCGCGAACGGCTCCGCCTTCATCACCATGCCGGGCCCGCCGCCGAACGGCGCATCGTCGGTGGTGCGGTGGCGGTCTTCGGTGTGAAGGCGCAGGTCGTGCAGCGCGATCGAGCACAAGCCCTTGTCCACGGCGCGGCGCACGATGCTGTCGCCAGTCGGGCCCGCGAGCATCTGCGGGAAGATGCTGACGACGTCGATCTTCAGCATCGCCCCGGCTCCGGACCGGCCTCGACCTCGTCGGGCAGGGTCAGCCGCAGCACGCCGGCCGCGAGGTCCACCGCGGCGACGAAGTTCGCGGCCAGCGGCACCAGCGTCTCCCCCGCCGTCCCCTTCAGCACCAGCACGACTGCGCCGGCGCCCGTCTCCATCAGCGAGCTGACGGTGCCGACCTCGCCGCGGCGGGCGTCGATCCCGCGCAGGCCGACGAGCTGGTGGTGGTAGTAGGTGTCGGCCGGCAGCGGCGCCAGCTCCTCTTCGCCGATCCGCAGCTCCTGGCCGCGCAGCGTCTCGGCGGCGTCGATCGAGTCGACGCCCTGCAGCTTGACCACGAAGCGGCCCTTGTGGGGCCAGGCCCGAAGGACCGCGACCTCGCGCGCGCCGCCCTGCGCCGCGGGCAGGAACGCCCGGGACAGGGTCGGGAAGCGGTCGGGACGGTCGGACAGCAGTTCGACCGCGACCTCGCCATGCCGCCCCTGCGGCTTGACGATGCGGCCGATCGCCACCAGCCCGTCCCACGCGCGCGACGTCGTCGCCATCAGTCGAGGATCTCCAGCTCGACGGCCACACCCTGCTCGTGGCCGATCGCCGAGAGCAGCGTGCGCAGCGCGTCCGCGGTCGCGCCCTGGCGGCCGATCACGCGCCCGCGGTCGCCGGGGGCCACCGACAGCTCGAGCACGACCACGTCGCGGTCGCGGCTCTCGTGGACGGAGACGCGGCCGGGCTCCGACACCAGCCCGCGCACGACCTCCGTCAGGAACTGACGCACGCTCGTCTCCTGCCCGGGCCGCTACTGCGCCGCCGGGGCCGCCGCGGGCTGCTTCTTCAGCAGGCTGCGGACCGTGTCCGAGGCCTTGGCGCCCTTGGTGATCCAGTACTGGGCGCGCTCGGCGTCGATCTTGACGGCGGCGGGGTTCTGGCGCGGGTCGTAGTGGCCGAGCACTTCCAGGAAGCGGCCGTCGCGCCAGTCGCGCGAGTCGGCGACGACGACGCGGTAGAAGGGGCGCTTGGCCGAGCCCATGCGGCGGAGACGGATCGAGAGCATCGTTGGTTTCCTTCGTTTCTAGCGGAACTGCGGGAGGCGGGCGGCCAGGCGCTTCATCGCCTTGCCGCCGGGGCCGCCCAGGGACTTCATCATCTTGCGGGCCTGCACGTACTGCTTGAGCAGGCGGTTGACGTCTTCCACGCCGGTGCCGCTGCCGCGCGCGATGCGCTTGCGGCGGCTGCCGTTGAGCACCGACGGGTCGCGCCGCTCGGCGGGCGTCATCGAGTCGACGATCGCGATCGTGCGCTTCATCTCGCGCTCGCCCTGGGCGGTGTCGAGGCCCTTGACCTGGCCCATGCCGGGCAGCATCGACAGCACCTGGTCCAGCGGCCCCATCTTGCGCAACTGCACGAGCTGGTCGCGGAAGTCCTCGAGCGTGAACTCGTTCTTGCGCAGCTTGCGGGCGAAGGCCTCGGCCTGCTCGAGGTCGACCGCCTGCTCGGCGCGCTCGATCAGGGCGATCACGTCGCCGAGGCCGAGGATGCGCGAGACCATTCGCGCGGGATCGAACAGCTCGAACTCGTCGACCCGCTCGCCCACGCCGGCGAACTTGACCGGGGCGCCCGTGACCGCCGCGACCGACAGCGCGGCGCCGCCGCGGGCGTCGCCGTCGAGCTTGCTCAGCACGACACCGGTGACGCCGACCCGGGAGTGGAACTCGGTCGCGCTGCGCACCGCGTCCTGGCCCGTCATCGCGTCGGCGACGTAGAGCACCTCGGTCGGCTGCAGCAGCTCCTTCAGCGCCTTCAGCTCGGCCATCAGCTCGTCGTCGACGTGGAGCCGGCCGGCGGTGTCGACGATCAGCACGTCGTGGCCGACGGCGCGGGCCTCGGCCAGCGCCAGCTTCGCGATCTCCAGCGGGGCGTCGCTCGCGGGCCGGAACACCTTCAGGCCCGCCCTGGCGCCGGCGGACGTGAGCTGCTCGCGAGCGGCCGGGCGGTAGACGTCGGTGGAGACCGCCAGCGGGTGGTGGCCCTGGCCGGCGAGCCACTTGCCCAGCTTGGCCGTGGTCGTGGTCTTGCCCGAGCCCTGGAGGCCGGCCATCAGCACGATCGTCGGCGGCTTGCCGGCGCGTTCGAAGCGGGCCGGGGTGGTGCCGCCGAGGGTCGCGATCATCTCGTCGCGCACGATCCGCAGCACGGCCTGGTCGGGGGTCAGGCTCTTGAGGATGTCGGCGCCCGTGGCCCGCGGCCGCACGCGGTCGAGAAAGTCCCTGGCCACCTTGAAGTGGACGTCGGCCTCCAGCAGGGCGAGCCGGATCTCCCGCAGCGCGGCCTCGACCTGCGCCTCCGAGAGCACGCCCTGCCCCCGGAGGGAGCGGAACACGCCCTGCAGCTTTTCGGAGAGTGACTCGAACATGAGGACTTCTGGCGGCCCGGGAGACTTCTTCCCCAATGCGCACGGGGAGGGAGGCGGCCTTGCACACACCTCTCCCGGGCGACGTAAACCGCGAGTTTAGGGCAGCTTGCCCGAGGAGTAAAGCCGGACGGGGCTGCGGGGTCAGACCCCCCGCAGCAGGTGGCCCAGCTTTTCCTTCTTGGTCTTGAGGTAGTGGACGTTGCGGTCGGAGGCCGGCACCTCGAGCGCCACCCGCTCGACGATCTCCAGCCCGTAGCCCTCGAGGCCGACGAACTTGCGCGGGTTGTTGGTCATCAGCAGGATCCGCTTCAGCCCCAGCTCGGCCAGGATCTGGGCGCCGATGCCGTACTCGCGCTGGTCGGCCTGGAAGCCGAGCGCGAGGTTGGCCTCGACCGTGTCCTTGCCCTCGCGGTCCTGGAGCTCGTAGGCCCGGATCTTGTGGATCAGGCCGATTCCGCGCCCCTCCTGCCGCAGGTAGAGCAGCACGCCGCGGCCGGCTTCGCTGATCCGCCGCAGCGCCTCGTGAAGCTGGTCGCCGCAGTCGCAGCGGGTGGAGCCGAAGATGTCGCCGGTCAGGCACTGGGAGTGGACGCGGACCAGCACCGGCTCGCCGCCGCGCACGTCGCCGAGGGTGAGCGCGACGTGGCCCTGGCCGTCGACGACGCCCTCGAAGGCGTGGATCACGAAGCCGCCTTCGCGCATGGGAAGCTGGGCCTCGGCCATCTTCCGCACCAGCCGCTCGGTCTGCATGCGGTGGCGGATCAGGGCCGCGACCGTGATCATCTTGAGGCCGTGCTCGCGGCAGAAGTGGCGCAGCTTCGGGACCCGCATCATGGTCCCGTCTTCGTCCATGATCTCGCAGATGACGCCGGCCGGCGTCAGCCCCGCGAGCCGGGCGAGGTCCACCGCGGCCTCGGTCTGCCCCGAGCGCTGCAGCACGCCGCCGGGCCGCGCGCGCAGCGGGAACATGTGGCCGGGGCGCGACAGGTCCTCGGGTTTCGTCGCGGGGTCGATCGCCGCCAGCACCGTGCGCGCCCGGTCCGCGGCCGAGATCCCGGTCGTGGTGCCGTGGCGGGCCTCGATCGGCACGCAGAAGGCGGTGCCGAAGCGGGCGCTGTTGGCGTCGTCCTGGACCATCAGCGGAATGCGCAGCTCGTCGAGCCGCTCGGCGGTCATCGGCAGGCAGATCAGGCCACGGCCGTGGCGGGCCATGAAGTTGATCGCCTCGGGGGTGATCTTCTCGGCCGCGATGGTGAGGTCGCCCTCGTTCTCGCGGTCCTCGTCGTCGACGACGACGACCATCTTGCCGGCGCGGATGTCCTCGATCGCGTCGGGGATCGAGGCGAAAGGCGAATCGTGCTTCGACATCGGGTTCTCTAGCCGTCCTGGCGGCCCGCGGCCGCGCCCACGCCCAGCAGGCGCTCCACGTACTTGGCGACGACGTCCGCCTCGAGGTTGACGAGGCTGCCGGGGCCGGCCTCGCGCAGCGAGGTCACCTGCAGCGTGAACGGGATCAGCGCGATCTCGAAGACGTCCGCGCGCAGCGCGGCGATCGTCAGCGACACGCCGTCGACGGCGATCGAGCCCTTGTGCACGAGGTAGCGGGCGAGCTCCGGCGGCGGCGCGACGAGCAGCCGCGCGGACTCCCCCAGCCACGAGAGCTCGCGCACGATGCCCACGCCGTCGACGTGGCCCTGCACGATGTGGCCGTCGAAGCGGCCGTCGGCCCGCATCGGCCGCTCCAGGTTGACGAGCGCGCCCGGCACCAGCCGGCGGTCGAAGGCCGTGCGGTCGAGCGTCTCCTGGTGCAGGTCGCAGCGGAAGGCGTCCGCGGACACCTCGGCGGCCGTCAGGCAGCAGCCGCTGACCGCCACCGACGCGCCGGCGTGGAGCTCGGCGGCGAACGGGCAGGCGATCCAGGCCCGCATCACGTCGCCCTGTCGCTCGGCGCTGCGCACCGTGCCCGTCGCCTCGACGATCCCCGTGAACATGGTGTCCTGCCTTCCTGGTGTCAGGAGGACTCGCGTCCCCGCTCAGGGTACCAGAGCTCGTGGGTGAAGCCCGGACCCGGGTCGCCGCGGCGCAGGCGCACGGCCTCGGCCAGCGACGCGGGGTCGGGACCGCCGAACGCCGGGCGGCTCCCGCGCCCGCCCATCAGCAGCGGCGCGCGGAACAGCCGCAGCTCGTCGAACAGCCGCTCCCGGACCAGCGCGCCGAGCACCTCGCCCCCGCCTTCGACCAGCAGGCTGAGCAGGCCGGCGTCGCGCAGCGCGCGCAGCGCGGGGGCCAGCGCCACGCGCCCGTCCGCGCCACCGGCGACGCGCAGCACGCGGACGCCGGCCGCCTCTAGGGTGCGGGCGCGGGCGGCGCCCGCGTCCTCGCGCGTCACGACCCACACCGGGTGCTCTCCGGCGCTGCTCGCCAGCCGGCCGGCCACCGGCAGGCGCGCCGCCGAGTCGAGCACCACGCGGTGGTACGGGCGCCGGGTCCGCGGCTCGGGCAGCAGCAGCGGGTCGTCGGCCAGCACGGTTCCGATGCCGACCAGCAGGCCGTCGTAGCGGCGCCGCAGCCGGCGCGCCTCCCGGCGCTGGGCCGGGCTCGTCAGCCACTTCGACTCGCCCGCCGGGGTCGCGATCCGACCGTCGAGCGTCGGCGCCGCCTTCAGCGCGATCCATGGCCGCGCGAGGCGCATCGCCCCCAGGAACGGCTCGTTGAGCCGCCGCGCCTCCGCCGCGCCGGGTCCCACCTCGACCGCGACCCCCGCGGCCCGCAACAGGCGCAGGCCGCGGCCGCCGACGCGCGGGTTCGGGTCGCGCAGCGCGACCACGACCCGCGCGATCCCCGCGGCCGCCAGCAGCGGCGCACAGGGCCCGGTGCGGCCCTGGTGGGCGCACGGCTCGAGCGTCACGTACGCCGTGGCGCCGCGGGCTCGCGAGCCTGCCTCGCGCAGCGCGAAGACCTCGGCGTGGGGACCGCCGGCGCGGCGGTGCCAGCCCTGGCCGACGACCTGCCCGCCGCGGGCGATCACGCAGCCGACTGCCGGGTTGGGCTGGGTCTCGCCCGCGCCGCGGGCCGCCAGCGCCAGCGCCCGCGCCATCAGCCGCTCGTCGACGTCCACCGCGGCTACCCCTGCTCGCCGAACAGCGACTCCGCGAAGGCCTGGGCGTCGAACGGCAGCAGGTCCTCGACGGCTTCGCCGACCCCGACGTAGCGGATCGGCACGCCGAGGTCGCGCACGACGGCCACCGCCACCCCGCCTTTCGCTGTGCCGTCGAGCTTGGTCAGCACCAGCCCCGTGACGCCGGCCGCCTTCGCGAACTCGCGGCCTTGGGCCAGGCCGTTGCTGCCGACGGTGGCGTCCAGCACCAGCAACGTCTCGTGTGGCGCCCCGGGCAGCTCGCGGCCGGCGACCCGGACCATCTTGGAGAGCTCCGCCATCAGGTTGCCCTTGGTGTGCAACCGGCCCGCGGTGTCGACCAGCACCGCGTCGATCGCCCGCGCCTTCGCCATGCGCACCGCGTCGGTCAGCACGGAGGACGGGTCGGCGCCCTCGGGGCCGCGGTGGAAGGCGGCGCCCGTGCGCGTCGCCCACACCTCGAGCTGCTCGGCCGCGGCGGCCCGGAACGTGTCGGCCGCGCACAGCAGCACGCTGCGACCGTCGGCCTTCCACGCGGCCGCCAGCTTGCCGATGCTGGTGGTCTTGCCGGCGCCGTTGACGCCGGTCACGAAGACGACCCACGGCCGGCTGGCGAACGGCTGGACCGGGGACGCGGGCGCCAGCGCCTCGCGGAACTCTGCGGCCAGCAGCGCCCTCATCGCCGGCGCGCCGCCTTCGGCGACCTCGCGGCTGCGCTCGCGCAGCCGCTCCATCGCATGGGCGACCGCGGGCATGCCGAGATCGGCCGCGATCAGCGCCTCCTCGACGGCGTCGAGGTCGGCGCTCTCCAGCACGCGGCGACCGCGGACCAGGTCCTCGACCGGCGTCTCCAGCACGCGGCGGGTGCGCGCCAGGCCCTGCTTCATCCGGTCGAGGAGGGCCACCTCAGATCTCCTCGTCGAGCGCGTCGCGCACAGCCGCCGCGCGCTCGACGGCCAGCGCGAGCGGGGTGTCCTCGGACACGCTCAGCAGCATGTAGTAGCCGTCCTTGAGCGGCAGCAGGACGAGCTGGCCGTGTTCGTAGCGGCAGGCCACGCGCCGGATCTCCCCGCTGCCCCAGCGGCGCGCCGTGGCCCGTGCCGTCTGCAGCGCGATGCCCTGGTAGGCGCCGATCAGGCGGTGCCGGTAGTCGGCGGCCCCGGCTTCGACCACGCGCTCGCCTTCCTGGTCGAGCAGCAGGGCGCCGTGGGCCCCGGGCAGCGAGGCGAGCAGGGACTCGAGCAGCTTCTGGTAGGGCATCGGGAGGTCGGTGCCGGCGGAGCCCGGGCTTCGCTACTGGGAGAACTTCTGGAGCAGTTCCGCCGCGCGGCGCCCGACGGGCCCGGCGGGGTCGCGGCGGGCCGCCTCCTCGAGGTGCTTGCGCGCCTCGGCGAAGCGGCCGGCCCGATAGCAGGCCGCGCCGAGCTCCACGGCGACGAGCGCCGACTCCGGCTCCACCTTGAGCGCCTGTTCGAGCTGGGCGATCGCCTCCGTGGACCGGCCCAGCGCGGTCAGCGTGTCCGCGATCGCGACGTAGGGGCCGACCTCGCCACGCGAGCGGGCCAGGCTCGTCTGGTACCAGGTGAGAGCCTCGTCGTAGCGGCGCTCCTCGAACAGGCTCCAGCCGATGTTGTAGGCGGTGCGCTCCGGCGTCGGGTTCGTCGGGTCGTTGAAGACGGTCATCAGCTCGCGGCGCCCGTCCTCGCGCTTGCCCGCGGCCAGCAGCGCGACGCCGAGGTCGTTGCGCACGTCGACGTAGAACGGGTTCAGCTCGAGCGCCCTGCGAAAGGCCTTGATCGCGTCGTCGAAGCGTCCCTTGGCCGCCAGCGCCTGGCCGTAGCCCTTCTGGAAGTAGGGGTTCTTCCCGTCGGCGCGCACCGCCTGCTGGATGTCCTCCAGCGCCATGTCGATGCGCCCCTCGCGCAGGTGGGTGAGGCCCATGTTGAAGCGGACCTCGGGGTCGTTGGTGACCTGGGCCGTCACGGCTGCGGCCGAGAGCAGCGCCACCAGGGAAAACACCAATCGCAAAAGCACCCTCACGGTCCCCTCCCGCGCCCCGCTCAGTTGGCCGCCGACGGAGCCATCGCCTTGCGCGCGGCCACCGCCGCCAGCCGGGCCTTGGCGGGCGTCAGCTCGCCCGCCGCGAAAGCGGCCTCGAACGCCGTCACGCACGTGTCGTCGAACTTCTTTCCGGCCAGAAAACGCAGCCGGGCGACCGCCGCCTCGAACGTCATCGCCTTGGAGTAGGGGCGGTCCGTGGTCATCGCGTCGAAGGCGTCGGCGACGCTGACGATGCGGCCCAGCAACGGGATGTCCTCGCCCTTGAGGCCCTCCGGGTAGCCGCTGCCGTCGTAGTTCTCGTGGTGCATCAGCCCCGCGCCCGCGATCTCCTTGAGCCGCGGCACGGCCTCGAGGATGTGCAGCCCCTTGGTCGGGTGCTGCTTCATGATCTCGAACTCCTCGTCGGTCAGCGCCGCCGGCTTGCGCAGGATCTTGTCCTCGATGCCGATCTTGCCGACGTCGTGGATGATCCCCGACAGGTGCACGCGCTCGACCTCGTCGGGCGGCATGCCCATGTACTTGGCGGTGATCGCCGAGTAGAAGGCGACCCGCTCGGAGTGGCCGCGGGTGTAGGGGTCCTTCTCGTCGATCGCGTTGGCCAGCATGCGGATGGAGCCCATGAACAGCTCCTTGTTGACCTCCGCCGCCTCCCGGATCTGGGCGATCGCCTTCTGGATCTCCTCGCCCATCTGGTTGAAGGCGTCGGCCAGGGTGCCGACCTCGTTGCCGCTGCGGACCCGGACCCGGGTGGCGTAGTCGCCCTGCGCGAGCTGCAGGGCGCCGCGCGCCAGCTCGCGGATCGGCTGCGTGATCTGGCCGGAGACGGCGCCGCCGAGCCCCGCGCCCAGCAGCACCACGATGCCGACCACGATCGCGGCGTTGCGGCGCATCTGGATCGCGGAGTAGTAGGCCTTCTCCTCGTCGACCTGGACGATCACTCCCCAGCCCGAGTCGTCGCCGAGCCCCTGGTAGGTCCCGAGCATCT
This sequence comes from Acidobacteriota bacterium, assembly GCA_011526565.1. Lineage (GTDB taxonomy): Bacteria > Acidobacteriota > Vicinamibacteria > Fen-336 > Fen-336 > WYBL01. Next base: position 62,204 of record WYBL01000004.1, on the reverse strand, counting down.
GCAGCACGCGGCCGTCCTCGGCCTGCAGCCGGAACGGCGCGGTCGCGGCGGCGCGACCGCGGGTCTCCAGGAACTGCTTGACGATCTCGACGTCGGAGAAGTCGCTGCCCGCGCTCACCTTGCCGGGGTCGGAGTGGGCGACGACCCGCCCGCGCACGTCGACCACGTAGGCCTCGATCAGGCCCGCCTCGCCGGTCTCGCCCGTCATCGTCCACACGGGGCCCAGGCTGGCGACGGCCAGCAGCACGCCCTGCGGCGGCCGCTGCGGGTCGGAGCGCACCGGCTCGGCCAGCACCACGACCGGCTCGCCTTCCAGCGAGGTCGAGACCAGCGGGTGGCTGACCATGCGCGTGCCCTGCATGCCGCGCCGCCAGCCCTCGGCCAGCAGTTCCTCGACCGCGTCCTCGCGGAACGCGAAGCCTGAGCTGGGGCCGCCGCCCTCCGCGTCGACCAGGGTCATGTAGAGGAACTTCGAGTCGGGACCGACGTAGCGCTCGAGCGCCCGCTGCGCGCGCACGCGGTCGAGGCGGGCGGCGAACGAGGCCGCGGGGTCCAGTTCCAGGGTCCGGGCGATGGCGGCGATCTCGTTGTGCAGCGAGCGGTTGTAGATCGCCACCTGCTGCGCGAGACCCTTGGCCTTGGAGAGTTGCAGCGTGCGCTGGTCGACCTCGAGGTCGGTGCGCGCCTGGGACACCAGGTACCACGACGTCCACAGCAGCGGCACCACGCCGACCAGGAACAGCAGCCCGAGCAGCGAGAGGAAGATCCGCCCGCGGCGGCGACGGTCGGGCATCAGGCTCCGGGCCCGGCCGCGCCGCCGGGCACGGGGGTCAGGTCGCGGGTCTCGGTGCCGAGGTGTCCGAGCACGGCGTAGACGGGGACCTTGATCTCCTTGCCCTTGAGGCTGACCTCGCCCAGGAACTCGAAGCGGAACTGGTCCTTGGTCGCCTGGTAGGTGTTGTCGCCGACCACGACCATCATCGGCTTGGCAACCGAGCTCTCGAGGCGGCTGGCGGTGTTCACGGTGTCGCCGAGCACCGTGTACTCCTTCTTGTTGATCGAGCCGATCTCGCCCGCGACCGCCTTGCCGGAGTTGATGCCGATGCGGATGCGCAGCGTCGGGCCCTCGCGGCGCTCGGCGTTCCACTCCTCGAGCCGGTCGCGCATCTCGAGCGCCGTCTTGATCGCCCGCGCCGCGTGGTCGGGCATGTCGAGCGGGGCGCCGAACACGGCCATGATGGCGTCGCCGATGTACTTGTCGAGCGTGCCCTCGTACCGGAAGATGACGTCGGTCATCCGCGACAGGTAGTCGTTGAGCACGTAGGCGACGGCCGCGGGGCTCATCTTCTCGGACATCGAGGTGAAGCCGACCACGTCGGCGAAGAGGATGCTCACCTCGCGCACTTCGGGCGCACCGAGGGTGTCGGTCGAGGCGTCGGACTGGGCCAGGATGCGGCTCGCCACCTGCGGCGAGAGGAAGCGGCCCAGCCGCTCGCGCTTCTTCTCCTCCGCCTGGATGCGCTGGTTGAGGCGCGCCCGCTCGACCGCGACCGCCGCGTAGTTGGCGAGCGCCGACAGCAGGTCGAGGTCGTTGGAGGTGAAGCTGTTGGTGAGGAACGGCGAGTCGACGTTGACGATCCCGATCACCTCCTCGCGGTTCCACAGCGGCGCGCACATCGCGCTGCGGATGCCGTGGAAGCGGATCGAGTCTCCGGCCGAGAAGCGGGAGTCGACCTGGGCGTCGGAGGTCAGGATCGCGACCCGGTCCTTGATCACCTTGTCGGCGATCGTCTTGGAGATGACGATCTTCTGGTCGGACCCGCTCTTCGGGTTGCGGAACTTGCGGGCCATCGGCACCAGTTGCCCGTCCTCGATCAGCATCAGCGAGCCGCGATCGGCCGGCATGTTCTCGAACACGATGTCGAGCACCTGCTCGAGCACCTCCTCGACCGGGCGCACCGCGATCAGCGTCTCCGCGACCTTGGTCAGCACCTTGAGGATGCGGTTCGACTTCTCGATCTCGTCGACCGAGGCCGGCTTGGCCGCCGCGGCGCCGGCACCGGCGGTGTCGCCGCTGCCGAACAGCTTCTGCAGCTCGCCGATCGAGCGGATGATGGTGCCGCCCTCTTCCTGCAGCGGCTTGGCCTCGTCGAGGACGACCTGGCCCTCGATCGCCTTGGAGAAGGCGATCTGGAACTTGCCGAGCAGGATCTTGTCGCCGTCCTTGAGCTTGGCCTCGACGACCGGCACGCCGTTGACCTGGGTGCCGTTCTTGGACTTGAGGTCGATCACCCGCGGGCCGTCGTGGTCGACCACGATCTTGGCGTGCTGGCGCGAGATGCCGAAGTCCTTCAGCACGACCTGGCACTCGGGGGACCGCCCGATCACGACCTCGCCGGTCTTGACGTCGTAGGTGTGGGGGACGTCCTGATCGACGTAATCGAGTCGCCACATGCTCGCTAAGCGTCCTCTCGTGTGGGCTTTTGTCGGCGCGGCACGCCGGTGGAAAAGTCTACTCTCTTTTGAGGCTGCGCAGCATCAGCGCCTCGAGCGCTTCGCGCGGCGGCTGGCCCTCGTAGAGCACGGCCCGCATGCGCTCGCAGATCGGCAGCTCGACGCCCGACTCCAGCGCCATGGCGCACGCCGCGAGCGTCGTGCGCACGCCCTCGGCGACCTGGTGCGGCTCCTGCGCCTCGGCCAGGCTGCGCCCTGCCCCGAGCGCCTGGCCGAGCCGGCGGTTGCGGGACAGCGCACCGGTGCAGGTGAGCACGAGGTCGCCGAGCCCGGCCAGCCCCGCGACCGTGTCGGCGCGGCCGCCGCGGGCTGCCACCAGGCGCGCGATCTCGGCCAGCCCGCGGGTGATCAGCGCCGCGGTCGTGTTGTGGCCGTAGCCGAGGCCGTCGAGGATGCCGGCGGCGATCGCGACCACGTTCTTGAGCGCCCCGGCCAGCTCGACGCCGACGACGTCGTCGCTCGCGTAGGCGCGGAAGCTGCGGGTCGAGATCGCGCGCTGGATCGCCTCGGCGGCAGCGCGGTCGGCGCTCGCGACGACCACCGCGGTGGGCAGCCCGTGCGCGACCTCGACGGCGAAGCTGGGTCCCGAGAGCACGGCCAGCGGGCGGCCCGGGGCCTCCGCCGCGGCCACCTCGGTCATGCGCAGCAGGGTGTCGAGCTCGAAGCCCTTGGTGGCCGACACCAGCACGGCGCCCGGCGCGAGGTGCGGGACGGCCTGCGCGTAGACGCCGCGCGCGTACTGCGAAGGGATGGCGACGATCACGGCCTCCGCGCCCGCCAGGGCGGCAGCCAGGTCGAGCGTGGGCGCGATGCCCTCGGGCAGCACCACGTCGCCGAGGTACAGCGAGTTGGTGCGGCGCTCGCGGAGCTCGGCCGCGATCTCGGGCTCGCGCAGCCACAGCCCCACGGCATGCCCCGCGCGCGCGAACTGCGCCGCCAGCGCCGTGCCCCAGGCGCCGCCGCCGAGCACCGCGCACTTCACGGCCGCGCGCCCTCCGGCTTCGGCGCTCCCAGCTTCCGCTCGCTCCCCGCCGCGAGGCGCGCCAGGTTGCTGCGGTGCTTCCAGATCACGACGGCGCCGACCAGCGCCGCCGCGACCCAGGTCGACCGCGGCGCGCCGCCGGCCCACGCGCCGACCGCGAGGGCCACGGCGCCGACGATCGAGCCGATCGAGACGTAGCGGGTGGCAGCGGCGACGACCACGAACACGACGACCGCCGAGAGGGTCGCCCACGGCGCGAGCGGCAGGAAAGCGCCGGCGCCGGTGGCCACGCCCTTGCCGCCGCGGAAGCCGAGGAACACCGGGTAGAGGTGCCCCGCGACCGCCGCGGCCGCGCACGCCGGCGGCAGCCAGCCCGGCCCCCCGGCCCGGAGCGCGAGCCACGCGGCCAGCGCCCCCTTGCCCGAGTCGAGCACGAACGCGATCGCCCCCGGCACCTTGCCCGCGTTGCGCATGACGTTGGTCGCGCCGACGTTGCCGCTGCCGACCTCGCGCACGTCGCGCACGCCCCACAGCCGCGCGACGACGAAGCTGAAGGGGATGGCGCCGAGCAGGTAGGCGGCGACCAGGGCAGCGAGGGGCATCATGGAGCGGCGGGAGTATATCGGGGGCCAGCCGGGCCGCGCGGGGGCGTGCCGCCGAGCGGCAGCCGGCGCAGCGCGGTGTAGCGCGCGCCGCCGGGCTCGAGGTCGCTGCGGAACAGCACCAGCTCCGACAGTCGCGCGGGCGGCAGCGACACCGCGGGCAGGCGCGGGGAGGGCGCGTGCTCGCGCCAGCGGCCGAGGGTGACGTGGGGCGCGAACGGACGCCGCTCGGGGGCGAAGCCGGCGGCCCGCGCCGCCCGTTCGCAGGCCGCCTGCAGCGTGCGCACGGGCTCGGGCAGGTCCAGCCCGACCCACAGCACGCGCGGCGCGCCACGGCCCGGAAACACGCCGAGCCCGGTCGCGGCTGCTGCGGCGGCCGGGCAGGCCGCGACGGCGGGTGCGAGCGCCGCGGCCAGGTCCTCGACCTGGTCGGCGCGGGTCGCGCCGAAGAAGCGCAGGGTCAGGTGGATCCCCTCGGGACGCACCCGCCTGAGCCCTCGGAAGCCCGCGACGGGCCCGGCGAGCAGCTCCACGAGCGCCGCGCGCAGGTCCGCGCCCACCTCGAGGGCGGCGAAGGCGCGCAGCATCGTGGCGTCGGCCACGGCGTCAGCCCTGCGAGAGCCCCAGCAGCGCGCGGCGCAGCAGCTCGAGCGCGAGCCGCACGCTCTGCGTGCGCACCCGCGAGCGATCGCCGGGGAAACGCGCCAGCCGGTGGTGCTCGCCGAGCGCACCCGCGATCGCGAGGTGCACGGAGCCGACGGGCTTGTCGGCGCTGCCACCATCCGGCCCCGCAACGCCGGTGACCGCGACGCCGAGGTCCGCGCCCGCCACCCGCAGCGCGCCGCGGGCCATCGCCCGCGCCACCTCCTCGCTGACGGCGCCGCGGGCCTCGATCAGGGCGGCGTCGACGCCGAGTTCGTCGACCTTCGCGGCGTTCGAGTAGGTGACGAAGCCGCGCTCCAGGAAACGCGAGGCGCCGGGGGCGTCGCTGAGCGCCGCGCACAGCATCCCCGCGGTGCACGACTCGGCGACGGCGAGCTTCAGCCCGCGCTCCGCCAGCAGGTCCGCCACCACGGCGGGCAGCTCGCGGCCGTCCTCGGAGTAGATGCGGCCCGGCAGCGCCTCCCGCAGCGGCGCGGCCAGCGACTCGATGAGCGCCTCGGCCGCCGCATCGTCGGCGGCCTCGGCGACGAGGTGCAGCTCGACCTGGCCGGCGGCACCGAGGATCGTCGTGCGCGGGTTCGCGAAGCGGGTGTAGACGGGCGCGGCCTTCTGCTCGACGTCGCTCTCCCCCATGCCGGCGATGCGCAGGACGCGGGTCTTCACGACCCGCTGCCCCGCACGGGCGCGCAGCAGCGGCAGGAACTCGCCCTCGAACAGCGGCTTCATCTCGTGCGGCGGCCCGGGCAACAGAAACAGCAGCCGGCCGTCGAGCTCGACCCACTGCGCTGGCGCCGTGCCGCGGGGGTTCTTCACGAGCGTCCCGCCCTCGATCACGTCACCCTGCTTGGCGTTGACCTCGGGCATCACGCGGCCGAAGCCGGCGAAGCGATCGCGGAGGAACTCGACGTAGGCCTCGTCGCGGCGAAGGCCGCGGCCCGCGGCCTCGGCGGCCGCCTCGCGGGTCAGGTCGTCCTCGGTCGGGCCCAGGCCGCCCGTCGCGATCACGACGTCGGCCCGCTGGAGCGCGACGCGGAAGCCGCGCACCAGGGCGTCGCGGTCGTCGGCGATCGTCTGCCGGGCGACCGTCTCGATGCCGATCTCGAGCAGCCGGTCGGTCAGCCACAGCGCGTTGGTGTCCTGGCGCAGCGGCGTCAGCAGCTCGCTGCCGAGGGCGAGGATCTCGGCCTTCACGCGAAGGGCACCACGACGAGCGCCGCGCGCAGCGCGAGGTTGGCCCAGATCCCGGCGAACACGTCGTCGGTCATGATCCCCCAGCCGCCGGGCAGCGCCTCGAGCTGGCGCGCCGGCCAGGGCTTGACCACGTCCATCACGCGGAAGAGCACGAAGCCGGCGAGCGCGGTTGCCGGCGTGAACGGCAGCGCCAGGTAGGTGATCCACTGCCCCACGATCTCGTCCACGACGGCGATCCCGGGGTCCTTGCGGCCGGCCACTTCGGCGGCGACCTTCGAGGCGGCCACGCCCAGCAGGTAGACGACGACCACGGCGGCCAGCTGCACCCGAAGCGGCGCGTGGACGAGTGGCAGGAACAGCAGCACCCCCACGGCCGAGCCGGCCGTGCCGGGCGCCACCGGCGAGTAGCCCGAGCCGAAGCCCGTGGCCAGCACCAGCGCGGCGCGTCTTCCGAGTGTCATGGCCCGTTCATGGTAACCGCGCCGCCGCGCGGCCCGTTCAGCGCCGGCGCAGCCGGCCCTCGGGATCGCGGGGGGCCACGCGCAGCGTCTCCGAGTGGCCCACCTGCACGCGGCCGGCGGCGCCGCGCAGCGCGCGCAGGTGCTTGCGGCGGGCGACGTGGACGTCGACCGCCGCCGCCTCGCGCGCGGCGCTGTGGTACGCCGCGACCTCGGCGGCCTCGCGCAGGTCGGGAGCCGCGGCGCGGCCCTCGGGGTCGCGCACGATCACGTGGGCGCCGGGCACGTCGCGGGCGTGGAACCAGAGGTCCTCGGGGCGGGCGAGGCCGAAGGTGAGCTGGTGGTTCTCCTTCGCGCCGCGTCCGACGTGGAGCAGCAGGCCGCCGCTGGTCAGGTAGCGGCGCGGCGCGGCGTCCTCGCGGGCGGGCTCGCGGACCGGGGTGGCCGGCAGTTCCGCGCCGGACCGCGCCTCGCCCAGCGCCCGCTCGCGGTCGACAGCCGCCGCGAGGTCCGCGCGCGCCTGCGCGATGCGGGCCGCGATCCGCTCGCGCGCTCCCGCGTTGCGCCGCGCGCGGTCGAACAGCCGATTGGCGTTGTCCACCGCGCGCAGGCGCGGGTCCAGCTTCAGGTGAAGCGGCGGGCCGCCGCGCGGATCGGCCAGCGTGGCCTCCGCGGCGCCGGGCGTCACGGCGCCGGGATCGGCGAGCAGCGCTTCGGCGGCGTGGCGCAGGCGCTCCTCCGGCTCCAGCCGGTCGCGGTCGCGCTCCAGGTGGGCGAGGAGCTGCGAGAGCCGCCGGCGCTTCTCGCGGGCGGCCTTCAGGGCGTCCTGGCGGGCAGCGGCGAAGGACTCGCCACGCCGGCGCTCCTCGAACACGCGCTGCGCCGCCTCGCTCCAGCTCGCGGCGGCTTCGGCGCAGCGGCCGTCCAGCGGCTCGATCGGCCACAGCTCGGGCGGGTCGGCGGCTGCGGCCCCGGCGTCGCGACGGGCCAGCGGCGCGCGCGAGACCACGTGCGGCGCTGCTGTGGCCGCCGCGCGCTGCCAGCGCTGCCAGCTTCCGGCCTCCCCGTCCCACGCGCGCGCCAGCCACGACCCGAGCCCCGGGCACGCGCGCAGCCGCTCGCCCGCCGACGCGCCCGCCGGCGGCGGCGCCTGCCACCACTCGCCGGCGCCGGGGCGCGGTTCGGGCAGCGGCCAGGCGTCTTCGCCGAACAGCGTCGCGACGGGCTCGCCGGGGCGCGCGAGGCTGATCGACGGCGCGGCGCCGGAAGGGCGCAGTGCGAGGGTGCCGCCGGTGGTCTCGATCCGAAGCGAGCGTTCGCCGGCGACGCGCTCGAGCCCGACCACGCGGGCGCCCTCGAGGTGCTTGCGCAGGAGCAGCAGCGCGTGCCCGTCGCGCCCGCCCGGCGGCGACGCGGTCCCGCCCCGCGCGGCCTCGCGCGAGACGCGCCACGCGCCCGCGCAACGCGGCCAGGCGCTGAGCAGCAGCCGCTCCTTCTGGCGCGCCAGCTCGAGCACGACGACGCGGTTCCCCGCCCGCACCTTCTCGATCCGTCGCCCGACGACGAACGGAAGCACCTCCCCGATCAGCCGATCGAGCGTGAGCGAGTCCATTTAGGAGTCGAGGAGGCGCCTGAGGGCGCCTCCTCGCTCCGCGGGGGCTACGTCGGGCAACGTAGCCTCCTCCGCCCCCGCACCCCCAGGCAGGAGTCGCGACACGGGCCTTTGGAGTCGCCTCCGCGCTCCGCCCGGGTCTGGGCGTAGGAGCGGAGCGACGGAGCCCAGTGGCCCGAGCGCCGGAATTCACTTCCGGCGCGAGCCGCCGTCGACGCTACGTCGGACAACGTAGCCTCCTCCGCCCCCGCACCCCCAGGTCTTCAGCCGCGGATGACGCGGGACTGCAGGGCGCGGTCGTGGAGGGCGCGGCGGGCGGGGTCGAACAGCATCGGCCAGAGCCCGGCGCCGACCAGGGCCGTGCCGACCACGCCGAGGGCCGCGCGGGCCAGCGCGCGGGCGACGCCCAGCGGGGCGCCGTGGCGATCGACGACGCGCAGGCCGACGAGCATCTTGCCCGGCGTCTGCCCGGTCGAGCCGGTGAACCATCCCGCGTAGACGAGCCCGAGCAGGGCGAGGAAACCGAGCAGGCCCGGCCAGGCCGGCAGCAACCCGAGCAACTCGACCTGGGCGGCGCGACCCGCGAGGTAGACGGCCGGCAGCCAGAAGGCGACGATCACGAGAGCGTCGAGCAAGGCGGCGTTCAGCCTCTCCTCGGGCGTCGCCGGCCGCTCGACCACCGGCAGTTCGTCCTCCTCGGCGCCTGGCGCGGGCCAGGACTCCGGCTCCGGGGCGGGTCCCCAGTCGAACCGCGGGCGCTGCGGCGGTTCAGCGACGGGCTCGGGGTCGTCGAGCAGGAGCACCGGCGCGGGGGCCACCTCGGGCCCGGGTTCGAGCGGGCCCTCGATCACGGCTTCCGCAGCCGGCGGCGGGTCCGCCTGCAGCGGCAGGTCGAGCGGCGAGCCCGGCGCCGGCGGCGCGCCGCGCGGCGCCCGGAGGTCGACCTCGTCGACCTCGGCCCGCAGGGGAGGTGCAGCGACGGGCGGCACTTCCGACGCGGAGGGCCGCGCCGGGCGCAGCGGCACGACGGGCACGGACCCCGAGCGCGAGACCGGTGCCGGAGGTGCGGGCGGCGCGGGCATCTCTTCCGCGCCGTCCGTGACGTCTTCCGGGAACAGCGGCAGCGGCTCGGCGCCGGCGGCCCGTTCGGTGCGGCGCTTCTGCACCCGCTCCTGGACCTCGTCCTTCCACGTCCGCTCCGTCTTCATGCGTCGGAGGGAGTGGACGTCCCGGCGGCTCATCGCAGCGCCGCGGCCGCGGCAGGCGCCGGGGCCGGGGCCGGCGTCGAGCGGGCCAGCGAAGGCAGGGCGACCGCGCGGGCGCGAGGCCGCGGCGGTCCCACCAGCGAGTCGACGAAGCGTTCCCATCCCGCGGAGGCGAACAGCAACCCGACGCCGAGCGCGAGCGCGAAGCCCACGCCGAGCGCCCGCCGCGACCAGGCGAAGGCCGCGGGGCGGGCGGCGGCGACGGCGAGGTCGGCGGCCGAGAGGCCGGGATCGAACGAGGCATGCCCGCGGCGGACGTCGAGGCGGTCACGCAGCAGCGCCAGGCGCGCGGGATCGGCGGCCTCGGCGCGGGCCGCGCACGCCTCGGCGCGCGCGAGATCGCCGATCTCCACGGCGGTGAACGCCTCGTCGAGGGCGGCCTCCGCTGCCCGGCGCTGCTCGGCCACCGCGGCCCGCGCCAGCGACAGCGTCTCGCGCGCCCGAGCGTCGCCGGGATTGCTCAGCAGCAGCCGTTCGAGCGCGGCCACGGCCTCGGCGGGGCGTCCCTGGTCGAGCAGCAGGCGGGCCTCGCGGGCGCGCCCGTCGACGGCGCTCTCGTCCTGCGGTGTCAAGGGTGTGAAATCGCCTCCTGGCCGACGCGCCGATTATGCGCGAGCGGTCGCCGCGGGTTCAAGGACGAAACGGGTCACGGCTCGCCGCGGCGGGCGGGCAGCAGCCCGAACCCCTTCATCTTCCGGTACAAGTTGGAACGCTCCACCTGCAGCGCCTCGGCGGTGCGGCTCATGTTCCCGCCGCACTCCTCGTACTTCTGGAGGATGTAGCGCTTCTCGAAGTCGTCGCGGGCCGCCGCCAGCGACGGGAAGTCGCGCAGCCGCTCGCCGGCCTGCGCGCCGCCGGGGAGGGCGACGGCGCCCAGCGGCGCGGGCAGGTCGGCCGCCTCGATCCGCTCGCCGGGCGCCATGATCACCATCCGCTCGATCACGTTGCGCAGTTCGCGCACGTTGCCGGGCCAGGCGTGGGCCTGCAGCGCGGAGAGCGCCTCGGGCGCGATCTCGCGGGGCCGGCGACCGTACTCGGCCGACAGTTCGCGGACGAAGTGGCGGGCCAGCACCGGCACGTCCTCGCTGCGCTCGCGCAGCGCCGGGACCTCGAACGGCAGCACGTTGAGCCTGAAGAACAGGTCCTCGCGGAACGCACCCTTGCGGATCTCGTCCTCGAGCCGCTTGTTGGTGGCGGCGATCACCCGCACGTCGACGTCGACCGAGGCGGCGCCGCCGACCGGCTCGACCCGCTGCTCCTGCAGCGCGCGCAGCACCTTGGCCTGGGTCTTGAGCGTCATGTCCCCGATCTCGTCGAGGAACAGGGTGCCGCCGTCGGCCAGCTCGAACTTGCCCTTGCGCGCGGTCAGCGCGCCGGTGAAGGCGCCCTTGACGTGACCGAACAGCTCGGACTCGATCAGCTCCTCGGGGATGGCGGCGCAGTTGACCTCGACGAAGGAGCCCGACGCGCGCCGGCTCTGCAGGTGGATCTGGCGGGCGACCAGCTCCTTGCCGGTGCCGTTCTCGCCGTAGATCAGGACCCGGCCGTTGGACGGCGCCGCCTGCGCGATCTGGGCGCGCAGCGCGCGGATCCGCGGGCTCTCTCCGACCATCGCGAACTTCTGCGAGACCTGCGCCCGCAGCGCCTCGTTCTCGGCCTCGAGCTGGCCCTGGCGCAGCGCGTTGCGCACCACCAGCAGCGTCTTCTCGAGCGAGAGCGGCTTCTCGACGAAGTCGAGCGCGCCCATCCGCACGGCCTTGACCGCGGTCTCGATGTTGCCGTGGCCGGAGATCACGATCACCGGCACCTGGGCGTCGACCGCGCGCAGCCGCTCCAGCGTCTGCAGCCCGTCGAGCCCGGGCAGCCACACGTCGAGCAGGATCAGGTCGTAGCGGCGGCCCTCGAGCGCCTGCAGGCAGGCCTCGCCGCTGGCCACCGCCTCGACGTGGTAGCCCTCGTCCGACAGCACGCCGGCGAGCGAGGAGCGAACCCCGCTCTCGTCGTCCACGACCAGGATCGTCGGTCTCATGCCTCCACTTTCCTACGCCGGCAGCTCCACGACGAAACGGGCGCCACGCGGATCCGCGTCCTCGACGCGGATCGTGCCATTGTGCTCCTGGACGATGCGCGCCACGATCGCGAGGCCGAGGCCGCTGCCGCGGCGCTTGGTCGAGAACGACGGCACGAACAGCCGCTCGCGGTCCTCCGCGGGCACGCCGGGGCCGTCGTCCTCCACGACCAGCCGGGCGCGGGCCTGGGCCCGGTCCCAGGCCGTCGACACCCGCACCCGGCCGCGGCGCTCGACGGCCTCGATCGCGTTGTCGACCAGGTTGACGACGACGCGCTTGATCTGCTCGGCGTCGATCCGCAGCGGCGGCAGGTCGGCCGCCAGCTCGCGGCCCAGCGTCACCTCGGGGAACAGGCCCTCGTAGAGCGAGAAGGCCTGCTCGATCACCTCGTGCAGCGAGGCCGGCGCCAGGTTGGCCGCGGGCAGCCGCGCGAACTGCGCGAACTCGTCGACCAGGTTCTTGAGCGCCTCCACCTCCTGCTCGATCGCGCCGGTCGCCTCGTTCACGATGCGGTCGAGGTCGGGCGACTGCCGCAGGTGGGCCTTGCGCACGCGCTGGGCGGAGAGCTGGATCGGGGTCAGCGGGTTCTTGATCTCGTGGGCCAGCTTGCGTGCCACCTCGCCCCAGGCCGCCACCTTCTGCGCCCGCATCAGCGGCGTCAGGTCGTCGAGCACCAGCACGGCGCCGGGCGGCATGCCCGGGGCGCCGGGCAGCGACACGATCGTCACTGCGAGGTGGCGATCGCGGCCCTGCAGCGGCAGCCGCACCTCGCGCTCCTGGCGGGTGCCGCGCCCGGCGAGCTGGCGGCGCGCGAGGGCGACCACGTCGTCGCGCCCGGGCCCGCGCCCGAGCCCGTCCTCGAGCAGCCGCCCCACCGCCTCCGTCGCGTCGACGTCGAGCAGGCGGCAGGCGGCGGCATTGACCGCCGTCAGCGTGCCTTCGGCGTCGATCACGACGACGCCCGTGCCGACCGTCTCGAGCACGGTCTCCATCAGCCGGCGCCGCCCCTCGAGCTCCTCGTTCTTGCGCAGCAGGCCGCGGCGGCCGTGCTCGACCTCCTCCTCGCTGCGGGCGAGGCGCTCCGACATCCGGTTGAAGGAGGCGATCAGGGCGCCGAACTCGTCGGCGCCGGCCGGGAAGTCGACGCGCACGCCGCGCTCGCCGGCCGCGATCCGCTCGGCTCCCTGGGCGACCAGCCGCAGCGGCGTGGTGATGCGGCGCGCGAGGTACAGCGCCAGCCACACGGCGCCGAACAGCACGAGCAGCGCGGCGAACAGGAAGATCGAGAGGTAGACCGCCTTGATCGGCTCGCGGGCGGCCTCGGTCTGGCGGAACTTCTCGAAGCGCTCGCGCACCTCGCGCGCCTCCGCCATCAGCTCGGGCGGCACGAACGACGAGACGACGACGGCGCCGCCGGGCCGCCCGCGGCTGCCCGGCACCGGGACCCCGACGCGCAGGAGCGCTCCGCCGGCGAACGGCGTCTCGGCGGTGCTCTCGCGCCCGACCAGCGCGGCCTCCGCCAGCGGCTCCGCCGAGGCCGGGTCGTACGGGGCCTGCGGCAGCGCCGGACTGGCCACGGCCAGCCACTCGCCGTCGGGCCCGTAGACGTTGACGAGGTCGAGGCCGAGGTCGCGGGCGCGGACCTCGATCGTGCGGCGCAGGCCTCCCCGCAGCCCGGGCTCCAGCAGCCGCCGCGCCCCGATCTCGCGCGCCAGCAAGCGGGCGTGGCGGCGCGCTTCCTCCAGCTCGCGCTCGCGCAGTCCCTCGCCCAGCGCCCGCGAGGCGGCCAGCAGCCGCTCGACGTCGACGGAGAACCAGCGGTCGACCGTCTGCCGGATCAGGTCGGAGCCGACCAGCACCAGCAGCCCGGAGGGCACCAGCGCCATCGCCAGCAGCGCGAGCGCCAGCCGCAGCCGCAGCCGCGCCCCCAGCACCCCGCGGCGGCCCTCGACGAAGACCTTGACCAGGTTGCGCGAGAGCATCACGCCCAGCACCAGCAGCAGCGCCAGGTTGAGCACCGTCAGCGCGTAGAGCAGCACCGAGGCCAGGAAGTCCGGCGAGAAGTCGCGGCTCTTGCGCAGCAGCGCCTCGAGCAGCAGGAACACGCCGCCCGCGGCCAGCGTCGACGCGAGCACGAGTCGAGCGTCGTTCTTGAAGGCGGGCCGCGACATCGGGGGACCTTGATTCTAGGCCCGAGGCTGGCTCGCCGGCGCCCCGCGTGTTGAAGGTGGCCCCGGCGCGTGATACTTAGCATCCAGCGTGCGCTCCTTCGCCATCGTCAGCCTGCTGTTGTGCGCCTCGGCCGCAGCCCAGGAAGGCACGCCCGCGCCGGTGGAACCTGCCACGGCTGCGGAGGCACCCGCCGAAACGGCCGCGACGCCAACGCCGCTTCCCGCGGCGCCGGCGGGCCCCGCTCCCGCGGACGTCGCGGTGCTGCTCGACACCTCGGGCTCGTTGCGCCCCGAGGACCTGGAGGCGACGCGGGCGCTGGCCCGCGCCGTGTTCGCGGCGCTGCCGCCGGGCAGCCGGCTGGCCGTGCTCTCGTTCGACGACGAGTCGCGCGTGCTGCAGGCCGCGACAGCGGACCCCGAGGCCGTCGACCGCGCGCTCGCCACCGCGACGCGGGCCGGCCGCTACACCGCGCTCCACGACGCGCTGTTCGACGCCTCGCGCCTGCTGCGCGACTCCGACGCCCAGCGGCGCGCGATCCTGCTGCTCTCGGACGGCCGCGACGAGAACTCGGCGGTCAACGTCGAGGACGGCCTGCAGATCGCCCAGGCCGAGGCGATTCCGGTGTTCGCGGTCGGCCTCGGGCGCGTCGACGAGAAGAGCCTGCGCCGGATCGCCAAGTTGACCGACGGCCGCTACGAGCCGCTGGCCGCGGCCCGGGGAGAAGATGTCGCGGGGCTGATCGCTCAGTTGCCGGCGCGTGCGGCCCGCCCCGCGGAGCCGGCGGCCACGCCCACGGTGCCCCAGGGCGGCCCGGCGGAGCCTGGGGCTTCTTCGCCCGTCGGCCTCGAGCGGATCGGGGCGGCGGCGCTCGCTGCTCTCGGCTTCGCCCTGGCGGTCGGCGCGCTCGTGATGTGGCGCCGACAGAACGCCGCGCCCCCCGCGCCGCGCCCGCCCGCGCCGCCGCCGGTGCGCGGCGTGGCAGCCACCGGCGGGATGCCGGCGCGCGACACCGGCAGCACCCTGCCGTCGCTCTCCGGGCCCCGTCCCGACGCGGAGCGCGAGGGGGCGACGCTGCTCACCCGCCTGCCCCAGGTCGGCGGCGCGGGCGGCACGGTGGTGCTGAAGCAGACCCCGATGCTGCGCGTCAAGAACGGCCCCGGCGCGGGCCTGCTGCTGGAGTTGTCGGAGCAGACGGCGATCTCGCTCGGCCGCAGCCCGGGCAACGACATCGTGCTGGAGGACGACGCGGTGTCGGGCCAGCACGCGCGGATCCGCGCCGAAGAAGGCGTGTTCGTCGTCCACGACCTGCAGAGCACCAACGGCACCTTCGTCAACGAGCGCCGCGTCGCCCGCCACGAACTTCAGAACAACGACGTCCTGCGCCTCGGCGAAACCCTCCTCGAGTTCGTCCGCTTCGGGAAGTAAGGGGGTTCGGGGGCGCCCCAGAGTCTCTCTACTCGCGGGTTTCGAGCAGGCCTTTCAGCGTGTTCATGAACTGGTCGACGTCCTTGAAGTCGCGGTAGACGGAGGCGAAGCGCACGAACGCGACCTTGTCCAGCTCGCGCAGGTGCTCCATCAACTGCTCGCCGATCAGGACCGACGGCACCTCGCGGTCGGGGCTCTCGTGGACCAGCGCCTCGATGCGGTCGGCGACGGCCTCCAGGGCCTTCATCGGCACCGGCCGCTTCTCGCAGGCCTTCATCAGGCCGGCCAGCACCTTCTCGCGGTCGAAGCGCTCGCGGCGCCCGTCCTTCTTGACGACGACGTGCGGGATCTGGTCGATCCGCTCGTAGGAGGTGAAGCGCTTGCCGCAGGCCAGGCACTCGCGGCGGCGGCGGATCACCTCGCCCTCCTTGCTCTCGCGCGAGTCGACGACCTTGTCCTCGAGGTGCGAACAGAAGGGACACTTCATCGCGACGGCCCTCCCCCGGGGGGCGCCGCCCCCTCCTCCTCCGCCATCTCCGTGACCCGCCCCAGCGTCAGCCCCTCGCCCGGCAGGCAGGCGAGCCCGATCAGCAGCACCGGCAGGTTGGTCAGCGCGTGGGCCGCGATGCCGGCCGCGACCGCGGTGTTCTTGTCGACCCCGAACGCCTCCGTCAGCGAAAGCAGGTACGACTCGTGGAAGCCGCCGACCATGCCCGGCGTCGGCACCGCGACGCCGACGGTCAGGAAGCCGAGCATCAGGAACGTGGAGTGCGGCGGCAGGTCGACGCCGAACGCGCGGTTGTTCCAGTAGAGCCCGAGGCAGATCGAGGCCCACACCAGCGCCGACTGGCCGAGGATGGCCAGCATGTGCGGCAGCGGCGCCCGCAGCACGCCGAGGCCCGCGGCGAACGAGGCGAGCAGCCGGTTCAGCGCGCCCGCGAGGCCCGCCGGCAGGAAGCCGAACAACCGCCCGCACAGCGCCAGCGCCTGCTCGGCCCGGGCGTGGAAGGCGTACAGCGCGACCAGGATCGCCGCCGCGCCCAGCGCCGCGAAGGCGCCGGCGGTCTTCAGCCCGGCGAGCAGCGCGCCGCCGCGCTGCTCGGCCGGCAGCGGCAGCAGCCACAGGTACGCGCCGAACAGGCTCAGTACCGTCAGCAGATCGACCAGCCGCTCCAGGATGATCGAGGCGAACGCCGCCGCCGTGTCGGTGTTGTGCCGGCGGGCGACGAGGTAGGGCCGCACGACCTCGCCGGCGCGCGGGATCAGCAGCCCGGACATGAAGCCGACGAAGGTCGCGCTCACGAGGTGCGGATACGGCACCCGGGCCAGCGTCGCCAGCAGGTAGCCCCAGCGCCAGGCCCGCAGCAGGTAGGTGATCACCGTCGTCACCACGACGCCCGTCAGCAGCCAGGGGTCCGCCCGCGAGAAGGCGTCGCGGATCTCGCCCCAGTGCACGCCCCGGAAGAAGAAGAAGAGGAGCACGGCGGCGACCAGGAAGCCGATGGCGAGACGCCCGCGACCTTTCACCGCCCGCTCTCGCCCCTTCGTCGCAACTTCTTTCCTCTCATGCACTTGATGGCGCCGCGCGACTCTACTACACTTTCGCCACGCGTCAAACGGCGTCAATGCGAAAAGCCCCGAGAACCCGGGCCCTCCGGCTTCCGTTACAGGAGGCGAGAGTGGCCCCCGCGAGAGGCCCGGCCTCGAACTTGACGGACAACGAACTCCTGGAGCGGTGCCGAAGCGGGGACCAGGCGGCCTGGTCGGCGCTCGTGGCCCGTCACGCGCGGAAGGTCTTTTCCGTGGCGTGGCGGTTCACGGGGCGCTCGGACGAGGCCGAGGACCTGACCCAGGAGATCTTCGTCAAGGTGTACCAGCAGCTCTCCCGCTTCGACCCGCAGAGCGGCCAGTTTCCCGCCTGGCTGATGCGCGTCGCGCGCAACCACGCGATCGACAACTACCGGAAGCGGCGCGAGGAGCGGGTGCGGCGCGCGGACGACCCGGCGATCCTCGACGTGATGGCCGACGCCGCGGCCGGCCCGCTCGAGGACGTCGTGCGCAAGGAGCGGGCAGAGATCGTGCGGGCCGGCCTGGCCGCGCTGCCCGCCGAGCTGCGCGAGCCGCTGATCCTGTGCGACCTGCGCGGGCTGCCCTACGAGGAGATCGCGCACACGCTGGGCATGCCGCTCGGCACCGTCAAGAGCCGCATCAACCGCGGTCGCACCGAGCTGGCGCGGCGGCTGATGCGGCGCCGCAAGGACCTGGGGTTCGCGTGATGCCGCACGACCCGCGCGACTGCGAGGCCGTCGCCCTGCGGCTCGGCGACTTCCGCGAAGGCGCCCTCGAGGAGCCGTGGCGCAGCCGCGTCGCCGGACACCTCGGCGCCTGCGAAGAGTGCGCCGCGCTGGACGAGGCGCTGGGCGAGGTGCTCGCCCTGCTCCGCGTGCCGGTGCCGGAGCCGAGTCCCGGCTTCGAGGAACGGATCGCCGCGCGCGCGCTCCCGGCGCGACTCCCGGCCCAGGCCGCCCCTGTCGCGCCCGCCCCGCCGTGGGCGGGCTGGCTGCGCTGGCGCGAGGCCTGGCGGCTCGCCCCGCTGCCGCTCGCCGCGACGCTGGCGGTGGCGCTCGGCGGCGCGGTGCTGCTGGCACTGCCCGCGGAGCGCCTGCCGGACCCGGCGCGGCGGCTGCTGGAGCGCGGCGCCACCGCGCGCGAGATGTTCGCCGAGCACCGGGAGCGGCTGATGGAGGACGTCGGCGCGCTGCGCCTGGTGGTGCGCGGGGCCTTCTCCTCGCGCGTCGAGCGGATCCAGGAGCAGCTCGAGGACTACCGCCGCCTGGTCGGCGCCCCCGCGCGCCGGCGGGAGCCGGCCCCGGATCGGCTGCAGAACGACCTCTCATTCGAGAACTTCGGCGGTCGCGCTCCCGTAGCAGTGGGTGCGGGACAGGTCGTCCCGCCCCGCCGCCCGACCCGGGCGTAAGGAGCGAGCGCGATGAGCAGCGATCCCACGTCCTTGTTCTCCGAGGCCAAGACCGACCCCGGCCTGCCCGCCGTGGAACCGGCGCCGCAGCCGCCGCAGGCGGCCCCCGCGCTGCCTCCCCCGCCCCCGGCCTGGACCGCGCCCGCCGCGCCCGTGCGGCTCGCCAAGTCGCCGGGCCTGGCCACGTTCCTGTCGCTGTTTCCGGGCGTCGGCCAGATCTACAACGGCCAGCCGGCCAAGGCGTTCGCGTTCTTCTTCGGCCTGATCGGCGCCGCCTGGGCCGCGGGCGAGATCCACCTGCTGCCGTTCGCCCCCCTCATCCCGTTCCTGTACTTCTTCAACCTCGTCGACGCCTACCGCTCCGCCCACGCCGTCAACGCGGGCGGCGAGGCGGCGGCGATGCTGGAGCAGGAGGCGTTCGAGTCGCCGGCCTGGGGCGTGGGGCTGATCGCCCTCGGCGTGCTGCTGCTGCTCAACAACCTGGGCTGGCTCGACGTGCACTTCGTGCGCCGCTTCTGGCCGGTGGCGCTGATCGCGCTCGGCGCCTGGTTCATCCGCGCGTCGCTGCAGCGGCGCGCGAGCTGAGGGCGCCATGGGCGCCCGCTTCAGCCCCGAGGGCCTGGCCCTCGGGATCACGCTGCTCGCCCTCGGCGTCGTCGGCACCCTGGCCTCGTTCGGGGTGGTCGAGGCGCTGCCGCTGATCCGCCGCTGGTGGCCGCTGTCGCTGGTGCTGTGGGGTGCCCTCGAGGTCGTGCACGCCCGCGACGCGCGGGCGGCCCGGCTCGCCCGCGAGGGCCGGGAGTAGGCCGTGCGCTTCCTGCGCCGCGCGTTCGTGCTGGGCGCGCTGCTGCTGCTCGGCCTCGGCACCGAGGCCGCCTGGCAGATCCGCGAGCGGGTCGGCTACTCGTCGTGGACCGGCTGGACCGTGTTCGGCCGCTTCGAGGGTCCGTCCCACTCGTTCGAGGAGAGCCGCGACCTCGAGGCCGCCGCCGAGGTCGAGATCGACAACCGCTTCGGCGCGGTCGCCGTGCGCGGCACCGACGCTCCCGTGATCGTCGTGCGCCTGCGCAAGCAGGTGTTCGCGGCCGACCCGCAGGAAGCCGCGATGGCGGCGCAGGCGGTCCGCCTCGTCTCCGATCGCTCGGGCGACGTGCTGCGGCTGACGGCGAAGGTCGAAGGCGAGGCCTCGCGGCGGATCGGGGTCGCGACCCACTTCACTGTCGAGGTGCCGCGCTCCGCCCGGGTCCGGGTCCGCAACGAACACGGCGCGGCCGAGGCGATCGCGGTCGCCGCGGCCGACGTCGAGACCAGCCACGACGCGGGACGGCTGGAGGACGTCGCGGGTGACGCGCGGCTCGCCGTGCGCCACGGCGACGCGGTCGCGCGGCGGGTCGCCGGCGGCCTCGACCTCGCCTGCCGCTTCGGCCGGGCCAGCATCGAGGACGCGGGCGTGACGCGCGCGGCCGTCGAGCACGGCGGTCTCGCGGTGGTGCGGGTGGCGGCGCTCGATGCCGAGGTCGAACAGGGCGACACCAGCGCGGAACGCGTCGCCGGCGCCCTCGGGCTGCGGGCGCGGCACGGCGACGTGGACGTGCGCGAGGTCGGCGGCGCCGCCACCGTCAGCGTCGAGATCGGGAGCGCGACCGTCGTGGGCGCCGCGCAGGCGGACGTGAGGGTGACCCACGGCCGGACCCGCGTCGAGCGCGTGAGCGGGAAGGTCTTCGCCAGCGCGACCCACGACCGGGTGGAACTCGAGGACGTGGGCGGCGGCGCCGAGGTCGAGATCGAGCACGGGGGCCTGCAGGCGAGCCGCGTGCGCGGCGGGCTCGTCGCGCGCGTCTCCGGCGACGATGTCGCGATCGACGGCGTGGAGGGCGTCCTCCAGGTCGACTCGCGGCGCGCCCGCGTGCGGGTGGCCCCGACGGCCCCGCTCGCGGAGACCTCGATCCAATCCGAGCACGGCAGCGTCGTCCTGACGCTGCCCGCCGGCGCCGGTGCACAACTCGAACTGGACGCGAGCCAGGGCGAGATCGAGGTCGACCTGCCCGGGTTCGACGCCTCCGAGCGGACGCGATCCCGCGTCGCGGGACGCGTGGGCGCGGGTGGCCCCACGCTGCGCGTCGCGAGCCGCCACGGCGACGTCACCGTGGGGTTGCCGCCGGCCCCCGAGGCGCAGCGTTAGACTTTTCCGTCTTGCGCCCGCGCGCGGCGATCCAGTAGACTCCGCGCCCTGCCGGGTGCTGGAACGCGGCGGCCACGGAAAGTTTCCCAAGGACGATGTCGCACGAAGACGCCGCGGGTCGGCCCGCCCTGTTCGAGACCCACCTGCCCGGCCACACGCTGTGGCGGCGCGGCAAGGTGCGCGACGTCTACGACCTCGGCGACCGGCTGCTGGTCGTCGCCACCGATCGCCTCAGCGCCTTCGACGTGGTGCTGCCGACGCCGATCCCCGACAAGGGCCGGGTGCTGACCCAGATCTCGCTGTTCTGGTTCCGGCTGCTCGCGGACGTCGTGGTCAATCACGTGATCAGCGCCGAGGTCGACGACTACCCCGCCTCGCTGCGGCCGTTCCGCGATCAGCTCGAGGGCCGCTCGATGCTGGTCGCCCGCACCGAGCCGCTGCCTGTCGAGTGCGTCGTCCGCGGGCACCTGGCGGGTTCGGGCTGGAAGGACTACCAGGCGACCGGCCACGTCTGCGGCATCCCCCTGCCCGCCCGTCTGCGCGAGGCCGACCGGCTCGAGCCGGCGATCTTCACGCCGGCGACCAAGGCCGACGTCGGCCACGACGAGAACATCTCCTTCGAGGCGATGGCCGCGACGGTCGGCGTGCGGCGCGCGGCCCAGTTGCGCGAGACCAGCCTGGCGCTGTTCGAGCGCGCCCGCCGCCACGCGGCCGAGTGCGGCATCCTGCTGGCCGACACCAAGTTCGAGTTCGGCCTGCTGGGGGATGCGGGCGAAGAGGCGCGCCTGATCTGGATCGACGAGGCGCTGACGCCCGACTCCTCGCGTTTCTGGCCCCGGGACGGCTACGCTCCCGGCGGGCCGCAACCCTCCTTCGACAAGCAGTACGTGCGCGACTGGCTGGAGGCCCGGCGGTGGGACAAGCGCCCGCCGGCCCCCGAGCTGCCGGCCGATGTCGTCGCCCGCACGCGCGACAAGTACCGCGAGGCGTTCCGCCGCCTCACGGGCCGGGAACTGGACTAGAGACCGATGAAGCAGGAGATGGACGCGCTGATCACCCAGATGGTGGACCGCGGCATCCGGTTCGCCGAGGCGCGCCGCGAGTTCGAGAAGCGCTTCATCGCCCGCGTGCTCCAGCGCCACGGCGGCAACCTCAGCCGCGCCGCCGGCGAGCTGCGCATCCACCGCAACACGCTCGGCAAGAAGATCACCGAATACAAGATCGGGTAGCAGCCGGGCGGCCGCTGGCGCTCGACTTGACAGAGTGCTAGACGCCCCCTAGATTTGGCAGTCGACGGGGTCGAGTGCCAGGTCCGAGCGGCGCTCCCCCGAGAAAGCGCTTTCGGTGTCCAAGTTCTTTGTTCTCAAGGAGATGACGAGACGATGAAGGTTCGTCCGCTGCACGACCGCCTGCTGGTCCGCCGGATCGAGGAGAAGGAGACCGTCAAGGGCGGGATCATCATCCCCGACACGGCCAAGGAGAAGCCCCAGGAGGGCGAGGTGCTCGCCGTGGGCACCGGGAAGGTTCTCGACAACGGCACCAAGCTCTCGATGGACGTCAAGGTCGGCGACAAGATCCTGTTCGGCAAGTACGCCGGCACGGACATCAAGGTCGACGGCGAAGAGGTGCTGATCCTGCGCGAGGACGAAGTCCTCGCGGTCATCGGCTGATCCCCAGGGTTCTGTAAGGAGAACTGACGCACTATGGCGAAGCAGATCACGTACGGTGACGAGTCGCGGCAGGCGGTCCTCCGCGGCGTCAACCGCCTCGCGGACGCGGTCAAGGTCACGCTCGGCCCCAAGGGCCGCAACGTCGTCCTCGACAAGAAGTTCGGTTCCCCGCTGATCACCAAGGACGGCGTCACCGTCGCCAAGGAGATCGAGCTCAAGGAGCCGCTCGAGAACATGGGCGCCCAGATGGTGCGCGAGGTCGCGAGCAAGACCTCCGACATCGCCGGCGACGGCACCACCACGGCGACGGTCCTGGCCCAGGCGATCTACCGCGAGGGCATCAAGAACGTCACCGCCGGCGCCAACCCGATGGAGCTGAAGAAGGGCATCGAGAAGGCCGTCGCGGCCGTGACCGAGGAGCTGAAGAAGCTCAGCAAGCCGGTCAAGGGCAAGATGATCGCCCAGGTCGGCACCATCTCCGCCAACAACGACGAGACGATCGGCAAGATCATCGCCGAGGCGATGGAGAAGGTCGGCAAGGACGGCGTCATCACCGTCGAGGAAGCCAAGGCCATGGAGACGACCCTCGAGGTCGTCGAGGGCATGCAGTTCGACCGCGGCTACCTCTCGCCCTACTTCGTGACCGATCCCGAGCGCATGGAAGTGGCGCTCGAGAACGCGCTCGTGCTGATCCACGAGAAGAAGATCTCGAACATGAAGGACCTGCTGCCCGTGCTCGAGCAGGTGGCCAAGCTCGGCCGTCCGCTGGTGATCATCGCCGAGGACATCGAGGGCGAGGCGCTGGCGACGCTGGTCGTCAACAAGCTGCGCGGCACGCTGCACGTGGCCGCCGTCAAGGCCCCGGGCTACGGCGATCGCCGCAAGGCGATGCTCGAGGACATCGCGATCCTCACCGGCGGCAAGGCGATCACCGAGGACCTCGGCATCAAGCTCGAGAACGTCAAGCTCGACGACCTCGGCAAGGCCAAGAAGATCGTGATCGACAAGGACAACACCACGATCGTCGAGGGCTCGGGCAAGGCCAAGGACATCGAGGGCCGCGTCAAGCAGATCCGCAACCAGGTCGAGGAGACCACCTCCGACTACGACCGCGAGAAACTGCAGGAGCGGCTGGCCAAGCTCGTCGGCGGCGTCGCGGTGATCAAGGTCGGCGCTGCGACCGAGACCGAGATGAAGGAGAAGAAGGCGCGCGTCGAGGACGCGATGCACGCGACCAAGGCGGCGGTCGAAGAAGGCATCGTGCCCGGCGGCGGCGTCGCGCTGCTCCGCTCGCAGCGCGTGCTCGACAAGCTGAAGGCCGACGGCGACATGCAGGTCGGCATCAACCTGATCCGCCGCGCGATCGAGGAGCCGCTGCGCCAGATCTCGGTGAACGCCGGGTTCGAGGGCGCCGTGGTCGTCTCCAAGGTCCGCGAGATGAAGGACGAGGAGGGCTTCAACGCCCTCTCCGACAAGTACGAGAACCTGGTCGACGCCGGCGTCATCGACCCGACCAAGGTCGTCCGCTCCGCGCTGCAGAACGCGTCGTCGATCGCGTCGCTGCTGCTGACCACCGAGGCGCTCGTCTCCGAGATCCCCGAGGAGAAGCCCGAGACGCCGGCCATGGGCGGCGGCGCGCCCGGGATGTACTAGTCCGCACGAGCGACCGGCCGCGGGCTCTCGCCCGCGGCCACGCTCCCGCGGGGGAGGCTTCGGCCTCCCCCGTTTTCGTTTGCGGGCGTGCCCGCGCGGGCCCGGTCGTCTAGACTGCGGACCTCGGAGGAAAGGGCGGATGGCCACTGCGGCCCCCACGGGCGCGACGATCCGGCTCACGGTCAACGGGCGCGAGGCGAGCTTCGTGCCGCGGCCCGGCGAGTCCGTCCTGCAGGCGCTGCGCGACCGCTTCGGCATCCGATCGACCAAGGACGGCTGCTCGCCGCAGGGCCAGTGCGGCTGCTGCCTGGCGATCGTCGGCGGGCGCGCGGTGGTCACCTGCGCGATGCCCGTGGCCAGGGCCGACGGCGCCGAGGTCCTGACCCTCGAGGGCGTCTCGGAACGCGAGCGGCAGATGACCGCCGATGCCTTCGCCTCGGCAGCGGGCCTGCAGTGCGGCTTCTGCATCCCCGGGATCGCGCTGCGCGCCAAGCACCTGCTCGACAAGACGCCCCAGCCGTCGCGCGGGGACATCGCGAAGGCGATCGACGTCCACCTCTGCCGCTGCACGGGCTACACGAAGATCCTCGACGCGATCGAGTTGCTGGCGCGGGCCCGGCGCGGCGAAGCCGTACCGCCGCCGCTCGTCGACGGCGGCGTCGGCACGAACCTCGAACGCTACCAGGGCCGCGCCCTGGCACTGGGCGGCCGGCCGTACGTCTGCGACCTCGAGCGCGAGGGACTGCTGCACGGCGCCGTCGTGCTCTCGCGCCACGCCCGCGCCCGGGTGCTGAAGGTGGACACGACGAGGGCTGCCGCCCATCCCGGCGTCGTCGCGGTGGTGACGGCGAAGGACGTGCCCGGCGAGCGCTGGTACGGGCTGATCTACAAGGACTGGCCGGGCTTCGTCGCCTGTGGCGAAGAGGTGCGCTGCGTCGGCGACTTCCTGGCCGCCGTGGCCGCGGTCGACGAGCCGACGGCGCGCGCCGCCGCCGCCCTGGTCGAGGTCGAGTACGAGCCGCTGCCGCCGGTGCTCGACGCCGAGGCGGCGCTGGCGCCCGGCGCTCCCCAGGTCAACCCGACCCACGCCAACCAGCTCTCGCACACGGTGATCCGCCGCGGCGACGTCGACGCCGCGTTCGCGCGCAGCGCCCACGTGGTCGAAGGCGAGTGGCAGACCCAGCGCATCGAGCACCTGTACCTCGAGCCCGAGAGCGCGCTGTGCGAGCCGGGGCCGCGGCCCGGCACGTTCCGCCTCTACACCCAGGGCCAGGGCGTGTTCGACGACCGCCGCCAGGTGGCGGCCTTTCTCGGCCTGGCGGAGGACGACCTCGACGTGGAGCTGGTGCCCAACGGCGGAGCCTTCGGCGGCAAGGAGGACATGTCGATCCAGGCCCACGCGGCGCTGCTCGCGCAGAAGACGGGCCGGCCGGTGCGGATCACGCTCAACCGCGAGGAGTCGATCCGCGTCCACCCCAAGCGCCACCCGATCCGGCTGCGCTACAAGGTCGGCTGCGACGCCGAGGGCCGGCTGACGGCCGTGAAGGCCGTGATGCTCGGCGACTCGGGCGCGTACGCGTCGGTCGGCGCCAAGGTGCTCGAGCGCTGCGCGGGTCACGCCTGCGGGCCGTACAAGGTGGAGAACGTCTCCGTCGACGCGATCGCCGCCTACACGAACAACCCGCCGTGCGGCGCGATGCGCGGCTTCGGCGCCAACCAGGCCGCCTTCGCGATCGAAGGTGCCTTGGACCTGCTGGCGGAGAAGGCGGGGCTCGACGGCTGGGAGATGCGCTGGCGCAACGCGGTCGACGTCGGCGACACGTTCGCGAGCGGCCAGGTGTTCGAGAAGTCGGTCGGGCTCAAGAAGACGCTGCTCGCCGTCAAGGACCGCTACTACGCGGAGCGCGCCGCGGGCCGCGCCGTCGGCATCGCCTGCGGGCTCAAGAACAGCGGCATCGGCAACGGTGCCGTCGAGTGGGGCAAGGCGCGGCTGGTGGTCGAGACGGACGGCACGGTCTCGCTCTACAACGGCTACACCGAGATGGGCCAGGGCCTGCTCACGGTGCTGATCCAGTTCGCGGTCGAGGTCACCGGCCTGCCCGCGTCCGTGTTCCACCCGAAGGTCGACTCGACCTTCGCGCTCGGCTGCGGCCAGACCACCGGCTCGCGCGCCACGCTGTTCGGCGGCAACGCGGTGAAGAGCGCGGCGGCGAAGCTGCGGGCGGCGCTCGACGCGGGCCGGACGCTGGCGGACCTCGCGGGCGAGGTGTTCCCCGCCGACGTCGTGGTCGACGACACGACGCCGCCGGGGGCGGTGAACAAGGCGGGCAAGGTCAAGACCCACACCGCATTCGGGTTCGCGACCCAGATGTGCATCCTCGACGTCGAAGGCCGCGTGGACCGCTTCGTCGCCGCCCACGACGTCGGCCGCGCGGTCAACCCGGCGCTGTGCGCGGGCCAGATCGAGGGCTCCGTGCACATGGGCCTCGGCTACGCGCTGACCGAAGAGCTGCCGTGCGAGGACGGCATGCCGGTCACCTTCAAGCTGCGCGACATCGGCGTGCTGCGCGCCCGCGACATGCCGGAGGTGGAGACGATCCTGGTCGAGGAGCCCGAGCCCGAGGGCCCGTTCGGGGCCAAGGGCGTCGGCGAGATCGGCCTGGTGCCGACCGCTGGCGCCGTCGCCTCGGCGCTGCACGCCTTCGACGGCATCCGCCGCTACACGCTGCCGATGAAGGACTCGCCGGCGGCGCGCGCGATGAGCGTCGGCAAGCTCAAGCGGCGCGGCCCCGCCTGAGGCCCTTGCTCGCGGTCGACGCCCACACCCATCTCTACAGCGGCCTGGCGCCGCTGGGGATGCCCGCGCCCGAGCCGCCGCCCGAGAACTTCCTGCAGATCCTCGGCCGGCTGTGGTGGCGGCTCGATCGCTGCCTCGACGAGCGCAGCCTCGCGGCCAGCGCCGAGTTCTACGCGAGCGAGGCGCTCGCTCTCGGCTGCTTCGGCCTCGTCGACCACCACGAGTCGCCGTCGTTCGTCGACGGCTCGCTGGACGTGCTGGCCGACGCCTGCCAGGCCGCCGGCCTGCGCGCCGTGCTCTGCTACGGCGCCACCGAGCGCAACGGCTCGCGGGCGGAGGCGAAGGCCGGGCTGGCCGAGTGCGACCGCTTCCTGCGCGAGAACCGCCGGCCGCTGGTGCGCGGGGCGGTGGGGCTCCACGCCTCGTTCACCGTGTCGGACGAGACGATCCGCGAGGCCGCGGCCCTGGCCCGCGACCACGGCAGCGTGCTCCACGTGCACGTCGCGGAAGACGCGGCCGACGTCGCCGACGCGCGGCGTCGCGGCTACGCGGGCGTCGTGGACCGCCTCGACCGCCTGGGAGCCCTGGTGCCGGGCTCGATCCTCGCGCACGGCGTGCACCTCGCGGCCGACGAGGTCGCGCGCGTCGGCGACGCCGGCTGCTGGCTGGTCCAGAACCCGCGCTCGAACCACGGCAACCGCGTCGGCTACCCGAAGGCGCTGCGCCACTCGGCGCGGGTCGCGCTGGGCACCGACGGCTACCCGGCCGACATGGCGGAGGAGCAACGCGTCCTGCTGGCCGCTGCGGAGGAGCACGGCGACGACCCCGGGCACGCACGGCGACGGCCGGCGGCCGGCGAGCGGCTGCTGGCCGAGCGCTTCGGGGAGCCCTTCGGCGAGGCCGACCGGGCGGCCTGGGAGCGGGCTCGGGAAGGCGCCGCGCCGTGCCGCGCCGCGGTGCGCGAGCGTGCGGTCGTCGAAGCGGAGCGCCTCTGGCGCCGGATGCGGGAACTGCCGCGATAGGGAGACAGCCGAGATGAACCGACTGGGACTGGAACGCGAGATCGTCGACCGGCAGGCCCGCGAGCGCACGCTGGCGCTGTTCCGCGAGCGCCGCATCGTGCTGCCCACGCTGGCCGAGCTGCGGGAGCCGGCCAAGATGAGCGCTGCGGCCCGCGCGGCGCTGGCCGTCGTCGATCCCGACGCGGCCGACGCCGGCAACCTGTTCCGCGTGCACTGGTTCAACGCGGCCGACCGGCGCAGCCTGGTCGACGTCCCGGGGCACGTCGTGCTGCCTTCGGAACTCACGGGTGTCGCGAGCCCGATCGTGGTCGCTTTCGGCAACCGTTTCCCGATGATCCACGCCCACAAGGTCCTCGCGGCCTACGGCTGCCTGGTGCCGCGACTGGTGACCGGCCAGTTCGATCCCACCCGCCACCGTGCCGTGTGGCCGTCCACCGGCAACTACTGCCGTGGCGGCGTCGCCATCTCCCGCATCCTCGGCTGCCGCGGCGTCGCGGTGCTGCCCGAGGGCATGAGCGACGAGCGCTTCCACTGGCTCGAGCGCTGGGTCGGCGATCGCTCCGACATCGTGCGCACGGTCGGCACCGAGAGCAACGTCAAGGAGATCTACGACAAGTGCGCCGAGCTGGAACGGGATCCGGCCAACGTGATCTTCAACCAGTTCTGCGAGTTCGGGAACCACCTCGTGCACTACTCGTGCACCGGCCACGCGCTCTCGACCGCCTTCGAGGCCGTGCGGGCGAAGCGGCCGGGACTGCGCCTGGCGGCGTTCACGTCGGCCTCGGGCTCGGCCGGCACGCTCGGCGCAGGCGACTACCTGAAGGAGCGCCACGGCGCGCGGATCGTGGCCGCCGAGGCCCTCGAGTGCCCGACCCTGCTGTACAACGGCTTCGGCGAGCACAACATCCAGGGCATCGGCGACAAGCACGTTCCGCTGATCCACAACGTCACCAACACCGACGTCGTGGTCGCCATCTCCGACCGCGCGACGGACGCGCTGCATCTCGCCTTCAACTCCGCGCCCGGCCACGAGGCGCTGCGCGCGCGCGGCGTCGGCGACGACGTGATCGCCGCGCTGCCCCACCTCGGCCTGTCCTCGATCTGCAACGTGCTGACCGCGGTCAAGACCGCCAGGGCCCTGGGGCTCGGGCCCGACGACGCGCTGATCACCGTCGCCACCGACGGGTCCGAGCTGTACACGAGCGAGCTGGACAAGGCGCGCGCGAAGCTGTTCGGCGGCCGCTTCGCGCGGGCGGACGCGGAGGCCGCGCTGGACACCCACCTGTTCGGTGCCGACACCGACCACGTGCTGGCGCTGTCTCCGCGCGACCGCGACCGCGTCTTCAACCTCGGCTACTTCACCTGGGTCGAGCAGCAGAAGCTGTCGCTCGCCGAGTTCGAGGCCCGCCGCCGCCAGGACTTCTGGATCGGCCTGCGCGAGTTCGTCCCGGTCTGGGACGCCCTGATCGAGCGCTTCAACGCCGAGGCGGGAGTGGGCACGGCCCGGTGACGCTCTCCGCGGAACCCGGCCTCGCCCTCGCCTGCACCGGTTGCGGGCGCGTGCTGGGCCACGAGAGCCCGCTGCGCGTGCGGTGTCCGCAGGCGCGGCCGGGCGACGACGTCGATCACGTGGTGGCGCGGCCCGCGCTGCGCGAGGACGCGGCGTGGCCGAGCGGCGGCGAAGCCCACCCGTTCGTGCGCTATCGCTCGCTGCTCTACAGCTACGCGCTGGCCCGCCACCGCGGCCTGTCCGACGCCTGGTACGTCGACGCCGTCGGCCGTCTCGACGCCCGCGTCGCGATGGTCGACGGGCGCGGCTTCGCGGTCACGCCGCTGCTGCGCGCCGCGGCTCCCCTGCACGAGGCGGAAGCGACGGGGACGCTCTGGGTCAAGGACGAGACGCGCAACGTCTCGGGGTCGCACAAGGCCCGTCACCTGATGGGGCTGGCGCTGGTCGCCGCAGTCGAGGAGGCCACCGCGGAGGTCGACCGGGCGCGGCCGCTGGCGATCGCGAGCTGCGGCAACGCCGCGCTGGCCGCGGCCGTCGTCGCCCGCGCCTGCGACAGGCGCCTGCTCGTGGCGATCCCCTCCTGGGCCGATCCCCACGTGGTGGCCCGCCTGCAGGCGCTCGGCGCCGAGCTCGAGGTGTGCGAGCGCGCCCCTGGCGACCCGCCGGGCGACCCGTGCTTCCACCGCTTCCGGGCCCGCGTCGCGGAAGGCGCCTGGCCCTTCACTTGCCAGGGCTCGGAGAACGGCCTCACGATCGACGGCGGGCTCACCCTCGGCCTCGAGCTCGCGGACCAGTGGCGCGCCGAGGGCGTCGCGCCCGACCGGCTGTTCGTTCAGGTCGGCGGCGGCGCGCTCGCCAGCGCGACGGTGCAGGCCCTGCAGCTCGCCGCCGACCTCGGCGCGCTCCCGCGCCTGCCGTCGCTGCACGCCGTGCAGACGGTGGCGGTGGCGCCGCTGCGCCGCGCCTGGCGGCGCTTCGCCCAGGGCATCGCGCGGCGACTTGCGGCACGGGGTCGTCCGATAGACCCGGACGCTTCCGACGCCGAGCTGGGCCCAGCGCTGCGCGCGCACGCGCGCGGCCCGGCGGGCGCTGCCGAGAGGGCCCACGCCGCGAGCCATCGCACGGAGTACATGCGGCCGGTGGCCACGCCGGGTGCGAGCGTCGCCACCGGCATCCTCGACGACGAGACCTACGACTGGCGCGTGGTGGTGCGCGGCATGACCGAGACCGGCGGCTGGCCCGTGACGGTCGACGAGGCCACGCTGCTGCGCGCTCGCGACGAAGGCGAGCACCTGACCGGCCTGACCGCCGACGCCACCGGGACCGCCGGCCTGGCCGGCCTGCTGGCCCTCGACGCCGAGGGTGCGATCGGCACCGGCGAGACGCTCGCCGTCCTCTTCACCGGAGCGAGACGATGACCCGCCCCCTGCGCGTGGCGCTGACCGAGACCTCCAACGCGTATCCGCACATGCCCGAGTCGCTGGCCGACCTGCACTCACTGGCCGGGCGGCTCGACGACGTGCGCGACGCCAACCTCGACCACCACGCTGCCCTGATCGACGAGGCCGCGCGCCTGGGCGTCCAGGTGCTCTGCATGGGCGAGCTGTTCGCCGCGCCCTACTTCGCGCTGACCCGGGACCCGATGTGGCGGATGCTCTCGGAGGACGCGCTCGAGGGGCCCACCGCGCGGCGCATGCGGCCGCTGGCGGAGCGCCACCGGATGACGCTGGTGGCGCCGATCTACGAAGAGGACCCGCGCACCGGCCGCTACTTCAACACGGCTGTGGTGTTCGGCCCCGACGGCGCCGTGCTCGGCCGCTACCGCAAGACCCACATCCCCGAGGGCACCAACGAGCAGGGCTCGTTCACCGAGACGGCCTACTACGAGCGCAGCGACGGGGATCTCGGCGACTGGCCCGCCAACGTGTCGAAGAACCCCTACTTCCCCGTGTTCCAGACACCGCTCGTGCGGCTGGGCATCCTGATCTGCTACGACCGCCACTTCCCCGACGCGGTCCAGGCCGTGGCGCAGAACGGCGCCGAGCTGATCCTGTGCCCGGCCGTCACCTTCGGCGCCAAGTCGCGGCGGATGTGGGACCTCGAGTTCCCGACCGACGCCGCGCGCCACAACGTCTTCTTCGGGGGCTCCAACCGCCGCGGCGTCGAGAAGCCGTGGAACCAGGAGTACTTCGGCCAGAGCTACTTCGTCGGGCCCAACGGCGCGCTGCCGCGGCTGCCCGGGACGCCGCCGGAGCTCGTCGTCGCCGACCTCGACCTCGACGAGCGGGTCCGCCCCGACCCGTCGGGCTGGAACCTGCCGCGCGACCAGCGCCCCGACATCTACTGATCTCCTATCATCGGCTGCGGCCGTCATGCTCCCGCCCTCCCTCGCCTCCAGGCTGCGCAGCCTCGCCGTCAATCTGACGCTGTCGGCCTGCAGCGTCGCCATCTGCCTCCTGGCAGCGGAGCTGGCCCTGCGGATTGCGCTCTCGGGACCGGCTCGCGGCGGCAAGGAACAGCAGGAGCGCAACGTCTACACGGAGCCCGACCCGCTGCTCGGCTGGCGCAAGATCCCGGGGGCCGAAGCCCGCTACGACCGCCGCGACTTCCAGACCCGCTACCGGGTCAACAGCCGCGGGCTGCGTGGGCCGGAGTTGGCCCACGAGCGCTCCCCCGGCGTGGCGCGGGTGCTGGCTCTCGGAGACTCGTTCGTCGAGGCGTTCATGGTCGACGACGCCAGCACGGTCACCGGGCGCCTCCAGGCTGAGCTGGCGCAGCGCGGCTGCCGCGCGGAGGTCGTCAACGGCGGCACGGTGGGCTACAGCACCGACCAGGAGTTCCTCTTCTACCGCGAGGAGGGCCGCCGCTACCGGCCGGACCTCGTCGTGCTGTTCGTGTATCACAACGACATCCCCTACCTCGTACAGGAGAAGTACGGGCCCTACCCGAAGCCGCGGCTGGCCTTCGAGGACGCCGGCCCCCGCGTGACCAACTTCCCGCTGCCGCGGTACGAACCGCCGCAGCGGGCGACGCCGGTCGCCCAGCCGAAGCCGCCCTCGTACCTGCTGGAGTTCGTCAAGAACCACCTCGAGCGCGTCTCGGCGCGCCAGTACAACCGGCTCGCCGCACTGGGCCTGTGGGAGCCGCTGCGCACCCTCGAGCTCAACGAGGAGATGCGGCTGTACCGGGTGCCCGAGCTGGGCCACCTGCGGCCCGCGTGGTCCGCGTTCACGTGGACGCTGCAGTCCCTGGCTCGCGCGGTGCGCGACGACGGCGGCGAACTGCTCCTCGCCTACATCCCGAGCCGGATGGAAGTCGACGACGCCTCCTGGGAGCTGACCCAGGTTCGCTACGTGCTCGACGAGAAGTACCGGCGATCGGCCGTGGCCGAGCGCGTGCTCCAGATCGCGCGCCGGGTGGGTGTGCCCGAGCTCGACTTCACGGCGGCGCTGAAGACCGGCGCGAGCCGTCGCGCTCCGGTCTTCTTCGAGACCGACTCGCACTGGAACGCCCACGGCCAGGCGACGGCGGCCGCAGCCCTCGCCGACGTCGTCCGCCCGCGGCTGCCCTGTCGCTGAGGCGCCCGGCTCAGGCCGTGGCGACGAACGCGCTCGGGAAGCGGGCGATCACGGCGATCGCGTGCTGCAGCTCGCGGAGGTCGACGTTCTCGCCGACGCGGTGGGTGTTCTGCTCCACGCCCGCGCCGATGCCGAACATCGCCGGGTGCCTGACGTCGCCGGACGTGATCCAGCGCTTGCCCTCGGGCACCGCGATGCGGGCGTCGTCGGCCTTCACCGGGAAGCCGACGCCGTCCGTGGAGAAGATCCAGCGGTCGACGCGGGGCTCGCGGCGCAGCGTGGCCTTCTGCGC
This sequence comes from Acidobacteriota bacterium, assembly GCA_011526565.1. Lineage (GTDB taxonomy): Bacteria > Acidobacteriota > Vicinamibacteria > Fen-336 > Fen-336 > WYBL01. The sequence goes on along the minus strand of WYBL01000004.1, from coordinate 29,570 downwards.
ACCGCCGGCCGGCTCCACGACGTGCGGCGTGACCACGCCGCGATAGGCCGCCACCGCCGCTCGAATCGCGGGATGATCCTCCGGCGTCAGCCAGCCGCGGTAGACCTGCGGATTGTCGGCGAGGTAACCGCGCCAGGTCCTCTCGCGGTACGGCGGCACCGCGATCTCGACCTTCAGCCCCGCCGCCCGCGCGGCGCGCACGGCGTCGAGCGCCTCGACGTCTTTCAGCGCCTGCTCCGGCGTCTCGCCCAGCGTCAGCCGGCGGTCGAAGCGCAGCGTCAGCTTCTCGGGCACCGCGCAGTCCGACGGCGTGTCGAGCTTCGCCCACGAGGCCGTGCGCGTGCCGTGGCCGAGGAACGGGTGGTCGAGGAAGCCGTCGCGGGCGTCGTAGCGCCGCGCGGCCTCGGCGACGATCGCGCCGCCGTGCTCGAACGGGTTGAGGCCTTCCCACGGCATCGACCCGTGGCACGAGCGGCCGGTCACGACCACCTCGATCTGCATCCGCCCGCGCTGGCCGCGGTAGATGCCGAGTGCGCCCTTGTTCGCGTCGCCCGTGCCCTCGGTCAGGATCACGACGTCGGGGACCAGCTCCGGGCCCGCGCCGGGCAGCACGTGGCCGACCAGGTGCAGCGGCCCGCCGCCGTCGTTGTCCTCCTCGGCGGCCGTCGCGTACGAGCGCACGATGACGCCGCGCAGCGCGCCCGCGGGGGCCAGCTCGAGCAGGATGCGGGTGGCGACGATCTGCGACACGACGCCCGCGAGCTGGTCGGCGGAGCCGCGGCCGAACAGCAGGTGGCCCCACTCGTCGTCGGGCGGCAGGTAGCCGAGCAGGCCGCGCAGCACCTCGCGGTCGACGCGGGCGAGATCGACCACGCCGTCGTAGGCGTCGATGCCGCCGTTCGTCTTTTCGAGCCAGTCGGAGCGCAGCGCGCGCACCGTGTCGGCGTGGCCGTCGAGGTAGACGACCTTCTTGTCGCGCGCCGGGATGCCGTCGCTCTCGTCCTGCACCGACCAGACGAGGTTGCCGTAGGCGTCGAAGTCGACGTCCCCGGGACGGCGCACCGCGCCGGCCTCGACCACCATCCGCTTCAGGTACTCCATTCGCGGCCCCTCGTGGTTGGAGAGGCCGCACAGCGGGTCGCCGCCCTGCTCCACGGGCCTGTCGACGTAGTCGGCGGGGATGCGGATCGCCTCGCGCAGGATGCGGGTGGCGAGCGGCAGGTCGCGGGCCGCGAGAGCGGCGATCCGCTGGTCGAGGGTGTCGGGCGTCATCGGGTTCACCTGCGCCTTCACTTGTCGAGCGCCGCGAGCCGCGCGGGCAGGTCGTCCACCTTGGCCGCGGCCAGCAGCGCCATCACCACGTACACCTTCCAGTTCGCCTCGCGCGCCACCTCGACGCGGAAGCGGTCCATCACGCCGGGGCTGACCTCGGCGCCGATGTCCGCGGGCAGGCAGTGCAGGTAGAGCGCGTCCGCCGTCAGCGCCATCCGCCGCTCGTCGCAGATCCAGTCCTTGTGGCCCGCGTTGCGCGAGAGCGCGCGCTTCTCGATGTCGCCCATCCGCGCCTTGTCGCCCGCGCGGTTGGCCTCGACCCGCTCCACCATCAGGTCCCACGGGCCCCACGACTTCGGGTACACGGCATGGGCGCCCGCGAACGCCTCGTCCATCGACGACACCGCGCGGAACGAACCGCCGGAGGCGGCGGCGTTGGCGGCCGCGGCTCCCATCGGCTCTTCCATCAGCCGGTAGCCCTCCGGCTGGGCCAGCGTGACGTGCGCGCCGAAGCGGGCCAGCAGCGTGATCAGGCCCTGCGGCACCGACAGCGGCTTCGCGTACGACGGCGAGTAGGCCCAGGACACGGCGATCTTCTTCCCGCGCAGGTCGCCCAGCTTCTCGCGCAGCCACAGCAGGTCGGCGAGGGTCTGGGTCGGGTGGTCGACGTCGCACTGGAGGTTGACGATCGGCACCACCCGCGGGTCGCCGGTCGCGGCGAGGTAGCCGTCGATGCCGGCCTTCACCTCGTGCATGAAGCGGTTGCCCTCGCCGAGGATCAGGTCGTGGCGGATGCCGAGCGCGTGGGCGTTCATGCCCAGCATCGCCCCGGTCTCGGCCGCGGTCTCGCCGTGGGCGACCTGGGTCGACGAGCCGTCCACGATGACCGGCGCCATCCCCAGCCGGGCGGCCGCCCCGGCCCAGGCGGACTTGGTGCGCGTGGAGTTGTCGAAGAACAGGGCGTATGCCAGTTGCGAGGGGAGCAGGGCCGACGGCCGGCCCGCCCGGTCGAGGGCGGCGAACCGCTGCGCCAGCCCCAGCAGCGCGTCCAGTTCCGGAGTGGTCCAGTCTTGCGTCAGCAGCAGGCTGCGGCCGTGCAGGGACGCCAGAGTTGCCGGGTCGATCGCATCGCGTGCCATACGGGGCACGCGTGCAAGTTCTGCGCCCGCGACGCTCGGGCGTGGTCTATCCGGCCAGGCGGCGGACGACGTTCAACAGGACGTTGGCCCCGGCCTCGAGCTGCTCCGGGGCCGTGTACTCCGCGACGTTGTGGCTGAGCCCCTTGTGGCTGGGGACGAAGATCATCCCGGTCGGGCAGTGAGGCGCGAACATCTGCGCGTCGTGGCCCGCGCCCGAGGGCATGCGCATCGTGGACAGTCCCAGCGCCCGCGCCTCCTCCTCGACCATCGCGATCATCTCCGCCGCGAAGTCGACCGGCGCGAAGCGGGCCAGCGAGCGGCGCTCGATCTCGACGCCCTCGCGAGCGGCCAGCTCGTCGAGGAACGCGGCCGTCTCGCGCTCGGCCAGCCGCAGCACGCCGTCGGCGGTGTGGCGCAGGTCTACCGTCAGCCGCGCGCGGTTGGCGACGACGTTGACGAGGTTCGGGGCCAGCTCGAGGAAGCCCACGGTGCCCACCTGGGCGCCGCCGATCCTGTGCGCCAGCCGTCGCACGAAGCAGGCGATCTCGGCGGCCGCGTAGCCCGCGTCGTGGCGCATCGACATCGGGGTCGTGCCCGCGTGGCAGGAGACGCCCTTCACGGTCAGCTCCGTCCACGAGATGCCCTGCACGCCGGTCACCGCGCCGATCTGGACTCCTTCGCGCTCGAGCACCGGTCCCTGCTCGATGTGCAGCTCGACGTAGGCCGCGGCGCGCATCGTGCCGACGGGCTCGGGGCCGGCGTAGCCGATCCGCTCGAGGCAGGCGCCGACGCTCTCGCCGTCGATGCCGACCGCCGCCAGCGCCGCGTCCAGCGCCAGCGCGCCCTGGTGCACGGCGCTGCCCATCATGTCGGGCGCGAAGCGGGCGCCCTCCTCGTTGGTGAAGAAGGCCACGGCCAGCGGCTTCTCCGTGACGAAGTCCGCCTCGTTCAGCGTCTCCACGACCTCGAGTCCGGCCAGCACGCCGAGGTTGCCGTCGTAGCGGCCACCGGTGCGCACGGTGTCGATGTGGGAGCCGACCATCACCGGCGGCCCCGCGGTGCGCCCCGCGCGCACGCCGACGACGTTGCCGATGCGGTCGACGGTGACGGCGAGGCCGAGCGCCTTCATCCACGACACCACGAGGTCGCGCCCCTGTCGATCCTCGTCGGTCAGCGCCAGGCGGCAGCAGCCGCCGCCTTCGATCGCGCCGATCTTCGCCAGCTCGAAGAGACGCTCCACGAGTCGCGCGCCCCGGATCGCCAGCCGGTCCTGTTTCATCCCCGCCCTCCGACCTCGGCCAGTTCCGTCAGGTAGTTGGCCTGCCCGGAAGCGTACACCCCGGCCCGAATCCAGCGCAGGATGTGATACGGCGCGAGGTCGACCTCGACGGCAGCCTCGCCGCGCGGGTCGGCCGCGGGGTCGGCGGGATCGAGCAGCAGGGAGAAGCCGCGGCCCGAGTAGCGCTCGCGTTCCCCCGCGGGGGCGAGCGCGTACTCGCGGCCGGAGACGCGGCCGTGCAGGGTGCCGCTCGCGGGGTCGAGCGCGAAGCCGTCGAGCGCCTGCTGGGCGCGCCAGTCGGCCACCGCGCCGAAGAAGCGGGGCTTGACGAGGTACGGCCCGCCGTCCTCCGGGCAGAACACGTCGCAGTTGCCGCACTCGTTGCAGAAGTCCGCGAAGTTGGCGTACTGCGCCTTGCGCGCGATCGCGAGGCGGCCCTCCTCGCGGGCCTCGAACCCGCCGCCCGCGCGGGCGCGGAGCTTGACGATCGGCTGCTCCAGCTTCGGCAGCACGAACGCGAAGTTGGCGTCGTTGGGACACACCGGCACGCACTTGTGACAGGTGACGCAGTCGAACAGCGCGAGCGGCGAGCCGAGCTTTCTCGGCGGCTTCGCGTGCGCCGCGGCGGCGTAGCGCGGGTCGCGGGTCGCGCGCGGGACGTAGTCGTCGGTGTTGAGCAGCGCCGCCTGGTCCCGCCAGGCGCCGTGGGCCGCCTCGCCCACGGCGGCGCGCAGGTCGCCCCCGCTCGCCAGCGCGGCCAGCGCCCGCTCGCGCTCGGCCGGCTCGAGCCCGGGCACGCGGTCGAGCGCTTCGGCGCCGTGGCCGAACGCGCGAATCACGAAGTCGCCGACGTGCGTCGCGCCAACGGCGCGCATCCGCTCCGCGAGCGCCTCCAGGTAGCCCGTGGCCCGGGCGTAGCCGCGCGGCTTCAGCAGGTCCGAGCAGACCGTGACGGGCACCAGGCCGAGCGCCACGGCGTCCGCGAAGTTGCCGCGGTCGATGCCCGCCGAGTACGAGATCGGGAAGCGGGCGCCGAACTCCGCCCGGAAGCGCTGCACGAGGTTCGTGGCGAGCACGAACAGCGGAGGGCCCGAGAGGTACATCTCCTTCTCGGAGGCCGGGAAGAACGAGCGGTGGTTCTCGACGATCAGCGTGTTCGAGAACTTGACGCCGAAGCCGCGGCCCAGCTCGGCCGCCCGGCGACCGAGGCGATCGACGAAGCCGGCCATCTGCTCCCAGCGCGTGTCGCGCTCGAACGCCGTGTCGGGCACGCGCAGGTCCGCGTAACCCATGACGTCGTGGAGCAGCTCGCGGGTGCGCGCGGGCCCGAGCAGCATCGGGTTCAGCTTGACGACCGCGTGGAAGCCCTGCTCGAGCAGGAACAGGATCATCCGGCCGATCTCGTCGGGCGGGCAGCCGTGGAAGGTGCTGAGGGTGACGGTGTCGGAGATCGCGGCCGGGAAGTCGAGGTCGCGGTAGCGCGCCCACTCGGCGGGGATCTCGCGCCGCAGCGCGTCGACCAGCCGGGTCGGGTCGCGCATGCCGCGCAGGAAGCCCTGCACCGGCTCGCTGCGCAGGCCCGCGAGGTCGTAGCCGACGCTCAGGTCGAAGATCAGCGGGTCCGTCTCGGGCTCGAGCCCGAGGCGCTCGCGCATCACCTCGATCAGCATCCGGCCCTTGACGTACTCGGCGAGCGACTCCGGGAGCCGCAGTTCCTGGCTCCACTCGACGTTGTAGCCGACGGTCGCCATGTCGATGCACGGCCGCGGGATCTGCAGGTCGTCCTTCACCTGCACGGTCTTCAGCTCGAAGATGCGGGAGCCGGTCAGCCAGCACAGCGCGAGGTTCTGCGCCATCTGCGACTGCGGCCCGGCGGCGGGACCCAGCGGGGTCGCCGCGCGATGGCCGTGGAACGCGACGGAGAGGTCGAGCCCCGGGGCGGGACGGTAGAGGGCCGCGCGCGGCAGGTCGAAGACGTCACCGCCCCGGCCCAGCTCGCGCAGCGCGCGGCGGACCAGGGCGGCGAAGGGATACGGTCGCAGGTGGGCCATGCCTGGCCGGGGTTACGGCAGCTTGAACACCACCCGCACCGGCAGCCAGACCTTGACGGGGACGCCGTCCTTGGTCGCGGGCCGGTACTTGCGCCGCTTCACGTTCTCGATCGCGGCTTCCGTGAGACCCGACTTCCCGCCGGCGTCCTGGAGCACCTTGACGTCGGCGACGTTGCCTTTCTCGTCGACCAGCACGTTGAGCTCGATCGCACCGTCGACCCGCTGGCGCAGCGCGATCGGCGGGTAGTGGAGGGCCGGGCTGCGTTCCACGATCGGTTCGATCACGCCCGGGTCGCTGAGGTTGACCAGCGTGCCCGGCTTGAGCGGGGCAGGTGCCGCCGGCGCAGGCGCCTGCGTCACCGGCGCGGCGGCGACGGTCGTGGGCGGCGGGGTGGCCGCGGCCGCCGCCTTCGCGGCCTCGTCCGCGCGACGCTTCTCTTCGGCGAGACGGGCCTCCTCGGCCTTCTTCTCCTCGGCGAGCCGTTGCAGTTCGGCCTGCTGGCGGGCCTCGGCCTCGGCGGCAGCCTTCTTTCGGGCCTCCTCCTGGGCCCTGGCCAGGGCGGCGGGGTCGACCTGCTGGCCCTTGGCGGCGGCCTGGGCCTTCAGCTTCTTCTCGGCCTCCTCGGCGGCCTTCTGTTCCTCGGCCTGCTTCTCGGCCTCGAGCGCGGCCAGCTTCTGCTCGAGCTCCTGCACCTTGCGCACGGCGGCCGCCGCTTCGGGCGACAGCGTGGTCGGCGCCGGGGCGGCGGCCTCCGGCGTCGAGCGGCCGAGCATGAACCAGGCGCCGACGGCGATCACCACGACCGCCGCCAGGCCGCCGACGATCATCGGCATCGAGCTCTTGCCGGCCGGCTGGGCGCCGCCGGGGATCGCGATGGCCGGCTGCGACGGGGCCGGCGAAGCCGGGGTGTGATGGACGGGAGCGGGCTCGGGCGCGTGGGCTCTCGCCGGCTCGGGCGCCGACGGGGCCGGCACGACCACCGGGGCCGCGGGCTTGTCCTCCACCAGGTACTCGGCGTAGCCGTACTCGCGTTCCTCCTTCAGCGCGCGCGACTCGCGGTCGATGTCCTCGCGGAACAGCGAGTGCATGAAGAAGGCGAGGTTGAAGGTGGTCGGCGTGAAGTCGCCGGTGAACAGCAGGGTGTCGATCGCCTTGCGCATCTCCGCCATGTCGGCGTAGCGCGCGGCGGCCGGCGCCAGCGACTTGCCGAGGATCTCGGCGATCGGGGCCGGGATGCGGTCGTCCTCGGTGGTCGGGTTGGCGAGGCGGGCGGCGGCCAGCAGGCCCGCGAAGTCCTCCGTGCGGCCGTTCGCGAACGGGTGCTGCCCGGTCAGCGCCTCGAAGAGCAGGGCGCCCACCGCGAACACGTCGGAGCGGGCGTCGGCCTTGCCGCCGGCCGCCTGCTCCGGCGACAGCGCCGCGCTCTCGTCCGGCCCGAGCAGGCCGAACTCGCGGAGTTGCGCGGGCCACAGCCCGAAGCCGCGGCTGCGCACCTCGCCTTCGTAGCTGACCAGCACGTGCTCCGGCGCCATCAGCCCGTGCACCATGCGCGAGCCGTCTTCGGCGCGGCGGCCGTGGGCGTACTCGAGGGCGGCGCACACCTTGCTCGCCACCAGCAGCGCGTGGTCGACCGAGAACGGGAAGCCGTCCTGCTTCGCGCGCCGCAGGATCGCGCGCAGGCTCTTGGCCTCCACGAACTCGGAGGAGACGTAGTAGCTGGACTCGACCTTGCCGATGCCCAGCACCTTGACGACGTTCGGGTTCTGGAACTGGGCCGCGGCCTTGGCCTGGTCCATCAGCAGCCGCGCCGCGTCGACATTGGCCGTGATCGCGGGCGCGAAGCGGAACAGGGTGACGATCTTCTCGAGCCCCGTCGCGGAGAGCTTGGCGGCGCGGTACTCGGCGCCGAGACCAGTCTTCTCGGTCTCCTCCAGAAGGACGAACTTCCCGAACTTTTCCTTCCTGGTCATCAGCGCGCCACCCTCGAATTTGAAAAGAATTGTGACGAACGCGGCAATCTATCACCGCCCGCCGGGCAGAAGCAACGAAGGCCCGGCTTCAGCGCTCCGCTCGCAGCTTCAGCGTTTCGCCGCTGGCGTCGCGCAGCAGCACTCCGCCCACCGGGTCGAGTTCGACCACGGTGAAGCCGAACGCGGCCTCGCCCACCGCCGCCAGCGCCACCTCGCCGTCGCGCGCCAGCACCGCCTGAAGCCGGCCGCCGCGTTCGACCAGGCCGGCCAGCCGCAGCGGCGGAGGAGGAGGCGGCGGCGGCAGCAGCAGCAGGGGCGCGGGATGCTCGGGCGGCTCGACGGCCCTTTCCTCGACCACCCGCGCGGCGTCCGCGAACGCGAACGGATCGCGGGCCAGGCGCGGCTCGTTCGCCGGGCTCGGGGGCGCGGCACTGCGCTCGGGCGGGCGCGTCGCCCGGGGCTCGGGCCCGATCGGGCCGGCCGGCCGCGCCGCCCACCACGCCGTGGCCGCGGCCAGCAGCGACACCGCGACGAGTGCCAGCCGCCTCACCGGCGGGCCCCATCGCCGGGCTGCAGCCGCACGCCGCGGACCCTGAAGCGGCGATCCGCGCCGTCGGGCTGCAGGGAAACCTCGGTCGCCACCCGCGCCTCCGCCGGGTCGCCCAGCGCGGCCAGCGCGGCCAGCGCCCCGCGGGTGTCGGCGGCGCGCCCGGCGACCTCGAAGGTCGCGACGGACTGGCCGCGGGCCGGCCGCACCTCGAGCCTCACGTCGTCGACGTCGAGCGCGCCGAGGCGGGCGACGATCGCCGCCCGCACCGCAGCCGGCGCCGCGTCCGGCTCGAGCCGCGGAGCCTGCGCGACCTGCTCGCGTCCCGCGGCCAGCCGCACCATCACGCGCGAGGCGGCGGCCGCGCGCTGGCGCAGCCCGCGCACCTCGCGGTGCAGCCGCGCCTCTTCGTTCCCCATCGTGAGCGCCCGCTCGCGCGCCGGGCGCGCCACGCCCACGTGGACGCCGAGGGCGGCGGCGAGCAGCAGCAGGGCGAGGGCACCGCGGCTCACCGCTCGGCCTCCTGCCACACCAGGTTCAACGCGACCCGCATGCCGTCGTCGCGGCGCTCCCCGTCCGGCCTCAACTCGCGCAGGTGGGGCGAGGCTGCGAGCGCGGCCAGGAAGCGGTCCCAGGCCTCCGGGGTCCGCGCCTCGGCGGTCAGCCGGACGCGGACCGCGTCGCGGTAGACGACGTGGAAGTCCGTCAACCGCACGTCGCCCGGCAGCCGCGAGGCGACGTGCTCGAGGACCCGCGCGGCCGGCACCGCGAGCGCCCCCAGGGCCGGGGCGTCGGCGCCCCGGCGCGCGGCCGCGCTCAGGCGGTCGGTGCGGGCGCGCTGCGTCGCGAGGTCCGCGTTCAGGGCGGCCACGGCGGCCTCGGCCTGCGTCTCGAGCGTGCGGGCCAGCCACGCGTCGGCGGCGGCCAGGCCCAGCACGAGGGCTGCCCCCAGCACCGCCAGGGCCGGCGTGCGATCCGCCCGCGGCGCCGACGAGAAGTCGGGCAGCCTCACGCCACCGCCCCCGGCCACAGCATTTCTTCGCCCGCGACGCCGGCGGTGTCGGCCCGCAGCCGCGGCAGGCCGACGCCGAGGTCGAGCCCGCGCGCAGCCAGGGCGGCGCCCAGCCGCACGGCGCCAGGCCCCAGCAGGCGCACCGCCCCCGGCTCGCCGCCGAGCAGCGTGGCGGTGCGGCGGATCTCCTCGTGCCAGCGGGCGGACTCCTCCGGCCCGCCGTCGCGAAGCCGGCAGCGGACGCTGGCGAGCGCGCCCGCGCTCCAGCCCAGCAGGGTGCCAGCGGCGTCCCCGAGCAGCAGGTCGACGCAGCGCGGCGCGGACGGCGCGGGCAGCGCGGCGAGGGCGGCGAACAGGGCGAAGCTGACCGGGGCCCCGGCCAGCCCGGCGGTCGCGAGGGCGGCCTGGTAGCTGGCCAACGTGTCGCGCCGCATCGCGACGGCGAGCCAGCGCCCGCCGGGAGCCGGCGCCACGCGCGACGCCAGTTCTCCGGGAGGCGCGTCGAGCGACGCCGCCAGCCGGAAGCGCGCGTGCTCGGCAGGGTCCACCCCGCGCTCGCGCCCGAGCACCAGCGACGCACCGACGTGCGCCGGCAGCAGGACGACCGGCCGGCCACCGCGGACGATCGGGGCGGCCGCCTCGCGCAGCGCGGCGGCCAGCGCCTCCTGGTCGCCCGCGCTCAGCGGCTCGGAGGAGGCCGGCAGCGCGCAGCGAACGTGCACGGCGTCGGCGGCCCCGAGCCCGCCCCACAGGTACCGCGCGGCGCGACCGCCGACCACGGAGGCCGCGTCCACGGCGAGCACGGTGGCGCGGCGCAGGGCGATCACGGGGCGATCTTACCCTCCGCAGGTCGGGCGGCTCGCGTCAGGCAGAGCCTGACGCTCGGGCCCTCGGGGGCTCCGTCCCAAACAGACGCTCCTCCGCCCCCGAACCCCCGTCCGGCGGCTCGCGTCAGGCAGAGCCTGACGCTCGGGCCCTCGGGGGCTCCGTCCCAAACAGACGCTCCTCCGCCCCCGAACCCCCGTCCGGCGGGGCTATCATCGACGGCGATCCGCGCGGAGGGGACATGAAGACCTGGGATGCATCGGCTGTCCGCAACGTCGCCGTCGTCGGCCATGGAGGGTCCGGCAAGACCTCGCTGGTGGCGGCCCTGCTGTTCGACATGGGAGCCACGACGCGGCTGGGCCGTGTCGACGACGGGACCGCGATCACCGACTTCGACGCCGACGAGATCGAGCGCAAGATCTCGCTGCAGGCCGCGGTCGGCTGGGGCGAGTGGAAGAAGACCCGGATCAACCTGATCGACGCCCCGGGCTACGCCGTGTTCGCGGCGGAGGCCCAGGCGGCGCTGCGGGCGGCGGACGCCGCGATCGTCGTGGTCGACGCGGTCGCCGGCGTCGAGGTCCAGACCGAGAAGATGTGGCGGCTGGCCGAGCAGTACGGCCTGCCGCGGCTGATCGTCGTCAACCGCGAGGACCGCGAGCGCGCGTCGTTCGAGCGCACGATGGAGTCGCTGCGCGCCGCGTTCGGCCGCGGCGTGGTGCCGATCGCGGTGCCGCTGGCCGAGGAGAAGGACTTCCGCGGCGTCGCCGACCTGGAGACCGACAAGGCCGACGTCTACGCCGACGACCAGAGCGGCAAGTTCGAGCAGACGGAGGTGCCCGAGGCGCTCAAGGAGGCGGAGGCCGCGGCCCACGCCCAGCTCGTCGAGATGGTGGCCGAGATCGACGAGTCGCTGATGGAGGAGTTCTTCGCCCTCGGCAACCTGCCGTTCGCCGACCTCGTCAAGGGCCTGCGCCAGAGCGTGCTCCAGCAGAAGCTGTTCCCTGTGCTGCCCGCCTCCTCGCTGCGCAACGTCGGCATGCACCCGATCCTCGACGCGATCGTCGACCTGCTGCCCTCGCCGGAGGATCGCGCCCCGTGGGCCGGCGTCGACGCCGCCGGCGCCGAGGTGACGCGCGGCGCCGCCGGCGACGACCCGTTCTCCGCGTTCGTCTGGAAGACGATGGTCGACCCGCACGCGGGTCGGATCTCGATGGTGCGCGTGGTGTCCGGCGAGCTCAAGGCCGACGCCCCGCTCTACAACGCCTCGCGCGACCTGGTCGAGCGGATCGGCGGGCTGTTCGCGCTGCAGGGCAAGACCACGACGCCGGTGACCGCGCTGCGCGCGGGCGACATCGGCGCGATCGCCAAGCTGAAGGACACCCTGACCAACGAGACGCTGGCCGACAAGGCCTCGCCGGTGAAGTTCGCGCCGACCGCGTTCCCGGAGCCGGCGACCACCTTCGCGATCGAGCCGAAGACCCGCGGCGACGAGGACAAGATCTCGACGGCGCTGCAGCGGCTGGCCGAAGAGGACCCGGTGCTGCGCGTCTCGCGCGACGCCCAGACCCACGAGATGCTGCTCTCGGGCATGGGCCAGCTCCACGTCGAGGTGATCGTCGCCCGGCTGCGCAAGCGCTACCGGGTCGAGCTCAACCTCAAGCGGCCGAAGGTGCCCTACCGCGAGACGATCAAGGGCGCGGCCGAGGGGCACGGCCGGCACAAGAAGCAGACCGGCGGCCACGGCCAGTTCGCCGACTGCAAGATCCGCATGAAGCCGCTGGCGCGCGGCGAGGACTTCAAGTTCGTCGACGACATCTTCGGCGGCTCGATCCCCCGCAACTACATCCCGGCGGTCGAGAAGGGCATCCAGGAGGCGCGCCTGCGCGGCTTCCTCGCCGGCTATCCGATGGTCGACTTCCAGGTCGAGCTCTACGACGGCCAGTACCACGACGTCGACTCGTCCGAGATGGCGTTCAAGATCGCCGGCTCGCTCGGCTTCAAGGACGCGGTCGCGAAGTGCCGCCCCACGCTGCTCGAGCCGGTGCTCAAGGTCGAGGTCCACGTGCCCGAGGAGTACGCGGGTTCCGTGATGGGCGACCTCTCGTCGCGCCGCGGCCGGCCGCAGGGCATGGAGCCGAAGGCCGGTGGCCAGCTGATCCGCGCCGAGGTGCCGATGGCGGAGATGCTCGGTTACGACGCGACCCTGACCTCGATGACCGGCGGCCGCGGTTCCTACCACGTCGAGTTCTCCCACTACGACGAGGTGCCAGCCCACCTGCAGGAGAAGGTGATCGCCGCGGCGAAGGCTGAGCGCGGCGACGTCAAGGAGGAGGAGTGATCGCGCGCCGGCGTTCCGCGCCGCTGGCGATCGCGGGCGCCGCCTGCGCCCTGTTGTCCGCGGCGCCGTTCGCCGGCGCCCAGGAAGCGGCGTCGCAGGAGTCGCCGAAGCTCGCCGGCAGCGAGGTGCCGGTCCCGCGCCGCACCCACTTCGTGATGCCGCAGTACCCGCCGGAGGCGATCGCCACCGGCCAGCGCGGGATCGTGATCCTCGAGATCGTGATCGACGGCGAGGGCCGCGTGGCCTTCGCCGAGGTGGTGCGCTCCGTGCCGCCGTTCGACGAGGCGGCCCTGTCCGCAGTCCGACAGTGGACCTACGAGCCGACGAAGGTCGAAGGCCGGCCGGTCAGCGTGCGCCTGACCGTGCCGATCACGTTCGCGATCCGGCTGCCCGAGACCACTCGCGCGGCGGGCGTGCCGGAACTGCGGCTGGGGGTGAGCCCGGCCGTGCCGGCGGACCTGGCCCGCGCCGAGTCCGCCGAGGCTCTGCTCCTGATCGCGGCCGACGGCAACCTGCAGGAAGCACAGATCACCGAGGGCGGTCCCGCGACATCGGAAGCCCTGCTGCAGGCCCTGCGCACCTGGCGCTTCGCCCCGCGCGAGGGCGAGCCGCCGCTGCTGGTGCGGTTGTCCGCCGCGTTCGCACCGGCGGGCAAGGGCGGCGAGGCGGCGAAGGTCTCGTTGCGGCTGAGCGACCCGCGACCGGTGCCTGCGGGAACAGCAGCGCCGGCTGCGGCACCCTCGGCGCCGGCGGAACCTCAGGCCGCGGCTCCGGCGCCGCAGGAGGCCGCTCCCCCCGCGACGCCAGCCGCCACCCCGGCGGCCGCCGCGGCACCACCGGCGACTCCGGCCTCGGAACCGTCTCCCGGGCCCTCGGCCGCGCCGCCTGCGACCCCGCCAGCCGCGCCTGAGGCCGATCGCCCCGCGCCTCGGGGCCCTGTGGAGGAGGTCATCCCGGCCGCGCCGCAGCCGACACCGGCACCGGCGGCCCCCACCCCGGCCGCCGCCGCCCCGGCCGTGGCCGAGTCGGGCGTGTCGAACATCGCCAATGTCACGCTCGGCGAGAACATCCCCGACCTGATCGAGGGCAGGCGCCCGGTCGTGCCGCCGGTCGCCCGGATCGCCGGGGTGACTGGCTCGGTGGTCGTGGCCTTCAGCGTCGACGGCGCCGGGGACACGCTGGTGCAGGGCGTGGAGGGCGCCCCCGAACTGGTGGCGGCCGCGCGTGCGGCGGTGGCGAGCTGGAAGTTCCGGCGCCTGAGCACCGTCCGGATCGGCCTGCGCGCGACCTTCAACTTCGCGGCGGACCAGGCCAGTGCCCGCGTCGAGCGCCTGGTGCAGTAGCCCCCAAGACGCCGCTCGGGACCGCCCCGCGAGGGACGGTCCCGAGCCACGAAGCCGGGGCTGGCCGACTACTCGGCCGCTTCGGCCTTCTTCTTGCGGGGCTTCTTCTCGGCCTTGGGTTCGGCGTCGTCGGCCGCAGCCTTGGCCTTCTTCTCGGCCTTCGGCTTCTTCTCCGCCTTGGGCTTCTCGGCGGCCGCCTCGTCCTTGGCCGCCTTCTCCGCGGGCTTCTCGGCCGCCTTCTTCGCGGCCTCCTTCTTGCCCGGCTGGAACTCGGAGCCGATCAACTCGACGATCGCCATCTCGGCGCCGTCGCCCTTGCGGGCGCCCAGCTTGAGGATGCGGGTGTAGCCGCCGGGCCGCGACGCGAAGCGCGGGGCCAGGGTGTCGAACAGCTTCTTGGCCACCGCCGCGTCGTGCACGTCGCGGGACACGAGCCGGCGGGCATGGAGCCGGCCGTCCTCGCGCTTGGCGAGCGTGATCAGCTTCTCGGCGAAGGGCCGCAGTTCCTTGGCCTTGGGCAGGGTGGTGCGGATCCGCTCCTTGTCGAACAGGGCGATGGCGAGGTTGCGCAGCAGCGCGATCCGGTGCGGCGTGATGCGCCCCAGCTTGCGGTGCGCAGCGCGGTGTCTCATCGGGATTCTTCCTTACTGCGACTGGATCAGGTGGTCGATCTTCATGCCCAGCGACAGCCCCATGCCGCCGAGGATCTCCTTGATCTCGTTCAGCGACTTGCGGCCGAAGTTCTTGGTCTTGAGCATCTCGGCCTCGGTCTTCTGGACCAGGTCGCCGATCGTCCGGATGTTGGCGTTCTTCAGGCAGTTGTAGGAGCGGACCGAGAGCTCGAGCTCGTCGACGCTCTTGCCCAGCTTCTCGATCGCCGCCTCGCGGTCCTCGTCGGCGATCTCCGCCGGCGCCTCGTCGGACAGCTCGTCGTCGTCGAAGTTGACGAAGATGCCCATGTGGTCGCGCATCAGCCGCGCGGCCAGGCCGACGGCGTCGCGCGGGGTGACGGCGCCGTTGGTCCACACCTCGAGGGTCAGCTTCTCGTAGTCGGTGTTCTGGCCGACGCGGGCGTTCTCCACGAAGTAGTTGACCTTCTTGACCGGCGAGTGGACCGAGTCCACCGGCACCCAGCCGATCGACAGGTCCTCGTCGAAGTTGCGGTCGGCGGACACGTAGCCGCGGCCCTGCTTGACGCGCAGCTCGAGCGACAGCGTCGAGCCGGCACCGAGGGTCGCCACGTAGGCCTCGGGGTCGAGCACCTCGACGTCGGCGTCGGGCGTGACGTGCTTCGCCTTCACCTCGCCGGCCTCGGACGTCTTGAGGTAGAGCGCCTTCGGGTGATCGACGTGCATCTTGAGCGGGATCCTCTTGAGGTTGAGGATCAGGTCGGTGGTGTCCTCCATCGCTCCGGGGATCGGGCTGAACTCGTGGAGCACGCCCTCCACCCGAACGGCGGTGATCGCCGCGCCCTCGATGCTGGACAGCAGCACGCGGCGCAGCGCGTTGCCGACCGTCGTCGCGAAGCCGCGCTCGAACGGCTGGGCGGTGAAGCGCCCGTAGTGCTCGGTGAGCTCCTCGACCTCAAGGCGCTTCGGCTTCTGGAATCCCTTCCACAGCATGTTCTGACTGTCCTCTCTTGCTCGTTCGGCCCGGGTCCGAACCGCTGCGTCTGCTACTTGGAGTACAGCTCGACGATGAGCTGCTCCTGGATCGGGAAGTTGATGTCGTCGCGGGCGGGCAGCGAACTCACCTTGCCCTTGAAGGCGGCGGCGTCCAGCTCCAGCCACTTCGGCACGCCGCGGCCCTTGACGGACTCCAGCGAAGCCGCGACCTGGGCGTTCTTCGCGGCCGCGGCCGACAGCGAGACGACGTCGCCCGGGCGCACCTGGAACGAGGGCACGTCGACCTTGCGGTCGTTGACGCGCAGGTGGCCGTGGCGGACGAGCTGGCGGGCCTGGGCGCGCGAGGAGCCGAAGCCGAGGCGGTAGGCGACGTTGTCGAGGCGGCGCTCCAGCTTGGCGAGCAGCAGTTCGCCGGACACGCCCTTCTCCTGGGTCGCGCGCTGGAAGAACAGGCCGAACTGGCCCTCGAGCATGCCGTAGAGCCGCTTCACCTTCTGCTTCTCGCGCAGCTGGAGACCGTAGCCCTGCAGCTTCTGCTTGGTGCGGACGCCCTTGCCGTGCTGGCCGGGGGCGTAGTTCCGCTTCTCGATCGCGCACTTGTCCGTGAAGCAGCGGTCGCCCTTCAGGAAGAGCTTCATGCCCTCCCGGCGGCAGAGCCGGCAGACGGATCCGATGTACCTGGCCACTTCTCGTTCTCCTCTAGACCCGGCGCCGCTTGGGCGGCCGGCAGCCGTTGTGCGGAATCGGGGTGACGTCGCGGATCGACTTGATCTCGACCCCGACCGCCTGGATCGCGCGCACCGCCGACTCGCGGCCGCTGCCCGGGCCCTTCACCCGCACGTCCACCGCGCGCAGGCCGGCGCCGTCCTTGGCCGCCGTGGCCGCCGCCGTGGCGGCCTGCTGGGCGGCGAAGGGCGTCCCCTTGCGCGAGCCCTTGAAGCCGAGCGAGCCCGAGCTGGACCACGACACCACGTTCCCCTCGAGGTCCGTGATCGTGATCAGGGTGTTGTTGAAGGAGGCGTGCACGTACGCGATGCCGTGCGCCACGTGCTTCTTCTCGCGCTTGCCCTTCTTGGCCGGCGCCTTGGTGTTCGTCGTCGTCATTCCCTTCGACTCCTACGCCTTCTTCGAGGGCCGCGTCATCGAGCGGCGCGGGCCCTTGCGGGTGCGGGCGTTGGTGTGGGTGCGCTGCCCGCGCACGGGCAGGTTGCGCCGGTGGCGCATCCCGCGGTACGAGCCGATCTCCATCAGCCTCTTGATGTTCAGCGAAATGTCCTTGCGGAGGTCGCCCTCCACCCCGCCCTCGGCGTCGAGGAGGCGGGCGATGCGGCTGACCTCCTCCTCGGACAGGTCCTTGACCCGCACGGACGGGTCGATCTTGGCCTGGTCCAGGATCTTGTTGCTGCGGGCCTGGCCGATGCCGTAGATGTAGGTCAGGGCGATCTCCACCCGCTTCTGCCGCGGGAGGTCCACGCCAGCGATGCGCGCCATTCTACGTTACCCCTGCCTCTGCTTGTGCTTCTGGTTGGCGCAGATGATGCGGACCACCCCCTGGCGGCGCACCACCTTGCACTTCACGCAGATCTTCTTGACCGACGACCTCACCTTCACGTTCGTCACCTCATGAGCGCCGGCGCACGATGCGCCCGCGCGTGGCGTCGTAGGCACTGATCTCCACGACCACCGGGTCACCCGGCAGCAGCCGCAGCAAGCCGGCCGAGGCTGCGTGGGCCTGAAGGGCCTCGCGCTTCCCCGTTTCCAGCCGCACGCGATAGAGCGCGTTGGGCAGTGCCTCTTCCACCGTCGCGTTCACTTCAAGCCCGCCTTCAGGCATTTCACGACGCCGCCTTCCGGGTGCTGTAGGGATACGGCTCCGAGAGAATCCACGGCCCCTCGGGCATCACGGCCACCGACAGCTCGAAGTGGGCGGACAGGCTGCCGTCGGCGGTGACCGCCGTCCAGCCGTCTTCCTCGACCTCGACCTCGGGCCCGCCGGCGTTGACCATCGGCTCGATCGCCAGGCACAGCCCGGGGTTGAGCCGGCTGCCGCGACCGGGCTTGCCGTAGTTCGGCACCTGCGGCTCCTCGTGGAGCCGGGTCCCGATGCCGTGGCCGGTGAACTCGCGCACGACCGAGAAGCCGTTCGCCTCGGCGTGGCTCTGCACCGCGTGGCCGAGGTCGCCCAGGCGCTGGCCGGGCCGGCACTGGGCGATCGCGCGGCGCAGCGACTCCTCGGTCACCTTCATCAGCTTCTCGGCCTCGGGGCTGATCCGGCCCACCGCCACCGTGCGCGCCGAGTCGCCGTAGAAGCCGTCGACGATGCAGCCGAGGTCGAGGCCGATGATGTCGCCCTCCTCCAGCCGCCGCTCGCCCGGGATCCCGTGGACCACCTCGTCGTTGACCGCCACGCACAGCGTGGCCGGGTAGACGAGGCCTCGCACCTTGTAGCCGAGGAAGGCCGGCTTCGCGCCCGCCTTCTCGATCCGCTCGCGGGCGATGCGGTCGAGCTCCTTCGTGCGCACGCCGGGCTTGACCGCCTCGGCCAGCGCCGCCAGCGTCTCCACGACGATCGAGCACGCGCGGTGCATCTTCTCGAGTTCGGCGAACGACTTCTGCACGCTCACCGCGTGCTCTCCACGATGCCCCGCAACTCGCCGAAGACCACCTCGACCGGGCGGTGGCCGTCCACCGTGTGGAAGGCCTGAGCGTCGCGCTGGCCGTAGTAGCCGATCAGCGGCGCGGTGCGCTCGTCGTACTCCTGGAGCCGCCGGGCAACCGCCGTCTCCTTGTCGTCCTCGCGCTGGATCAGGCTCGCGCCGCAGCGGTCGCAGATGCCCTGCTGCTTCGGCGGGTCGTTGTGCACGTGGAACGTGGCCTGGCAATCGGGGCACCAGCGGCGGCCCGACAGCCGGCGCAGCAGCTCCTCGCGCGGGACCTCGACGTTGAGCACCACGAGGCCGCCCGCGTGACGGCCGCCGGCCATCGTGCCGAAGCCCTCGGCCTGCGCCAGCGTGCGCGGGAAGCCGTCCAGCACGAACCCCGGCCCGCAGTCCGGCTGCGACAGGCGGTCCTCGACGATGCCGATCAGCAGCGGGTCCGGCACCAGCCGTCCCTGCTCCATGAGCGGACCTGCCTGGAGCCCGAGCGGGGTCTTCTGCGCGATCGCCTCGCGCAGCATGTCCCCGGTCGAGATCTTGGGCACCCCGAAGTGGCGCGCGACGAGCCCGGCCTGGGTCCCCTTGCCCGCGCCCGGAGGCCCGAGGAAGATCACCCGCGCCGGTCCCGCTGCGGCCCTGGGGCTAGCGTCGACCACGCACCCTCCGCCCGCCACGGCCCGTGAAGCCGTCGTAGTGGCGCATCACCAGCTGCGCCTCCACCTGCGAGACCGTGTCCATCGCCACGCCGACCACGATCAGCAGCGAGGTGCCGCCGAAGTAGAAGTTGAGGCCCAGGCCCTCGGTGATCCAGGCCAGGCCGTTCTCCGTGAGGAACAGGTCGAGGCCCGGCCCGACGACGGGGATCGGCGCCACCTTGAACCCGGTGATCAGGAACTCGGGCAGCAGCGCGATGGCGGCCAGGTACAGGGCGCCGCCGAAGGTGATCCGGCCCAGGATGTGGTCGAGGTATTCGGCCGTCTTCTTGCCCGGGCGGATGCCGGGCACGAAGCCGCCGTACTTGCGCATGTTCTCCGCCACGTCGTCCGGGTTGAAGACGATCGCCGTGTAGAAGTAGCAGAAGAAGATGATGAACGAGACGTAGAGCACGTTGTACAGCGGCATGCCCCAGCGGAGCTGGTCGGCCACGCTCTGCATCCACGGGCTCTGGGCCTCGAAGAACGAGGCGATCGTCTGCGGGAAGGCGATGATCGAGCTGGCGAAGATGACCGGGATCACGCCGCTGGTGTTGACCCGCAGCGGCAGGTGGGTCGACTGCCCACCGTAGACCCGGCGCCCGACCACCCGCTTCGCGTACTGCACCGTGATCCGGCGCTGGCCGCGCTCGACGAAGACGATGACCGCGATCACCGCCAGCATCATCACCACCAGGAACACCGCGGTGATCAGGCCCAGTTCGCCGGTCGACACCCGGCGCAGGCTGTCGAACAGCCCGGACGGGAAGCCGACGATGATCCCGGCGAAGATGATCAGGCTCATCCCGTTGCCGATGCCGCGCTCGGTGATCTGCTCGCCGAGCCACATGATGAACGCGGTGCCGGTGGTCAGCGTCAGCACGCACATCAGCCGGAACGCCCAGCCCGGGGTCTCGACGATGCTGAAGTCGCCCGACAGCGTCAGGCGCTCGAGGTAGATCGCGATGCCCAGCGACTGCACGATCGACAGCCCGATCGTCCCGTAGCGGGTGTACTGGGTGATCTTGCGCCGGCCCAGCTCGCCTTCCTTGGACAGCCGCTCCAGGGTCGGCACGACGACCGTCAGCAACTGCAGGATGATCGACGCCGAGATGTACGGCATGATCCCGAGCGCGAAGATCGTCACGTTGGCGAGGTTGCCGCCCGAGAACATGTCGACCAGGCCGAACCAGTTGGAACGGTTCTGCTCGAAGAAGTCCACGAGCGCCGCGGCGTTGATGCCGGGCGTCGGGACGTGGCTGCCCAGGCGGTAGACGGCCAGGATGCCGAGGGTGAACAGCACCCTCTTGCGCAGGTCCGGGACGTCCCAGATGTTCTTCAGGCTCTGGAGCATGGCCTAGGCCTCGAGCACCTCGGCCTTGCCGCCGGCGCCCTGGATGGCCTCCTGGGCCTTGCCGCTGAACTTGTGGGCGCGCACGGTCAGGGCCTTGGTGAGCTTGCCCTTGGCGAGCACCTTGATCCCGTCCATCAGCTTGCTGACCACGCCGCGGCGCAGCAGCACCTCCGGCGTGACGATGGTGCCGGGCTCGAAGGCCTCGAGCTTGTCGAGGTTGACGACCGCGAACTCCTTGCGGAAGCGGGCGTTGGTGAACCCGCGCTTGGGCAGGCGCCGGTGGAGCGGCATCTGGCCGCCCTCGAAGCCGCTCTTGTGGGAATAGCCGCTGCGGCTCTTCTGGCCCTTCTCGCCGCGGCCGGCCGTCTTGCCGAGGCCGCTGCCCTGGCCGCGGCCGACGCGCTTGCGCGAGCTGGTGGCGCCCTTGGCGGGCTTGAGATCGTGGAGGCCCATGTTCGTCTCTATCCTCTTCCGCGCTACTCGACGATCGCCACCAGGTGCGGCACGGCCTTCGCCATCCCACGGTTCTCCGGGGTGTCGAGCCGCTCCACGACCTGGTGCATCCGCCGCAGCCCGAGGCCGCGCACGGAGGCGCGCTGCTTGTCGGTGCAGCCGATCAGGCTGCCGATCTGCTTGACCTTGAAGGTCGCGCCGGTCTTCTTCTGCTGCTTCTTGGCTGCCATCGCTGTCTCCGCTCCCGGGCTCAGGCCTGGGCCTGCGGCTTGGGCTCTTCGGCGCCGGTCACCTCGGCCACGCTCTTGCCGCGCAGCCGGGCCACGCGCTCCGGCTGCTTCAGCCGCAGCAGCGCGTCGACGGTCGCCTTGACCACGTTGTGCGGGGTGGCCGAGCCGAGGCTCTTGGTCAGCACGTTCTGGATGCCGGCCGCCTCGATCACCGCGCGCACGGCGCCGCCGGCGATCACGCCGGTACCCTCGGAGGCCGGCTTCAGCAGCACGCTGCCGGAGCCGAAGTAGCCCACCACCTGGTGCGGGATGGTCGAGCCCTTCTCCGTGACCGGCACCTTGAACACGTTCTTCTTGGCGGCCTCGATGCCCTTCTTGATCGCGGAAGACACCTCGCGGGCCTTGCCCATGCCGTAGCCGACGTGGCCGTGGCCGTCGCCGACCACTACCATGGCCGAGAAGGACAGGTTCTTGCCGCCCTTGACGACCTTGGTCACGCGGTTGATCTGGACGACCTGGTCCTTGAGCTCCAGGCTGCCGACGTCGACCTTCTCGTGCGTCTTTCTCATGCTCATCCCAGCGCTAGAACGAGAGCCCGCCCTCGCGGGCGGCCTCGGCCAGGGCCTTGACGCGGCCGTGGTACAGGAATCCGCCGCGATCGAACACGACGGCGGTGACGCCCTTGTCCTTGGCGCGGCTCGCGATGAGCTGCCCCACGGCCTTGGCGGCGTCGACGTTGCTGCCCCGCTTGAACTTGCCTTTCAGCTCCTGGTCGAGGCTGGAGGCCGAGCACAGCGTGCCACCCTTCACGTCGTCGATGACCTGGGCGTAGATGTGGCTCTGGCTGCGGAACACGCACAGCCGGGGCCGCTCCGCGCTGCCCGCGACCTTCTTGCGGATCCGGTTGTGGATACGGCGCCTGATGTCGTCTCGGCTCTTCTTCATCGTTCCCTCGGCGGGCGCTGCCCGCGGCCTCGGGGGGCCGCGAGCGTCCCCGACCTCGTCCCTACTTGCTCCCGGTGGCCCCGGCCTTGCCGGCCTTCTTCTTCAGCACCTCGCCGACGTAGCGGATGCCCTTCTGCTTGTAGGGGTCCGGCTTGCGCAGCTTGCGGATCTCGGCGGCCACCTGGCCCACGCGCTGCCGGTCGAACCCGGACACCACGACGTGGGTCTGCTTGTCGATGGCGATCGAGATGCCTTCCGGAATCGGGAACTCCACCGGGTGGGAGTAGCCGAGCGTGAAGACCACCTTCTTGCCCTCGACCTGCGCCTTGTAGCCGACGCCGACGATGTCGAGCTCCTTGGTGAAGCCGGTGGAGACGCCGGTGACGGCGTTCTGGGCCAGCGCCCGGGCCAGGCCGTGCAACGCGCGCACGGGACCCTCGTCGCCGCTGCGCTTGCACAGGAGCTGCCCGCCCTCGACGGAGAACGAGATGCCGGGGGGCACCGGGGTGACCAGCTTGCCCTTCGGGCCCTGGACCTCGACGCCCGCGTCCTTCACCGCGACCTTGACGCCGGCGGGGATGGCGATCGGCTTGCGTCCGACTCGCGACATGTCTCTCGCCCTCCTACCAGACGTTGACGAGGATCTCGCCGCCGACGCCCTCGCGGGCCGCGGCCTTCCCCGTCATCAGCCCACGGGAGGTGGACAGGATGTTGATCCCGAGCCCGCCGTACACGCGGGGGATCTCGTCCTTGCCGCAGTAGATGCGGCACCCGGGGCGGCTCACGCGCTGGAGGTCGGTGATCACCCGCTCCATGCCCGGGCCGTACTTGAGATAGATGCGGAGCGTCCCCTGCCCCTGGCCCTCGGCCACCTTGAAGTTGGCGACGTAGCCCTCGTCCTTGAGGATGCGGGCAATCGCCACCTTGAGCTTCGAGTGGGGCACGTCCACCTTGGGGACCCTCGCCCGGACGCCGTTGCGGATCCGGGTGATCATGTCCGCGATGGGATCGGTCATGCTCATCGTGTGTCTTCCTCTGCTCCCCGGCGCTACCAGCTGGCCTTGACCACGCCGGGGATGTCCCCGGCGAGGGCGTGCTTGCGGAAGCAGATCCGGCACATCTCGAACTTCCGCAGGTACGCCCGCGGCCGCCCGCAGCTCTTGCAGCGGTGGTAACGACGAACCGCGAACTTGGGGGTCCGCTGCGCCTTGGCGATCAGCGACAACTTGGCCACTGCGCTCCTCCTACTGGTTCCGGAACGGCATCCCGAGGTACTGGAGGAGGAGCTTGGACTCCTCGTCCGTCCGGGCGGTCGTCACGAAGGTCACGTTCATGCCCCGCAGTTTCTCGACCTTCGCGTAGTCGATCTCGGGGAAGATGATCTGGTCCCGCAGGCCCAGGGTGTAGTTGCCGCGGCCGTCGAACGCGTTCTGCGGCACGCCGCGGAAGTCGCGCACGCGCGGCAGCGCGACGTTGAACAGGCGGTCGCAGAACTCGTACATGCGGTCGCCGCGCAGCGTCACGGTGGCGGCGATCGGCATGCCCTCGCGGACGCGGAAGGCGGCGATCGCCTTCTTCGCACGGCGGATCGCCGGGCGCTGGCCGACGATGCGGCCGAGCTCCTCGCGGGCCGCGTCGAGCAGCTTGATGTTCTGGGTGGCCTCGCCCACGCCCATGTTGATGACGACCTTCTGGAGCTTGGGCACGGCCATGACGGTGCTGTACTCGCGTTCCTTCATCAGGCGCGGCACGACCGTCTTCACGTAGCTTTCCTTGAGACGAGCTGCCATGTTCCTTCCTGGCCTACTTGTCGAGGACAGCGCCGTCGCGGCGGCTGACCCTCACCTTGCGTCCGTCTTCGAGCCTGCGGGCGCCGAGCCGCGAACGCTTGTCGGTCTCGGGGGAGACCACCATCACGTTCGAGACGTGGATCGCGGCCTCGCGCTCGGCGATGCCGCCCTTGATGTTGCGCTGCGGGTTGGGCCGCACGTGGCGCTTGATGAAGCCCACGCCCTGGACCACCACCCGCCCCTTGTCGCGCAGCACGCTGAGGATCTTGCCGCGCTTGCCCGCGTCCTTGCCGGCGATCACCTCGACGAGGTCGCCCTTGCGGACCCGGATCTTCGCGCGCTCCGTCTGCTTCTGCTTGGCCATGGCCTTACAGCACCTCCGGGGCCAGCGAGACGATCTTCATGAACCGCTTGTCGCGCAGCTCGCGCGCCACCGGGCCGAAGACGCGGGTGCCGACCGGCTCGCCGTCGTCCTTGATCAGCACCGCGGCGTTGCGGTCGAAGCGGATGTAGGAGCCGTCCGCGCGGCGCTGCTCCTTGGCGCAGCGCACGATCACGGCCTTGACGACCTTGCCCTTCTTGCACGAGTCGGGCGCGTCGGGAGCGGACTCCTTGACGTTGGCGGTGATGATGTCGCCGAGGCTCGCGTAGCGCCCTGTGGACCCGCCGAGCGGCAGGATGCACGAGAGCTTGCGCGCGCCGGAGTTGTCGGCGACGTCGAGGATGGTGCGCATCTGGATCATGGCGCTACTTCCCCCCCGCCACGGCCGGCGCGACCGTCGCCTTGGTCAGGATCTCCTCCACGCGCCAGCGCTTGGTCTTCGACAGCGGCCGGGTCTCGACGATCCGCACCGTGTCGCCTTCCTTCGCGCCCTTCTCGTCGTGGGCGGAGAAGGTGGACGTCCGTCGCAGGGTCTTGCGGTAGAGCTCGTGCCGGATCAGGCGCTCCACGGCGACGACCACCGTCTTCTGCATCTTGGCGCTCACCACGACCCCGACCACGGAGTGGCGACGGCGGGCGGGCGGCTTCTGCTGCGATTGCTCCATCTTCGTTCCTGGCCGATCACCCTCAGCGGGTGGCGGCCTTCTCCTTCAGCAACGTCTTGACCCGCGCCAGGTCGCGCCGGGTCTCCCGGATCTTCAGCGCGTTGTCGAGCTGGCCCAGCGCCTTCTGGAAGCGCAGGCGGAACATCTGCTCGGCGAGCTTCTTCTCCTCGCCGCGCAGGTCGTCGAGGTTCATCTCGCGCAACTTCTCGGCCTTCACTGCGCCACCTCTTCCTCGAGCCGCTTCACGAAGCGGGTCTTGATCGAGAGCTTGTGCGCGGCCAGGCGGAACGCCTCGCGGGCGTCCTTTTCCGGCACCCCCTCCATCTCGTAGAGGATTCGGCCGGGCTTGACCACCATCACCCAGCCCTCCGGCTGTCCCTTGCCCTTGCCCATGCGCGTCTCCTGGGGCTTCTTGGTGTAGGGCTTGTCGGGGAACATCCGGATCCAGACGCGGCCGTTGCGCTTGACGTAGCGGTTGATCGCGATGCGGCCGGCCTCGATCTCGCGGGCCGTCACCCAGCCGCACTCCATCGCCTTCAGGCCGAAGTCGCCGAAGGAGACGGACGACCCGGTCCACGCCTTGCCGCTCATGCGGCCGCGCTGGGTCTTGCGGTACTTGACCTTCTTGGGCATCAACATGATGTCTTGACCCTAGAGCGCCTTCGCCGGACGCGGCGCGTCCTGCTCGCCCTTGTAGATCCAGCACTTGACGCCGATGCGGCCGAACGCCGTGCTGGCCTCGTGGAACCCGTAGTCGATGTCGGAGCGCAGCGTGTGCAGCGGCAGCTGGCCGTGCAGGTACCACTCCGAGCGCGCGATCTCGGCGCCGTTGAGGCGGCCGGAGACGCGGATCTTGATGCCCTTGGCGCCGAAGCGGAGGGCGGCGTCGACCGCCTTGCGCATCGCGCGGCGGAAGGCGATCCGCTTCTCGAGCTGGAGCGCCACCGACTCCGACACCAGCTGGGCGTCGAGCTCGGGCTTCAGGATCTCCTGGATGTTGATGAAGACCTCCTTGCCGGTCTTCTTCTGGACTTCCTGCTTGAGCTTGTCGACCTCGGAGCCCTTGCGGCCGATGATGATGCCGGGGCGCGAGGTGAACAGCGTGACCTTCAGCTTGTTGGCCGCGCGCTCGATCTCGATCCGCGAGACGCCCGCGTGGGAGAAGCGCTTCTTGAGGTCCTTCTTCAGCTTCAGGTCCTGGTGCAGGAGCGAAGCGTACTCCTTGTCGGAGAACCAGCGGCTGCGCCAGGGCTTGTTGAAGCCGAGGCGGAACCCGATGGGATGGACTTTCTGACCCATGTGGCTACTTCTCCCTCTCGGCCAGCTCGACCGTGAGATGCGTGGTGCGCTTGATGACCCGGTAGGCACGGCCCATCGGCGCCGGGCGCACCCGCTTCTGCGACGGGCCCTGGTTGGCGAAGGCCGCGCGCACGTAGAGGTCGTCCTCGTCGAGGCGGCGCTTCTCGTTGCGGTCGGCGACGAACACGGCGTTCGCGACGGCCGAGCGCAGCACCTTCTCGAGGTCGCGGGCGACGGCCTTCCTGGTGAAGCGCAGGATCGACAGCGCCTCGGAGGCCTTCTTGCCGCGGATCAGTTCGCAGACCAGCCCGGCCTTCTGGGCCGAACTGCGGATGTACTTGGCTTCGGCTCGGTAGCTCGACATGGTCGCGCTCCTACTTCCCCGCCACCTTGGCCGCCTTCTCCACCTTGGAGGAGTGGCCCTTGAAGGTGCGGGTGGGCGAGAACTCGCCGAGCTTGTGGCCGACCATGTTCTCGGTCACGTAGACCGGCACGAACTTCTTGCCGTTGTAGACGGCCAGCGTCATGCCGACCATCTCCGGGATGATCGTGCTGCGGCGCGACCAGGTCTTGATCACCTTGCGGTCGGCCACGCCGGCCATGCCCTCCACCTTCTTCAGCAGGTGGCCGTCGATGAAGGGGCCCTTCTTGAGCGAACGTGCCATGTCTTACTTCCGCCTCTTGACGATGAACGAGTCGGTGCGCTTGTTCTTGCGGGTCTTGGCACCCTTGGTCGGCTTGCCCCACGGCGTCACCGGGTGGCGGCCGCCGGACGTGCGGCCCTCGCCGCCGCCGTGCGGGTGGTCGATCGGGTTCATCGCCACGCCGCGGTTGTGCGGCTTGCGGCCCAGCCAGCGGCTGCGGCCGGCCTTGCCGATCGCCACGTTCTTGTGGTCGGAGTTGCCGACCTGGCCGATCGTCGCGAAGCAGTCGACGTGGACCTTGCGGACCTCGCCGGAGGGCAGCTTGACCTGGGCGTAGTCGCCCTCCTTGGCCACCAGCTGCGCCGCCGTGCCGGCCGAGCGCACCATCTGGCCGCCGCGACCCTGGCGCAGCTCGATGTTGTGGATCGTGGTGCCGGCGGGGATCGCCTTCAGCGGCAGGCAGTTGCCGGGCAGGATGTCGGCGCCGGCGCCGGCCAGGATCGCCTGGCCGACGTGCACGCCGTCGGGGCACAGGATGTAACGCTTCTCGCCGTCGACGTAGTGCAGCAGCGCGATGCGGGCCGACCGGTTGGGGTCGTACTCGATCGCCGCCACCTTGGCGGGAATGTCCTTCTTGTCGCGCCGGAAGTCGATCATCCGGTAGCGGCGCTTGTGGCCGCCGCCCATGAAGCGCACGGTCAGCCGGCCGCGGTTGTCGCGGCCGCCGCTGCGCTTGATCGGGGTGGTGAGCGACTTCTCGGGGGTGGTCTTGGTGATCTCGTCGAAGGTGAGCGTCGTCATGAAGCGACGCCCCGGCGAGGTCGGACGGTAGCTCTTGAGAGGCATGTTCCCTTCGGCTCCTTACGCCTGCTCGAAGAACTCGATGGGCTTCTCGCCCTTCTTCAAGGTGACGTAGGCCTTCTTCCAGTCGGGCCGGCGGCCGAACCAGCGGCCCTGCCGCTTGACCTTGCCGTGCATCACGGCGACGCGAACGTCGTCGACCTTGACGCCGAACAGGGCCTCGACGGCCTTCTTGATCTCCGGCTTGGTGGAGTCGCGGTGGACCTCGAA
This sequence comes from Acidobacteriota bacterium, assembly GCA_011526565.1. Classification (GTDB taxonomy): domain Bacteria; phylum Acidobacteriota; class Vicinamibacteria; order Fen-336; family Fen-336; genus WYBL01. The sequence goes on along the minus strand of WYBL01000004.1, from coordinate 1,986 downwards.
GCAGACGACGCCGGTCTGCTCCTTGAGCAGGGTGGTCTTCTCCGTGATCAGCGGACGGCGGATGACTTCGTAGAGGTTCTTCATCGCGGTTCTCTTCGGCCCTCCTACGGAGCCAGCCGCTCCTCGAGGCGGGCGAGCGCGGGCGCCGAGACCAGCAGGGTCCGGCAGTCGAGCGCGTCGTACACGGTCAGGTGCGAGGCGTCCACCACCCGCACGCCGGGCAGGTTGCGGCCGGCCAGCACCAGCAGGTCGGACGGCCGGGACTCGACCAGCGTGACCTTGCCGGCGACGCCCAGCTTCGCGAGCAGGCCCTTGAGCTGGCGGGTCAGCCGCGGCGGCTGGCCCTGCTCGGGGGCGTCGATGCGGATCAGGTCGATCACCCGCAGCGCGCCTTCGCTGGCCTTCTGGACCAGGGCGGAGCGCAGCGCGGAGGTGCGCGTCTTCTTCGGCACCGAGTACGAGTAGTCGCGCGGCTGGGGCCCGAACACCGTGCCGCCGTGACGCCACAGCGGGTTGCGGGTCTCGCCGACGCGGGCGCGGCCGGTGCCCTTCTGGCGCCACGGCTTCTTGCCCGAGCCGGAGACGAGGGCCCGGTTCTTGGTCATGTGGGTGCCGCTGCGGCCGCCGGCGCGGTACTGCTTGACGGCCTCCCACAGCAGGTGCTCGTTGACGTGCCCGCCGAAGACTTCCGGGCTGAGGCTGACGTCGCGGATCTTCTGGTTCTCCGCGTTGACCACCGGCAGCGTCTCCGGGGCCTTGGCGGCCTTGCGCTTGTCGGACATCTCCCTGTTACCTCGCGGCCTTGCGGATGACGACCAGGCCGCCGTTCGCGCCGGGCACGGCACCCCGGATCAGGAGCACGTTCTTGTCGGCCTCGACCCGCACCACGTGCAGGTTCTTGACCGTGACCCGGTCCGAGCCCATGTGGCCCGCGGCGCGCATGCCCTTCAGCACCCGCGACGGGAACGCCGAGGCGCCGATCGAGCCCGGCGCGCGGTGGAACATCGAGCCGTGAGTCGCCGCGCCGCCGCGGAAGTGGTGGCGCTTGACGACGCCCTGGAAGCCCTTGCCCTTGCTGACGCCGATGATGGTGACCTTCTCGCCCTCGGCGAACAGGTCGGCCGACACCCGGTCGCCCACCTTCGCCTCGGAGCCGGCCGCGACCGGCACCTCGCGCAGCACCCGGCACGGCGGCAGCCCGGCCTTGGCGAAATGGCCCTCCATCGGCTTCGTCGTGCCGCGCACCTTGCGCGCCTCGACCAGCCCGATCTGCGCCGCGTCGTAGCCGTCCTTGCCCGCCGTCTTGCGCTGGACGACCACGCAGGGCCCCGCCTCGACGACCGTGACCGGCACGGCCTTGCCGTCGGGCAGGAAGACCTGGGTCATCCCCACCTTGCGTCCGATGATTCCCTGGATCGACATCTTGGTTCCTTAATAGCGTCGTTGACGAGGTCGTGGGCCGCTGCGGCCGGGGTCGCCGTTGCGGCGTCGCCCCTTCCGGCCCGGCAACCTCGGTTGCGCCGTTACTTCGAGTGCTCCTTGCCGAACGCCTTGATCTCCACGTCCACGCCCGCCGGCAGGTCGAGCTTCATCAGCGCGTCCACCGTCTGCGGCGTGGGCTCGAAGATGTCGAGCAGCCGCTTGTGAGTGCGGATCTCGAACTGCTCGCGGCTTTTCTTGTCGACGTGCGGCGAGCGCAGCACGGTCCACCGGTTCTTCTCGGTGGGCAGCGGGATCGGCCCGCGCACTTCCGACCCGGTCCGCTTCGCGGTCTCCACGATCTCGTGGGTCGACTGGTCGAGGATGCGGTAGTCGTAGGCGCGAAGGCGGATGCGGATCTTCTCGTTGAGCATCATTGGCCCGTCCCTACTTGACGATCTCGGTGACGGTGCCGGCGCCGACGGTGCGGCCGCCCTCGCGGATCGCGAAGCGCAGGCCCTTCTCCATCGCGATCGGCGTGATCAGCTCCACCGTCATCTGGCAGTT
>WYBL01000031.1 GCA_011526565.1 Acidobacteriota bacterium | reverse complement strand
GCGAGGCCCTCGAACGAGGCCCGCACGCCGCGCGGGGCCTTCGCGTAGCCGTAACCCGGGAGGTCGACGAGGTACATCTCGTCGCCCACCCGGAACAGGTTGACGAGCTGGGTCCGGCCCGGCGTCGACGACACCCGCGCCAGCCCCCGTTTCCCGCACAACGCGTTGAGCAGCGAACTCTTGCCGACGTTCGAGCGGCCGAGGAAGGCGACCTCGGGCAGGCCGTCCTTCGGAAACCCGGAGGCGTCGGCCGCGCTGCGCACGAAGCGGACCTCGGACGCTCGCTTCACGGGGAAGTGCTCGCGCTCGGCACGGCGGGGAAGTGCAAGGGATCGGTCACCTGGGTACGGGTACGGGAGCGGACGGCGCCGGGCGCCGCCCGCGGTGGGCTCAGTGGGTCATGCCCCCGGGCTGCTCGCCCAGCGTCTCGGGCGCGGCGTCCGCCTCCTGCGGCGCGGCCGGCGGGAGCAGCGCGATCTCCAGCACCTCGTCGATGTGCGCGACGAGGTGCACGGTCAGCGACTCGAGGATCGGCGCCGGCACGTCGGCCAGGTCCTTCTCGTTCTCGCGCGGCAGCACGATGGTGCGGATGCCGATGCGGTGGGCGGCGAGCAGCTTCTCCTTGACGCCGCCGATGGGCAGCACGCGGCCGCGCAGCGTGATCTCGCCGGTCATCGCCACGTCGCGGCGCACGGCCGCGCCGGACAGCGCCGAGACGAGGGCCGTGCAGATCGTGATGCCGGCCGACGGCCCGTCCTTCGGGATCGCACCTTCGGGCACGTGCACGTGCACGTCGAGCTTGCGGTGGAACGCGGGGTCGATCCGGTAGCGCACGGCGTGGGCGCGCACGAACGAAAGCGCGGCCTTCGCCGACTCCTGCATCACGTCGCCGAGCTTGCCGGTGAGCTGCAGGTGGCCCTTGCCCGGCATCAGCGTGACCTCGATCGGCAGGATCTCGCCGCCGACCTCGGTCCACGCCAGCCCGGTGGCGGCGCCGACCTCGTCGCGCTCCTCCTGGCGGTCGGCGCGGTAGCGCGGCACGCCCAGGTAGTCGGCGAGGTTCTCGGGCGTCACCTCGACGTGGAAGCCGCGGCCCTCGCTCACCACCTTGCGGGCCACCTTGCGCAGCACCGACTGCAGCTCGCGCTCGACGTTGCGCACGCCGGCCTCGCGCGTGTAGCGGCGGATGATCTCGCCGAGCGTCTCGTCGGAGATCGTCACGTTCTCCGCGGCCAGGCCGTGGGCCTTGAGCTGCTTGGGCAGCAGGTGGCGGCGGGCGATCTCGATCTTCTCGCGCTCGGTGTAGCCCGCGATGCGGATCACCTCGAGGCGGTCGTGCAGCGCCTGCGGGATCGACTGCACCACGTTGGCCGTCGCAATGAAGAACACCTGCGACAGGTCGAACTCGACGTCGAGGTAGTGGTCGGCGAAGGTCTTGTTCTGCTCGGGGTCGAGCACCTCCAGCAGCGCCGCCGAGGGGTCGCCGCGGAAGTCCATCGACATCTTCTCGACCTCGTCGAGCAGGAAAACCGGGTTGCGGGTGCCGGCCTTCTTGATCATCTGGATGACCTGGCCGGGGAAGGCGCCGATGTAGGTGCGGCGATGGCCGCGGATCTCGGCCTCGTCGCGCACGCCGCCGAGCGAGAGGCGCACGAACTTGCGGTTGGTGGCGCGGGCGATCGAGCGCGCCAGCGAGGTCTTGCCGACGCCGGGCGGGCCGACGAAGCACAGGATCGGGCCCTTCGGTTCGTCGACGAGCTGGCGCACGGCCAGGAACTCGATGATCCGCTCCTTGACCTTCTCCAGCCCGTAGTGGTCTTCCTCGAGGATCTTTTCGGCCAGCACCAGGTCCTTGCGCTCGCGGGTGCGCTTCGACCACGGCATCGCGACCAGCCAGTCGAGGTAGTTGCGCGAGACCGTGGCCTCGGCCGACATCGGCGGCATCGACTCCAGCCGCTTGAGTTCCGCCAGCGCCTTCTCGCGGGCGTCCTTCGGCATCCTGCAGGCGTCGATCTTGCGCCGCAGCTCGTCGGTCTCGGAGCCCTTCTCGTCCTTGCGACCCAGCTCCTTCTGGATCGCCTTCATCTTCTCGTTGAGGTAGTACTCCTTCTGGGCCCGCTCCATCTGCTTCTTGACGCGGCCCTGGATGCGGCGGTCGACCTGCAGCTTCTCGACCTCCGCCTCCAGCATCCGGGCGATCAGGGCGAGCCGCTCCGAGGCGGCGAAGGTCTCGAGCAGGCGCTGCTTCTCCTCGACGGCCACGGCCAGGTGGGCGGCGACGGTGTCGGCCAGCTTGCCGGGGTCCTCGACCCGCACCGCCGCCAGCATGGCGTCGTAGTGCAGGTTGTTGGAGAGCTTGACGTACTGCTCGAACAGCCCGATCACCCGCGTCTGCACGGCCTCGAGGTCGGGCTCCGGCTCGGCAGGGCGGGGGATCAGCTTGACCACGACGCGGAAGAAGCCGCCCTCCTCGCGGAACTCGAGGGCACGCGCCCGCTCGAGGCCCTCGACCAGCACCTTCACGTTGCCGTCGGGCAGCTTCAGGCTCTGGACGATGTTGCACACCGTGCCGAGCGTGAAGATCTCGCCGGGCCCCGGGTTGTCGCGGGAGGCGTCGTGCTGGGCGGACAGGAAGATGCGCTTGCCCTTGCCGAGTGCGTGCTCCAGCGCCTTGATCGAGCTCTGCCGCCCGATCACGAACGGGATCATCATGTGCGGGAACACCACGACGTCCCGCAGCGGGACCATGGGCAGGGTCTCGATCAACGGTTCCTCATCGGTTTCCGGCGGCGACGCGAAGCCGCCGCGTCAGCCGGCCTTCTCGATCAGCGTGATCGGCTTCTCGCGGCTCAGGACCGTGTCGCGGGTGACCACGCACTCCTTGACCTTCTTCATCGAGGGCAGGTCGTACATCAGGTCCAGCATCAGGTCCTCGAGGATCATGCGCAGGCCGCGGGCGCCGATCTTGCGCTGGATCGCGAGGTCGGCGATCGCCGACAGCGCGTCGTCCGCGAAGCGCAGCTTCACTCCCTCGTACTCGAACATGCGCTGGTACTGCCGGGTCAGCGCGTTCTTGGGCTGGGTCAGGATGTCGACCAGCGCCGCCCGGTCGAGGTCGTGCAGGGTGGCCACCACCGGCAGCCGGCCCACGAACTCCGGGATCAGCCCGAAGCGGATCAGGTCGGTCGGCTGCACGTGCTGCAGCGCCGCAGCGCCCTTGTCGCCGACGCCGCTCTGAGCTTCTTTCGCCTCTTTGGCCTCGGTCAGGAAGCCGAGCGTCTTCTTGCCCATCCGCCGCTCGATGACCTTGTCGAGGCCGACGAAGGCGCCGCCGCAGATGAACAGGATGTTCGTGGTGTCGATCTGGTAGAACTCCTGGTGCGGGTGCTTGCGGCCGCCCTGTGGGGGCACGTTGGCGACGGTGCCCTCCAGGATCTTGAGCAGCGCCTGCTGCACGCCTTCGCCGGAGACGTCGCGGGTGATCGAGGGGTTCTCGTCCTTGCGCGAGATCTTGTCGATCTCGTCGATGTAGATGATCCCCTCCTGGCACTTCTCGATGTCGTTGCCGGCCGCCTGCAGCAGCTTGAGGATGATGTTCTCGACATCTTCGCCGACGTAGCCCGCCTCGGTCAGCGTGGTCGCGTCGACGATCGTGAACGGCACCGAGAGCAGCCGCGCCAGGGTCTGCGCCAGCAGCGTCTTGCCGGTGCCCGTGGGCCCGATCAGCAGGATGTTCGACTTGGTCAGCTCGACGTCGTTCTTGCCGCGCTGCTTGGCGATCTCCAGCCGCTTGTAGTGGTTGTAGACCGCGACCGCCAGCTTCTTCTTGGCCAGGTCCTGGCCGATCACGTACTCGTCCAGGAACTTCTTGATCTCCTGCGGCACCGGCAGCGTCGAGCGCGGGCCGCGGGGCTCGACCTTGCGGTCGTCCGCGATGATGTCGTTGCAGACGTCGACGCACTCGTCGCAGATGAAGACGGTGGGGCCGGCGATCAGCTTGCGGACGTCGTTCTGGTCCTTGTTGCAGAAGCTGCAGCGCAGGATCTCGCCGTCGCCGCCGTTCTTCTTCATCCGCTACTGGCCCTGCCGCCCGCGCCGGCTGATCACCTGGTCGACGAGCCCGTAGGCCTTCGCCTCGTCCGCGTCCATGATGAAGTCGCGGTCGGCGTCGTGGGCCAGCTTGTCGAGCGGCTGCTTGCAGTGGTGGGCGAGGATGCCGTTGAGGCGGTCCTTCAGCCGCAGGATCTCCTTGGCCTGGATCGCGATGTCCGATGCCTGGCCCTGGGCGCCGCCCCACGGCTGGTGGATCATGATCCGCGAGTTGGGCAGCGCCGAGCGCTTGCCGTCGGTGCCCGCGGCCAGCAGCACCGCGCCCATCGATGCGGCCTGGCCGACGCAGATCGTCTGCACGTCGGGCCGGATCAGCTGCATCGTGTCGTAGATGGCCAGCCCGGCCGTCACCGACCCGCCGGGCGAGTTGATGTAGACGTGGATGTCCTTCTCCGGGTCCTCGGCCTCGAGGAACAGGAGCTGCGCGATGATCAGGTTCGCGACGTTGTCGTCGATCGCGGTCCCGATGAAGACGATGTTGTCCTTGAGCAGCCGGGAGTAGATGTCGTAGGCGCGCTCGCCGCGGGCGGTCTGTTCGACGACCATCGGCACGAGCATCGCGGCCTCACGCAGTGGGGCGGGGCTCATTCGAAATCCAGTCTAGCATCGGCCTTGAGCAGGTCAAGGACCTTGGACTCGCGGATCCGCGCGCGCAGCGCGGAGATCTCGCCTTCCTTCTCCATCTCGGCGCGCAGCGCCTCCTTCGACTTGCGGGTGCGCTCCGACAGGCGGACGAGCTCGGCGTCGACTTCTTCGTCGGTCGCCTCGATCGCCTTCGCGTGGGCCAGCGCGTCGAGCAGCAGGTCGGCGCGGGCGGCCTGCACGGCCTCGTCGCGCCGCGACTCGCGGAAGCGCTTCCAGTCCATGCCGATCTTGGTCGGGTCGACGCCCTGCAGGTAGAGGGTGCGGGCCGCGGCCTCGACGCGGGCGTCCATGTGGCGCTCGACCAGCGCCTCGGGCACGTCGAAGCTGGCGCGCTTCAGGTACTCGTCGACCAGCGCCTCGTGCAGCTCGCGCTGGGCCTTGCGCTCCTCGCCCGCCAGCAGCCGGCCGCGGATCTGCTCGCGCAACTCGCCGAGGCTGTCGGCCCCGAGGTCCTTGGCGAACTCGTCGTCGACGTCGGGCAGGACCTTGAGCCGCAGCGCCTTGATCGTGAGCGTGTAGTCGAAGGTCTTGCCGGCCATCGCGGCCGAGGCGTGGTCGGCAGGGTAGGCGACGGTGAGCTGGCGGGTGTCGCCCGGGTTCGCCCCCTCGAGCGCCGCGTTCATCTCGGCGGGATTGTCCGCGTGCCCGATCTCGAGCACCGCGTTCTCCTCGCGACCGCCCTTGCCGCCGTCGGCGGGCTTCCAGGTGACGTCGACCATCGCGTGGTCTCCGGGGCGCCCGGGGCGGCCCTCGACAGCCTCGAAGCGGGCGTGGCGCTCGCGCTGGGCCTCGATCTCCGCGTCGATCGCCTCCTCGGCGACGGCCGCCTTGCGCGCCTTGACCTGCAGGCCCTTGTGGTCGGGCGCGTCGATCTGGGGGAAGGTCTCGAACACCGCGCGGAAGCTCATCGGCTGGTGCTCGTCGATCTTCAGGTCGACGACCTTCGGCGCCGCCACCGGCTTCAGGCCGCGGCCCTCGAGCTCCTGGAAGACGTGGCGATTGACGAGCGCCTCGGCCGCGTCCTGCAGGAGGGCGTCCTTGAAGCGCTTGCGCACGACGTCCGGCGGGATCTTGCCCGCGCGGAAGCCCGGCAGCTTCACCTTCTTCGCGTACTCGCGGGCGCGGCCCGCGAGTTCCTTCTCGACGAGCTCGGCGTCGATCTCGAAGGCGAGCGCCTTGCGGATCGCGGTTTCCTCGATGTAGTCGACTTTCAATGCCTTCCCCTGACGGTTCTCGGACCGCGGTTCGCTCGAAGCGCGCGCGAACGCCGGCCGGACTTGCGACAATACCACGCGCCCCCGGCGTGGCCCTGTCCGGGGCCGGGCGCGGGGCGTCCATGCGGGAGTGGCGGAACGGCAGACGCGCACGGCTTAGAACCGTGTGCCGCAAGGCGTGGGGGTTCGACTCCCCCCTCCCGCACCAGGACGGCGAAGCCGTCCTGGTGCCCCGCCCGTGAACCAGTCCCGCCCGTGAACCGGCCCCGACCGCCGCAAAGTCGCCGCGCAGACCTGGTCCGAGACGAAATCGCTGCGCCCGGCCGGGTTGGCAAGGGGCTTGCTATGAGGTTGCACGGCTACTGATTACGGAGGAAGCCCCCCATGGCCATGCAGATCATCGACGGTTGTATCGCCTGCGCCGCCTGCGAGCCCGAGTGCCCGAACCAGGCGATCTCCGCCGGCGACCCCCTGTTCCTCATCGACGCGGCCCGCTGCACCGAGTGCGTCGGCGCGCACGACACCCCGAAGTGCATCGACGTGTGCCCGATCGACGGCTGCATCGTCGTGGATGCGGCGCTCGCGGAGTCCCGCGAGATGCTCGAGCAGAAGTACCAGGCGCTCCACGCCTAGCCTTCATCCGTCCGTCACCTCGTGATCCCGGGCGCCCGCCCGGGATCAGCGCCTGCGCGGCGCCGCTCTGGGAGGCACCGCGCAGGCCTTTTTCGGCGGTCTCGATGAAATCCGATTCCAACTTCGCGGGCCGGGGGGCACGCGGGAGGGCGCGGACG
>WYBL01000030.1 GCA_011526565.1 Acidobacteriota bacterium | reverse complement strand
GTTCAGGTACTTGGGCTCGGAGCCGTCGAGGCTGCGGGCGCCGAAGCCGCAGACGCGGCCCGACTCGTCGAGGATCGGGAACACCGCGCGGTTGCGGAAGCGGTCGTAGTGGCCCGAGCCGTCCTGGCGCGCGAGCACCAGCCCCGCCTCCAGCAGCACGTCGATCCCGAACTTGCGGCGCAGGGTGACGAGCAGGTCGTCCCACGAGTCGCGGGCGGCGCCGGCGCGGATCTTCTCGAGCGTCTCGCGCTCGAAGCCGCGGCCGAGCAGGTACTCGCGAGCGGCCGTTCCCGCGTTCGTCCACAGCGCGTCCTGGTAGTGCAGCGCCGCGGCCTCGAGGGCGGCGAAGAGCTGCTCTCGGCGCTGGTTCTCGGCGCTCTCCTGGCCGCTGCGCTCGGGCAGCGGCACGCCGAAGCGGCGGGCGAGGGTCTCGACCGCCTCCGGGAAGCTCATCTGCTCGGAGAGCATCACGAACTTGAAGACGTCGCCGCCTTCGCCGCAGCCGAAGCAGTGGAAGAGCGGCGGCTCGGCCCGCACGTTGAACGAGGGCGTCTTCTCGTTGTGGAACGGGCACAGCCCCTTGTACGAGGCGCCGAACTTCTTGAGCGCGACGCGGCCCTCGACCACGCGCACGATGTCCGCGCTGCGGCGGACCTCGTCGAGGAAGCCGTCGGGGAAGGCCATCGCTACGACCTCAGCTCCACGAGCGTGACCCCGGCTCCGCCCTGGTTGCCCGGCGCCGTCTCGAAGCGGGCGACGTGCGGGTGGCCGTCGAGCAGCTCCGCGACCGCCTTCCTGAGCTTGCCCTGGCCCATGCCGTGCACGACGCGCAGGTGGGTGCGGTCCTGCAGCGCCGCGTCGTCGAGTGCCTTGTCGACCTTCGGCAGCGCCTCGTCGACGGTCAGCCCGATGACCTTCACTTCAGCCATGTCCGTCGCGGGAGCCGCCGTCATCAGCGCCGTGGCCGCCGCGCCGTGCGGGTAGCTGCCCCGCGCCGGCACGCTGCCGCCGGGCGTCAGCCCGATGACGGACGCGCGCGGGACCCGCATGCGCTTGCCCATCACCAGCAGGTCGACGTCGTCGCCGTGGAAGCCGGTGATTTCGCCCGTCATCGGCAGGTCGCGCAGCCGCGCCTTGCCGCCGATCGCGAGCGGCGCGGAGGCCACGGGCGCCGCGGGCTCGGCGATCACGCCGCTCTTCGCTTCGGCCGCCGCGTCGCGGATGCCGGCCAGCGCCTCGGAGCGCGCCCGCAGCCGCGCGGCATCGGTCGCCTTCGCCTGGGCCTCCAGCTTCTTCACGGCCCGCGCGATCGCGTCCTGCGCCTTCGCCGTCGCCGCCTCGGTGCGCTTCTTCAGCTCGCGCGCGAAGGCGTCGGCCTCGCCCTTGCGGGTGAGCGCGATCTCGCGCTCGCGCTCCTTGAGCCGCTGCTCCTCGCCGCGCAGCGTCTTGCGGCGCTCGTCCATCTCGCGCCGGTCGCGTCCGAGCGCCGCCGCTTCGGCCTCCAGCTTCGCGAGCAGCGTCTCGACCTGGACCTGCTTCGGGTCGAGCCGCGAGCGGGCGTCGCGCACCACCTCGGCCGGCAGCCCCAGCCGCTCGGCCATCTCCAGCGCCAGCGAGCGGCCGGCCGTCCCGTAGTGCAGCGAGTAGTCGGGCGCGAAGCTGCCCTTCTGGTAGCCGAACGCGGCGCAGGCGACGCCCTGCGTCTGCTGCGCGTAGGCCTTCATCACGCCGTGGTGGGTGGTCACCGCGACCATCGCCCCGGCCTTGCGGAAGTGCTCGACGACCGCGACACCCAGGCCCCCGCCTTCGGTCGGGTCGGTACCGGCGCCGACCTCGTCGAGCAGCACCAGCGCCGGCAGCCGCAGGTCGCGCGTCATCTCGACGATCGCCGCCAGGTGGGCGGAGAAGGTGGACAGGCTCTCGGCGATCGACTGGTCGTCGCCGATGTCCGCGAACACGCGCTGGAACACCGGCAGCCGCGAGCCCGCGGCGCACGGCACGTGCAGGCCGCTCTGCGCCATCAGCGCGAACAGGCCGAGCACCTTGAGCGCGACCGTCTTGCCGCCGGTGTTGGGCCCCGAGATCACGAGCACGGGCGTGCCGAAGCCGAGCTTCAGCGACACCGGCACCACGTCGCGGCCCTCGCGCGAGGCGCGGCCGAGGCGCGCCGCGAGCGCCGGCATCAGCAGCGGGTGGCGGGCCTGGCGCAGGTCGAGATCCAGCGTCGCCGCCAGTTCCGGCGACACCGCCGCCATCTCGCGCGCGAGCAGGGCGCGGGCCTGGGCGAAGTCGAGGCGGCCGAGCACGGCTGCGGCGCGCCCCAGAGCGTCGGCGCAGGCGCCGACGCGGGCGGTCAGGTCGCGCAGCACGCGCAGCACTTCCTGCCGCTCCTCCTCCTGCAACGCGACGATGTCGTTGTTGAGGTTGACCGCGGGCAGCGGCTCGACGAACACCGAGGAGCCCGACGACGAGCCGCCGTGCACGACGCCGGGCAGCGCCGCGCGCTGCTCGCTGCGCACGACCAGCACGTAGCGGTCGTTGCGGACGGTGACCACCTTGTCCTGCAGCAGCCGCTCGGTGTCGCGGTCGCGCAGGTACGAGTCCATCAGCGAGTGCAGCGCCGCGCGCGCGCGCAGCAGCGAGCGGCGCAGGTCGGACAGCCGCGGCGAGGCGTCGTCGGCGACTTCGCCCGAGGGCAGGATCGCGCGGCGGATCGCGCTCGCCAGCGCCGCCTGCGGCTCGAGCGTGGCGGCCTCGGCGGCGAGCCGCGGCGCGCCTTCGACGCGGGCGACGCGGACGGCGATCTCGCCCGCCCCTTCGGCGAACGAGGCGACCGCCGATAGCTCGAGCGGCTCGAGGTGGAGGCCCGACACGCGGGCGCGCGGCAGGATCTCGCGCACGTCCGGCAGGTCGTTGTAGGGCTGGCGGCCCGCCTTTTCGAGGACCGCGACCCCCTCCGAGGTCAGGTCCAGTTCGGCCTGGACGCGGGCGCGGTCGGTGAGCGGGCGGAGTGCCGAGACGAGATCCCGCCCCATCGCCGAGCCGGCATGGCCCGCGAGAAGTGCGCGAATCGCCTCGTACTCCAGAGTTCGGAAAGTATTCCCGTTCACGCCTCAGACACCATGGGCCCGCGTGAACCCCATTTTTTTCAAGGGGTTGGAGGTAGGACCACTGAAGGGGAGGTGAGCGATCGATCCCACCCGGGACGAGGACCGGCGCCCTTCCTGCAAAATGCGGACAGATCAGGGGTTTGTCAAGGAAGCGGCGCCCCGGACGTAGAATCACGACGTGCGCCGCGGCGTGTTCCTGTTGGCCCTGCTGGCCGGCCTGGCGATCGGGCTCGGGCTGAGCCTGGCCTGGCCCTCCCGCCTTCACGCTCCCGACGCCGCCCCGCGCGCGATCCTGCCGCGCGGCGACCTCGCCGCCGACGAGAAGGCGACGATCGACCTGTTCCGCGAGGCGAGCCCGTCCGTCGTCTACATCACGAGCCTGGCCCGCGCCGTCGACTGGCGCCGGCTCTCGGTGCTGGAGATGCCGCAGGGCACCGGGTCCGGCTTCGTGTGGAACGAAGAGGGCTACGTCGTCACCAACTTCCACGTGATCCAGCAGGCGGAGTCGGCGGAGGTGCGCCTCGCGGATCACTCGTCGTGGCCCGCGAGGCTGGTCGGCTACGAGGCCGACAAGGACCTCGCGGTGCTCAAGATCGAGGCCCCGGCCGATCGCCTGAAGGCGCTGCACGTGGGCTCCTCGAAGGACCTCCAGGTCGGCCAGAAGGTGTTCGCGATCGGCAACCCGTTCGGCCTCGACCAGACGCTGACGACCGGCGTGATCAGCGCGCTCGGCCGCCAGATCCCGGCCGTCACCGGCCGCTCGATCCGCGGCGTGATCCAGACCGACGCCGCGATCAACCCCGGCAACTCGGGCGGCCCGCTGCTCGACAGCGCGGGGCGGCTGATCGGCGTCAACACCGCGATCTACAACGCCGGCAGCGGCGCTTCCGTGGGGATCGGCTTCGCGGTGCCGGTCGACACCGTCAACGAGATCGTGCCGCAGCTGATCGCCCACGGCCGCGTGGTGCGCCCGCAGCTCGGCATCGAGATGGCGGACGACGCGCTGGTGCGGCGGCTGGGGCTGCGCGGCGTGCTGGTGCTCGACGTGGTCGAAGGCAGCGGCGCGGAGGCGGCGGGCCTGCGCGGCACGGCCCGCGACCGCTTCGGGCGGCTGCGGCTGGGCGACCTGATCGTCGGCGTCGACGGGCAGCCCGTGAAAGACCTCAACGACCTCAAGGACCGGCTCGAGGGCAAACGCGACGGCGAGTCGGTGACGCTGCGGCTCTACCGCGGCGACGAGGAGCAGGACGTCCGCGTGCGCCTCTCCGTGCTCCGCTAGCGCGGGCGAGACGGCGATGGACTTCCCGTGGCTGGCGGCCGCGATCTTCGCGCTCACCTACGTCGCGGTGGCGCTCGGCGGGCTGCCCGGGCTGCGCCTCGACCGCACCGGCGCTGCGATCGTCGGTGCCGCCGCGATGGTCGCCGCCGGCGTCGTGCGCCGCGAGCAGGCGTACCACGCGATCGATCTCGCCACGCTGGTGCTGCTGTTCGGGATGATGCTGGTGGTCGGCCAGCTCCGGCTGTCCGGCTTCTTCCGACTGGCGGGGGTCGCGGTCGCGCGGCGGGCGCGCACGCCGCACCAGTTGCTGCTGGGGCTGATCCTCGTCTCCGGGCTGCTCTCCGCGCTGTTCGTCAACGACACCATCTGCCTGGCGCTGACGCCGCTGGTGCTCGAGGTGGCGCGCGCGCTGGGCGTGCGGGCCACGCCGTACCTGATCGCGCTGGCCACCGCCAGCAACATCGGCAGCGTGGCGACGCCGACCGGCAACCCGCAGAACATGCTGATCGCGGCGCGCTCGGGCATCGCCTACGCCGACTTCGTCGCCTCGCTGCTGCCGGCGGCGCTCGTCGGCCTCGGCCTCGCCTTCGCCGTGATCTCGTTCGTCTACCGCGCGGAGCTGCGCGAGCCGTTCCTGCGCGCGGCGCACCCGAGGGTCCGGGTCCACGGCTTCCTGATGGCGAAGGCGCTCGGCGCCTCGCTGGCGATGCTCGGCTTCTTCTTCGCGGGCGCCAACGTCTCGGTGGTGGCGATCACGGCCGGCGCCGCGCTGCTCCTGACGCGCCGCGTCAAGTCGGGCAAGGTGCTGCGCGAGGTCGACTGGAACCTGCTGGCGCTGTTCGCGGGCCTGTTCGTGGTCACCGAAGGAGCGCTCGCCTCCGGGCTCTCGGAGCGGATGTTCGCGCTGCTCCACGCCCGCGAAGCGGCCACGCCCGCCGCGCTCGGGCTGGTCGCCGCCGCGCTCTCCAACCTCGTCTCCAACGTGCCGGCCGTGATGCTGTTCGTGCCGCTGGTGCCGCAGCTCCCCGACCCCGGTGAAGCGTGGCGGGTGCTGGCGCTCGCCTCCACCTTCGCCGGCAACCTGACGCTGCTCGGCTCGATCGCCAACCTGATCGTCGCCGAAGGCGCGCGCCGCGAGTGCCCGCTCACGTTCGCCGAGTACCTCAAGGTCGGCGTGCCGCTGACGCTCTCGAGCCTGTGCGCCGGGCTGCTCGTGCTGCGCTGAGCGCCTATACTCGACAGTCTGGAGGAACGACGGATGCCGATGTTGACGGAGGACGTGGCCGGCCAGCTCAAGGAGGAGTTCGCGAACCTCGCGAACCCGGTGCGGCTGGCGGTCTTCTCCCAGGCCCTCTCCGACCCCGGCTCTGAGCAGGTGAAGCGCCTGGTCGAAGAGGTGGCGGGGCTGTCGGACAAGCTCTCGGTCGAGTCGTACAACTTCGTGCTCGACACCGAGAAGGTCGCCTCGCTCGGCATCGCCCGCATCCCGGCGATCGCCGTGCTGGGAGAAACGACGGACCCCGGCATCCGCTTCTACGGCATGCCCTCGGGCTACGAGTTCGGCTCGCTGATCGACGCCGTGCTCGACGTCTCGAAGGGCGAGAGCGAGCTCTCCGCGGAGACCCGCGAGGCGCTCGCCGCGCTCGAGAACCCGGTCCACCTCCAGGTCTTCTCGACCCCGACCTGACCGTACTGCCCCCGGGCGGTCCGCCTGGGCATCCAGTTCGCGCTCGCTTCCGACAAGGTCAGCGTCGACGCCGTCGAGGTCACGGGCTACCCCGACCTCGCCTACAAGTACAACATCTCGGGCGTGCCGAAGACGGTCGTGGGCGAGACCCGCGACTTCGTCGGCGCCCGGCCCGAGGCGTTCCTGCTCGAGCAGGTGAAGGCGGCGGCGGACGGCCCCCCGGTCTCGAAGTCGGGGCTGATCGTCTAGGAGCGCCCTGACCACCCGGCCCCGCGACGCGGCGCTCGACGCGTTCCGCGGGCTGATGGCGCTGGTGATGGTGCAGGGCCACGCGTTCGAGGCCCTGCTCACGCCGGCCCACCGCGCCGACCCGACGTACCAGCTCCAGCTCATCCTCCACGGCTCGACGGCGCCGGGGTTCCTGTTCGCCTCCGGCTTCGTCGCCGCGCTGCCACGCGCGCCGCTCGGCGCCCACGCCGCCTGGCGCCGGGCCCGGCGTCTCGTCTTCGTGTTCCTGACGGGCTACGCGCTGCAGCTCCCGTTCTTCTCGCTGTGGAAGACGGTCAACGAGGCGACGCCCGCGCAACTGCGCGCGCTCTGGGCCTGCGACGCGCTGCAGCTCGTCGCCGTCGTCCAGCTCCTGCTGCTCGCGTTGCAGCTCGCCTTCCCCCGCCGCTACGCGCCGGTCGCGCTGACGCTGGCGGCGGCGGCGGCGGTGGCCGGGCCGTGGGTGTGGCAGTCGGCGCTGTCGTCCTCGCTGCCCGGCTGGGCCGCGGCCTACGTGGACATGGCCGGCGGCTCGCGCTTCCCGCTGTTTCCGTACGCGCCGTTCGTGCTCTGCGGCGGCGCGGCCGGCGCCTGGCTGGGCCGGCGCGGCGCGGCCGCGCGCCTCCGCCCGCTTCTCGGCTTCGGCCTCGGCGGGCTGCTGGCGGGGGCGCTTTGGGCAGCGCTCGACTTCGGCCGCGCCGACTTCTGGGCGGAGTGGAACTTCTGGGCGATCTCGCCCGGCTACACGCTGATGCGGCTGGGCGGCCTGCTGATGCTCCTGGCGGCACTCGACGGGGTTGCCCTGCGCGGCTGGGGCGGCTCGCGGCTGCTGGGCGCGGTGGGCCGCGAGACGCTGCTCGTCTACGTGCTGCACCTGCTGCTGCTGTTCGGAGGCGTGCTCGGCACCGCGCCGTTCGCCCGCTGGACCGGCCAGCTCGGCTTCGGCGGCGCCGCCCTCGCCTTCACGGCGCTGCTCGTGCCGCTCGCGATCGCGGCGGAACTCTGGCACCGCGCGAAGACCCGCCACCCGCGGGAGGCGGCGCTGGCGGTCGCCTTCGCCGCCGCCTGGTTCGCCGCGAGCTTCGCCCTCAATCCCTGGTAGGCGGGCATAATCGCCGGGCTCGCGCCGGACCGGGGCACAGGAGGCCACGCCATGCCGCGTTCGATCATCGTCGGCAGCGGGAAGTCGATCCCGCCGATCTGCGTCACCAACGACATGTTGTCGCGGGTGATGGACACGACCGACGCCTGGATCCAGGAGCGCAGCGGCGTGCAGACCCGCTACTACGTCGAGAAGGGCACGTCCACGGCCGACCTCGGCGCCCAGGCCGCGGCGGAGGCGCTGGCCAACGCCTCGGTCGACAAGGACGAGGTCGACCTGCTGATCTCGGCGACGATGACGCCCGACCACTACTTCCCGGGCAACGGCGGCCTGATCCAGAAGCGGCTGGGCATGAAGCCGGTCGCCTCGTTCGACATCCGCCAGCAGTGCGCCGGCTTCCTCTACGCGATGCAGCTCGCCGACGCCCACGTGCGCGCCGGGCTCGCGAAGACCGTGCTGGTCGTCGGCCACGAGGTGCACACCGGCTTCATGCCCTACTCCGAGAACTCCTGGGCCTGCCTCTACGGCCAGTCGGAGAAGGTGACGGAGGCGGAGTGGGAGTGGAACAACCGCTTCCGCCACCTGGTCGTGCTGTTCGGCGACGCCGGGGCGGCCGTGGTCGTGAAGGCGACCGACGACGAGAGGCGTGGCGTCGTCGACTCGCTGCTGCGCACCGACGGCACCGACTTCGACAAGCTCTACGTGCCGGGCACCGGCTTCCGCCACCGGCCCTACACCGACCCCGCCCAGTTCGAGCGCGGCGACCACGTGCCGGTGATGGACGGCCGCCACGTGTTCAAGATGGCGACGACCAGGATGATCGAGGCCTCGCAGCAGGTGCTCGCCCGCAACGGCGTCAAGCCGGAGGAGCTGAAGCTGGTGCTGATGCACCAGGCCAACAAGCGCATCAACGAGTACTGCGCCAAGCAGCTCGGCCTGCGCGAGGAGCAGGTGCTGCACAACATCGAGCGCTACGGCAACACCACCGCCGCCACGATTCCGCTGCTGTGGGACGAGGCCGCGCGCGCCGGCCGCATCGCGCCGGGCGACCCGATCCTGATGGTCGCCTTCGGCGCCGGCATGAACTGGGGCGCGACCCTGCTGCGGGCGTGAGCGCAGACGCCCCGGAGATCCTCGTGCTCGAGGCGACGCCGATCGAGCGCGGCCAGCTCGCCGCGCTGGTGGCGGCCTGGTTCGAGGACATGGTCAAGTACGTGGTCGACGTCGAGCGTGGCGTGGCGGCGGTCGGAGGCGAGATGCACGCCGACGCCGAGGCCGTGCTGCTGGCGGCCGGCTCGCGCCAGGCCGGCCTGTGGGGCGCCAACTACTACCCGGGCCGCGGCGAGGAGGAGTGCATCGAGTACACCTCCCTGATCAACATCCGGCCCGCGCAGGGCAACCGGTCGATGGAGCTGCAGGACGAGCAGGCCCGCGCCCGGCTGCGCGAGATCACGTTCCGGTTGATCGGCCGCGGCGAGCCGCTGTGACCCAGCACGCTGGACTGTCGGCAGATCGCTGGGCGGCGATGGGCCACGACCGGCGCATCCTCTCGATCGCCAACGAGATGAACCGCGCCGGCAAGCTGGCCCGGCCCGACGACGGCGAGCGTCGCCGCAACGCCTATGCCCGCGTGCTCCAGCTCGCCGACCTCACCGCCGAGGTCTCGGATCGCCTCGCCGTCCGGCGCGAAGTGCTGCGCTGGAGGGAGTGTGTGGCGGAGCTCTTCCTCGCGGACGGGCCGCAGCCCGCGGCGCACCGACGGCTCTTCGAGGTGCTGCTGCTGATGAGCCGCGAGGCGGCTCGCCAGCGACCCTACGTGCTCGCGTGAGAGCGCGCTACTTGCGGCAGCGGTAGACGACGGCGGGGGGCAGGTTCCGCCACACCACGCGGCTCGTCTCGACCTCTCCGAAGCGGCCGCACAGCCGCTCGTAGAAGCGGCGGCCGAGCGGCAGGTGGCGGGCGTGGATGTAGGTGAAGGTGGCGAAGCGCCCGCCCGGGCGCAGGCCGGCGTGGGCGGCCTGCAGCAGCGACTCCTGCAGCGCCTGCGGGAAGGCGGCGAACGGCAACCCGCTGACGATGCAGTCGGCGCCGTCGCGGCCCATCGCCTGCAGGTGCGTCTGCAGGTGCTCCGCGGAGTCGTGGATCACCTGGAAGCGGGGGAACTGCTCGCGCAGGCGGGCGACGAAGCCCTCGTGGATCTCGAGCAGCGCCACCGTCGCGTCGGGCCGGGCGTGGCGCTCGATCGCGCGGGTGATCGATCCGGTGCCGGGCCCGAACTCGACGACCATCCCCGCGTGCGGCAGGTCGAGCCCCGCCACCATCTCCTCGGCGAGCGCGGGCGACGACGGGGCGATGGCGCCCGTCGAGCGCGGCTTGTCGACCAGGGCGCCCAGGAAGTGGACCTGGTCGCGGACGTGACGGCGGGCCTTGTGGATCAATCTCCCTCGCGGTGCTCGACAGCGGAACAGACGTACCGCGGGACCCGCGGGTTCCGTGCATGGTAGCCGGACGCCGGCCGCTCAGCTCTCGGCGGCCGCCAGGAAGCGCGCGCCGACGCGGTGGATGTCCTGCTCGGCGACCTCTTCCAGACGGCACACGGCCGCCTTCACCCGGTACACGTCGCCCCCGCCGAAGTGCGCGCGCAGCGCAGGGGGCAGCCGGATGTCGAGCTCGACCCGGGCGCCGATCGCGAGGCGGTGGCGGCACTCGAAGGCGATGCCGCGGGCGCTGATGTTGAGGCTGCGAGTGACCTCGGCGAACGAGCTGCCGGCGCTGTCCGTGCCGCTGACCGCGACCGGCAGGTGCAGGCCGAGGCGCCGCTCCCGCTCCGTCATCGTCATGGCCGTCTCCTCGGGATCCATGTTAGACCCGGCGCGCAAGCCCGG
Source organism: Acidobacteriota bacterium (assembly GCA_011526565.1). GTDB lineage: Bacteria > Acidobacteriota > Vicinamibacteria > Fen-336 > Fen-336 > WYBL01. The sequence goes on along the minus strand of WYBL01000030.1, from coordinate 15,138 downwards.
GCGCCCCGGTTGGCAACGCGGGCACCAGAACGTGGCGCGGGCCTGCTCGCCCTGGACGGTGCGGCGCACCGCTTCGCCGCAGCGCAGGCAGCCGCGCCCGGCGCGGCCGTAGACGAAGAGCCCCCTGGCCTGGCCGAGCGCGGTCGTGCGCCGGGTGCCGGGGCCGAGGTTGCGGCGCATCAGCTCGCGCGCGGTCGCGACCAGCCCCCCGAGCACGACGTCGTCCAGTTCGGCGACGCGCCGGAACGGCGACACGCCGCACAGGAAGAGCACCTCGGACTTGTACACGTTGCCGATCCCGCACAGCGCCTGCTGGTCGAGCAGCGCGACCGCGATCTCGGCGTCGGCCCGCGCCCGCAGCCCGGCGACCGCGGTCTCGGCGTCGAAGTCGGGCGCCAGCAGGTCGGGACCGAGCGTGGCGAGGCTCGGGTGCGCAGACTCCGCGAGCGGACCGAGCCACTCGACGACCGGCGGGTCGAAGCAGACGGCGACGGCCGCCTCGGTGCGGACCACGGCGCGGGCGCGCGCGGGCGAACGCCGCCAGCGGGAGCCGGGTCGGTAGAGGTGCCACGCGCCGTGCATCCCGAGATGGGTGTGCAGCGTCACGCCGCCCGAGAACCGCATCAGCAGGTGCTTGCCGCGGGCCTCGACGCGCTCGAGGGTGCGCCCGGCGACGCGCAGCCCCCGCCCTGCCGCCGCGACCTCCGGCAGGCTCGACGCGAACCCGGTGACCGCCTGCCCGGCCAGCGCCGCGTGCAGCGTGCGCGCGGCCCGCCACAGGGTGTCGCCTTCAGGCATCGGCCGGGCGCGACGGCCGCAGCCGGAAGCCGGGGCCGCTCGGTTCGAAGCCGTGGCGGGCGAAGTGGGGCGCGAGCGGACCGCGCGACAGCGGCGGCGTGCTGTCCCAGCCGAGGCTGACGCGGCCGGTGGCGATGCACCACGCGGCCAGCGCCGCGGCGATGGCTCCCGCAGCCGCGGTGCGCGCGGGCTCGGCCTCGGGCAGGAACAGTGAGACCTCGCGTTCGCCGCGCGGCACGAACGCGCCCAGCGCGCCTTCGACCAGCACGACGTGGGCGCCCGCGTCGCGGGCCAGGCGCGCTTCTTCGCTGCGCGGCCACGGCAGCGCCGCGCCGTACGGGTTCGCCGGATCGGCGGCGGCGAGCACGGCCCCCTGCGGCGCGTCGGGTTCGGCCTCGCGGCGGCCGCGCAGCCGCTCGAGGGCGCCGGCGTCGGCGAACTGCGAGCCGCCGAGCGAGGCGACGAAGTAGCCGCGGCGGATGCGGCCCGCTTCCTCGAGCGCGCGCAGCACGGGGTAGAGCGCGGCGAAACTCGTGCCCTCCGCGGCCACGGCGTCGCGGGTCAGCACGCCGTGGCGGGCCAGCAGTTGTTCGGCTTGCGCCGCGAGCCGCTCGGTGGAGCTCGCCGTGGAGATCGGCAGCAGGCTCCAGCGGCCGACCGCCGCGGGTAGCGCCGTGCGGCGGGTGCGGAACGACGAGAGCCGGCGGCTCGCGCGGCGACGGCCGCTCGCCGCCGAGGCGAGGAACGCGCGCAGCGCCGCGGGCGAGTCGTTGGTCACCTCGCCGCTCCACACGAGGTCCCACAGGTCGCGCAACACGTCGGGCGCCAGGCCGCCCACGTCGCCGTGCAGCTCCGTGAAGAAGCAGGCGCCGCGGCGGCGCAGCGCCTCGCGCAGCGCGTCGTGGCGTGGCGTCCGCGGCGCGTCGGGGTGGGGCGCATGGAACAGCGGCAGGTCGTCGGCGAGGTAGAGCGCGACGCGGCCGTCGCGGTCGCCGAGCGGCGCCACGCCGGCCCACACGACCTCGCCCGCGGCGCACACCTCGTCGAGCAGCGCGGGGCGATAGCCAGGCAGTCGCGCCGGCAGCACGTCGTCCTCGAGGATCGAAGCCGGGAGCGCCGCGCCCTGCAGCGTCTCGATCGCCTCGATCAGGGCGTCGGCCGTGGCCCGCGTCGCGGCGCCGATGCCGTGCCAGTCGACGAGCAGGCGGCCCAGCGCGGCGGGCTCGGCGGGTTCGACCTGGCGCCGCAGCCGCGCCAGCGACTTGCGCTTGAGCGAAGCGAGCACCTCGGGCGCGCACCACTCGGCCCCGCGGCCGCCGGGGCGGAAGCCGCCGGCGAGCAGGGCGCCGCGCTCGGCGAGATCGCGCAGGGCCGCCTCGACCGGCGCCGCGCCGATCGCGTAGCGACGGGCGACCTCGTCGGCGGTGAACGGCCCGTGCGTGCGTGCGAAGCGCGCGAGCCAGCTCGCCAGCGCGCCCGGGGCCGGGCCGAGGAACGCCTGCGGGAGCCCGCGCGGCAGCGAGACGCCGAACGCGTCGCGCACGCGGCCCGCGTCTTCGACCGCGACGAAGCGGGCTTCGCCGCCCAGCGTCACGGCGAGCGCGCGGCCTTCGTCCTTCAGCGCGCGCAGCCAGGTTCGCGCGGCGGTCTCCGGGGCGAGACCCTCCTGGCGTGGCACCACGCGGGCCGCAACCTCCGATTCGCCGAGGTCGCCCAGCCGCAGCAGCAGGTCGTGGACGCGGTCGGGCGAGTTCGCGCGGCGGTGCTCGCCCGTGCCCTGCAGCGCCTCCTCCAGCTCGGCCAGCGACTCGGGGTCGATCAGCTCGCGGGTCTCGCCTTCGCCCAGCAGCTCGCGCAGTTGCGCCGCGTCGACGGAGAGCGCCAGCGCCTTGCGCTCGGCCAGCGGCAGGTCGCCCTCGTACATGAAGTTGCCGACGTAGCCGAACAGCAGCGAAGCGGCGAAAGGCGAGGCCTGCGCGACGTGGAGCGTGTGCAGCCGAATCTCGCGGCGGCGCACGGAACGCGCCAGTTCGACGAGCCCGGGCAGGTCGAAGACGTCCTTCAGGCACTCGCGGAAGGCCTCGAGCACGATCGGGAACGAGCCGAAGCGGGAGGCGACCGCGAGCAGGTCGGCCGCGCGCTTGCGCTGCATCCACAGCGGCGAGCGCTGGCCCGGGCGCCGCCGTGGCAAGAGCAGCGCGCGCGCGGCCGCCTCGCGGAAGGTGGCGGCGAACAGCGCCGAGCTCGACAGCTCGCCGACGACCAGATCCTCGATCTCCTCGGGCTCGGGCAGCAGCGCGGCGAGGTCGGGCGGCCGCTCGCGGTCGGGCAGCCGGACCACCACTCCGTCGTCGGTCCACAGCGTCTCGGCTTCGCCGATCCCGTCGCGGCGCAGCTTCGCGGCGATCGCCAGCGCCCACGGCGCGTGGACGCGGCCGCCGAGCGGCGAGAGCAGGCACAGCCGCCAGTCGCCGAGCTCGTCGCGCATCCGCTCGAGCACCAGGTTGCGGTCGTCGGGCACCACGCCCTGCGCCTGCTGGTCGCGCAGGTAGGCGAGCAGGTTGTCGGCGGCGCGCGGTTCGAGCGCGTGGTCGCGGACGAGGCGGGCGCGAGCCTCGCGCTTCGGCGCCGCCAGCAGCTCGCGGGAGAGGGCGCCGATCGCGCGGCCCAGCTCCAGCGGGCGCGGCGGGCGGTCGGCCTTCCAGAACGGCATCCGCCCGGGCCGGCCCGGCTCGGGCACGACCAGCACCCGGTCGCGGGTGATCTCGACGATCCGCCACGAGGTCGCCCCGAGCAGGAACACGTCCCCCTCGCGGCTCTCGAACACCATCTCCTCGTCGAGCTCGCCAACACGTCGGCCAGAGGTGCGTCGCTTCGCGCCCGGCGCCGCTTCGCCATCCGCCAGGAAGACGCCGAATAGGCCGCGGTCGGGGATGGTGCCGGCGTTGGAGAAGACGACCCGCGCCGTGCCCTCGCGGGCGCGCAGGACGCCGCGCAGGCGGTCCCAGGTCAGGCGCGGGCGCAGTTCGGCGAACTCGTCCGAGGGGTATCGCCCGGCGAGCATGTCGAGCGTGCCCTCGAACGCGCTCCGCGGCAGGCCCGCGTAAGGCGCGGCGCGGCGGACGAGGGCGAACAGTTCCTCGACCTTGCGCTCGCCGGTCACGCAGATCGCGGCGAGCTGCTGCGCGAGCACGTCGAGCGGGTTCTCCGGCAGCCGCGTCTCCTCGACGGCACCCTCGTGCATGCGCCGGACGATCGCCGCGGTGGCGAGCAGGTCGCCGCGGAACTTGGGGAACAGCAGCCCGCGCGAGACGGCCTCGACCTGGTGGCTGGCGCGGCCGATCCGCTGCATGCCGGAGGCGACCGACGGCGGCGTCTCGATCTGGATCACCAGGTCGACGGCGCCCATGTCGATGCCGAGCTCGAGGGACGACGTGGCGACGATCGCCGGCAGCGCGCCGCGCTTGAGCGCGTCCTCGATCTCGCTGCGCTGCTCGCGGGCGATCGATCCGTGGTGGGCGCGGACGAGGTCCTCGCCCGCGAGGTCGTTGAGGGCGGCGGCGAGTCGCTCCGCCAGGCGCCGCGAGTTGACGAACACGATCGTCGAGCGGTGGGCGCGGATGCGCTCGAGCAGCACCGGGTGGATGGCGGGCCAGATCGAGCGACGCGGGATGGCGGAGGCGTCGCCCTCGGGGATGTACGCGTAGCTCGCGGAACCACTCTGGAGTCGCGGAGCCGCCCTCAGGGCGTCTCCGCGCTCCGCGGGGGCTCCGTCGGACCACGAACCCTCCTCCGCCCCCGCACCCCCAGGCCCCAGCTTCGCCATGTCCTCGACCGGGACCTCGACCTTGAGGTCGAAGGCCTTGCGCGCGCCGGCGTCGACGATCGACACCGGCCGCGGCTTCCACGCCTTCGCCTTCGGCTCGCCGCCGCCGAGGTAGCGGGCGACGGTGTCGAGCGGGCGCTGGGTCGCGGAGAGCCCGATCCGTTGCAGCGCGCGCCCGCCCTGCAGTTCCTCCAGCCGCTCCAGCGACAGCGCGAGGTGGGCGCCGCGCTTGGTGCCGCAGAGCACGTGGATCTCGTCGACGATCGCCGTCTCCACCCGGTCGAGCCGCAGGCGGGCTTCGGAGGTGAGCACCAGGAACAGCGACTCGGGCGTGGTGATCAGGATGTCGGGCGGGTCGCGGCGCTGGCGAGCGCGCTCGTTCTGCGGCGTGTCGCCGGTGCGGATCGCCACTTCAGGCACGCGGAAGGGGTCGCCGCGGCGGCTGGCGACGCGGGCGATGCCGGCGATCGGCGAGCGCAGGTTGCGCTCGACGTCGACCGCGAGTGCCTTGAGCGGCGAGACGTAGACGAGCCGGCAGCGGGCCTTCTTCGCCGGCTCCGGCGCGAACATCAACCGGTCGAGCGCGGCCAGGAACGCGGCCAGCGTCTTGCCCGAGCCGGTCGGCGCGAACACCAGCGTGGAGCGCCCGGATCGGATCTCGGGCCATGCCAGTGCCTGGGCCCGCGTCGGCGACGCGAAGCTCTCGCGGAACCACTCGGCGACCGCGGGGTGGAACGCGGCCAGCGGGCCAGGGTCCGGGGGAGAGCGCCGAGCCATGGCCGGAGCCTACCCGACCGACGCGCCGCGGCGGGCCCGCCTGCGGTCGGGGCGATAGACTCCCACCCCATGAAGAAGAGCTGGTGCCTCGCCGTTTCCTTCGCCTTCTTCGCCGCGGGCTCCGCGGCGGCCGCCGACCTCGACGCGATCCGCCAGGCCGGCGTGCTGCGCGCGATCGTCGCCGCGGACGAGCAGAAGGCGCGCTTCGACCCCGCCCCCGGCGCCTTGCGCCATGGTTTCGAGCGCGAGCTGCTCGAGAACTTCGCGCGGCTGCACAAGCTGAAGATCGAGCCCGTGGTGGTGCCGCACTACAACGACCGGCTGCCCGCGCTGGAGCAGGGCAAGGGCGACCTGATCGTCGGCATCATCGCGACGCCGGAGCGGCGCGAGCGCATCGCGTTCTCGGAGGAGGTCTTCCCGGCCCACATCGTCGCCGTCACCCTCGCGCCGCATCGCGTGATCGAACAGCCGGCGCAGCTCGCGAGCGAGAAGGTCGGCGTGCTGGCCGGGACCACGACGTGGAAGCAGGCCGCCGTGCAGGCCGGTGTGGCCGAGGCGTCGATGAAGACCTACCCGACGATCGACGCCGTGTTCGCGGCGCTGGCCGCGGGCGAGATCACCGCGACGCCGCTGTCGCTCGCGGACTTCGGGCTCTCGGTGCAGAAGCACCCGAAGCTGCAGGCGGGCGCCGTGCTCGGCGAACCCGGCAGCGCCTGCTGGGGCGTGCCGAAGGACGCGCCCGCGCTGAAGGCGGCGCTCGACGAGTTCCTCACCGCCAGCCGCCGCTCCCAGGCGTGGAACCGCCTGGTCGTCTCCTACTTCGGCGAGCAGATCCTGAAGGCGCTCGGCAAGCAGCGCTGACCCACCGTTCTTGATGCCGTCTTGATGCCGATCGCGGTGCTTCTGCCCCCGTTCTGACGCACGCCGCCCGATCTTGCCGGTGGAGGTCGGGGAGTGACGAGTGCACTGGCGACGGGGTTGTTGCTGATCGGGGGTTGGGCGGCGGGACTCCCAGCGGCCGCGCCCGGTCCGTCGCCGAGCCCGCAGCCGAAGCTCGAGGTCCACGGTTTCGTGGACGTCTCGTACGCCTGGAACGCCAACCGCCCGCGGCAGGGCGACAACTGGTTCGCGGGCGTCGGCACCTCGAGCAAGCGCGGCGACGAGTTCGCGATCAACCTCGCCCAGGTCGACCTCGCGCTGCCCACGTCCGCGTCGAACCCGGTCGGCTTCCGCCTCGTGCTCGGCTACGAGACGGGTCTCGGCCGACGTGCGGGTGTTCGGCGACGTCGTCGCCCTGTGGCGGCCCAGCGCCGCCTGGTCGCTCGGCGTCTCGATCGACGCCGCGCGCGAGGAGCGCGGCGAGGCGGAGGCGGCCTCCTGGTGGGGCGTCGGGTTCTACGCGCGCTGGGCCAGGCCCGCGTCGAAGACGGCGCTCGCACTGCGGGCGGAGCGCTACGCCGACGAGGACGGGGCCAGCTCCGGCATCGCGCAGAAGGTCGCGGAGGTGACGCTGACCCTCGAGCACCGCCCCGACCCGCGGCTGATTCTGAAGCTCGAGGGCCGCTACGACGATTCCACCGCCCCCGTGTTCTCGGGTCGCGACGGCGCGCAGAGGCGGCAGTTCCTGCTGCTGCTCGGCGCCGTGGCCACTTTCCAGGAGGTCCGACCGTGCTGCTCGGAATGATCGTGCTCGGGCTCGCGGCGTTCGCCGCGATGTTCGCCTTCGCCGAGTTCTGCGACCGGGTGTGACGCCATGTTCCTGCTGCTGCTGAGCCTGCTCGCCGCCGCCTACCTGCTCTACGCGATGTTGCGCCCCGAGCGCTTCTGAGGCCCGCGATGCTGACCGAGTCCGTTGCCGTCGCCTTCACGATCCTGTTCACGATCGCCACCAGCCTGCCGCTCGGGCGCTACATGGCGCGGGTGTTCCAGGGCGAGCGCACCTTCCTCGACCCGCTGCTGCTGCCGCTGGAGCGGCTGGTCCTGCGCCTCACCGGCGTCGACCCGGCCGAGAGCCAGGACTGGAAGCATTACGCGCGCTCGCTGCTCGTCTCCAACGTCGTGATGTGGCTCTGCACCTTCGCGGTGGTCAGCCTGCAGAAGTGGCTGCCGCTCAATCCGGACGGCATCGGCAACCTGGAGCCGACCCTCGCGTTCAACACCGTCTCGAGCTTCACCACCAACACCAACCTGCAGCACTACAGCGGCGAGACGGGCCTCTCCTACCTTTCGCAGATGTTCGCGATCACGTTCCTGCAGTTCGTCACGGCCGCGACGGGCATCGCCGCCTGCGTCGCGATCATCCGCGGCCTGGGTGGCGACCGGCAGAGCCAGCTCGGCAACTTCTACGTCGACGTGACGCGCGCCACGGTCCGCCTGCTGCTGCCGCTGGCGATCGTGGTCGGCGCGCTGCTCGTCTGGCAGGGCACGCCGATGACCTTCGAGGACGCCGCGAAGGCCACCACGCTCGAAGGGACGGAACAGGTGATCGCGCGCGGCGTGGTCGCCGCCGAGGTCGCGATCAAGCAGCTCGGCACCAACGGCGGCGGCTACTTCGGTCCCAACTCGTCCCACCCGTACGAGAACCCGACGCCGCTGAGCAACCTGGTGCAGACCTGGTCGATCGCCGTGATCCCGATGGCGATGATCTGGACGCTGGGAGCGATGCTGCGCCGCCAGCGGCTGGCCGTGGTGCTGTTCGCCACGATGCTCGCGATCTACCTGCCGATGGTGGGCTTCGCGGTCGCCCGGGAAGCGGCCGGCAACCCGGTGATCGCGCGGCTCGGAGCCGACCAGTCGACCGGCTCGATGGAGGGCAAGGAGGTCCGCTTCGGCGCGGGCCTCTCGGCGCTGTGGGGCGTCACCACGACCGTGACCTCCAACGGCTCGGTCAACTCGATGCACGACTCGTGGACCCCGCTCGGCGGCCTGATGCCACTCGTCGGCATGTGGCTCAACAACATCTTCGGCGGCGTCGGCGTCGGCTTCGTCAACATGCTCGTCTTCATCGTCGTGGCGGTCTTCGTGGCGGGGATGATGATCGGCCGCACACCGGAGTTCCTGGGCAAGAAGGTCGAAGCCAAGGAGATGAAGCTCGCGAGCCTCGCCCTGTTGTGGCACCCGCTCGCGATCCTGGTGCCGACGGCCATCGCCTGCCACGTGTGGGCGACGACCCCCGACCCGGAGACCGCGCTGGGCTGGCTCGAGAACCCGGGTCCCCACGGCTTCACCGAGATGCTCTACGAGTGGAGCTCCGCGGCCGCCAACAACGGCTCGGGCTTCGAGGGGCTGGGCGACAACACGCCGTTCTGGAACATCGGTACCGGCCTCGCGATGTTGTTCTCGCGCTACATCCCGATCCTGGCGCCGCTGGCGCTCGCCGGCTTCCTCGCCAGGAAGCCGACGGCGCCGGAGACCGCCGGCTCGCTGCGCGCGGACAGCGCGACGTTCGGCTTCACGCTGTGGGCCGTCGTGGTGGTGCTGGGTCTGCTGATGTTCCTGCCGGTGGCGGTGCTGGGACCGATCGCCGAGCACCTGGCGCTGGGGAGCTTCTGATGCTGAACGAAGTGCGCAAGGGAATCCGGTTCACGGCCGTGACCATGCTGTTGCTGGGCGGCGGCTATCCCCTCGTGTCGTGGGGCATCGCCCAGCTCCTGTTCCCGGCCCAGGCCGAGGGCAGCCTGATCCGCAACCGCAGCGGGCACGTCGTCGGCTCGCGGCTGATCGCCCAGGCCTTCACCCGCCCCGAGTTCTTCCACCCGAGGCCGTCCGGCGTCGACTACAACGCGGCTTCCACGGGCGGCACCAACTACGGGCCCTCCAACCCGGACCACCTGAAAGCCGTCGGCGAGCGGCTCGACGCGCGCGCCCGGCTCGAGGGCGTGTCGCCGGCGCAGGTCCCCTCGGAGCTGGTCACCGCCAGTGGCGCGGGCCTCGACCCCCACATCCCGCCTGCCGCGGCGGCGCTGCAGGCGCCGCGCGTGGCGCAGGCGCGAGGCGTGCCGCTCGAACGCGTGCAGGCCCTGGTGCGCGCCCACACCGAGCCCCCGACCTTCGGGTTCCTCGGCCGCGAGCGCGTCAACGTGCTGGAACTGAACCTGGCACTCGAGGAGCTGTAGAGAGATGGCTGAACACGCGCGGCGGATCTCGATCTGGGATCCCAACATCGTCCGGCAGGCCGTGATCGACTCGCTGCGGAAGCTCGATCCGCGGGTCCAGTTCCGCAATCCGGTGATGCTGATCGTCGAGGTCGGCAGTCTGGTCACCAGCGTGATCTGGGTCCAGGAGCTGATCGGTGGCACGGGCAGCCCGCTCTTCACCGGCCAGGTGGCCGCCTGGCTGTGGTTCACGGTCCTGTTCGCCAACTTCGCCGAGGCGATGGCGGAAGGCCGCGGCAAGGCGCAGGCGGCCGCCCTGCGCAAGACCCGGGCGGAGACCCTGGCCCTGCGGCTGCGCGAAGGCTCCGAGGAGACGGTGCCGGCGAGCGCCCTGCGGGCGGGAGACGTCGTGCGCGTCGTGGCAGGGCAGATCATCCCCGGCGACGGCGAGGCCATCGAAGGCGTCGCCACCGTCGACGAGTCGGCGATCACCGGCGAGTCGGCCCCGGTCATCCGCGAGAGCGGCGGCGACCGCTCGGCGGTGACCGGCGGCACGCGGGTGCTCTCCGACGCGCTGGTCGTGCGCATCACCGCCAACCCCGGCAGCACGTTCCTCGATCGCATGATCGCGCTCGTCGAGGGTGCGGTGCGCCAGAAGACGCCCAACGAGATCGCGCTCAACATCCTGCTGGCGGTGCTGACGCTGGTCTTCCTGCTGGTGGTGGTGACGCTGCAACCGCTGGCGCTCTACTCCGGCGCGACGGTGCCGGTGCCGGTGCTGATCGCGCTGCTCGTGTGCCTGATCCCGACCACGATCGGGGCGCTGATCTCCGCGATCGGCATCGCCGGCATGGACCGCCTGGTCCAGCACAACGTGCTCGCGACCTCGGGCCGCGCGGTCGAGGCCGCCGGCGACGTCGACACCCTGCTGCTCGACAAGACCGGCACCATCACCCTCGGCAACCGCCAGGCGGTGGCGTTCGTGCCGGCCCCGGGCGTCACCGTGCAGACCCTGGCCGATGCGGCGCAGCTCTCGTCGCTCGCCGACGAGACGCCGGAAGGGCGCTCGATCGTGGTGCTGGCCAAGCAGTTCGGCATCCGCGCCCGCGAACTGGCCGCGCATCAGGCGCAACTCGTGCCCTTCTCCGCGCAGACCCGGATGTCCGGGATCACGATCGACGGCCGTGAGATCCGGAAAGGCGCGGTCGACGCGATCGCTCACTCGGTGGAAGCGCGCGGCGGCACCTTGCCGCCCGAGGTGCGCGCGCAGGCCGATCAGATCGCCAGGCAGGGCGGGACCCCGCTCGCGGTCGCCGAGAGCGCTCGGGTGCTGGGCCTCGTCCACCTCAAGGACATCGTCAAGGGCGGCATCCGTGAGCGCTTCGCCCAGTTGCGGGCGATGGGGATCAAGACCGTGATGATCACCGGCGACAACCCGTTGACCGCCGCCTCGATCGCCGCCGAAGCCGGCGTCGACGACTTCATGGCCCAGGCGACACCCGAGGACAAGCTGAAGCTGATCCGCCGCGAGCAGGCGAACGGCCGCATGGTGGCGATGACCGGCGACGGCACCAACGACGCGCCGGCGCTGGCTCAGGCCGACGTCGGCGTGGCGATGAACACCGGCACCAGCGCGGCCAAGGAAGCCGGCAACATGGTCGACCTCGACTCCAACCCGACCAAGCTGCTGGAGGTGGTCGAGATCGGCAAGCAGTTGCTGATGACGCGCGGCGCGCTCACCACCTTCTCGATCGCCAACGACGTCGCCAAGTACTTCGCGATCATCCCGGCGATGTTCATCCTGGCGCTGCCCCAGCTCGCCCCGCTCAACGTGATGGGGCTCGCGACCCCGCAGTCGGCGATCCTGTCGGCGGTGATCTTCAACGCCGTGATCATCATCGCGCTGATCCCGCTGGCGCTGCGCGGGATCGCCTACAGTCCGCTCGGGGCGGCGGCGATCCTGCGGCGGAACATGCTGATCTACGGGGTGGGCGGCGTGGTGCTGCCGTTCCTGGGGATCAAGGGGATCGACGTGGTGCTGGTGGCCCTGGGCCTGGCCTGATCACCCCTGCGGCGGAGCATGTTGAGATACGGGTGAGAGTCGCAGATGAGCGAGACGCGGCCTGACCCGGACGCCCTGCTGCGGCGGGTTCAGGCGGAGGAGCGGCGTGGCCGCCGCGGCCGGCTGAAGGTCTGGTTCGGCGCCTCGCCCGGCGTGGGCAAGACCTACGCGATGCTGGAGGCGGCGCGCGCTCGCCAGGCCGAAGGCGGCGAGGTCGTGATCGGCTGGGTCGAGACCCACGGCCGCGCCGAGACCGCGCGGCTGGTGGAAGGCCTGCCGCGGCTGCCGCCGCGCGAGCTCGAGTACCGCGGCGTGCGGCTCGCGGAGTTCGACCTCGACGCGGCGCTCGCCCGCCGCCCCGCGCTGCTGCTGCTCGACGAGCTGGCCCACACCAACGCGCCGGGCTCGCGCCACGCCCGCCGCTTCCAGGACGTGGAGGAGCTGCTCGAGGCCGGCATCGACGTCCACACCACGCTCAACGTCCAGCACCTGGAGAGCCTCAACGACGTGGTCGCCCAGGTCACCGGCGTCGTGCAGCACGAGACGGTGCCCGACCGGCTGCTCGACGACGCCGACGAGGTCGAGTTCGTCGACCTGCCGGCCGAAGAGCTGGAGAAGCGGCTCCACGAGGGCAAGGTCTACGTGCCCGAGCAGGCCGCGCGCGCCGTCCACCGCTTCTTCCGCCGCGGCAACCTGCTCGCGCTGCGCGAGCTGGCGCTGCGCCGCACCGCGCTGCACGTCGACCGCGACGTCCGGGCCTACCGCGCCGACCACGAGATCCGGCAGACCTGGCCGGTGGCGGAGCGGGTGCTCGTCTGCGTGCGCCCCAACCCGGAGAGCGAGCGGCTGGTGCGGGCCGCGTGCCGGATCGCCCAGGGGCTGCGCGCCGAGTGGATCGTGGTCTCGGTGGAGAGCCCGTCGCAGCCACCGCTGTCGGCCCAGGAGCGCGAGCTGCTCGCCGGTATCCACAAGCTGGCCGAAGAACTCGGCGCGGAGACCGCCGTGCTGTCCGGCGAACGGGTGGCGCCGACGCTGCTGGCTTTCGCTCGCGAGCGCAACGTGAGCAAGCTGGTCGTCGGCAAGCCGCATCACCCCCGCTGGCGCGACCGGCTGCGCGGTTCGCTGGTCGACGAGATCGTGCGCGGCAGCGGCGAAGTCGACGTCCACATCATCTCGGGAGAACCCGGGGAGGCGCGCCCGGTCTCGCGCGCGACAGGGCCGCCCGTGCGGCCCGACGGCGCGGGCTACGCCTGGGCGCTGGCGGTCGTGGTCGGCTGCACGCTGGCGTGTGCCGCCATGTTCCGCCGCTTCGACAACTCGAACCTGATCATGGTCTACCTGCTGGGGGTGGCCTTCGTCGCCGCCCGCCACGGGCGCGGGCCGTCGGCGCTGGCCGCGGTCGCCGGCGTCGGCTGCTTCGACTTCTTCTTCGTGCCGCCCCACCTGACCTTCGCCGTCGCCGACACCCAGTACCTGGTCACCTTCTTCGTGATGCTGGTCGTGAGCCTGCTGATCAGCAACCTCTCCGTGCGCGTCCGCGCCCAGGCCGTCGCGGCGCGCGAGCGCGAGCAGCGGACCCAGGTGCTCTTCGCGATGTCGCGCGAGCTGGCGGCGGCGCGCAGCGCGGCCGACGTGGCCGACGTGGCGAGCCGCCGGGTGGCGGCCCTGCTGCGTGGCACCACGTCCGTGCTGGTGCCGGCCGCCGAGGGTGGGCTGCACGCGATCTCTGGCGCGATGCCCGCGGCGCGCGAGGTCGCCGTCGCGCAGTGGGCCTTCGAACACGCGCGCCCTGCCGGCCTCGGCACCGACACGTTGCCGGGCGCGTCGGCCGCCTGGCTGCCGCTCGAAGGCGCGGGCGGCGTGCAGGGCGTGCTCGGCGTCAGCCCCGACCCGGCGCTGCTCCCGCTCCACCCCGACCAGCTCGCGACGCTCGCGACGCTGGCCCGCCTCGCGGCCTCGGGCCTGGAGCGCGCGCGGCTCGCCGAGCAGGCGGAACAGGCCCGGGTCGCCGTCGAGGCCGAGCGGCTGCGCTCGACACTGCTCTCGTCTGTGTCCCACGACCTGCGCACGCCGCTCGCGGCGATCGCCGGCTCGGCCAGCACGCTCGTGGGTGACGATGCGCTGCCGGAAGCGGATCGCCGCGAGCTGACCCAGGCGATCCACGACGAGGCCTTTCGGCTCAATCGCCTGGTCACCAACCTGCTCGACATGACGCGGCTGGAGAGCGGCGCCGTCGTGCTCGAGCGCGACTGGCACTCGCTCGAGGAGCTCGTCGGCGCGGCGCTGGGCCGCCTGGGGCGCACGACGGACGGCCGCGCGGTCGAGATCGCGATCGCGCCGGACCTGCCCCTCGTCTCGGGCGACGGCGTGTTGCTCGAGCAGGTGTTCGTCAACCTGCTCGAGAACGCGCTGAAATACGGCGCCGGTGCGATCCGGATCGCGGCGACATCCGAGGCCAAGGTGATGCGGGTTTCCGTCGAGGACGACGGGCCCGGCCTGCCCGAGGGCGCGGAGGAGCAGGTGTTCGAGAAGTTCCATCGCGGGGTCCGCGGCGGTCGCGGCTTCGGCCTCGGCCTGCCGATCTGCCGCGCGATCGTCACCGCCCACGGCGGCCGGATGCACGCGCGACGCCGCCTTCCGCGCGGCGTCGTCTTCGAGTTCACGCTGCCCCGGCTCGAGCCGCCGCCGCTGCCGGAGCCGGCCCCGTGAGCGCGGATGGCCAGGCGCCGCTCGTGCTCGTCGTGGAGGACGAGCTGCCGGTGCTGCGTTTCCTGCGCGCGTCGCTGGCGGCCCACGGTTATCGGTTGGCCGAGGCGCAGAGCGGCGAGGAGGCGCTGCGCGAGGCGGCGACGCGGGTACCCGACGTGGTGCTGCTCGACCTCGGCCTGCCCGACCTCGACGGGCTCGAGGTCACGACGAGGCTGCGCGAGTGGAGCGGCGTCCCGATCATCGTGCTCTCGGCGCGTGGCCAGGAGCGCGACAAGATCGAGGCGCTCGACGCCGGTGCCGACGACTACCTGACCAAGCCTTTCGCGGTCGGCGAACTGCTGGCGCGGCTGCGCGTGGCGCTGCGCCACGCGGCGCGCGGGGCCAGCCCCGAGGAGCCCTGCGTCGAGACCGGAGAGCTGCGCATCGACCTCGCCGCTCGCCGGGTATTCCTCTCTGGGGCCGAGGTGCGCCTGACTCGCACCGAGTACAACCTGCTGGCGCTGCTCGCCCGCCACGTGGGCAAGGTGCTGACCCACCGCCAGCTCCTGAAGGAAGTCTGGGGCCCGGGCGCCGTCGCGCAGTCCCACTACCTGCGCGTCTACATGGGCCAGTTGCGCCACAAGCTCGAGCGCGACCCCGCGCGTCCCCGCTACCTGTTGACCGAGACGGGCGTCGGCTATCGCCTCGCGGGGGACTGACCGCTCGCCGGGGCAACCGCGGCCCCGGCGAGCAGGAACGGCTCAGGCTAGTCCTTAGGTCCATAAATACGTTGACGTATACTGAGCCACAGATGCTGTCGGCATTCACGCCGGGCATCTGGGGCCTGAATGGCAAGAACGAGCCCATTCTCAATCAAGCTCACTCCCCAGGAG